>DATHWX010000010.1:0-237976 GCA_035460225.1 Methylotenera sp.
ATATTTATATTGATTGCTCTTAAAAGAGTCATGCTCAGTGCCTAGCAGATATATTTCTTTATAGCCCATATACATGGCTACAATAAGACTCATAATTGGCACAGAAGATATTACGGGTGAAATTTTAGTAATATCTATAATATTTTTTTCATTATCTTTAATCAGCCTACCCAAATTTAAATAGTAAATTTTTCTGTTCTTAAATAATTGATTTCTTTGAATCAGATCAAACTCACTAATGCTCAAAATTAGCTGCGCACTATCCCCTAGATGTTTATCCATCTCAATAAACCAGTCCACAACATCTTGCTCGCTCATTACTCCATAAGTAATTTGGGGAACACAATGAAAGTGTGGTTGGATTGCTGAATATTGTTCGTGTAAATATCCGCTTGATACGCTAAAAACAAGTTCGTTTTTTAATGGTAATAAATTTTGCTTTTTTACAGATGGGCCATTACATAAGATAAAACATCTTGATTTCTTTTCAGCAATATTTTTAAGAGATTTATTTCTAGCTAAAATATTTTTATATTTAAAATACCTGAATATGCCTCGTAAGCTATAAATCTTCAGTAACTTCCAAACGCCATATGGAACAAATAAAATCAAAAAATTAATAAGTTTTTTAATCAATTTATTATCCAATATTCAATCATAATAATTACCAAACTCATTAAAAATAGGGTTGCAATCTTGTAGCTTATATTTTGTATAGTTTTTCTAAATATATAGCATGCCACACCAAGCATTAAAACCGCACAAATAGTTGTACCAAGTAACTGTGCTAATGCAGCTGCTCGGGTTTGATATGTAGGTAACAAATAATAAAATGAAAGAATTGCTGATAGGAATGAGATGCCTAATATACCTATATAAAGCGGGAGCTTCTTCTTACCAATATAAACATTACCTAAAGTTACAACGATTGGCGATAAGAATAAACTGTATAAAAAAGACTTAAATACAACAGAGTCATATTGATATTTTTTAAATAAAAGTTTAAACAAAAAAGGGGCTAAGGTTTCTGCAAGCATTACCAAAACAAGTACGCATGGAATCGCAATATAAATTGCTTTAAAAATACGCTCTATTGCTATTTTATCGTCCACCTCTATCATCTTGAGTGTACTTACACTAAAAGGAATAAATGTTGCGATCAATAATGACGATAAGATTTGATAGCCAGTACTCATTAATCCATAATCAGCAATAATAGATTTCTCATAATTGAATGCTGCAAGCAATCTTCCACTACCTAATAATTGGTTCCATAGAAAAAAAACAGAAATTAACAGTACCCCATTTAAGAAATGACTTTTAATCAAATGATGATTAAATTTTTTTATTGGTGGCAATCCTTCATTAATGAGTTTTTTTATAGTTAATGAATACATAAAAAATTGATTAACAAACCATCCTAGCAAACCCATCATATAACTAAATAATATTGTTAGCAGTTTGATGACTGACTGAGAGAAAATTAAATTTCTATAACTTGAGAAATTCTCCAATGACGTGAACTGCATTATATGAAAACTGGTAATAAACATCACCGGTAGCAATAAGAAAATGAATGATGCATAAAGTGGATGACTAAATTTAATATAGAAAGTAATGGATAGTAGGCAACCAACAATAAGTGACCCAATAATACCAAACCAAAATGCTGTGGAATTCCACTCTTGAATTTCATTTTTATCATTCCGCTGATAAATGACTGGCATTTTTGTGGAATATACAAATGTGAAACCCAAGTCACCCAGATTTGAAAAGCTAAGAAGTACCGCAACAAACACTACAATCGCATAATCATCTACTGTAAGAATTCTAGGTATCAATAAGAACAAAAAAATTGACGAAATCTGCTGACTAACATTTGCGAGCAAACTGTCTTTTATCTTTTTTACTAGCACTGTTTCCCTTAGTATTATTTATTATTGCTCTAACCATTTAACAACTTCAAATACTTCAGAAAACTTTACGCCAATTCTCTGGCCAGCATTTTCTGCTTCATTTTTGAAAAAACTAATCCACTTCTCACCAGTTCTATCCATTTCAGACACGTGTGAACGAATGGCCCGTTCTTTAATGTTCCAATAGTCGGTGATATCCACGTAAAAATTACCGCGAAACTCCATCGTTGAGTGATACCAATTGCTTCGATACATTAGAAGGCGCGGAACATGGCGACAACTATGCAAAGATGCTCTTGCTACAGCTTGGTGGTCGTGGTGAATATCACCAACCCAATGGGTATATACCATGTCGATATGTTTTTCTTGAACAATTTTAAGAATTTCGATATTTAGACTATCAATAAACTCTACTTCTAATGTTTTAAACTGACCGCAAATCATTTCTTTAACACCAATCACTTGCATGGCATTTTGAGCTTCATTTAAAGCAGTTTCGCTGCCACGGACAGTTTGACCATATTGATTTACAAAGCCTGACACTGTCGCCACATACACATAAACGGTATCGCCATTTTTTGCATGCCTTGCCAAGGCGCCGCCGCAGCCTAGTTCAACATCATCAAAATGGGCGCCGATCGCCAGTATATTCATTTAAATTTTCCTCAGTATTTGTTGAGATTTTTCTATGCCACAGTTAAAAAATAAATCCACACTACTCAAGTAAGGTATGAAGCCTTCAAATTGTTGTGGGTACACCGGGTGCTCAAAAGATTGCCATTGCACTTCTATCCTAGCAGCTAAAAATGGGTCGTGTTCAAAATAGCTTTTAGCACCAATGCCTGATAAATAATGTGTGGCTGAGGTTTTGGTCAATATATCTACCAACAATTCGTTTTTCTTTCCCATCGGCGCCATGTCACTTGAGTAAACAATTGGAATTGTTATGCCAAACCAATTGAGCAAAAGATTAATGGATGCAACATTGAAATCTACTAGGCGCTCAGCAGGTGTTGCATAAAGCTTTTCCATATAAGCAAAGATTTCTGCAAAATATGGCGCGTTACGATAATTTTCTTTCAGTAGATTTAAACTTTGCTCGCGCCAATCTGTATCTGCTAATAACACTTCATTAATAGGTGTTCCTAAAGTTACTTTTTTCACACCTACGGTTAGCCAACGTTCACCTTGTGCTGTTTTAATTTTATCTCTGTTTGTCCAGCTACGGCTTCCATTAGTAACGAACTGCACATGATCCAGCAGTACAAATAGGTCTGCCTGCAGAAGTCGATGAAAGAAGCCCAGGTATGGCAAAAAATCTGGCTGATGAATGACTCCGACTTTCAAACTAATGCCTCAATTTCATCTAATATTCTTGTTGTGCCATTTAAATCAATTTGCTCCATACCCAGTTGACTCATCTTTTTAATTGGCAAGTTTTGTGTAAGAAAATGAGCATCTATTTGGCTGTGATGCCCTGCGAATACTGCACCACCTAGCTTTTCCAGGCCTTTGCCAACTGGAATCTCAAAATCTTCGTTTGCAATCACCACACAAGGTAAACCAGCAGCATTTGCTTCAAATGGCGTAATACCTCCGCCCGTAATCGCAAGGTCATAGTGGCTAAACTCTTCCATCAGCGACGGCAATGCTCGCTTTAACTCGAAACTGCTGTCTATAACGTTGTTTAGCTCATGCTCATGTTGAAATGCTGGACCGACAATGACTGTGGCCCCTCGTCCTGCAGCTTTAAGCAAGTGAGCCACTTTAACCGTAATACCATAAGTATCGCTGCCACCCATGCTCACCACTATTCTATTTTGCTCATTTCGTAAGCGTTTGTAGCGTGCTATTTCAGGGTTAAGTGGAAGGTAACTTGGCCCTCTCAGCACTTTATTACCTTCGAGTAGCTCAGCTTCATCAAAAGCCAGAGCAGCTATATTCAAATCAGCAAGGCGGGCACCAGACCCTCTATCATCAAAAGTCACTAGCGCAATGTCACAAGCTTTTACTTGCATAGCATGATTGATATCGGTATTTAATCTGTCATCAACCCATGCTTTAATGCCATATTGATGAATTAACTTTTGTTGCCAGTCTTGCTTTGTAGAATCGAGTGGAACGGTTTCAAAAGGCAAGTTGCGTTGCTCTAATATTTTTTCAGAGGCATCATTTTTATTAATGAAAATATGAAATGGTAGCCCTCTCTCACTTAAGCCTTCACATAGGTTAAGTGCTCGGAATAAATGCCCCATCCCTCGCTGGTGAGATGCCTCTATGCAGATGCCGAACATAATTCAACAATTCGTTCAGTGGTGAGCCATTTACCCTCTGACTGCAATACAAGACTATTGGCTTTTTTCCAATCATCTTCGGTATCGACAGTTAAACGTAAGTCAGGCTTATTCTTTTTTTCTGGCACATAATGAATGCCCGTTTTAAATAGTGCCGGATTTTCAATTAAATACTCATCTACATGCTCACGGTGATGCGGCTCATGGCCTTTTTTCCAACTTTCTTCCAGTGCTTCAAAAGAAAAGATTTCCGCTCCCACACCTATCGGTAGCTGGCTGAAAGAATGTGTAAAGTCGTAGCCTTGTTGCAGATGTAAATCAATCAAACCATCTAACTCTTCGATATCCGTAAATGGATTATCTGCGGTTAACCGCACAATATGCTTAAACTGGTATTGCTTAGCACATTGATAATAACGATCCAGTACATCTTGCTCATTGCCTCTGAAGCAATTAGCTTCGGCTTCTTTACAATAAGCTTCTATCGCATTATCTTGTATTTGATTGCTTGTGGCGACAACTATAGTGAATTGATGTTTGGCTAATTTCAATCTTCCAAGTACATGTCCTAATAACGGCAAATGCCCAACAGGTTTTAATACCTTATTCGGCAATCTTGTAGAGCCCATACGGGCCTGAATGATAACGCCTATACTCAAGCCAAATCATCCCAGCTCAATACAGAATCTACATCTAAAGATTTATTCGTTTTTCGACCAATTAATGTTTCAAAATCTTTAGGAGCAATACCATAACCTGGACGCTTAATAGCTAAATGCTCTTTGGTTAGAATGTCGCCTGATTTCACTGCTTGAGCCAAAACTACACTTTTTCTATTATTTATGCGCGTTGTTTTTTCGCTCTCAGCCGGACGTTTGATACCATCACCACGCATCACTTCAAACTCACGAACAGCATCTACCAGCCATTTCATTTCTGCCGGGTCAGCAGAGAGCATATGATCTGGGCCATCTGCGCCTTTGTCATAAGTAAAATGACGCTCTATCACCCTAGCACCCATGGCTACAGCAGCTAAACAAGCAACAGGCGTTAATGTATGGTCAGAATAACCCACATCTAAGGTTGGAAATGTTTCCATTAAAGTTTGCATTGCAGCCAAATTGACATTTGGCGCATGTGTTGGATAACTCGTAATAGCATGCAATAGAATTAGCTTATCGTTACCTTCGTTCAAAATGGCCGCTACTGATTCTTTTACTTCATCTAAATGACACATGCCAGTAGAAAGAATCACTGGTTTACCTAAACGCGCTACATTACGTAAGAAAGGTAAATTTACAGCATCATCAGAACCAATTTTATGTACGCCAACACCAAGCTCTTCCAGCATTTCTAAATCATTTTCATGCGATGGGCTAGAGAACCAATCCAATCCTTTTTTCTCAGCATATGCAAAAACTTGCCGATGCAACTCTTTATCAATTTGATATTTCTGGAATAGTTCGAACTGTGAAACATTGCCGGTATTTTCCATATCAAACATGGCTTTTTTACTGGCTACTGTTTCAGCTCTGTATGTCTGCAATTTAACTGCGTCTACGCCACATACTGCAGCCTCATCTATCAATCTGACTGCTTGTTCATACGTAGTAAAATTTCCACCGATTTCAGCAATGATGTAACAACTATTTTTCTTATATCTTTTAAACATCTTTATTTTTCCAAGATATAGCAATGAAAAGCTGGCTCAGACTCATTAGACAAAGCTTCATCCATATCTGCCAAAGGCTCAAGGAAATGGCGAAGTGTTGCTATCCATTCGCTTTTAATATCGGATAACTCTGTAGTAGGAATCGCTTGAGCCATTTTATATAAAACTGGAAACAATGGTCTTAACCCAATATCCCAAGTTTGTACAACAACCTTAGATAAATGCGCCCTGTGCTGTAGAACTTTCAAACCAGCTTTAGAAAACATTTCTTCCCAGACCTGATGAGTTTTAGCCTGACGAATATTATCTGAAAAACGCCCCCTATCAAGCTTATCGAGAAAAGCCCATTTTTTATCGCCAGTTCTTACAAAGAGTTGATTATAAAAACTATATTCGGGCAATGTGCTATTAGGTAGCATTAAGCATAATTGACCTTTGGGTTTCAAAATACGTGAAATCTCTTTCAATGCATCCTGCGGATCATTAAGCCAATAAACTATATTAGAAAAAATTGAATTAAAACTATCATCAGAGAAAGGTAAGTTTTGGTTACCATCACCTTGTTTCAAGCTTTTATATAAACCAAGTTGGGAAGCTTTACTCAATAAATTTTCTTTATGATCAAATCCACAATCAATTTGGTAATGAGGTATTTGAGTGACGATAGGACTTATTTTTTCATTAAATGCATCAAATACATCAACTTTATCGAAAAACCTTTCTAGACCAGACATGGCTTGGAAGGCGTCAAATTGTTTATCAAATTTGCCGCCTGCTCTGATAAATGAAAAAATACCATCACCACAGCCAATATCTAAAGAGGGCGAAATAAATGAGAAAGGCTGCATTGCACGAATATCAATTTCTCTCCACAACGCAGTTTCTGGCCTAAGCCAGAATACATTTAATAATTCCTCAAAAGTTGTAGTTTTTGTCATTGGATTTAATCCTAGTAATTTTATTTAATGCTCTATCATTAATTGAGCTATTTTATTTTTAAGAAATCCACAATTTTGAACGATCTGTTCATTTGAAATGGTTTCATCAAGCCAAAGATTTAATAGGCCGCACTCATACTTTTTTGCAACCAAATCAGATGTTGTTTTATAGCTATGATTAGGAAGAAAGATTGATATTCGAGGATACCAAGTACTGGCTTTCACATCTGAGTTAAGCAATTGCTTAAATAATAAATCACGATATGAGACGTCAATTATTATATTAAAACGCCAAGGTACAACTCCTTGTAACAAAGGCAATGGTTGAATTAAATTGGTACCTGACAAATGTTTTATATAAATACTATACTTTTCACGGCGGGCCTCAATAATTGCTTCCAGCTCTTTTCTTCGTTCAATAAGATGAGGAATCGTTTTTGTATTACATCTAGTTTTGAATAAAGGTGATATTTTTTTTATGAACGCCAAAAATGACTCTTGAATTACTTCGACGTTATGCGGATAAAATCTGTTATAAAAAAAACGATAAACACTACCCAATTCATCACTTATTAAACCATTGTCAGCCTCTGGCCAATCATTAATGACTTTGTCTATATTGTCTTGAAAGCACATTTGTACCACAGCAAGTCCACCCCCACCTGCATCAATTATTTTTCCGGTACCAAAACTAAACACCGCAATATCCCCAAAACTTCCCACAGCTTTACCGAGAAACTCAGCACCATCAGCTTGCGCACAATCTTCAATTAATGGCACGCCCGCTTCATTTGCAATTTCTGCTATTTGCTCAATTTCACAAGGCACACCATATGCATGCACTGCAATCACAGCAGCTACCTGAGAGATCACACCAGTAAGCAATTTTGGATCTATTCCTTGACGCTGTGGCTCAATATCCACAAACCAAGGCTTAGCTCCTGAAGCAAAAATAGCGGCTATTACATTCGGACATACATTGGGGGCCACTGCCACCCATTTGCCATGTGTTTCAACAGCTTCTAGTGAAGCAATTAATGCCGATGTAGCACTAGAGAACCAGACGTTTTTAACCGACTGATTATCGTGTTTTAATGCTAAATCAAGCAATATCGTTCGCCTTCTCTTTTTCCAGGACTTTTCTGGCGCGTTCATCTGCAACACTTTTACGAATTTTTGCTGGTTTAGGTGCTTTGAGGGTGACTGTATGCTCAATAACAACGGGGGCTATGCTGGCATATCTCCTGACATACATCTGGTCTCCACCTTTAAGTTTGGATTTTTCCGTAATCACACCATAAGAACAAATATTACATGGTGCATTTTCTTCTAAATATTTATGCTGTAAGAATGCATCACGTACTGCCTGATTCTTGGGGCCATGCCAAACGTCATATAAGGATGTTTCATTAGTATCACCAATCACATTTTTTGCTCCGTAATCAGATATACACTGATGGACTTTGCCATCATAAGCAATCGTCATACGTTGCCAAGGTTTGGCGCAAACAAAAAAGCGATCAAACTGCAAATCTTTCTCATTAAAGTCGCGTGTTTCATCGGCAATAATGTTCATACGGTCAACAATTGGTGCCCATGCATTTTTATAATCATCTGGATTATCTTCAACAGCAGACATAATTGATTGGACACGCAATAATGGGCGTGTCAGTCCTTTGCTATCTCGATACTTTTTCATGTATGCAACACGCTCTAAAGTCTCTTCAAAGATTGCTGGGCGCCTTATTTCATTATAAATTTCACCAGTACCATCGGCAGAAATAGATAACCAATCCAATCCAGCATCAACTAATGCCTCAGCCATTTCCTCAGTTAAAAATTCGGCATTACTTAGAAAAGCAACTTCT
This sequence comes from Methylotenera sp., assembly GCA_035460225.1. Classification (GTDB taxonomy): domain Bacteria; phylum Pseudomonadota; class Gammaproteobacteria; order Burkholderiales; family Methylophilaceae; genus Methylotenera. The sequence continues at coordinate 8,689 of DATHWX010000010.1, forward strand.
TTAATACCTTTGTTTTTTGCGTATTTAACCATCTTTACAATATCTTTATTCAATAGTGGTTCGCCTCGCCAGCTCAACTTAATAGAATAAACACCTAAAGATGAAGCTTCATCGACTAACTTTGTATAAAGCTCGTACTTCATAATACCTTTAAGACTTTCATCCATATATGTTGTGTAACACATTGGACAGCGCATTTGGCATGCACTTGCAGTTTCAATATCTAGATGACTAGGAAAGTCTGCAATAATATTCAGCTTGGGGTAGATGCGAAATTTTACTCGATCAACAAGATGAGCGCCTAGACTTCCCATGCGTAAAAAATATGCGAATTCTTTTTTCCATCCACCTACAGTGAAATAGCTATTTTCAAAACGAAAATAGTTTCTAAAAAATGACTTCAGTTTTGTATTTTCCATGGACTTGCTCCTTAAACTAATTTAATTGTTTATGATGGCTTCTATACCTTGTTCAAAGGTAGTTTTGGGATGCCATCCCAGATATTCAGCTGCTTTACTAATATCAGCATAAACATCAAGTATTTCGTTGTCTCTTACTATGTTCTCATTAATTACAGGTAAAGCCGTCCCCACAACCGACTGAATTGTAGTCACTATTTCAGCAACACTTAGTGAGCTGCCATATCCAATATTGTATGAGTTACACCCATTTGGTGGGTTCATCGTCAGTAAGAGCGCTTCTACCAAGTCATCTACATACAAATAGTCACGTCTTGGGTTGAGGTCTTTAAGCTTTATAGGCGCTCTTGCCTTTACTTGCGCAATGATCTCTGGAATCAGAAAGTGTGATTTCTGCCCTTCACCGTAAATGTTAAAAGGGCGAATGATAGTGACAGGTACCGAATAATATTCTGCATAGAATTTACAAACCGACTCTGCCATAAACTTAGATAGTGCATATGGGTTGTTAGGTGTTATTTCATCAGATTCGCTGATAGGCAGTTTTTTCGGGATGCCATACAGATATGCACTCACATACGTCATTGGTATTTGGCGGCTGCGGCAAAACTCCAGCACATTCATTGTTCCAGCGACGTTTACTTGTTCGAACTCTGCTGGGTCACGCCAGGAATCAGGGACAAATGTGCGCCCTGCAAGATGAAATACAAACCCCACTTCCGGAGAGCCAATGCGTTTAAATGTTTGTTGTTCTGTCACATCGCCTTTAAGGCTGACAACCTTGTAGCCAGCATCATTCAGGGCAGCAACTAATTTTTGCCCTATAAACCCAGATGCTCCTGTAACAAGTACACTTTTCATTATTGACCAATAAACCTTGTACGCATACTTTCAAACTCTTCTATGGCTTGTGCGTAATCATCTGGCCGACCGATATCTAGCCAGTAGCCTGAAAATTGATGAACAGCCACGCTTTGCTTGGCGGTTACCAAATCATGCATAAGATGATCAAATCCATAAGCCGTATCTTCTGGCACATATTGTGAGGCACGTTTCGATACCATATAGACACCCATGCTTACTTCATAATGCATGCGTGGTTTTTCACGTAGGCCTGCTAACCTACCATTTACCGTTTCTAACACACCATAATCGACAAGCTGTTCACGTAGATATGAAGAGATGGTGAATATATTGTTCTGCCCAACGTGATTATCGTAAAACTCAGCGTAATTAAGGTCAGTTAAAATATCGCCATTCATTACCAAAAAGTTATCTGGCAAATCTTGAATGAGCTTAAGTGGTCCCATTGTTCCTAGTGGCTTATCTTCCAATGAGTAATCAATACGTATGCCCCATCTACTGCCATCCATAAAGAAAGCTTTAATGATTTCTGCCTGATGGTTTACTGCTAGCGTGATATGGTCAAAGCCAGCGGAAACCAACTGTTTGATAATCACTTCTAGAATAGGAAATTCACCTATTGGCATAAGTGGTTTTGGTAACACTACGGTATAAGGTCTTAAACGCGTACCTTTACCACCTGCTAGAATTACGGCGCGTTTAGACATTGTAGATATTCGCTTTATATTTACGTAAGTTTTCAGGCTGTTTGAGCCATTCAATTGTACGTGTTAAACCTTCACGGAGGCCTACTTGTGGCTCAAAGCCAAATAGTCCATTAATCTTACTGTTGTCGCACCATAAACGCTCTACTTCACTTTGCTCCGGCCGCAAACGTTGGTCATCGGTTTCTATAGTGACATCAGGACCTGCAATTTCTGCAATCAATTTAACTAAGTCGCCAACTGAGATTTCTTTATTTGACCCAATATTGATTGTTTTACCAATAGCCTCTTCACATTCAGCCAGACCAATGAAACCCCTACAGGTATCTTCTACATAGTTGAAATCGCGAGTTGGGTGCAGACTACCCAATTTGATGGACTTTTTGCCTGTGAGAATCTGGGTAATGATCGTTGGTATCACTGCTCTTGCAGATTGCCTTGGACCATAGGTGTTAAATGGTCTAACAACTGTCAATGGCATACCAAATGTATAGAAATAGCTCATGGCCAAAGCATCTGCACCAATTTTTGTAGCACTATAGGGTGACTGCGCCTGTAAAGGATGTTCTTCGTTGATGGGCACATATCTGGCTGTACCGTACACCTCACTTGTCGATGTATGTAAAAAGCGTTTTACACCAGCATCACGTGCGGCCTGGAGCATATTGAGTGTGCCAGTAATATTGGTCGCTACATAGCTATCTGGTGCTACATAAGAATATGGAATTGCAATCAGGGCCGCTAAGTGGAATACCACATCGATATCTTTAGTGATTTCCCTACAAAAGTTAGGGTCTCGCACATCACCACAGACTACTTCTATCTGATCTAAACAACTGGTGTTTTCTAACCAACCCCAGTCATTAAATGAATTGTAAAGTGATAGTGCTTTAACTTTTGCACCGCGACTCACCAACATTTCTACAAGGTGTGATCCTATAAAGCCATCCGCACCTGTAACTAAAACCATTTTATTTAATATATCCAAAATTATTTCTCGACTTTTAAACTTGTTTTGAAGTTTTGATACGCAAGCTTTAGGCCTTCATCTAAGGTATATTGGGGCTTCCAACCTAGTTGTTTGATTTTATCAATTGACAAAAGCTTCCGCATTGTTCCATCTGGCTTATTACGATCAAATTGAATATTCCCTTTAAATCCAATTACTTCTGCAACTTTATTTGCCAATTCCAAAATTGTGCAATCTATGCCTGCCCCTATATTAATTAATGGAGCAGAATTCTGATTTGAGCACATGGGATCATAATGCGCACTAGCTAAATTTAATAAATAAATACAGCCATCTGCCAAATCATCGCTATAAATAAATTCCCGTCTTGGTTTGCCTGTGCCCCAAATAATTATTTCTTTTGCATTACTTTGTTTGGCTTCGTGCACTTTCCTAATTAATGCAGGTAAAACGTGTGAAGTATTTAAATCATAATTATCTTCAGGTCCGTAGCAGTTTGTTGGCATTGCAGCTAAAAATTTGGTTCCATATTGTCGGTTATAACTCCAGCACATTTCAATACCGGCAATTTTGGCCAAGGCATATGGTCGATTGGTTGGCTCTAACGGCCCAGTTAATAAATAATCTTCTTGAATTGGTTGCGCACAATCTCGCGGATATATACAACTTGATCCTAAAAAAAGTAATCTTTCAACATTATTAAGATAAGCTTGATGAATTACGTTAGTTTGAATAGCTATATTTGAAAATATAAATTCAGCTGGGTATGTATTATTTGCGTATATGCCGCCTACTTTAGCTGCTGCCAAAACGACATACTCTGGCTTTTCAGTTTGGAAAAAATTAGCTACAGCTATCTGATCTGTTAAATCAAGTTCCGCATGTGTCCTAGTAACGATATTGCTATAATCTTGTGATTTTAGTTGGCGCATTAAGGCAGAACCAACTAATCCGCGGTGACCAGCTACATAAATTTTAGAATCAAGATTCATAGCATTTATTCGTGATAATCGAAAGCATTAAAACCATGTTTCTTTACTAACTCGTCACGTTGGGCGGACTTGTAATCCTCTCTAACCATTTCTGCCACAAGTTCTTCAAAAGTAATTTTTGGTGACCAACCTAATTTTTGTTTAGCTTTTGTAGGATCGCCTAATAAAGTTTCGACCTCTGTTGGTCTAAAGTAACGGGGATCTACTTGAACAATACATTTGCCATCCCAATAACCTTTCTCTTCTACTCCTGTTCCTTGCCAGGTAATTTGCATATTGAGTTCTTTGGCAGCAGCGTTTACAAAATCACGCACGCTATATTGCACGCCGGTTGCTATCACAAAATCTTCAGCAACTTCTTGTTGTAACATGAGCCATTGCATTTCCACATAGTCTTTTGCGTGACCCCAATCACGCAATGCATCTAAGTTTCCTAGATATAAACATTCCTGCAAAGACAACTTTATGCGAGCCAAAGCCCGAGTTATTTTTCTTGTTACAAATGTTTCACCACGTAGCGGGCTTTCATGGTTAAACAAAATGCCATTACAGGCATAAATGCCATAGGCTTCACGATAATTTACAGTTATCCAATATCCATAGAGTTTGGCAACTGCATATGGACTGCGTGGATAAAACGGCGTTGTTTCTTTTTGAGGTGTCTCTTGCACTAAGCCATAAAGCTCAGAAGTAGAAGCTTGATAAAACTTAGTTTTACTCTCCATCCCGAGAATGCGGATAGCTTCTAAAATACGCAAGGTTCCTATACCATCGGCATTAGCGGTATATTCAGGAGTTTCAAAACTTACAGCCACATGACTCATCGCAGCCAGGTTATAAATTTCATCTGGTTGCGTTTGCTGAATTATACGGATTAAGTTTGTTGAATCAGTCAAATCGCCATAATGCAAAACAAAATTTTTATTATCCACATGTGGATCTTGGTATAAATGATCAATTCGATCCGTGTTAAATAATGATGAACGACGTTTTACTCCATGCACAATGTAGCCTTTATTTAGCAAAAACTCTGCTAAGTAAGCACCATCTTGTCCCGTAATGCCTGTAATCAATGCGACTTTATTCACTTTAGTTACACCTTCCATAAGTATCTTCAAACCTAACAATATCGTCTTCCCCTACATACTCACCGCATTGCACTTCTATAATACTTAAAGGCTTTTCATGTTTGTTAGCTAAACGATGTTTATGCGTTTTGGGAATATAAGTCGATTGGTTTTCTTGTAATGTATATTCGACATCGTTGTTGGTAATTGTTGCCACTCCGGACACCACTACCCAATGTTCGGAACGATGCTTGTGCAATTGCATTGAAAGGCTTGCGCCTGGATTAACGACGATACGTTTAATCTTAAAGTTCGGACGTTCTTCCAACACCGTATAACTGCCCCAAGGGCGTTGCACAGTTTGATGAATTTCAGTAAGTTCAGGTGTATTCAGCTTGATTTCAGTCACAAGCGCTTTAATATCTTCAGTACGGCTTCTATTGCAAACTAATGTTGCATCGGCGGTCTGGATAATCACTACGTTATCCAGACCCAAGGTTGCCAATAAACCGGTTTCTGTCCAGATCAGACTATTTTTTGTATCAACCCCAATGGTATTACCATGCATCACATTACCATTTGGATCTTTCTTGTGACGGGCATAGATAGAATCCCAGCTGCCTAAATCGCTCCAGGCCATATCGACAGGTACTACTGCAACTTTTTCATCATGCTTCACCAACACTTCGGCAAGTCCATAATCCATGGAGATACTTGGTAATTTGGCATAGTCTTCTAAGAGACTTGTAGCGCTCATCCTGGTAATTACCTTGAAAATTTCAGGTTGGTATTTCGATAACATCTGCATGAATACAGATGCTTTAAACACAAACATACCGCTGTTCCATAAGTAGCCATCAATAAGAAATTGCTGCGCTTTAGATAATTCCGGCTTTTCTACAAATTGTGCCACCTGATATACAGGTAAGGGATGGTTCTGTATCAATGTATTAGCAGGTTTGATATAGCCGTAACCTGTTGCAGGCTCATGAGGCTTTATGCCTAGCAAAACCAAATAATCATCATTCGCTATGGTTTCTGCAGTTTTCCAAGCATTTAAAAAAGCTTCTTCGTTATCGATAGCATGATCGGAAGCAAATACACCAATTAAAGCTGCAGGATTTTTAAGATATATGTGGTAAGTTGCCCATGCGATTGCCGGTAACGTATTTCTAGCACATGGTTCGGCGAGAACATTGCTCAAAGCTTCAGGGAATGAATCTGCTAACTGGCCTTTGACTTCAAACTTATGGTCATTATGGGTCACTGTATACAAATTTTCAGGTTTTACATGATGTGATAAACGGGCTGCAGTCTGCTGCAATAAACTTTGTTCACCATTTAAAGCTAGTAGCTGTTTTGGACGCATTGTGCGTGACAGTGGCCATAAGCGAGTACCGGATCCTCCACACAGAATCACAGCATATTGATTATTTATTTTTGGATCATTCATCGCCGTCTTTCTTGGAAGCTTTTATCTTCGCTTCTTCTTTTGTTTCTTGTAGCAATTGATTGATTTCTACTTGCAGCAATTCGTATTCTTCCATTTTGGCTTTGAGGAAACGCATGGTTATGCTTGATTTTTCTTCTATACCACTTGGCGTTAGTAAATACATATATGCAAGCTTATGTTGATTATTACGGAAATTAATCGCTTTTAATAAGCCTTTTTCAATTAACGCCTTGATACAGAAGTTTGTTTTTCCTAAGCTGACCCCAAGTTCACGCGCAAGCTCTCTCTGGCTAATCTCAGGATTAGTTTCTACGAGCTTGAGTATCTTGTAACGATATTCATCAGTTAGCATATTTGCTTGATCATCGTGCGTTCACAAATTGAACGCAAGTGTAACAAACAAATAATAAGCTGACAATAAAACGTTACAGAGGAAGCCCTAAGCAAGTTTAGTGATCAAGTCACTAATTTCTTTTAATTTTTCCGCCACTAATTCATGGTCTCGTCGTGACTCAATATTCAAGCGCAACAATGGTTCCGTATTCGAGCCACGCAGATTAAAGCGCCATTCCGGAAAAGCCATACTTAAACCATCAGTGTTATCTAAAATAGGTTCTAACGGGAGGTAATGTTGCCGTATTGCTTCTAATGAATTGTTTACATTAGCGACTTTGAAATTGACTTCTCCGCTACAAGGAAACAGTTGAATACGTTCGGCCACCAGTTCTGATAAAGGTTTCTTGGTATTACTTAGAAGCTCACAAACCAGCAACCATGGGATCATGCCGCTATCGCAATAAGCAAAATCCCTGAAGTAATGATGAGCGCTCATCTCTCCACCATAAATGGCATTTTCAGCACGCATACGCTCTTTGATAAATGCGTGTCCAGTTTTACTCATAATTGCTTGTCCACCACTATTTGTGACGATATCTACGGTATTCCAGGTAAGACGAGGATCATGAATGACTTTTTCATTCGGATATTTAGATAAAAAGGCAGATGCTAGGAGACCAACAATATAATACCCTTCTATAAACTGGCCTTGCTCATCGAACAGGAAGCAGCGATCAAAATCGCCATCCCAGGCAATGCCCATATCTGCTTTGTGCTTTATGACAGCGTCTGAAGTAGCAGCTCTATTTTCTGGCAATAATGGATTTGGGATACCATTCGGAAAATTACCATCCGCTAGGTGATGAACCTTAATGAATGTGATAGGTATCTGTAGCTCTTTAAAAGCTATCTCTAGGCCATCAATCACATGCCCTGCTGCTCCGTTACCAGAATTTACAACCAACTTAAGCGGAATGATTTTCTTAGCATCTATATAGGTGAGTAAATGACGAATGAAATCCGATAGGATATTCAACTCAGTGTAGTTACCGCGTTGCTTTACTGCCGAGAGTTTATTTGCTTCTGCAATAGCTTTTATTTCGTTAAGGCCTGTATCACCGCTGATAGGTTTTGAGCCTTCCCTTACCAACTTCATACCGTTGTAGTCCATAGGATTATGGCTCGCTGTGACTTCAATCCCTCCATCCACAGCTAAGTGAAAAGTAGCAAAATACACTTCTTCAGTACCAGTCATACCGATATCAATGACATCTACGCCTTCATCCATCAGGCCATTAGCTAAAGCAAGCTTAAGTTCATTGCTGCTATGTCGAATATCTGCACCAAGCACAACAGTTTTAGGCTGCAAATAAACTGCGTAGGCCCGGCCAATTCTATAAGCAATTTCTGCGTTTAGCTCTTCCCCTAGCTTTCCACGGATATCGTAGGCTTTAAAACAAGTTAACATTTTATTTCTTTCGTAGATGTAACTAGTAAAACGCGCTAATAGGCGCTGCCAGTAAACTTTTTGATATCGCGCATTTGTCTTTTAGTTGGTCGTCCCAATCCCTTATCACGTTGAGCATACTCGCCTTCACCGGTAGCTTTCGCGTTTTCGCGTTTAGCAATGCTGGCGGGCGTTTCTGTATATAAAAGCGCAGCTTCAGGAGCACCTTTGCGAATATTGGATAAATCCTGAACTTCAACTTCGATTTCAAAGTCGCGATTGCGGATATGAAGGATTTGGCCAATATGCATTTCTTTTGCAGGCTTAGCACGGTCGCCATCTACATGCACCTTGCCTGTATCAATAGCGGTTGTTGCCAGACTTCGGGTTTTGAAAAAGCGCGCAGCCCATAACCACTTATCCAGCCTGCACTTACTTTCTTCGGAATCTGTTTTACTCATAATGAGCGCAAGTTGGCTTAGTGCCTTTTCGGCAGGTTCATTTCCAGCGTTAGCTTGAATTCACCTAACCTGTCTTCAGCTAATTTATTGACCTCTTCCAAGGTCTGCCCCATTAGGTGTTTTACACCTTCACCCACATTATTCATGGTTGCGATTTGGAACTGACCGTTTTTTACTGCATCAATGAGTTCGTCACTCAATATCAGGTGGCGTATATTACGCTCAGGCATCAGGACACCCTGCTTTCCGTCCAAGCCGATTTCTTTACACACCCGGTAGTAACCTTCTATTTTCTCGTTGAGGCCACCTACCGGTAGCACCTCACCATGCTGATTTAATGCGCCTGTCACGGCAATGCCCTGCTTGATTGGTAATTGCGCAAGGGAAGATAGAATCGCAAAAAGCTCTGCGCATGAAGCAGAATCACCATCTACACCGTTATATTCCTGCTCAAACACAAGTGAAGCGGTTAGGTTCAAGGGGTTGAATTGCGCAAAGTTGGCATGTAACCAACTTTTCAAAATCATCACACCCTTGTCATGCGTGGGGCCGCTCATCGCAACCTCACGGTCTATGGTAAAAATGTCGCGGTTACCGGCGTAACAATTGGCAGAAATACGTACTGGCGAACCGAAGCTGGCATCCGCCAAGTCTATATGCGTTAAGCCATTGATTTGACCAATTGCTTCACCATGAACGGCAATCATTAGCTCGTTATCGACAATAGAGTTGCGCATATGCGCTTCGATGTAACTATGGCGAATATAGCGATGATTAATCGCGGCTTTTACGTCTTCAATGGTCACTAAGCTGGCATTTCGAAGTTCGGCCGCTGCGACACTTTCCAACAGCAATTTTTCCAAACCGGCGAACTGCGTGCTTAAGCGGGTCTGGTCTTCTTCATACCTGTGCATGGCCTGTAATAAGCCAGTAACAGCTTCAGCGGTAAAATGCGGACATTTAAATTGCTCACATTTTTGTGCGATGAACGCAGCATAAGCCATGTAATTTTCGACGCTTGCTTTTACTTTTTCAGCAAACTCGATCTTGATCGGGAAGTAATCAAAGAAATCATGTTTTTCTTCCAACAACTGGTAGTAATCGTCACGCGTGGCGATCAATACCAGCTTGACTGAAACCGGTATTGCAGCTTGTGCGCTCACATAACCGCTACCCTGGCTACTGCTACTGGTTAAATCTTCAATTTGTAAGGTAGAGTTCCTCAAAAATCGGTGCAGCTTTTCCAAAAGCTGTGCGCCATTCTGATCATCGGCCAAAAGATCGCGCAAGTGCAGCAATAAAGCGCCCCCGTCTGAACGTAAAAGATTACCGGCACGCAGCCGTAAAAAATCTGGCGTACTGCTAGATTCCCCTGCACTTTCTATCCCACCAAATAAGGACTGTAAGCTGGGATCATTGTCGTAGATTACTGGAGCGTGATTCACGCTTGCAGATTGCTCGACCAGCACATTCACGCGGTAACGTCCAAAGAAACTCTCGCTTAACAAAGCTTCCAGATTATTGTCTGATTCGCTGGTAGCTGGTTGCCATGCTTCCAAGTAATCTAGGACATCCTGCCGTAGCAAATTAAAATGCTGCTCAAGAATTTCCTTTTGATCAAGATGTTGGATGCTAGCTTTAATCACTGCTAATTGGGCATCCAAAAACAAGACGATCGCTGAGGAAGAACTTTCTTTTACTTTGGTTTCGAGTAAATTTGCCAACTCTTTGCCTAGCTGGCGTATAAATTGGTCCATTGCCAATCGCAATTGCACACCCATACCGGTCGGCAATTTTAAAAACAACGGTTTTCCATTGGCATCGAATTGATACAAGGCTATCAGGTCGTTACCAGGTGTTACTTTCGCAGCTGCATCATGCATGGCACTTAGCATGAGCGAGGTGCGGCCAGTACCCGCCTCACCCAGCGCTAATACATTAAACCCCTGCTGACGGATGTTTAAACCGAATTCCGCAGATTTTTTAGCTTCCGATTGCGCTATCCAAGCTTGATGTTGCGCACTTTTGCTGTCTTTTGAGATCAATGCTGATGTATCAGGAAATCCCAATTGTTGCGCCGGGATATTGATCGTGAGTTGTTCAGGTTTTAGGATTTTTGACATATTTTCAAATATTTTGCTAACTAGCCTTATGATTATTTTTACTTGTTTGTAGTGAACCCAGCTTATTAAGTCCAGCGTTCACGGGCCGTATCATCGCTATCTTTAGCTTCAACCCAGCGAGATTCGCCTGATTGCAGCATTTCTTTTTTCCAGAATGGTGCATCTGTTTTTAGATAATCCATCACGAACTCACATGCATGGAAAGCTTCGCCACGATGCGCACTGCTGACTGCCACCAGCACAATCTGGTCTAGCGGTTTCAATGTACCGATACGATGAATGACTAATGCATCCACAATATCCCAACGACTTTTTGCCTGTGCCACAATGGCTTCCAAGGCTTTTTCAGTCATGCCCTGATAATGTTCCAATGTCAGCTCAGAAACATGGTCGCCCACATTCATATCACGTACTTGCCCAACAAAACTCACCACAGCGCCTATATCTTTGCGCGCTGCTCTTAACTGACTAATTTCATGGCCAGTATCAAAGTCTTCTAGCTGCACTCTAACTGTCATAAGCTTAGCCGTCATAGCTTTGTTCTAGCCACCTGTTACCGGTGGAAAAAACGCAATTTCATCACCATCTGAAATCGCAGCATTATCATCGACGAGTTCATGATTGATAGCCGCTCGTACTTTTAATTTCCCCATGAGCATCTGCGCCCAGGTATCGCCACGTTTAGCTAACAAAGCCTTTAACTTGAGCACAGTCCATTGCTCATTTTCAGCAAGCTCCAAGTCTTCGGTAGAAAATTTGAGCGTTTCTTTTAAGCGGGCAAAATATAATAATTTGATGTTCATAATGGTTAACTTTATTAATCTTGGTCACTTAGAGTTCTGATTCATCGATCGCTTTCGAACTTTCAGCGATTTCCAGTAAATCGGTACTAATTAGCTCAGGCTGATTAGTTAATTCCACACGTTCGATCTTAGCGAAACCGGCAGTGATTTTCTTGCTGCTGATATGCACATCTTCAACATCTTTACTTGCTTGCCGGATATGGTCTGCCAGGCTTTTCATACGTTTATCAAATAGTGAAAAATCCTTACCTAATTTACCAAGCTCAGACTGGATAATATGCACCTGCTTGCGCATTTCCACATCTTTAAGCACTGCGCGAGCGGTATTGAGCACGGCCATTAATGTAGTCGGGGAAACCAGCCATACCCGCTTATTCATTGCATAAGTAATCACTTCGGGATGGTAAGCATGAATCTCAGCAAAAACCGCTTCTGCAGGTATAAACATCACCGCACCGTCACTGGTCACGTTCGGGATAATGTATTTGGCGGCGATATCATCCACGTGCTTTTTAATATCAGCTTTGAATTGTTTTTTAGCTAAAGTCTGTTCAACGTCACTTAAGCTGCTATCGAACATTCTATGGTAATTCTCTAGCGGAAATTTACTATCTACCGCAACTGTGCCGGTAGGTTCGGGCAGGAACAGCGCACAATCAACGCGGGCGTTGTTTTCAAAGGTATGCTGCATGCTGTAAGTACCTACCGGCAGTACGTTACGAATCAAACTTTCAAGCTGAACTTCGCCATAAGCACCACGACTGCGCTTATCGCCTAATAGCTCCTGCAAGCTCACCATATTGACTGTTAGGCCATCAATCTTCTTCTGCGCTTCGTCAATGGTCGCCAAGCGTGCCATGACGTCGATAAAAGTCTGGTTAGTTTTCTTGAAACCTTCGTCGAGGCGCTCGGAAACTTTACCGCCGATAACTTCCAAACGGTTATCAACCGATTTGGTCAGGCTTTCAATGCTTTGTGTCAGCGTGGTCGTAGCTTTCAACATAGTATCGTTGAGCAGCGCTTGTTGTGACTTACCCTGCTCACTCAGGGTATTATGAAGTTTCTCAAGCACCGTTTCACGTGTCAGTGCCAGGCTGTTTTGTTGGGCTAGTTGTAACGCTTGCATAGCTTCACGCGTAGCCTGCAACTCAGCAGCCACACTGGCACGCAAACGTTCGCTAATTTCGTTTGAAGACGTACTTAAGCGGTCACCGAGTTTATTCAGTCCATCATTAAAATCACGAAGCATCTCGCGGTGTTTTTCTTCCAGCTGCTGCAAGATGACGATATTTCTATCCAGCTTGCTTTCTCGCCAGTTTTGCCAGAGCAGTAGCAGCAAAATAACGACAGCAACTAATAAAATAGTGATTTGTACCATAAGCCTAGATTATACCTGATGCGACCTGTTTCCTATTGCTTCCCTTGCGTAATTCAGGTGCGAACCTTTAATTAACAACCCAAGAAAACATCCGTCTATCATTCATTAAATTTTAACTTTGTGCGACACTTAAGGTCTATCAAAAATCCTGTAATTAAACTGGCTAATTAAAACTAGCGATAAAAATAAGATAGGTACAAAGTGATTAAATTCAGGCTAATGATCAATCAATGGCTGGCGTTCATAACACGCAAGCTGCGCAATAACTTTTACCTCTATCTCAGCGCCCTGCTGACAATATTCGTATTACTAGACGCAAGCGTGTTCGGTATAGGCCTGAATATGCGTGATCGTGCTTTCGACTTCATGGTGAAGAATCGTATCGTCGTTGCAAAGGCCGATCCGGACATTTTAATTGTCGATATCGACGAAGCTTCTTTGAACGCCATGGCTGGCGAATATGGCCGCTGGCCTTGGCCGCGGCAGGTATTCGGTGAATTTGTCGAAAATATTGAAGCACAGCAACCTAAAGCCATTGTATTCGATATACTTTTCAGCGACGCTGACATTTACAATCCGGATAGCGACACTTATTTCAACGATGTGATTGCCGGTACGAATAACACTTTCTTTCCCATGCTGCGCTTGTCAGCAGAAAGCGATGAACTCAGCAAAATAACGCCGGATATGATTCCGGGTGTTACGCGTATTCCAGAAAATCCAACTACCGCCGAATCTCATGCAGCCAAACCGATTGCCATCGTACTGCCGCATTTTGAAGCGGCGGTGAATTCCAAGCGCTTAGGTACACATAATATTTACCAGGATATTGATGGCATCGTGCGTGAATACCGGCTATGGCACGATGAAAGCGGCTGGCGGCTACCTTCTTTACCTTTAGCAGTAAGCAACTTCGTAAGCCCAATGCCAGCGAATCTGCCGCAGAACATGCTGCTTAATTGGCGCGGCAAACCGTTTAGTTACCAGTATGTATCGTTCAGCGATGTGTTTACCGACATGGCTAGCAAAGTGAAAAAACGTGCACCAAATGAGTTTGCCAATAAGATCGTTATCATCGGCTCTACAGCACCGTCTTTGTTCGATGTCAAAGCCACCGCTATGGCAAAGGCACATCCTGGCGTAGAAATCCTCGCGACCGCGATTGATAACCTGAAGCATGACGATTACCTCAAAGTTTGGCGCGGCAAGACTTCGTATGTCTTCATGAGTTTGCTATTGATCTGGCTAACCGCCATAGCGATGTTCCGCAATGTAGACCGCGACCGTGTCACCAAAGTCTTCAGTACTAGCCAGATTGGCTTGTTAGTGTTGTCATATCTGGGCATGAATTTTACTCACGTTTATTTGGATATCACTGCGCCTATTACTTGGGCGGTGATCTATTTCAGCGTGGCCAAGATCTATGCGCTAGCTAACGATAAAGTGCAGCAGCGCTCATTCGCCAATGATGCAGAGTTAGGTAAAAAAGGCACTACTGTTTTACTGATGCCAATTGCTATTGAAAATAAAGATTTAATCAGTGAGGGTAAGCTTAAAAAACTTCAGCGCCTGATAGAACAACATTGCAAACTATTACCTGCGGTGCAAAGCTTGAAGGGTCCGCAATCAGGCGTTTGGAGCCTGTTTAGCGATATCATCCTCGTGAGCTGGAATTATCACGAAGAAAATGAAAACGAAGCGGCTTCTGTGAAAGAAGATAGCGATTTGCTTGCAAAACAGCTAAAAACTTTAAGCCAGGAAGCTGGTCTTCCTATTAATACACAGATGCATTACACACAGCATATTGATAATTTAGAAATGGGCACTGGTAGCGACCTCGCAAGCCAGTGGCGTGCTATGTTTGCAAAAGCGATTCTTAAATTGGAAGCGGCAAATCCGGAATCAAAATAGAATAAAAGAAAGAGAAAATCTCATGAAAAAACGTTCGAACAAGTTGATTTTATTGGGCGTAACTGCCCTGCTGTATACGGGTCTAAGTGCTGCTGAAATAGGCAGTGCATTGAAAACTGATAATATCCGCAACGAACCTTACGCGGATGCGAAAGTAGTAGGTACTTTTACACGCGGCGAAAGCGTGGATATATTAAAAAAACAAGGTGCATGGTTGCAGGTAAAAACCAAGAAAAGTACCGGTTGGGTACGTTTGTTATCGGTTAAACGTGGTGCAGCCTCGAGTTCAGGCAATCAAATCTCAGGCGTGCTTGCCGCAGCAAATGGGCGTGCAGGTACCGGGCAAGTCGTTTCCACTACTGGCGTTAGGGGCCTAAGTAACGAAGATCTTAAAGCCGCTAAATTTAATGAAACTGAGATCAAAGCGATGGAAGGCAATACAGTAAGCGCTGCACAAGGCAAACAGTTTGCAGCGTCTGGCGGGTTAAAGACGGTAGCATTTTCCAATCTTAAAGCACCTGTTACCGGAGGTGCAAAATGAATATTACTCGTCACCTAAAGCACTCAAATATCCTGCAAAACAAACTATTGATTTCCGCTTTGTTCACAGCTTTATTAGCAGGCACCAGCTTACCGGCTTCTGCCTTTGATTTTAAAGGTGCAATTAAAGATGCTGTTCAAGAAAAATTGGATAACAATAAAAATACGCCAGTTGATAAAACAACTGGCACAGAAAATAAAGATGCCGCTAGCGCAGACCAAAACAAAGCTGCCGAACCAGCTATCAATTGGAAAAGCCCTACAACAGAAGAAGAAATCGCGATCGGACGTGAGATTACCGGCAATTTGTTAGGCGCCGCACCATTAGTCAAAGATGAAGCTTTACAGAAATATGTGAATTCGGTAGGCCGTTGGGTCGCCTCACAGTCAGAGCGCCCTGACCTGCCTTGGCATTTCGGCGTGATCGATAGCGAAGACTTGAACGCATTCTCAGCACCAGGCGGATATGTGGTGATTACCAAAGGCATCTACCGCAAGCTGACCAATGAAGCACAACTGGCCGGCATATTAGGCCATGAAATTGCCCACGTGGTTAAAAAACACCAACTTAAAATCCTGCAGAAACAGCAACTGCTTAATACTGGCGCAGGATTGCTAACTGAAAAATTTGGTAAAGATAATAAAATAGCGAGCAAAGCCATCGGTAGCGGCGCTGAGATCAGTGCACGAAGCTTGGATAAGACCGCTGAATTTGAAGCTGATCGATTAGGCATGAGCTACGCAACCCGTGCAGGTTATGATGCTTATGGCTTGACGGATGTGCTGCAGGCATTGTCACAGACCAATAAAAACGACGGTAGTGTAGCGTTATTGTTTAAAACGCATCCCTTACCGGAAGATAGGCTGGTAGCGCTTGGTGATGCAGTGGGCAATAAACTTGATATCGTTAAAGACGGTAAAACGCTGGAAAAAAGACTGTATAAATTAAAAAACTAACCAGTATTTTGAAAGCAAAAAGCGTACTTTTCAGTACGCTTTTTTATTGCCGATTACTTTCCTAAATCCTGATTTTTTATATCAAGTTACGTGCACGCAATTCCGACTTAATGTAAGCATAGTAAATGGGTGCAGCAATCACGCCAGCCAAGCCAAAAGCTGCTTCCATCACCAGCATTGCAATCAATAACTCCCAGGCATGCGCCCGTATTTGGCTACCAACGATACGTGCATTCAGGAAGTATTCGAACTTGTGAATGACTACTAGGAAAATTAACGAGCCTATTGCAACCGCAAGTGATTGACTTAGGCTTACGACAACAATGATGGTATTAGATATAAGGTTGCCAACGACCGGAATCAGCCCAACCACAAAGGTAATGGCAATCATCGTTTTAACTAAAGGTAAGTGGATACCCAATAATGGAAGTATTAGCGCCAGGTAGATTGCTGTAAAGGTCGCGTTAATAGCTGCGATGCGCACTTGGGCAAATACGATGCGCTTGAAGGCATCGGCAAATAAGCTCGTCCTGCCAACCAAAGCACGAGCAAAAGGCTTGAAAGTGGTCATTAGCGTTGCCTCCCGTACCGCTAACATGCCGCCAATGATCATACCCAGCACTATATGTGCCGCAATACGTCCTGCTTCTTTACCGGCCACCTGCAAAGTGCCCGCATGCATGCGCAACCAAACCGTAGCTTGTTCCTTGAAGGCAATCGCATCCGCAGGCAAATGCTCAAGTATCCAAGGCGGTAAGGACTTGCGCGAATCTTCGATGATTTGCGCCATTTTGGCTAGTAACGCTGTAATACTACCGGCATCCGACCGGAAGAAGGCAAAAAGACCGGCACCTGCCAGGGCTAGCAGACTGACAACAACAATAACCAAGATAGCGATCGCCCATAATTTAGAGCTATTGCCAGATTGTTTGGAGGGGAATTTTCGCGCAATAAACGGGGTGATGATATGCACCAGCTCATATACCAGCAACGCGGCCAGTAGTGATGAAAGCAATTGTGCATATAAGATAAAGAACAATGCCAGCCCGGATAAAACCCAAGCCCATATATCGTAACTGGAGGCTGCAGGAAGCTTGGAGTTGATCAGTTTTTGAGCGTCTTTAATCATATTTTTCTGGTACCGATAACTTTGCTGTATTAAAAGGTTTTGGATTTAATACGGCTTAAAACGATTTAAAAAGTTGGGTGTTTCGTTTACGGGTAACGATAGCACTAAATCAATATTTTGGTTAAATGCTTTCTGAACAATGGAGCCATGGCATTTTGCCAATTCCCGCGTAAGCATATCCATTTGTTTATATTCTATCGTCAGCTTCACATCCCGCATTTCTACAAAAGTAGCCGTTTTAGCAGCATCTAACGCCATCTTGGCTGTGCCGCCATATGCACGTGCTAGCCCCCCGGTACCAAGGTTAACGCCGCCGTAATAACGAATCACTGCGACACATACGTTCATGAGGTCACGACCTTCGATGAGTTTTAATATTGGCATACCTGCAGTACCAGATGGCTCTCCCGCATCCGAAAAGCGCTGGATGATATTTTCTTTAGGTCCGGATTTAAAACGAAATGCATAAGCAAGATGATGGGCATTCGGGTGCTGGCTGGCAAACTGGCGCAAGGCAAGGCCAATGGCGCGTTCATCATTACCAGAAGTTGCTAATGCGATAAAACGTGATTTGGTAATGATTTGTTCAGCCGAACCGGCTTGGGTAATGACTAACATTGAGTTTACTTCGATTTATTTTACGTTTTTTTAACTGAGTTATTATGACAGCCCGGTAATCATTCCATGCTCATTGACATTGATGTGTTCGCTGGCCGGATGAACTGGCAAGCCAGGCATGGTCATGAGGTCGCCGCAAATCGCCACGATAAATTCTGCACCACGTGACAATCGCAATTCACGTACTTGTAGCACATGGCCTTGGGGCGCGCCTCGCAAGCTTGGATCAGACGAAAATGAATACTGAGTCTTGGCGATGCATACCGGAAAATGGCTATATTCTTCAGTCAGCGTATTCAAAGTCTGCTGAGCTTTTTCCGATAATTCAATAGCGCTTGCGCCGTAAATCTTCTGCGCAACCGTTTTGAGTTTTTGCAGAATCGGCATACTGTCAGGATATAAAAACTTGAAATTATGCGAAGCTTCTAGGGTTACTTCTACGACTTTTTCTGCTAATTGCACAGCACCTGCACCGCCATCCGCCCAATGCCTGCATACAATGGCTTCAATACCCATGATTGCGGCTTCTGATTGTAATAGCTCGATTTCCGCTTGCGTATCGCTGGTAAAGTGATTGATTGCTACGATGACATCCAGCCCGAAATGCTGTTTAAGATTTTGCACATGTTTCTGTAAATTACTGATGCCTGATTTCAAGGCTGTTAGATTTTCTGCATTCAAATTGGCAACTTCAACACCGCCATGATATTTAAGCGCACGCACTGTCGCTACTAGCACAACTGCATCGGGTTTAAGACCGGTTTTCCTGCATTTGATATCAATGAATTTTTCTGCCCCCAAATCCGCACCAAAGCCTGCTTCCGTCACCACATAATCTGCCAGTTTAAGCGCAGCTTTCGTTGCCACCACAGAGTTACAGCCATGCGCGATATTGGCAAAAGGCCCGCCATGCACGATAGCAGGCGTATGCTCAAGCGTTTGTACCAGGTTTGGTTGGAAGGCATTTTTTAACAGCGCAGTCATTGCGCCTTCAGCCTGTAGGTCTTTTGCCAAAATCGGTTGTTTATCGTGATTAAAGCCAATCTGGATATTACCTAATTTCGAACGCAGATCTTCTAACGAAGTGGCAAGACAAAAGATCGCCATGACTTCGCTGGCTACCGTGATATCAAATCCGGAATGGCGTCCTATCGTACTGCCATTTTTAGCATGCATATCCAATATGATTTTACGCAATGCACGGTCATTTATGTCCATACAGCGCCGCCAGGTAATGCTCGCTGGATCTATATTCAGCGCGTTGCCATGGTACAAATGGTTATCCACTAACGCAGCTAGTAAATTGTTGGCCGCGCTAATCGCGTGAAAATCACCTGTGAAATGCAAGTTGATATCTTCCATCGGCACCACTTGCGCATGTCCACCGCCTGTAGCGCCACCTTTCAAGCCGAAAACAGGCCCGAGCGAAGGCTCCCGGATGCATACCATCGCTTTTTTATCGGTACTTGCCAGTACTTTATTGAGTGCATCAGCTAGGCCGATTGTCGTAGTCGTCTTCCCCTCACCAGCCGGTGTTGGGCTAATAGCAGTAACGAGTATTAATTTGCCGTTGGCATTATTGTGAAGTTTTTGAGTGCAAGCAGGACTAAGCTTAGCGATATGGTGACCATAGGGGATAAGGTCGTCTGTTGTTAATTTGATTTTTTGGGCAACAGTTGAAATCGTTTCCAATGTTGCGGATTGGGCGATTTCAATGTCTGTAGTCATATATATTATTTGGCTCTAATTCAAATTTTTGCAACGAAAGTTGAATTTTTACTCATTTACGGCCACCTAAAATAGAACCTAATACCCCTCTTACGATCTGCCGTCCTAACTGCGAACCGATTGCACGGGCAGCGCTTTTAGCAGCGGCTTCAAATACGCCATCTGAACGGCTGGCTGATTTTTTCTTATCTCCACTGCCTAAGATACCGCCCCAATCAAAGCCTTCATCTTCCTTGGCTTCGGCTGCGGCAGTTTGCTCTGTCCGGTTTTTGAGTATTTCATAGGCTGATTCGCGATCTACAGCTTTTTCATAAAAGCCATAGACGCCAGAGGCCTTAATCGTTGCGGCACGTTCTGCATCCGTTGCGGGACCGACGCGGCTGCCTGGTGGGCAAACGAACGTACGCTCAACAGGAGTTGGAATGCCTTTTTCATCTAAAAATGAAACCAATGCTTCGCCTACGCCTAATTCGGTAATTGCCGTTGCGACATTGACTTTAGGATTACTCCTGAATGTATCTGCAGCGGATTTAACAGCTTTCTGGTCACGTGGAGTAAATGCGCGTAAGGCATGCTGGACGCGGTTACCAAGCTGACCCAAGACCATATCGGGGATATCCAATGGGTTCTGGCTAACGAAATAAACACCCACGCCTTTAGAACGAATCAACCGCACTACTTGCTCAATTTTTTCCAGCAAAGCCTGCGGGGCATCATTAAACAATAAATGCGCTTCATCAAAGAAGAACACCAGTTTCGGTTTATCCAGATCACCGGCTTCTGGCATTTTTTCGAATAACTCAGAGAGCAGCCATAGCAGCAGAGTGGCATAGATACGCGGTGAATTAAATAATTTATCCGATGCCAGTATATTGATGATGCCCTGACCTTTGGCATCGGTTTGCATGAGGTCATCCAGGTTCAATGCAGGCTCACCGAACAATTGGTCAGCACCTTCGGTTTCTAATTGCAGCAATGCCCGCTGAACCGCGCCCACGCTTGCTGCGGAAATATTGCCATATTGGCTCATATATTTTGCAGCGTTTTCCGAAGCATGCTGCATCATGGCTCTGAGGTCTTTTAAGTCCAGCAGCAGCCAGCCGTTATCATCGGCAATCTTGAAAACGGAATTCAATACGCCAGCCTGCACGTCATTCAGGTTAAGCATACGAGCCAGTAATAAAGGCCCCATTTCAGCCATGGTAGTGCGTACCGGATGACCTTTTATGCCAAAGACATCCCAAAAAGTGACTGGCGATTTACTGTAGCTAAAATCGGTTAGTGCTAATTGCTGAACGCGTGCTTCCACTTTAGGATTACCGCCGCCTGCTTCTGACATGCCGGACAAATCGCCTTTGACGTCGGCCATAAATACCGGTACGCCAAGCTTGGAAAAACCTTCCGCCATGGTTTGCAATGTCACCGTTTTACCGGTACCGGTAGCCCCTGCAATCAAGCCGTGACGATTGGCCATACGAGGTAATATGAAACTGCTGAGATCACTATTTTTAGCGATTAAGATAGGTTCTGACATTTTCTTCTTTCTATATTTATAGCGCTACAAATCGCCTTTACGCGCTTTATCCATAATCTCTAATAGAATCGTTTCCAATTCCTGCGCTGCTTTTTTTGCACGTTCAGTAGGGTTTTTGATACTTTTTAAATCATAAGTCGGACGATCTAAAGCTAAATACAATTTGAGTTTTTGATTCGCGTCAGGCTTTTCGTAGAGGGCAATGCGGCAAGGTGCGAATACGACGAATTCAGGATGATCCAGCATGATTTCTGCTCCTAAGCCTAAGTTGCAAAAAGCTCTGGTTTCTAACACGCCTGCGGGTGCTTGACCCCTGGCTTTCATATGTTCGCCAATGGGGAAGTTAGCAGGATTCACGAAATTCTTGCCCTCACTCAGGCTCTTTAAGCTATCAACCACATCTTGGTAAGTGATACCTTCCGGCACCGGTAATTCATATATAGCTGTTGTCGGATCTATGGCTGGCATGCCCGTCCTGACTTGGCCTATGAGTTCTTGCTTTGCTCCAGCATGAGTATTCACCGTGCTGCATGCACTGCATAAACACATCATTATGATTAGAGCTTTATGCATGCTTATTTCGCTAAGACTTCATTCCTGCGTTGCCATCAAGTTAATCATATTATGCACCGAATTTAAGCGCATCATTCACTGCTTTGCGATTAAAATGCGGTGCGATTAGTTCAATAAATCCGTACATATAGCCTCGCAGGAATGCATCCCGGCGCACCCCCAAGTAGGTCGTACTATCAGGGAACAAATGACTGACATCAATTGCCACTAAATGGGCATCGCGTTCCGGATCATAGGCCATATTTGCCAGCAAGCCCACACCAAGCCCTAATGTGACGTAAGTCTTGATAACGTCCGCATCAATGGCGGTTAAAACGACATTCGGCGATAGGCCTGCATCACTGAAGATTTTAGAAACAAGCGTACCGCCGGTAAACGCGAAGTCATAGGTAATGAGCGGATAAGCGGCGAGTTTTTTAAGGGTTAGCGGACCTTCATCTAACAGAGGATGCCCATGTGGCACCACTACGCAGCGGTTCCATTGATAGCAAGGCAGGCATAACAGGCTTTCAAAACTGCTGATAGATTCCGTTGCGATACCAATGTCAGCATCCCCGCTTTCTACCTGCTCTGCTACTTGTTTAGGATTGCCTTGATGGATATTGAGCTTAACTTGCGGATATTGCGTCATAAAGTCTTTAACCGCCGCAGGCAATCTATAACGTGCTTGCGTATGGGTTGTGGCAATCGTTAACGTGCCGGTCTCCACATTACTAAATTCGTCACCTACTCGCTTGATATTATCCACATCGCGAATCACCTTAGCTGCCAAAGCGAGCACCTGCTCGCCTGGTTCGGTGATGCCGGTTAAGCGCTTGCCATTGCGCTGGAATATTTGCAGTCCCAATTCATCTTCAAACAATTGAATCTGCTTGCTGACACCCGGCTGGGATGTATACAAAGCATCCGCTGCGCTGGTAATATTCAATCCTTGCCTCGCAACTTCATGCAAATAGCGTAATTGGTGAAGTTTCATGTTGCCTCCGGCTCAAATCTCAAGCCAATCTATATAAGTAAAAATTCTAAGCATAGAATAACATATTCTAAAGTATGCGCATGCTAACTGGTATAGTGCCCGGTCTTATAATAAATTAAACAATACTCCATATGGAATTTGGTTATGTATTCGCTGGCTTTTTGGTCGGCTTGCTCGTGGGCCTCACGGGTGTTGGCGGTGGCTCTTTAATGACCCCGATTTTAGTGCTATTTTTCCACATTAAACCCGCATTTGCCGTAGGAACTGACTTGCTTTATGCCTCCGTTACCAAATCTGTAGGGATATTTGCACATGGCAAATTAGGTAATATTGATTGGAAAATGGTTCGGTTATTGGCTTATGGCAGCTTACCCGCCTCTATCCTGACGACGCTATATTTGAGGCAGATGGACATTGCGTCCGATGCCGCTGTAAGTAATATCAAATTCTGGCTGGGTGTAGCCCTAATCATTACATCCTTTTCAGTATTGTTCCGTAACCAATTGGCTGCATTGTCAAAAAGAGAGCATTTGATTAATGCCGAATGGACCCCATATCTAACAGTGATCTTGGGCTTGGTTTTAGGTTTCTTGGTAACACTGACATCAGTCGGCGCAGGCGCACTGGGCGTAACAGCATTATTGATTATTTACCCTAAGCGACCTATTACAACCATTGTAGGAACCGATGTCGCCCATGCAGTTCCTTTGACGTTATTAGCAGGCTTAGGGCATGCCAGCTTAGGTACGGTTGATTATCATTTGCTAGGTATATTGCTGATTGGCTCTATACCAGGCATCTGGATAGGCAGCCATTTAAGTTCTAAACTTGCGGAGCATTGGGTACGAATTGCCTTAGCCTTGATATTGATTTTTGTTGGCGTGAAACTAGTATTTCATTAAGTAAGTTTTAGTTCCATACGAACAATCAGCATGCTAAAACCTCAAATAAAGCATGATTACTAGCGCGTTTTCCTTTAAAATATAGGGCTTGCTAAAAGTAAGTAATTGTTAGGAAAAGTAAAACTAAAGCATTATGTATAAATACGATGAAATAGATCAGCAAATCGTTGATGAACGCGTTGCACAATACCGCGATCAAGTGCGCCGCTACCTCGCGAAAGAATTGACTGAAGACGAATTCCGCCCTTTGCGCCTGCAAAACGGGTTATATATCCAACGCCATGCGCCTATGCTGCGTATCGCGGTGCCTTACGGCATGCTTTCCAGCAAACAATTACGCAAATTAGGTGATATTTCCAAACGCTATGACCGTGGTTACGGTCATTTCAGTACACGCCAAAATTTACAGCTCAACTGGCCTAAACTCGAAGATACGCCTAATATCCTGGCTGAATTAGCCACGGTTCAAATGCATGCCATCCAGACTTCCGGCAATTGCATTCGCAATATCACTACAGACCAGTTCGCTGGCATCGCGCCTGATGAAGTGATTGACCCACGTGCCATGGCTGAAGTCATGCGCCAATGGAGCACCTTCCATCCTGAGTTCGCATTGTTGCCACGTAAATTCAAGATTGCCGTATCCGGCACCAAACACGACCGTGCCATTGTGCAAGCGCATGATATCGGCATGGAGTTTTACCTAGATGACAATAATAAAGTTGCCATCAAAGTATGGGTTGGTGGTGGTTTAGGCCGCACGCCGATTTTAGGCTCCGTGATCCGTGAACATCTGGAATGGCAGCATGCCCTAACTTACTGCGAAGCGATTATCCGCGTTTACAACTTGCATGGCCGCCGCGACAATATGTACAAAGCACGTATCAAGATACTGGTGAAAGCTTTAGGTATTGATGAGTTCCGCAACCAAGTTGAAGCGGAATGGCTGCATCTTAAAGATAGCCCGAACACCATAACAGAAGCAGAATTGGCGCGCGTTGCGAAACACTTTGAAGCTATGCCGTACGAAACATTGCCCGCGCATGATTCAAGCTTTGATGCTGCGATTGCCAGCAACCCTGCTTTTGCCGCTTGGGCAAAACGTAGCTTGCATGCACATAAAACGCCTGGCTATCGCGCTGTAACTTTATCGCTCAAGCCACATGGCAAAGCGCCTGGTGACGCGACATCAGAACAAATGCTGGTAGTGGCTGATTTGGCTGATGCTTACAGCTTTGGTGAGCTACGTGTATCGCATGAGCAGAACTTGATTCTTGCCGATGTAAAACTCAGTGATATTTATCCACTATGGGAAAAAGCGCGTGCTAACGGTTTGGCTACGCCAAATATTGGGTTACTGACCGACATCATTTGCTGCCCGGGTGGCGATTTCTGCTCATTAGCAAATGCGAAGAGCATTCCTATCGCAGAAGCGATCCAGATGCAATTCGACAACCTGGATTATTTGCACGATATCGGTGATATCGAATTGAACATTTCAGGCTGCATGAATGCTTGTGGTCACCATCATGTAGGTCATATCGGTATTTTAGGTGTGGATAAAGACGGTTCTGAATGGTACCAAGTTACCATCGGTGGCAAACAAGGTAACGATGCCAGCATCGGCACCGTGATTGGCCCATCTTTCGCGGCAGAAGAGATGCCAGGCGTGGTTCAACGCTTAATTGATGTGTACATTCAAAACCGTACGCCTGAAGAGCTGTTTATTGACACCGTGCGTCGCATCGGTATTGCACCGTTCAAGGCACATGTTTACGCAGATAAAAATTTAGCCGCTAAAGAAGCAAAAGATACCAAGAATGAGGCTGCGCATGTCTAACCTCATTATTAAAGATCAAATCGTTGCAGATGAATGGACACTTGTTGAGCTTCCGAAAGTTGAACAGGAAGTGCGTATGCAGGCCGGTAAAGTGGTCATGTTTAAGCTTACCGGCGAAAATACAACCACAGCTGAGCAAATTGCAAATACCGTTATCCCTGCGACTGGCAAAGTGCTAGTGCCGCTTTCTGTTTATTTGGTGCGTAAGACTGAATTAGCAAGCCGGGTTGCTAACAAAGAACTTGGTGTATGGCTGGCCACGCATGAAGTGTTGGAAAACCTAGCTGCCGTAGAGGCTGACCTCAATGTATTCCCGCTCATCGCCGTGTTTGTAGAGCGCTTTGCTGATGGTCGTATCTTCTCTATTGGCAACTTGCTGCGTACTCGCTATGGTTTTAAAAATACCTTACGCGCATTCGGTGATGTACTACGTGACCAATTGTTCTTCTTAAAACGCTCAGGTTACGATAGTTACTTGATTCGCGCGGACAGAAGCGCTGAAGATGCGTTGCATGGCCTTAAAGATTTCACACAGCCTTACCAAGGCGCAGTGGATAACACCCAGCCAGTATGGCGCCGCGTGCATAGAAGCGCATAAATGAGCGGCGAAGTCTCAATGTTGCGGCCAGCAGCGAATAACCCTGCCACCTCACCTCAGTTAACTGATGAAATGCGCACATCAGTCACGCAAAAACGCGCGAATGTGTTGCAGTTGCTCAAGAATGCAGTTCAGGAATTCGGCAGCCAACATGAAATCACCTTTGCTAATAGCATGGGCGCTGAAGACATGGTATTGACCGATATCATACAACGCGAACAATTACCTATCGAAATTTTCTCGCTGGATACAGGCCGCTTACCGGTTGAGACTTACGACCTGATCGCTGAAACAGAGAAAACTTACAATACCAAGCTTAAAATTTTCTTTCCGCAAGCGCAGACAGTAGAGTTTTATGTGCGAGCCAATGGCATCAATGCTTTTTACGAGAGCATAGAGTTACGCAAAGGCTGCTGCCATATGCGTAAGGTTGAGCCATTGCAGCGTGCATTAAAAGATAAAAAAGCCTGGGTGACGGGCATGCGTGCAGATCAATCGACCACGCGCGCTGACCTGCCTTTCCGTGAATTTGACCAAAATAATAAGCTTGAAAAAATCAATCCATTAAGTGATTGGACCGAAAAAGAAGTTTGGGCCTATATCCGTATGTTCAATGTGCCTTATAACAAGCTGCATGATCAGTTTTACCCTAGTATAGGTTGTGCACCTTGCACCCGTGCAATTGCGATGGGCGAAGATATTCGTGCAGGAAGATGGTGGTGGGAAAACCCCGATAGCAAAGAATGCGGCCTACACGTTAAAGATTAACTAAAGTTAAACTAATAAATTAAGTATATAAAATAAGTAGTTGAAAATGTTAAATAAAAAATCTCTATCACACTTGGATTGGCTGGAATCAGAAGCCATCTATATTCTGCGTGAAGTCGCGGGCCAATGCTCGAATCCCGTATTGCTATTTTCCGGCGGTAAAGATTCTTTATGCATATTGCGCCTGGCTGAAAAGGCTTTCCGCCCTGGTAAATTCCCCTTCCCTTTGATGCATATTGACACTGGTCACAACTACAAAGAAGTGATTGATTTCCGTGACCAACGCGCTGCTGAATTAGGCGAGCGCCTTATTGTGCGTTCAGTAGAAGACTCCATGAAGCGCGGAACTGTGGTGTTAAAAAGCCCGGATGAGCCACGCAATAAGCACCAATCAGTGACATTATTAGAAGCCATTGAAGAATTTGGTTTTGACTGCTGCATCGGCGGTGCACGCCGTGACGAAGAAAAAGCGCGCGCTAAAGAACGTATTATGAGTTTCCGTGACGAATTCGGCCAATGGGATCCAAAAAACCAACGTCCGGAACTCTGGAACCTGTATAACGCACGTTCGCATAAAGGCGAGAACATCCGCGCGTTCCCCATTTCCAACTGGACTGAAATGGACGTTTGGCAATATATCGAACGCGAAAAATTAGAATTGCCTAGCATCTACTTTGCGCATCAACGGGATATTGTCATGCGTAATGGTGCCATCGTGCCTGTGAACGTGCCGCTAACTAACGGTGAAGTGATTATGCCGCCGAAAGCCAATGAAGAAGTGGTCAATATGCAGGTTCGTTTCAGAACTGTAGGTGACATCACTTGTACAGCGCCTGTGCTGAGTGATGCAGACGATGTATCTAAAATCGTACTGGAAACTGCCACTACAACCATTACCGAGCGTGGTGCAACACGCCTGGATGACCAAACCTCAGATGCCTCCATGGAACAACGTAAGAAGGAAGGCTATTTCTAAATGAACGCTTTAAACACCAATGTGAATACACAACATAACGATTCATTGCTCCGCTTTATGACTTGCGGCAGCGTGGATGACGGTAAAAGCACGCTTATCGGCCGCTTACTGTTCGATACGAAAACTATCCTAGCTGATACGCTGACGCAAATTACCAATACCTCTAAGAAACGCGGTATGGAAGCGGTTGACCTGTCTTTATTAACGGACGGTTTGCAAGCCGAGCGCGAGCAAGGCATTACCATCGATGTAGCCTACCGCTATTTCAGTACAGGTACACGTAAATACATCATCGCTGATGCGCCTGGCCATGAGCAATACACACGCAATATGGTCACTGCAGCCTCTACTGCTAACCTGGCGATCATCCTGATTGATGCACGTAAAGGCGTATTGACGCAAACGCGTCGTCACTCTTACCTTGCGCATTTAGTAGGCATTCCACATATTGTAGTTGCTGTGAACAAGATGGACTTGGTCAGTTTTGACAAAGCCATCTACGATAAGATTTGCGCAGATTACCTGGCTTTTGCTACCGAGATCGGTTTACAGCGCGCTGGTCATGACATCAGCTTTATCCCAATGTCTGCCCTCACAGGCGATATGATTGTGGATCGTGGTGACAGCATGCCTTGGTACACGGGCCCAACGATGTTGGAAACGCTGGAAGCAGCACCGCCAGCACACTCTGAGCATTTAGAGCCATTCCGCTTCCCGGTTCAATTCGTTTGCCGTCCACACGCATCAGACAACCCTGAGTTGCACGATTTCCGTGGCTTTATGGGACGTATCGAGTCCGGCGAGATTGCTGTCGGAGATGCCGTAACTGTATTACCAAATGGCTACAAATCAAAAGTGAAAGCGATTCAAATTGGCGAAGTACAATTGCAATCAGCTACCACAGAACAAAGCGTGACCTTATTGCTTGAAGATGAAATCGACACTTCACGTGGCGATATGATTGTTAAATCTGCGGAGGCACAGGAACCTGTAAAACAAATCGAAGCATTTGTCTGCTGGCTCTCTGAAACTCCGATGTCGACCGCTCGCACTTATGTGGTACGCCATACGACACGTGAATCTAAAGCTAAAGTTGGCACAATCTCGTACAAGATCGATGTGAATACGCTGGAAGAGCAACCTAGTCAAGGCCTGCAAATGAACGATATCGCACGTATTACGTTCAAACTTGCACAGCCATTGATGATTGATAGCTATAGTGTCAACCGCGCAACCGGCGCATTCATCTTGATTGATGAGTCAACCAATAATACGGTTGGCGCTGGTATGATTGTTTAGGTTCTATGTTTAATTGCTGTTTTAATTTATAAGCAAAATCAATTAAAATACCGTTTTAAGTAATAGCCTGTAAGCATAGCAACAGGAAAGCAAAAGGAAAAACCAGATGACTTATGTCGTTACCGAAAACTGCATTCAATGTAAATTTACCGACTGCGTAGACGTATGTCCTGTAGACTGCTTCGTTGAAGGCCCAAACTTCCTGGCTATCAACCCGGATGAATGTATTGATTGCACATTGTGCGTGGCAGAATGCCCTGCTGAAGCGATTTTTGCCGAGGATGATGTTCCAGCAGACCAGCAGGAATTTATCGCCTTGAATGCACGCCTAGCTGAACTGTGGCCAGTAATTACTGCGCGCAAACCAGCGTTGGAAAATGCAGATGAAATGAATGGGAAACCAAACAAGCGTGCCCTACTCGTTGAATCTTAAAAAGCCCTTGGCTTAATAAAAAGGAGGTGAATGCCTCCTTTTACTTTTTCTAGTCGATCCATCAATCGAACAAACAAGATGAAGCAAGCGCTTAAATATCTGCAGCACTACTCTCCTGCTCTTCAAGATAAGATCAGGCAACTGCAAGCGCAAAACCTGCTTGGTGAATACATTACACAGCGCTACCCGCAAAGCCACACCGTGCAAACTGATAAAGCACTTTATCAATATACCAATGAGATTAAACAGGAGTTCTTACGGAATGCGCCGCTGCTAGACAAGGTGCATTACGATAATCGTCTTGGTATTGAGCATCATGCGCTAGGCTTAAACACTGCAATTTCCCGTGTGCAAGGTGGAAAATTAAAAGCCAAGAAGGAAGTTAGGATTTCTTCGTTCTTCAAACAAGCACCAGCAGATTTTTTACGAATGATAGTTGTACATGAATTAGCACATTTGAAAGAGCGGAACCACGACAAAGCGTTTTACCAGCTATGTCGTCACATGGAACCAGAATATCATCAGCTAGAATTTGATTGCCGCGTCTATCTACTCTGGAAAAGTGAATTGCCAGCGCAACCGTTATCCGAACCTATATTAGGCTCGGATATTCAAAGCACTGTTAACTAGTCTTTTTAGAGACAACGCTATCCAAGCTTAATTTTCCACCACCTGCAAAAGCAAAGTACAGGAATATAAAGCTATACAAAGCAGCCAACTCGCCTTGATTCAAAATTGGCAGGAAACCATTCGGGGCATGCGCCATAAAATAGGCTACTGCCATCTGGCCGGATAGAATGAAAGCCACTGGTCGCGTGAATAATCCAAGCAATATCAAGGAACCACCCACCAATTCAAGAATACCCGCTACTCCCATCAGCCACATCAAAGGTACTCCGCCTTCGAACATAGCTAAATGAGGGATGCCGAGTAACTTGGCAGAACCATGCTGCAGGAAAAGGAATCCTGTCACGATACGTAAAATCCCTAAAACATAAGGTGCCCATTTTTCACAGCTTTGTGTATTCAACATACCCGCTCCTTCTTATTAATCGAATTAAACCACAACCATACTAGCGTATTTACTTTGCCTGCGTCCATAGTTTACTTCTGGATATAACAAGCCAGCCAAACAGCAGATAAGCGCCCATCGCCAGTGCTAAACCGGAAGGTGCGTACCAGACAAACGGCACAATCAAACCTGCGGAAACTGTAGATAACAACATCTGTATAAATGCCTGGCCAGATGCTGCTGTGCCGCGGATTTTTGGATGCCTGTCTAATGCGGCGAGGGATAACACGGGCATGGCTAATGCCATCCCTACATTAAACAAAGCGATCGGCAAGATGTTATAGATGGGGTGAGTAGGTAAAAAGAAACAAATACTAATGTTAAGTATCGCGATCACAGTCATCCAGATATAAGCGACTTTAATGACTTGCTGATGGCTATATCTACCGGCCGCATGTTTTGCCAAATACGACCCGATAATCATGCCGCAAACGGTTGGAATAAACATCCAGCCGAATTGGCTTGAGCTTAACCCTAAATGTTTTACCAGGAATATAGGACTTGCCAATACATAAACAAAGAACGCGGAAAAGTTAGCGCCGCTTGCCAGTACAATGTACCTGAACTCGCTGTCGCCGAATATTTTTCCATAACTATTCAGCACTTGCTTGGTTGATAGCGGCAAACGTTTTTCTACAGGCATAGTTTCCGGTAGATAAACAACGGCTGCAACCAAACTAACAGCAGCATATAACGCTAAAAACAAAAAGATGATCTGCCAGTGAATGCCTAATAGCAATCCACCAATGATGGGAGCTACGGCTGGCGCAATTCCAAATAACATCTGTACAGTTGCCATCACGCGTTGAGCTTGTGCACCTTCGAATAAATCGCGCACCATAGCGCGTGCCACGGTATTTCCCGCCCCGCCACTTGCGCCTTGTAAAGCTCGGAAAAACCATAGCGTTTCCACGTTAGGTGCAAACGCACAACCTATGCTTGCTAATACGAAAATGCTCAACCCCCATTTGATGGTTGTGATACGTCCTATCGCATCCGAAATCGCCCCATGAAATAGTGTCATCAATGCATACGGCATGAGGTAAAAAGTTAGGCTTTGCTGAATATGTACCTGGCTTGCGCCTAACTCTTGTCCCATTACATGGAAAGCTGGCAAATAGGTATCTATGGCAAATGGCGCCAATGCAGCAAGCGCAGCAAGTACGAATGAAATGATGGAATAAGATTTTTCTTGGGTTTTATTTTCGGTATATTTATTCATAAAGGATTGTACCAAATAAAAAAAGCGCGACAGTTGGCGCGCTTTTTAGTTGCTTTATAAGTCATTAAGGCAATGCGTGGAACTCTTCTACACGTTCTTTAGATTCACCGCTGGCATATTTTTTGGAGTTCTTATCGGTCCTAAAAATAATCGGCTGCGATGCTAGCACTGGATTTTTAGAATCTTCAATCGCTTTTTCAATTAGATGATGGTTTGGCGATAATGAACACACAGGATCCGCACTCTCGGCGTCACCAGTCAATAAGAAAGCCTGGCAACGACAACCACCTAGATCATTCATTTTTTCCGGGCAGGTAACGCAAGGCCCCTTCATCCAACTTGTACCGCGGTATTTATTGAAGGCGGGCGAATCTTTCCAAGCCCATTCCAGTCCTTTGTCGCGTACATTAGGGAACTGCATATTCGGCAATACACGAGCTGAATGACATGGCAATACATCACCATTGGCAGTCACGATCATGAACACTTCGCCCCAGCCATTCATGCATTTTTTTGGACGGTCGCCAAAATAATCTGGCACAACGAAGAAAATCTTCATTTTATTGCCGACTTTTTCGCGGAATTCGTTGGTGATTTTTTCTGCGTAATCAATTTGTTCTTTAAGCGGCATCAATTGGTTACGGTTCACCAAAGACCAGCCATAGTATTGGGTATTAGCCAGCTCAACATAATCTGCACCTAGCGCTTCTGCCATCTCAAGAATCTCTTTGATATGGCCAATATTGTAGCGGTGTATCACCACATTCAGCACCATTGGGTAACCATGACTTTTAATCATCGCCGCTACTTTTTTCTTCAATTCGAAAGTACGGGTATTAGTGATGAAGTTATTAATTTCTTCGGTAATGTCATGCATGGACAGTTGAATATGATCCAAACCACCGTCTTTAAAGGCTTGGATACGTTTTTCAGTTAACCCAACGCCAGAAGTAATCAAGTTGCTGTAGTAACCAAGTTTTTTGGCTTCAATGACAATGTCTTCAATATCATCACGCAACAAAGGCTCGCCGCCTGAGATACCAAGCTGTAAGGCGCCCAGCTTACGGGCATCGCGTAAAGCCTGAATCCACTGCTCAGTCGTTAATTCGTTCTGTGTATGCTTATCGTAATCGGTCGGGTTATAGCAAAAAGCACAGTGTAGCGGACAGCGATACGTTACTTCCGCAAGCAGCCATAATGGCTGGGTATGCGTAATATTCGACGCCACGCCGTTATTTTGCGCCTGCGATTGAATCTCTTTTTGTACGACTGACTCACCTAATGATGTTTGTGTCATTTTGCTACTCCTAAATTCTTGGCTATTGATTACTTCTAATTAATCTTTCTTAACCAAGCCTTACCAACCGCCAAATCGAACATCCCCATAATGTCATCTTCAATGCCATCTGCATCTGGAAACGTTGCTTTCAACTCTGCGACGATATCACCTACCGTTGCTTTGCCATCCACGCGTTTAATCACTTCACCCGCGCCTCCATGAAGTTTGACCATACCCTCCGGGAAAAGTATCACGTAACTTTGCTGCGCTTCTTCCCATTGAAAACGATGATGCAATGCAATAGCGTATATGTCTGAATGTTGTATGTTATTTTCCATTGTTCAAGCCTATTTAAAGTTAACCACAGGCTGGCGCAGGTAATCGCGCCCTTCTACTTTGATATCAGTAGAAGCAAGCATGATGGAATCAGCAATTACCCAAAGTACATTCAATTTAAACTGCAGGATATCCAGCGCCTTTAACTGCATCTCACGGGTAGTGCTGAAGTAATCAAGCGTCACGCTTAAGCCCTGCTCTACGTCACGGCGAGCTTCAGTCAGGCGTTTCTTAAAGTAGCTTAAGCCATCTTCCTTGATCCATGGATACATAGTCGGCCATGAGCTGATACGCTGTTGGTGGATATGAGGTGCGAATAATTCAGTGAGACTAGAACACACAGATTCTTGCCATGAACGCTGTTTGGCAAAGTTGATATAGGCATCCACGGCAAAACGCACGCCTGGGCTAACCATTTCCAGTGAAGTCACTTGTTCACGAGTCAGCCCTACAGCTTCGCCAAGCTGGATCCAAGCCTCAATACCACCTACCTGGTCAGGTTGTCCATCAACTCCATCCACACCATCATGATCGGTAATACGCACGATCCACTCTTTACGAATCTCTTTAACTGGGCAATTGGAAAGAATCGCCGCATCTTTCATCGGGATCGCGATTTGATAGTAAAAACGGTTCGCTACCCAGCATTGCAACTGCTCTTTAGTCAATTTACCTTCATACATCATCACATGAAACGGATGATAGATATGATAACCACGACCTTTTTCACGTAGCTTCTCTTCGAACTCTTCTCTAGACCAAGGTTTTAATTGTTCTGCCATTTTTTATCTCGCTTAAAGAATAATATCCATGCCGTCATAAGCTACTTCAATGCCGTGACGTGTTAATTCAGCTCGTTCAGCAGAATCCTCACGAAGTATTGGGTTGGTATTATTAATATGAATCAATACTTTACGTACGTCACCGAATTCATTTAGCTTCTCAATCATACCGCCTTCTCCGGACTGTGGATTATGACCAATACTACGAGCAGTTTTAGTCATTAAGCCCATATCGATCATTTCAGTATTGGTCCAAAATGTACCATCGACCATGATGCAATCGGCTTGGCTCATCAACTCCGGTAAATGTGGTTCGATCTCGCCCAAGCCAGGTGAATACCAGCATTTTTTGCCAGAACTGATCTCTTCAATCAGCACACCAATCGTATCTCCTGGGTGTGGGTCATTGCGGTGGGGAGAGTATGGAGGCGCTGCGCTTTTTAGTGCTACAGCGGTGAATTTGAGGTTTGGCACATTAGGAATGGTAAAGCTTTGTTTACCATCGATAGGCACATCATGACGGTTTATACCGCAGTAATGGCCTAATATATTCAGTACTTGATTACCCGAAGTCAGGTCTTCATATACCATATCAGTACAGTAAATCTCACGTTTAACTTGGCCTTCACGCAGCATAAATAGGCCAGTCGTATGGTCAATTTGTGCATCAATCAATACAATGGCCTGAATGCCGGAATCGCGAATATTACGGCCCGGCTGTAATGGTGCGAAGTCCTGAATTTGCTGCAATACATCGGGGGATGCATTAAACAATACCCAGTTAACACCATCACCGCTTACGCAGATTGATGACTGTGTGCGTTTGGTTGCCTTGATCGTTTTTTTTCTTAAGCCGTCACAATTGAAACAATTACAGTTCCATTGTGGGAAACCACCGCCTGCTGCGGCACCGAGGACATGAATGTGCATGAGATTCTTTAACTTTTAAAATTAACAAAAACTAGATTTTACTCTTGTTACAACAACTTATTCTTACGGTAAATCCTTAATCTGCCCAACAACTTTTTAAATAACTTTTTGGTATAAAAAAAGGCTGTCTTGCGGCAGCCTTTTTTCACATTAGCAATAAGCTAATTATTTGTTCATTACGTACATTGTTACTTCAAAGCCAAAACGCATTTCTGTAGCAGCTGGTTTAGTCCACATGGTTAATTTCCTTTTAAGTAATTTAGTAAATTTCGTTGTACTGGTTAGTGAAGCGTTACAACGTGAAACGAATTGTGCGCGCTCTAGAGCTTATGTAACACCGCTAACTTACCGAATAAACACTAAGTAAATTCATGATGCATGCCTCACCAAAAATCCGTTAAACCTCTTCTTGCAAGAGTTTCTGACGGCGCGCTCTCACTGAACCGGCCAAATCTTTTAACAGCGTTACCGTATCTTCCCAGCTAATGCAGGCGTCAGTAATGGATTGACCGTAATTAAGCTCGCAACCAGGCGTATGGTCCTGGCGGCCTTCATTAAGATGTGACTCCACCATTAAACCCATAATGCGTGTATCACCATTGGCAAGCTGCTTACCCACATCGTGAGCGACTTCGATCTGCATTTTGAATTGCTTTAAGCTGTTGGCGTGACTGCAATCCACCATTAGACGTGGCGCTAAACCTGCGGTTGCCAGGCTTTTACATGCGTCATCTATACTGCTGGCGTCATAGTTCGGCACTTTGCCGCCACGCAAGATTACATGGCAGTCTTCATTGCCAGTCGTAGAGATAATCGCTGATTGCCCTTCTTTAGTGACAGAAAGGAAATGATGCGGGCTGGCAGCCGTTTTAATGGCATCAATAGCTACACGCACATTGCCATCAGTGCCATTTTTAAAGCCTATAGGGCAAGATAATCCCGAAGCCAGCTCACGGTGTACCTGTGATTCCGTAGTACGCGCACCGATAGCGCCCCAACTCACTAAATCAGCAGTATATTGCGGCGTAATGGTATCCAGGAACTCAATACCTGCAGGCATACCGAGCTCATTCACATCCAATAAGAACTTGCGTGCTCGCTCCAAGCCTTCATTGATACGATAGCTACCATCAAGGAAAGGATCGTTGATTAAACCTTTCCAACCCACCGTTGTACGTGGTTTTTCGAAGTAGACTCGCATGACGATTAGCAAGTCGGCAGCTAAGCTTTTACGAATTTCCAATAAGCGTTTAGCGTACTCTAAACCGGCTTCAGTATCGTGGATAGAACAAGGTCCGACAATCACTAATAAGCGGTCATCAGCTTGATGCAGGATACGATGAATAGCTGCGCGAGTTTGCAGGATATTATGTGTCGTTTCGACGCTCTCCTTCAAGCGGCTTAATAAAGCGAGCGGCGTGATGAGTTCCTTGATCTCGCGTATGCGGACATCATCAGTCGCTAGCTTTTCATAGGTTTGTTTTTCTAAGTCAGTCATTTACTGTTACTTTTCAATTTCACTATTCAATAGTATTTAATATTTGGGTCAGCACTTCCAAAAAGCGAGCGTTTTCGCTAAATAAACCGACACTCACACGCAGATAATCAGGCATCTCGTAATTGGCGATGGGTCTTACAATCACGCCATTCTTCAGCAATTTCTGATTCACTGCTGCTGCTCCAGGCACTTTAAAACTTACAAAATTCGCATAAGAAGTGATATAGCTTAAACCAAGCTGATCAAAGCCTTGTGTTAACTGCTTCATCCCAGCTTGGTTAGCGGCATAACTGCGTGCTACAAAGTCATCATCAGCTAGCGAAGCCACTGCTGCTGCCTGAGCAATTGAATTCACATTAAAAGGCTGGCGTACGCGGTTCAAAATATCAGCAACATCTGCGTGCATCAAGCCAAAGCCTACACGCAAGCCAGCTAAACCGTATGCCTTGGAAAAAGTACGAGAGATAATCAAATTATCGAATTGGTTTAGCCAGCCAATAGCTTCAGATTTATTAGCAGCCGAAAGATATTCGTCATAAGCCTCGTCCAATACCACAAGCACATGCTTGGGCACTTGCCTTAGAAAAGCAAGTAACTCATCTTTTGCTAGCAATGTTCCAGTCGGGTTATTAGGATTCGCTACAAAAATAATGCGAGTTTTCGCATTGATCGCATTTAACATGCCGTCTAAATCATGGCCAAAGTCTTTAGCCGGCACAACCACACCTTTAGCACCAGTTGCCTGCGTAACAAGCGGATATACTGCAAACGCATGCTGCGAATATATGGTTTCACATTCGTCCGTCAGGAACGCCCGTGCCGCTAGTTCCAAAATGTCATTGGAACCATTACCAAATACGATCTGCGCTGGCGCAACATTGAATTTTTTACTGACCGCATCACGTAACGCAAAGCTGTTTCCATCCGGATAACGTGCAATGTCCAGCAAAGCTTCCTGAATAGCGTATTCTGCCTTAGGGCTGATACCAAGGGGATTCTCATTCGAAGCCAGCTTAACGATACTATTGACTTCCAGGCCCATTTCACGGGCGAGTTCAGTGATCGGCTTACCACCTTGGTACGGTGCAATAGCGCGGATATGATCTGGGGCTAGTTTATTCATGATTGGAAACAATAATTAAATGGTTAAAAGCCTGTTTTTACAAACAAAAAAAACGGCTTTCGCCGTAAGTTAAGGATATTTTAACACGCCTTTCTACTTGCCTGATGGCTTAGGTCACGAATACTAAGCTAACTGACTTACAATTACTGTTCAGAAATCTGAATGCCTGACTTGTCGCTGAGCTTGACTTGATACATGGCACGGTCCGCTCTATCTATCACGCTCATCGCTGTAACCCCCTCAAAAGGGAATACACAGATACCTATGCTGGCTGATAATGGCGTGGTTAATTCTGAGCCTTCGAAAGAATACTGGTTTTTAATTTGCTTCAGTAGTTTGTTAGCGAACGTTTTTGCATGCTCTATGCTTTTTATATCGCGAGCCAATACGAAAAACTCATCTCCTGATAATCGCGCTACCGTATCTGCTGCCCGAATACTTGCTGTCAAGCGCTTGCTTACTTCTATTAGCACATGGTCACCCGTTAGATGACCATAAGTATCATTGATTATTTTGAAGTTATCCAGATCCAGGAAAATGCCGGCGGAAATCTGATTATTACGATGTGAATCATGAATCGCCTGGTTAATCCTATCCAGAAGCAAAACTCTATTAGGCAACCCGGTCAAGCTATCGTGAGTTGCGCGCTCACGCTGAATATGACGTTCCCTATCTAGCTCTTTTTCTCTTAAAAACAATGACCTATCTGCTTTCTCAGAAATATAACTGGAAAACATGGAAACACCGAAAGCGGAAAACAAAATAAAGATATAGCAGATGGTTTCATTGTAATTGAACGTGAAAATAGTAAAAAATGAGATTGTGGTAAGCACAATGATGCTTAGTGTGCAGAAGAAAGCATTGATGAAATTAAGGATATAAAAGGCATGTATCCAAAAAAGCAGCAGAATCATTCCGGAGAAATAATAGGAAAATATATGCTGGTCGATCAAAGCCATTTTCCAAATCAGCCCTAAACCGGCAAACATTAAGATTGATACCAGTAATGCCTGATTATATTTTTTGTAATGTTTGGTAAAGCTAAGTCCGAAGACAAAAATGATGGCGAAAGTAGTACTGATGCGGATAAATTCAATTTTATCGATGATATTTTTCGGCACCAAAAGAAAATCCAAGATGCCGTACATTTCGTACATCAGAGCACCTAAGATTAGGGCCAATCGGGATTGAGCGAGTAAGCGCGGAGCAGTATGAGTTTTGTAATGCGCCTCGAGACGCGCACTTTCGAATCTGAGAGAAAACTTATTCCAGGCAGTATTACTTAATATTGATTCACTTAAAGGCATTTTTATATCCTTCATAGCAACTGCGCATATAAAATTATGCGCTTATAAATCAAACTACTAAATCAACGCTATTGGGTACGATCCTAATAGTTTTAAGAATGAAGCTCGCGTTTCTAATTCTGAAATCACTGATTTCACTTTAGCATCTTGGGAATGCCCTTCAATATCCATAAAGAACACATATTCCCACATGCCGATTTTTGATGGCCTTGATTCGAACTTGGTCATGCTTACATTATGTCTTGATAATGGCTCTAACAAAGATAGCATCGCACCAGGAACGTTTTTCGTCGCCATCACCAGCGAGGTTTTATCTTTGCCTGAAGGTGCAACATCATGTTGAGAAAGCACAAGAAACCTCGTCGTATTCTTAGGATCGTCTTCTACATTTTCCGCCAAGATATTCAGGTCAAACAATTCAGCAGCTCGTTTGCTGGCTATCGCAGCAGTACCAGCACTACTAGATGCCAGCTTAGCAGCTTCTGCATTACTGACCACTGATTCACGCTCGACATTCGGTAAATTTTTGTTAAGCCACTCATGACATTGCGCCAGAGACTGCGCATGAGAATAGATTTTTTTGATTCCGGCCAAATTTTCCTGCTTGGTTAGCAGATTGTGGTGAACCGCTAGTTCGATTTCCCCACATATCTTAAGGCTAGTTTGCATCAAGAGATCGAGCGTACGGCCAACTGCACCTTCGGTAGAATTTTCTACCGGTACTACACCATAATGAGCCTGGCCGGTTTCGACTTGCCTGAATACTTCATCGATTGAGCTGCATTGTATTGGTGCTGATAAGCCACCAAACTGTTTATTAGCCGCTTCTTCACTGAATGTGCCGAGAGGTCCTAAGAATGCGACTGACAGCTCTTTCTCTAGCGCTCTACAGTTAGACATAATGCCACGGAAGATATTGGTAACTGCTTCTGCTGAAAGTGGACCACCATTTAAGTCAATAAGACGACGTAAAACCTGCGCTTCGCGCTCAGGCCTGTAGATGACACCGTCGTCTTTCAGGCCACCGATTTCATGAGCCAATTGTGCCCTACGACTGACGAGCCGTAATACTTCGTTATCCAAAGCATCAATCTCATCGCGGCAAGATTTTAATTTTTCTAGTTTTGGGTCACTCATGTTTACTTAATGCTTGCTCTCAAAATCTTTCATATATGAAACCAAAGACTGTACACCGTCTATTGCCATAGCATTGTAGATCGAAGCTCGCATACCGCCTACCATGCGGTGACCTTTTAGTTGCAGCAAGCCATTATCCGCTGCACCTTTAAGGAAAGCATCATTCAAGCTTTCATCCTGCAATGTAAAAGGAATATTCATACGTGAGCGGTTATTGAGCGCAATATTGTTCGCGTAAAAATCCGTGCTGTCGATGTAATCATAAAGCAATTTAGCTTTAGCGATGTTTTTTTGCTCGATAGCTTCCACGCCGCCTTGGGCCAACAGCCACTCGAACACCAAGCCAGCAATATAGATACTATAAGTTGGCGGCGTATTAATCATGGATTGATTTTCAGACTGTGTTTTCCAATTGAATACTGCTGGAGTTAGTTTGGAGGCCCTATCCAGCAAATCTTCACGCACAATCACAAGACATAAACCGGCAGGCCCGATGTTCTTTTGTGCACCACCATAAATCACGCCGTATTTACTTACATCAACCGGACGTGACAATATATGCGAAGACATATCAGCCACAATAGGCACATCACCGGCATCCGGTAAGCCATCGAACTCAACACCGTTAATCGTTTCATTGGTACAGATGTGCAAATACGCAGCGTCTTTATTCAATTTCCAGCTTGAATAGGCTGGCACATAGGTAAACTTATCGGCTTCGCTGCTAGCGACCACATTAATCTGGCCATAGGCTTTCGCATCTTCCACGCTGCGCTTAGACCATGCGCCTGTCACCACATAGTCAGCTGCGCCGCCATTAAGCAGGTTTAATGGAATAATGGCATTCTCAGCAATTGCCCCACCCTGTAAAAACAACACTTTATAGTTGTTTGGAATCCCCATGAGCGTACGTAAATCCGCTTCAGTTTTTTCCAAAATACTGGTGAACTCTTTGCCGCGATGTGACATTTCCATCACGCTCATGCCAGAGCCATGCCAATCAAGCATCTCAACCTGAGCACGCTTTAATACCGGTTTGGGCAAAACAGCCGGACCTGCAGAGAAGTTATAAATTTGCGTCATTCGTCTTGATTGTTTCTATATTTTAAATGTATTAACTATTCTTCTTGCTCGTCCGTTTCAACGATTTTTTCCAAGCCCGAAAGTTTTTCACCTTCACCTAGATTAATCAAAGTTACACCTTGTGTCGCGCGGCCAAGTTCACGAATCTCTTTCACTCGTGTCCTGATCAGTACGCCGCCGGTGGTAATCAGCATGATTTCATCTTCTTCATTGACCAGTTTAGCTGCAACCACCAAACCATTACGCTCACTGATGGCAATGGCTTTAACGCCTTGCGTACCGCGAC
Organism: Methylotenera sp.; assembly: GCA_035460225.1. Taxonomy (GTDB): domain Bacteria; phylum Pseudomonadota; class Gammaproteobacteria; order Burkholderiales; family Methylophilaceae; genus Methylotenera. Next base: position 50,543 of record DATHWX010000010.1, read on the forward strand.
CTGAATGACGGAAGTCGGCCAATACTGTACGTTTGCCATAGCCATTTTCAGTAGCTACCAGTACCGTTTGCTGGTCACTATCTGCAATTAGCAATGATAATACTTGCTGTTTCGCAGCTAGCTTCATGCCACGTACACCGCGTGTTGCGCGACCCATAGGACGCACACCGTTTTTCTCATCGTTTTCGGTAAACCAGACAGCTTTGCCGCCATTAGAAACCAACACTATGTCATTGCTACCATTGGTTATTTCGGCACCAATCAAGTAATCGCCATCATCCAGGTTGATAGCGATAATGCCTGATTTACGTGGATTAGCAAATTCACTTAATGCGGTTTTCTTCACGGTACCTTGTGCGGTTGCCATGAATACAAAGTGGTTCTCGTCGAACTCTTTCACTGAAAGAATTGCATTGATCTTCTCACCCTCTTCCAACGGGAACAGGTTCACGATCGGTTTACCACGGCCGATACGGCTACCTTGCGGTACTTCATACACTTTCAACCAGTACACACGACCTCGGCTAGAGAAGCACAAGATGTAATCGTGCGTATTGGCGACAAACATCTTATCGATAAAGTCATCTTCTTTAGTTGGAGCAGCCTGTTTACCGCGACCGCCGCGACGCTGTGCGCGGTATTCATCCAACGGTTGTGATTTAACATAGCCCGTATGTGAAAGCGTAACCACCACGTCTTGCGGGGTGATGAGGTCTTCCAATGACAAATCTTGTGCATTTGCAACAATTTCACTACGGCGTTTGTCGCCGAATTGTTTACGGATCTCGGTCAATTCATCGGTAATAATCGTCGTTACGCGAGATGGTGTCGCCAAAATATGAAGCAAATCTGCAATGATATCCATCACCTCTTTATATTCCGTAACAATCTTGTCCTGTTCCAAGCCAGTCAAGCGTTGCAGGCGCATCTGCAGGATTTCCTGCGCTTGTGTTTCGCTTAGTTTGTAACCATTTGGTGTCAGGCCGAAATCAATGCTCAAGCCTTCAGGACGTGAGGCCTCCATCGCAGCACGTTTCAGCATCTCTTCCACTACCGGAGATTGCCATACCTTAGCCATCAAATCTTTTTTAGCTTCCGGTGGCGTAGGTGCAGCTTTGATTAGCGCAATCATCTCATCCACGTTGGCCAGGGCCACTGCCAAACCTTCTAGCACATGACCGCGGTCACGTGCTTTCTTGAGTTCGAATACAGTACGGCGTGTAATGACTTCGCGACGATGGCGCAGAAAAGCTTCCAGCATCTGCTTAAGGTTCAGCAAGCGTGGCTGGCCGTCCAGCAAAGCCACCATGTTCATGCCAAAGGTATCTTGCAATTGGGTTTGCTTGTAGAGATTATTGAGCACGACTTCAGCGATTTCGCCGCGTTTTAGCTCAATCACTACGCGCATGCCGGATTTATCAGACTCATCACGCAAGTCAGAAATGCCTTCGATTTTCTTCTCGTTGACTAACTCAGCGATTTTTTCAACAAAGGTCTTTTTGTTTACTTGGTACGGTAACTCATCCACGATCAAAGCCTGACGGCCACCGCGTTCCAAATCTTCCACATGGGTACGGCCTCGCATCACCACGCGACCACGACCAGTGCGGTAGCCTTCTTTTACACCTACAGTGCCGTAGATGATGCCAGCTGTCGGGAAATCTGGTGCCGGTACCAATTCAATCAACTCTTCAATGCCAGTATCAGGATTTTTAAGCAGCGTAAAACATGCGTCCAACACTTCATTTAAGTTGTGTGGAGGAATGTTTGTAGCCATACCCACGGCAATGCCAGAGCTACCGTTAATGAGCAAGTTAGGGATACGGGCCGGCATGATGAGCGGTTCGTGCTCTGAGCCGTCATAGTTAGGACCAAAATCAACGGTTTCTTTATCAATATCGGCTAATAATTCATGCGCGATTTTCGCCATACGGATTTCCGTATAACGCATCGCCGCTGCATTGTCGCCATCCACTGAACCGAAGTTACCTTGACCATCTACCAGCATGTAGCGCAGCGAGAAATCCTGTGCCATACGAACGATGGTGTCGTACACCGCCGTGTCACCGTGCGGGTGGTATTTACCGATCACGTCACCGACGATACGTGCAGATTTTTTATAGGGTTTGTTGTAGTCATTTGAGAGCTCATGCATCGCATATAAAACACGGCGATGTACGGGCTTCAGGCCGTCTCTGACATCAGGTAATGCACGACCCACAATTACGCTCATGGCGTAATCTAGGTAGGATCTACGCATCTCATCTTCGAGACTAATTGGCAGGGTTTCTTTAGCGAATTGGTTGCTGTCTTGACTCATGTTTTAGCTGACTTTTAATAGTTTTTATATCAGCCAAATTCTAGCATGTTTACCCAGCTAATGAGCAGATTTAATGAGCTTCTCGACCATGTTTTTAGTCATGTTTTCATGGCCGGGAAGCCGCTTGGTTTCATGCCTATTTGGTGAGGAAAGCCAAGTCAGTTTTGATGTCTTCAATATGCTCAAGTCCTACCGCGATACGTACCAAGCCATCACCAATTCCCGCGGCAGCACGAGCGTCTGCCGAAACACGGCTATGGGTAGTTGTCGCGGGGTGTGTAATGGTGCTTTTTGCATCACCCAGATTGGCCGTAATTGAAATCATTTGCGTAGCATCTATCAATTGCCACGCACGATCTTTGCCGCCTATAACATCAAATGATACGATCGCTCCGCCGCTTTTTTGCTGTTTCATCGCAAGGGCATGTTGTGGGTGAGATTCCAGCCCTGGATAGTACACACGACTGACCTTAGGCTGCTGCTCTAGCCATTGTGCCAATGCCAAGGCATTACGTGAATGCGCATCCATACGCACATGCAATGTTTCCAAACCCTTTAAGAATACCCAGGCATTGAACGCACTCATGGTTGGACCAGCTGTACGCAAGAAGCCATACACAGGCTCTAATACGTCTTTTTTACCTAATACCGCACCACCTAAACAACGGCCATGGCCATCAATATATTTGGTTGCAGAATGAATGATGATATCTGCTCCCAAATCCAATGGCTTTTGCAGCGCTGGCGTACAAAAGCAATTATCTACCGCCAACAAAACGCCCGATTCATGCGCAATATTGGCTAATTCGGCAATATCGCAAACCTCAGTCAATGGATTAGACGGTGTTTCCACAAAAAACAACTTGGTGTTTTTCTGCACAGCCGCTTTCCAGGCTTCGGGATCCGTTAATGACACAAAAGTCACCTGCAAGCCCCAACGCGCTAGGATGTTGCTGAACAACTGTACGCTAGTACCGAAGATACTGCGTGATGCGACCACGTGGTCGCCTGTAGAACATATGCCCATGACGCAGGCCAAAATCGCAGACATACCGCTGGAAGTAGCCACGCAGCTTTCTGCACCCTCAAGCGCAGCCAGCTTGTTCTGGAACATAGTGACTGTTGGGTTAGTGAAGCGTGAGTAGATATTGCCCGGTTCCTGACCGCCAAAACGCGCAGCTGCCTGTGCAGCATTTTCGAATACAAAGCTAGAAGTCAGAAATATCGCTTCTGAGTTTTCACCAAATGCACTGTGCTCACTACCCGCACGGATTGAAAGTGTTTCAGGATGCCACTGTTGTATAGATGGTTGTGTTATTTTTTGTTGCGTCATACTTACCTCAATTTCTTATTTAAATAGCTTTGGGGCATAAAAAAACCCGTCTAAGCATACATGCTAAAAACGGGTTCTTTTTTACTCGCTTTAGCTGTGTTTATAATGCGCCCGCAAGCTGAGTGTGGCCTTGGTTAATATGGCAAACTCAAATCAGCGCAAGTTAATGTTATTCCTATCGGTGCGAAGCGTCAAGCTTCGATCGCTTCCTCTTCTTCATTAGAGCCCACCAAATTCAAGTCCATTTGCGTACTTGAGTTCGCCGGTTTCTGTTTTTTGTTCATATCACCACGTGCTGATTCAATACGTGCAAGATAGGCATCATCAATATCACCAGTCACGTATTTACCATCAAAACAGGAGCAGTCAAATATTTCCATCTTAGGATTGCTCAATTTAATATCTTTTACCAATGCATCTAAATCCTGGTAAATCAATTCGTCAGCGCCGATTTCCTTACAAATTTCTTCATCGGTACGACCGGTAGCCAGCAACTCATCGCGACTAGGCATATCAATACCGTATACGTTAGGGAAACGTACTGGTGGCGCAGCAGAAGCAAAGTAAACCTTGTTAGCGCCTGCATCACGTGCCATCTGTACGATTTGCTGTGAAGTCGTCCCGCGTACGATAGAGTCATCTACCAGCAATACGTTCTTGCCCTTAAACTCGATACCGATAGGATTCAACTTCTGACGTACAGATTTCTTACGTAAAGCTTGGCCCGGCATAATAAACGTACGACCGATATAACGGTTCTTGATGAAGCCTTCACGGTAATCCAGACCTAGAGCGATACCGAGCTGTAATGCGCTTGGACGGCTCGTATCGGGGATTGGAATGACCACATCGATTTTAAGATGTGACCACTCGCGCTTGATCTTTTCAGCCAGGCTGGTACCCATATCCAAACGGGTTTGGTAGACAGATACACCATCAATCACTGAGTCCGGGCGAGCTAGATAAACATACTCGAAAATACATGGTGTCAACTTAGGATTTTCTGCACATTGACGTGAATAAAAATTACCATCCATATCAATAAAAATTGCTTCGCCTGGTTCAACATCACGTACTAATTTAAAGCCTAATACGTCTAACGCTACGCTTTCTGAAGCAACAATATATTCAGTGCCTTTTTCACTTTCTGATTTGCCAATAACCAAAGGACGAATACCGTGCGGATCCCTAAAAGCCAGCAAACCAAAATTGGCAATCATCGCCACCACGGCGTAGGCACCCTTACAACGTCTATGCACCGCAGAAACCGCATCAAACGCCATGTCTGTATTCAATACTGCATTCTGGGAGGTTTTTTCAATCTCATGTGCCAATACGTTCAATAGTACTTCCGAATCCGAAGTGGTATTGATATGACGCAAGTCTTGCCTGAACATTTCTGATTTAAGCTGCTCGGAATTAGTCAGATTGCCATTGTGGCCGAGCACGATGCCGAAAGGGGAGTTCACATAGAAAGGCTGGGCTTCTGCTGCAGAAGAAGAACCTGCAGTCGGGTAACGTACGTGGGCGATACCGGCATTGCCAATCAAGCTACGCATATGGCGGGTATGGAATACGTCTTTCACCAGGCCATTGTTTTTATGCATGAAGAAAGTATTACCATCGCAAGTGACGATGCCGGCGGCATCCTGACCACGATGTTGCAACACCAGTAGCCCATCGTACAAAAGCTGGTTTACCGGATTTTTACCTACAATGCCTATGATTCCGCACATGAATAAAGCCTTAAGTTGTTAATTCTGAAATAGTTACTTACGCGCCACATCAAGTACATGTAGCGCTAATTTAATCGTATTTAACATGCTTAGCAATGCTTTCCGGTAACCATGGCAGCATACTGAGGACCATTGCCTCAATAGGTGCACTAAACATCGCATTGCGCCAACGCGCATCTTTCGGGATATCGGTCAACCCTGCTAAAAAAACAATAATACATACAATCAACAAGCCGCGGACAATTCCGAATACGGCTCCTAATAATCGATTCAGCCAACCTAAGCCTATTTTTTTTAATACTGCTGAAAGTGCGATTGCTAATAAAGTAGCAACTAATAAAGTCGCAAGGAAAAGCACAAGGAACGCTGCCAGCACCCGTAAAGACTCCGTTGGAATAGTCTGCGGCATCATCGGCAGCATTTCACTGGTATAGGTCTTGGCCACAACAAAAGCGGCGACCCAACCGGCAATTGAGAGCACTTCTGCCACCAAGCCTCTCATCACACTTAATATGATGGATAAGCCAATAATTACAAGTACTGAGTAATCAAATATGGTCATCTATTTTGACTTTATTGCCATCATTAATTAGGCATCACCATACCGGTTAATCCTGCCTGTTTGATTTTGCTTAGCGCAGCTTCAGCATCCGGACGCGAATTAAAGTTACCAGCCCTCAAGCGAATTTTCTCACCTTTGGGAGTTGAAAGTTTTTCTGTATGGGATGAATAACCCGCCTGTTTCAGCTTGTCTTGCAATTGCTTTACATTAGCCGAGTCTGAAAACACGCCGATTTGCACGGTAAAGCTTTCGTTCTTTGCTGGTGCTACTACAGCCACTTTTGCCGGTTCAGGTTTTTTGCTTTCAGCAGGTTTTTCTTGTGCTTTTTCTACTGGTTTTACCACTGGTTTTTCAGTTGCTTTAACAGTCGCTACTTTTTCAGCTGGCTTAACTTCTGTTTGAGTTTCCGATTTGTCAGGTTCGATTAAATCCGCCGGTGCATCAGATACCGCGGTACCTTCTTCAGGTTTCGGTTTATCTACAGCGCCGTCCAATGGAATAACAGTAGAGTTAAAATCATCTGTTTTTGTTTCCGGCATACTGATTTTGATTGAATCTTGTGCGTCAGGCGCGGTCCTGTCCTTCAGAATCATCGGCAATACAATCACCATTAATAGCACCAGCGCGATAGCCCCTACCAAGCGGCGGCGTGCCCGTTTTTTCAGTATTAGCTCTTGTTCATTAGGTAACTCAGGTGGCATTGCTGCTTCCTTAAAGGTTAGTTGATGACTGAATGACTTGCATGACGTTTGAAACAGTGAAGAAAGAACCGAATACGATTATTTTATCATTTTCGCTTATATCAATACAGGCTTGTGAATACGCTTGTGCGATCGATTCATAAACTTTTATATTGGCTGGCGGCAAAACTTTTACAACGGTATCAGCTAACTCCTGTGCTGTAGCGGCCCTTATATGCTCTATACCTGCGATGTACCAGACATCAATTTCGCTTTTTAATGCCTCAACTACGCCTTGGATATCTTTATCTGACAGCATCGCAAATACTGCAAAAGTCTTACCGTTAGTTTGCTTATAAGCTTTTAGATTCAAGGCTAATGCATTCGCTGCATGCGGGTTATGCGCGACGTCTAAGATTACTTTAGGGTCATTGTTAGCATGTTTAGCAACCGTCTGGAAACGTCCTGCCAGCGTTACCTGTAGTATTGCTTTGTTGATGGCATCTTGTTCAACAGGTAATGTATGTCGTAGCGATTCGACAGCTGTAATTGCACTAGAAGCGTTATTGAATTGGTATTCACCCTTTAACGCAGGGACCAGCAACGTATATTTTATCTGTTCTCCACTTAAATATTCCCATCCGTTACCGGTATGCCGGTAATTAAAATCCTGATGGATGCATTTTAAATCTGCTTGAATCGACTTCGCATATTGAATGAGGCTTTGCGGTGGATCATCATCCCCACAGATTGCAGGAATGCCTTTACGAAATATGCCAGCTTTTTCAAAACCGATTTTCTCACGTGTATCGCCCAAAAACTCTTGGTGATCCAGGTCGATACTGGTCACGATCGTGCAATGCGGCTCAAAAGCATTCACCGCATCAAGCCTGCCTCCCAGGCCAATTTCCAATATAGCAACATCAATACCGGACTGCATAAAATGCCAGACCGCTGCAAGGGTTGCCACTTCAAAATAGGTAAGCTGGATAGACGTCTTTTCATCACCTATCTTGTCACTACCTATACTGTCATTACCTATTCTGGCTGATTCAATTGCCGAAAAAGCTGCACATAAATGTGCATCTGCAACTTCTGCACCGTTAACCCGTACACGTTCGTTATAGCGCAGCAAATGTGGCGAAGTATAACAGCCGACCTGATAGCCTGCTTGCAGGTATATTTGTTCGAGCATGGCACAGGTGGAGCCTTTGCCATTAGTGCCTGCAACGGTAATGATAGTAAATTTTGGATTAAGTTTTAATCGCGCAATTACGGATTTAACCCGCTCCAAACCCATGGCAATGGATTTGGGGTGCAGACTTTCGATATAACTTAGCCAAGAAGGTAGATCTCTCTTGATCAAATCTTTATGCGCCAAGTCTTTATCCGCCTGGCCTTCATGCATACGCTAGGTCTTTAAACATCGCTAAAGCTTGGGGCATGTAATAGTAATGTGAATTGCTTTTGAAAAAGAAATTATGCAGCTACCGGTAAGCCCATGAAACTGGATAGTAAACTCGCTAATTTATTACGCATCTCGCGTCGATCGACAATCATGTCGATAGCTCCGTGTTCCAATAAGAACTCAGATTTCTGGAAGCCATCCGGTAAGGTCTCACGCACTGTTTGCTCAATTACACGTGGTCCTGCAAAGCCAATCAATGCCTGTGGCTCAGCCATGATGACATCGCCTAACATGGCAAAACTTGCTGAAACACCTCCCATAGTCGGGTCTGTAAGCACAGAAATATAAGGTAGACCCGCGTTACTTAATTGAGTTAGCGCTGCGCTGGTTTTAGCCATTTGCATCAATGACAACAATCCCTCTTGCATACGTGCACCGCCACTTGCCGAGATACAGACGAATCCCATCTTGTTATCGATTGCCGTCTGCACGCCACGGGCAAAACGCTCGCCTACTACAGAGCCCATGGAACCGCCCATGAACTTGAATTCGAATACCGCTACCACAACCGGAATGGCCTTTATACTGCCTTGCATAACGATTAAAGCATCTTTTTCATCAATAGCTTTTTGTGATTCCTTAATGCGGTCAGCGTAACTTTTACTATCTTTAAATTTTAAAGGGTCGATTGGCTGTACATTTGCACCTACTTCAAACTGGCCTTCGGCATCCAATAACTGAGCCAGGCGAGCTCTGGCGCCAATGCGGTTATGGAAGCCACATTTCGGGCAAACTTCTGCGTTATCTTCAAGGTCTTTTTTGTAAAGAACCGATTGGCAAGATGCGCATTTGCTCCAAAGTCCTTCAGGAACGGTTTTTTTATCCGCGCCTACGACACGTTTGATTTTTTGTGGAATCTTATCTAACCAACTCATTTTAATCTCCTAATGCTTATAGCAAGTTTACAAGGATGCATTTTGAAGCATCTTCTTGCCATATTTAAGCGGCGTCAACGGCCGCTTTTAATTCATCCATCAGTGCTGCAACATTTGGCAGCAAATTGTCATCATTAGATGCCTCGATCGCCTGAACCATACGGCTACCTACCACCACGGCATCTGCAATTGCCGCAGTTGCTTTTGCTGTCGCCGCATCGCGAATGCCGAAGCCTACACCTACGGGTAAATTGGTTTGGGTACGAATAGAAGCTACACGTTTTGAAACTTCGACAATATCCAGGTTAGCCGCACCAGTGACGCCTTTAAGCGACACATAATATACAAAACCGCTGGCTTGTTTGACAATCAAATCCACACGGGATGGCTCGGTAGTGGGCGATAGCAAAAACACCGGATCAATGTCACGGGCACGCAACTCTTTGACAAAATCACCGCACTCTTCAGGAGGGTAATCTACTGTAATCACACCATCTACATCGGCAGCCTTAGCTCTGTCTGCGAACACGATAGGGCCTATTGCTTCAATCGGATTGGCGTAACCCATTAATATGATTGGAGTAACCTGATTAGACTCGCGGAAGGTTTTTACCATTTCTAGTACTGCAGTTAAACCTACTTTATGGACCAATGCGCGTTCGCTTGCACGCTGGATAACCGGGCCATCTGCCATCGGGTCAGAAAACGGTACGCCTAGCTCAATCATATCTGCGCCATGCTTAACCAAAGTATGCATCAAATCTACAGTAAATTTAGGATGCGGGTCCCCAGCTGTGATGTAGGGAATCAAGGCTTTTTTGCCTTGTTGTTTGAGCGTGGCGAAAGTAGATTGGATGCGTGACATTTTTAGGTTTAATTATTTAAATTATTTCTATAGTGAACAAAATGAAAACCTCTAAACAAGATCAGGCGTGAGTAAAAAATCAATGCGAAGCATATTGGTTATATGTGAGCAGTTATTTTTTATGAAACAACGCAGTATTGTAACGAGGTTTGCATTTTATAAAGTGATGTTGGCCAATTTAGCTACGGTATTAATATCCTTATCGCCCCTACCAGATAAATTAACTAGGATAATTTGATCCTTACTCATGGTTTTCGCCATTTTCTCGGCATGCGCTAGCGCATGGCTTGATTCAAGCGCAGGAATGATGCCTTCTGTGCGGCATAAGCTATGGAAGGCTGCCATGGCTTCGTCATCGGTAATCGCCACATACTCAGCACGCTTGATATCTTTCAACCATGCATGCTCAGGACCTACACCAGGGTAATCCAAACCGGCAGACACCGAATGTGTTTCAATGATTTGGCCATCGGCATCCTGCATTAAATAAGTACGGTTGCCATGTAACACACCTACCGGGCTATTCGCTGTCAGTGGCGCTGCGTGCATGCCAGTTTCCAAGCCATGACCCGCTGCTTCTACACCAATCAAGCGCACATTCGGTACATCAATATATGGATAAAATATACCCATCGCGTTAGAACCGCCACCTACACACGCAACTACTGCGTCAGGTTGGCGCCCCACCATTTCCTGCATTTGTTCTTTGGCTTCAATACCAATAACAGCTTGGAAGTCACGTACCATCATCGGATAAGGATGCGGACCAGCTACAGTGCCAATAATATAAAACGTGTTATGAACGTTGGTTACCCAGTCACGCATCGCCTCATTCAAGGCATCTTTAAGCGTTTTAGAGCCACTTTCTACTGGTACTACTGTTGCACCTAACAGTTTCATCCTAAATACGTTAGGCGCCTGGCGTTTAACGTCCTCAGAACCCATGTAAACGACACATTCAAGACCTAGACGTGCAGCGATAGTTGCCGTTGCCACACCATGCTGGCCAGCGCCTGTTTCAGCAATCACACGAGGTTTACCCATACGCTTGGCTAACAAAGCTTGGCCTATGGTGTTATTTACTTTGTGAGCACCAGTATGGTTAAGGTCTTCGCGTTTCAGGTAAATCTGTGCGCCGCCTACTTTATCCGACCAGCGCTTCGCATGGTAAATTGGGCTTGGGCGGCCAACGAAATGTTTTAAATCATAAGCATATTCAGCAAGGAACTCAGGGTCATGACGATATTTTTCATACATCACACGAAGCTCATCAAGCGCCTCTACCAATGTTTCTGCTACAAAAGTACCGCCAAACTGACCAAAATGACCACGTGAATCCGGCATGTCATAAAGCTGCATATCTATCTCCAATGAATCTCACTATTAGATCCATATTTGTTCCAGTATTTAATCTAGTTTTTTATATAAACTTGCTGCATGAATGCAGCAATCTTTGCTGCATCTTTAATTCCTTTAGCACTTTCTACACCACCGCTGATATCGACAGCATATGGCTTAACTTGTTTGATCGCCTGGGCAACATTTTCCGCATTAAGACCACCAGCCAATATTACGGTTATTCCAAGATTTTCTGGTATCAGGCTCCAATCAAATACATGGCCGGTACCACCTGCAACTCCTTCAGCATAGGTGTCCAGCAACAAGCCTTTGGCGCCAGAGAATTCTTTTGCATATTGTACCAAATTTGTGTCATTCCTCACGCGTATGGCTTTGATAAAAGGTATGCCATAACGTGCACATTCCTCAGTAGTTTCATCACCATGGAATTGCAGCAAATCTAATCCAACCGTGGAAATAACTTGCTTGATAAACTCAGGTTCGGCATCGACGAACAACCCCACTACTGTGACGAATGCCGGAATTACTCTAGCAATTTCTTTGGCTTGTTCAATGCTAATGTTACGCGGACTTTGCTCAAAAAATACCAAACCAATAGCATCAGTCCCCAGCTCAATCGCATTAAGGGCGTCTTCTACGCGTGTAATGCCGCAAATTTTAACTCTGGTTCTCAAGTTGGAAATTGGCCTTAAAGTGTAATTAAATATTAATGGCTATTGTAACGTCTAAACCAACAATGAAGGAGAAAACGGTACTCTAACTTAGTAAAACGCGTGATTATAAAACGTCTGCAGGTGCTTGAATACGGGGTAGAGTAATCATGAAAGTTGTCTTTATGCCTGGCGTACTGGTTAACGTCACATTACCACCATGTTTATTGACTGTGACTTCTACAAAATAGAGCCCCAAACCCGTGCCTTCGGCAGCTTGCTGCTCCCCCTCTGCGCGGCTAAAGCGTTTAAACAGGCGGCCTATCCTTTCAGGAGGGATACCAGGTCCAGCATCGCTAATCTGTAATTTTATTTCGTCATCACTAGCACTGATTTCAACAATTACATCGGCATTTTCAGGAGAGTATCTCACCGCGTTCAATAATATGTTTTCAATGGCACGTGACAGCAATCCAAAATCGCCTTTTATCCATGGCATTGCTTCGTTCAAGATTATTTTTATTTTTACTTGTTTGGTAGCGGCTTTCTCATAGGCTTCATCTGCAACTTGTTGAACTAGGCTAGCTAAATCCAATGCCTGGAATTTATGCACATTTGCCATTTCTGCACGCGAAGCCTGTAGGAAATTTTCAGCCATATCGTGCGTGCGCCTCATCATCCGCATGATACGGTCGGAATATTTATTTTTCTCAAATTCCTCAAGTAGCATCATCGCGGTTGCCAGAGGTGCTCGTAAGTCATGCGAAATAAAGGCTAGCGTGTCATTCCTTCTGCGATGCAAACCCCGCAAATATTCACCTGCAAGCCTAACTTTTGCAATGCGGGCCTGCAATGGGTCTTGCGCAGGAATAGCCTGAAAGTTCGCCGGATCTACGCCATACAAGGCTAAGTCATCACGCAGATTTTGCAGCTCAATATCCAGGTAGGTATGGGCAGAATCCAGTTTGCGCCAGCTCCAGATCGGATAGGCAAGCAATATGGCTACTAGCGGCCCCGCTGGCGGTATCCATATACTTAGATACCTTGGCATGGAGATCACGATGCCGATGACAATGAAGTAATAAACCAAAATCATGAGCAAAGATTTCAATGGGCTTAATTTAGGCAGCCATAACAATGGAATGATTGCCAGAAGCGCGCCGAACAAGCAGCTGAACCATATAGGCGTTTCCATGATCAGTTTGGAACTCCGCATAGCTTCAATGATATTGGCCTGAAATTCTATCCCGGGCATAGGCTGCGTATATGCTGAAACTGGCGTAGGCAATAAATCGCCCAACACCACTGCCGTAGCACCTACAAGCACGATCTTATTCTTGAAGAATCCTGCAGGATATTCACCGGATAGCACGTTCGCATAGGAAATACGCTGGAAGGTTCCAGGGGGACCTATAAAGTTAATTTTACGAGGATCGGATTTACTTAAACGCGTTTCAGATAATATTTTTTCTGTATTGTTGTGCGTTAAAGTTTGTGGTGGATTAGTTTGTGGTGATTTGGTTTGTAATGGTGTAGAAGGGATATTGGCAGGTAATTGATGTGCAATCTGTAATACCGTTTGGGCAAATAATGGTAAATTTGGAGCATCTATCCCTTTCCACATGTAAACGCCCCTGGCAATTCCATCTCCATCCAATGGCACATGCGCCCGCCCTAAACCACCTGCAGCTTTAGCTAACCTTTCCATCGGGTAAATCTGATTCACAGGAGCACCGGCGAATGGCACATCTAACACTATTGGCAGCACCACATTTCCTGCATTGCGTATGGATTCCGCCAACGTTTCATCAGCATCAGGATTATTGAGTTCGGGTTCGGATAAAACGATATCCAAGCCAATGACTTTGGCTTGTTCAGAGTTCAACTTATTGATTAGCTCCGCATGTGTTCTTTTAGACCATGGCCAATGGCCAATTTGTTTGATGCTAGGCTCATCTATTGCAACGATAAGGATGTCCGATGGCGCTGCTTTAAAGGAAAGATGTCTTCCTAAATCGTAATAAAGGTGGTCGAACCGCACTAGCTCGCCACTGTATGTGATAAGTGCAGCGATAAGGGCAAGCATCACACTGGTGATGAGTCGGTCATTAGAGGAAATGGTCTGGAGGCGCATGCGGATTAGCTGCGCGGCATCGCTGAAAACTTATGTTCGATATCAGCTAGCATATCCGTAAATTTGAACGTGGAAAGCCTTGCCGATTGAGGCTTGGTGAACCAAGGCAATCACTGAAATATTCAAAGAGCTTGATCAAAGATTCATCCCAAATCTTTTAAAAGAACTGATACGAACTATTTACGAATTATGTTTTTATAAATTGAAGCTACTTGGTGTGCTCTAGCCTGTATCCCTGCTGGTAAATCGAAGTCAATTTCCAGCCAAATTCGGGAGTGAGTTTCAATTTGGTACGCAGATGACTCACATGCACATCTACTTTGCGTGTTTCAATATCTGACGTAGAACCCCAAACAACGTGCATCAGGTGTGAACGTGACAGCAACATTCCCTCATTCTTCAAGAAATACAAAGCCAGATCAAACTCTTTATCGGTTAGTTTGATCTCTTCATTTTCTAAAGTGATCACGCGATTTTGAGTGTCGAGTTTCAACTCGCCGAAATCGTATTTAGTTTCAGTTGCGTTTTGTGACTGGGTCCTGCGGATCAGCGCATTGATCCTGGCCATCAGTAACTGGCGGCTTGCCGGTTTGACGATGTAATCATCCGCACCGGAATCGATCACCCGGATGATATCTTCCTCTTCGCTATGCCCGGTTAGGAAAATAATAGGCGGCAGTTTATTGGACCTAAGTTTAATGCTGACCATGACATCCGGGCCTTCCATATCTGGCAGCGCCCAGTCAAAAATGCAAAGGTCGTATTGAGTATTCGGGTATTTTCGTAAAAAATCTAAACCATTTTTAAAATGGTCTACTTCAAAGTTGGCATCAAACAGCCAATCCTTAATGGTTTCAGCAAAAGCTATATCATCTTCTAATAAGGCTATTTTCATATTTTTAGATTTCTATTTTCCAACATTAGGGTCGATACAATGACCACAGATTTCAATTACGCTCTAATTGTATAGTTTTTTTGCATGGCTAATTTAGAAGTTTGATGAATACTTAACAATTAAGCCGTGCTCAAACTATATGCCAATATCGTAGCTACTGTCATATCTGCACTGGTGCCTGGATTAATACCCCGTTTTTTTAAGAATATATCCCAATTCATAAGGGATTTATGTACCAGTTTAGGATTATCCGCGGCCATGAATTCCGTCTCGAATTCCTGGGCTTCTACTTTTACGCTTTCGGCAACCGCTTCACCATATTTACGCACAATATGAGTATCAGGATATGTGGCTAAAAAATTTAAATAAAGTGCAGTAGTTGCCCAAGCCTCATTCTGCCATTTTACCAATGCCTGGCTATAGCTATTCATGCCGAAATCAAGAATATCGGAATATTTGTTAGTGTATTGCCAAGCAATGCGGTCTTTATCTTGTGCGTAATTCATCATTTCAAATAAAGTACCTTGGGCTTCTTGTTTAACGTCGTAAGCTTGAGATGTTCCCAAGCCTGCCGGATTCGCCATTACAATGGCTTGTGAAACGAGTGCTGCGTCGCGCATCGTTAATCCTTCTAATACGTGGATCAAGTTTTGTTGCAATGTTAGTTTGCTATCACCGCATAAAGTTGCATGGATTAAGGGCGCACACAATAAAATTACGCCTAAATTTGTATTTAAACCTGTCGCTTTATTGGTAGCTTCTACAGCGCTATAAATGCGTTCGCCTACACTTAATTCTGGCTGTGAAATAACCGCGGCTGAAACATCGGCGCTCTTCATAAAATCCTGTATCGTCATACCGTGTCCATCGGCAAACAAATGAACATTGCCGGGCTTAAGCGCCTGAAGCTCCGCTATACAAGCGGCTTTATAAAAGCGTGCTACATCATCCGAAGTAAGATTAGACACAATGACCCAACTTGCCTAAAAAATTATCTACCAGCAGCTCAGCGATATTGACGTTAGTAACACTTTGCAGCCCCTTCCATGCCGGGATACTGTTAACTTCCAGAACATAGTACTCGCCCTTTTTGGACTGTATGATATCTACACCACAATAATCGATATTGACCGCTGCGGCCGCATGTACGGCCAAGGTGCTCATTTTTTCATCCACCTCGAATGACTCACACTGACCGCCAGCTGCGACATTGTTGATCCAGCTTGCGCCTGTACGTTTCATCGCTGCCACAACTTGCCCATTGATCACAAAAACGCGGAAATCATGCGGTTCGTTTGCAGTCTCAATGTACTGCTGCAGGTAATATACACCTTCAACATGCTGCTCCATGGGTACAGGTAAGCTTTCACCAGCCGCCAATTTACGCACACCTATTCCTTGGGATCCGAATAAAGGCTTGATAACAAGTTGCTGCTGGTTACCAGCCGCTATATTTCGAATGGTTTCTGCATGCTGGCGCGATTCGCATATCCAGGTGGGCGGTGTCGCAACATGGTGCTGGTTTAACAGGAAGCTTGTCATCGCTTTATCAACCGTGCGCTCTATTGCTTTGGGTTGGTTATAAACAGTGACCCCAGTTTGTTGCAACATATGCAAAACATTTAACCGTGTGATCACCTGCTGGAGAGTGCCACCCGAGACGCCTCGCACAAAAGCCCCACTTGGTTGCTTATCAAAAGCGGGGATACTGATTACGTTCTGCGTACTGATATTGATGCTGCAATCTCTAAGCGAAATATAAACAGAATCTACATCCCGTTTTGCGAAAGCTTGTTTTAGCTGATTGCCATGCCAGCCGGGATCATCAGTAAATATAGGGATTCTCAATGCAGGTCTTTAACCAAGTGAAGAATATTTATGAAAAAGACAACGCAATTAATTCCGGATTTAACCGACCACTTTCAAATATGCTGCCCGTTTCCAGGTTGGTAATGGTGACTTTGGCAGGACTGAACAGCATCGGATCGATCTGGTAAAAGTCCATATTGTAGGATTTAAATATCTCTGCAAACGGCTTGCCGTAATCCTTTGAAGCCATGCTCGGCAATTCACGCGCTAACGTAGCTGCGGCCTTGTCATCACCTTTTACTTCCAAAGTGACGAAACCGCCAAACAAGATCGCATCGTTGGTGCGGCCCATAGCGGTAATAAAGTCATTAGACACTGGAGGCAATACCGCCACACCGCTGCCGCTCACGATATGTGCCAGCGGAAAATGCAATGTATGTGCTTTATGCAGCGCGACTTCTAATACGCGTCCTGCGATCTGGGTCGCTCCGGCAATGCTAGTGGTGGGCGTTAAGATGAGGGTCAGGTTTTCTGCATTGACCTTGGTGTCTGTTAAGATTTTTTCGATGACTTCAATTGGAGGTATCTGACTGGTTTCCAGCACCAAGCAAGTACTGAATGCCTCGTCTACATATCCAAGCTCTTTGAATAACTCTTCACGTTGCGCCAATGCACGCGCCGGACCGGATGCCAGGGAAAAGAATTTACCATGGCTTAAAGCCCAGCCGGCATACTGGCTGGCAAGACACGCCAATACTGGCTCTTTGGAATGTACTGAAATGACATTCGGCCAATCTTCAAAACTGTTATCGGTAAGTAAAGCAACCTTACCCAGGCCGCCCATACAAATTTCTGCAATCAGGCGTCCTGCTTCTGCGCTACCTGGGTGTTGGATTCCTGCATCGATAATGGTACAACCGGTTTCATGCTGAATAACACCTATCCCTAATTGAGTGGCATGGGCTAATAACTGCTCTAGCAATGGCTTGCTAAGATGATTAACGCTTGGTTTAGAATGGCTTAGGGAAGTATTCATAGCTTGTTCGCTGGCCTCTTATTTATCATTTTTATCGAATGCTGAGTTCAGTATTTTAACTCTAGACATGACTAACAGTTTGGCAGTTTCTGCATCTTTTGCTGAAGCGAGCACAGTGCAAATAGGTTCGCCGGATTTTATAGTGATTGATTCGGTGTGGGAAGATGGTATGTCAGTTGCCCATTCTGGCCATTCAAAAGAGCATAGGAAAACTGTGTCTTCTTCTGCATAAACAATTGCATGAGCTTTTGCTTCTGCAGGTTTACCCAACGCGCTGTTTTGCGTTTTTTTAAGTGCAGGATTATTTGCACATAAATGTCTCTTGAATAAATCTGCATCATATAAATCGAAAGTCGCGCTTAAGCGTGGATTGATTTCCAGAATATAAACAATATTATTTTCAACCACTGCATCCAGGCTATTCAAACCTTTTAAATTAAACTTCGTGGTCAATGCATGCGCAGCTTTTAGCAACTGCTGTTGTATCGCTTGCGGCAAATCCACATTACTTACCGCACCGCCATAACGGAAAGGCTTGTCGCCACTCACGCTAACCCATTGCTCATTAAAACCAATAACATCGACCTCATTTTCATAAGCGAGAAACAATAAAGAAACCGATTGGCCTTTTATAAATTGCTGAAAATATTCATAGTCATGCAACTGGTCCTTTGGGCTTGCAATACTGATATGTGTGCCTCCACAACCGCCAAATGATTTCTTTAAATAAGTCCTGAAAACTTTGTCAGGCCAGTTTCTAAAAGTTTGCGGGTATGGAATGTTAAGTGAATCCAACGCCTCAAAAAAGCCGGTAGATTTAACAGCGCTCAATACTTCGGCCGCATTGCCTATCAGGGGTATCTGTTCAGATATTGTTTGTAATAATTCTGGCTGTGCTTCGAAGCCACTACCATAGACAAAACCAACGTAATCATTGGTATCTAAGCGATTAATAGCTTGTTTTAATGCTGCAGCTTCAAAGCCATGCTCGTCGAAAGGCACGCTGATAAAAAAGTTAGACGAAGCTATGGTTTGCTGATCGGCAAATGCATCAATCACCGTGACACTGTATCCGGCTTGTTTAGCTGCCATTGCAAAAGGTCGCGCCGAAAGCGCTATGATTAAAACCGCAGGTTTATTCAATCTTAAATATTGTCGGTTTTAAACGGCTGAGTTATTGAGTAATTCACGTGCCAGGTTAAATGCCGCCATAAACTCCAATACCTGCGGTTTATCAGCGGCTAGCATTTGTTTCAACAATTGATGCTGCGTGTTGTATTTCAGTTGGCCTATCGCCAAGGCTCCGATGCCAAATACTTCGGTATTGGCGATCTTTACGCCGTCATCGCTTACACCCACGCCTTGCACGCCTAAAGGTGGTACTGCATTAACATCCGCAATAATCTTCAACTGGCTTGTGCTTTTCAGCAATGCTTCGCTCACTACTTCAACACCCGCCGCCGCCGCACACACGGCTATCTGGCTATTTGCCAATACTTCCTGCTTAGCGACATCCGAAGCACCGCTCACTACTTGCATATCGATACCATACTGCGGGTTCCAGAAGGCAGCTTTTTGTTCAGTATCAGCCACAGAACGATGGGCGACTAATTGCACGTTGGCACCTTGTAATGCGGCGATAATTGCAGCGCAGCTGCCTACCGGGCCAGTAGCGCCGAATACGCTTAAAGTTTTGCCAGTTAGATCTTCGTTAAATTGTTTTTTTAAGTGATATTCCACTTTGGCGATCATGGCTGCAGCAGTAGTAAACGCTCCTGAAGGATCTGCAAAAACAGAACAGGCAAACGGTGCGAACATGGCATTTTTAGCTGCGTTCAACATCTGCATCGCGAGGTCGATATCACGTCCGCCGATAAAGATGCCTTCTCGTTTTACGCCAGATGCACTGCGTGAAAAAATAGCGTCTTGCGTCAAGCCTGCTACTTCAGATAAAGCCACATTGGTGTATGGCATAATCTTGTCGAAACCTGCATCAAACGCCATATTCACGTCGAAAGGACTGGCATTTTTTGCTGCCGTGATCAAATGTAAAATACTTACTTTTTCCATATCGTAATTTTCTTAAATTTTCAAAAATTTAACCAATCATACTAGCAACTGATTGATTATCTGCAATAGTCTCTATGACCGCACCTTGATTGTTTGGACTGCAAATCATCCAGTTAAGTGCGCTGTCAGTAAAAATCGTTTTCAGCTGTTGTAGTTGTTTTTCTGCCGCTTCGGCGCTTTCAAAAACTGCAAAACCTGTCGGTCCCCAAGAGCTTTGCCCGAAGCAGTCCACGCCTACGTTTTTCAAATGTTCTAATACTGTCCCAACGCGAGCACTGGCATAACGCCCACCTTGAGCCGGCGCAAAATAATCACCGACATGGGCTTGCAAAACCTGGATGCTTTGGCCGAAAGCAGGTAAATCCTGCTCAATTAAAGCTGGCATAGCCTGCATCAACACATGCCTGCATAAATGGGCTGCTACGTCTTCAGAAAATGCAGGCAATTGGCTAAATGCTGTCAGCTCTTCCTGCCCATGAATGCCCGGTTGCGTAGTATCTAGTATCAGCAGGATTCGCCATTGCTCGGGAAATATATACCGTGCCAATAACGGCGGGATAGCCTGACTTTTTTGACTTGTCTGTTGACTTGGCGAAAGGCGCCCACCATCTATCAATATACCGCCATGATCGAATGCCGCAATGCCAATACCAGAGCGGTTGCCGCGGCCGCATAGAATGGCGATCTCAGAGGTGCTTAAATTAAGCTCAAATAAACGGCTGATAACCGTACCTATAGCCAACGCCAGCTGAGTTCCTGATCCAAGCCCCGCGTGTTCTGGAATGTGCTTTTGTATATCAAGATGGATATGCTTAGATAACGATAATTTCGTTAACAA
Source organism: Methylotenera sp. (assembly GCA_035460225.1). Taxonomy (GTDB): domain Bacteria; phylum Pseudomonadota; class Gammaproteobacteria; order Burkholderiales; family Methylophilaceae; genus Methylotenera. The sequence continues at coordinate 71,173 of DATHWX010000010.1, forward strand.
CTGTTCCGCAATCTTAGCGACACGGCTTGTTACCGCTTCATTTCCCGTGACCAATATTTGGTCATGATGCCTGGCAGTCAGCTCTAGATTTGGCGCAGTTAAACTTAAGCCAATACTGCCGAATTTTCTGCCTAAGCCGCCATGCAGATCAAAAAATCCCATATGCAGACGAGCCGCTGTGCTGATTTTGATTGAATGATGGAGGAATTGATGCATAGATTCAGTGCTTATTGGGAATGATGAGTAGAACAGCCTAATACCTTTTAGTTTACATTTTAGCTTACAGCCTTGCTTTTTCCTATCTTGAGCCCATCTGTCCTACAGCCAAACTGCTTTATTGGTGCGCGATAAAGACTTTTAAGGTGACAGCACACCTATATTTAGGCAAAATGTTAACTTAATTTTAGAAGAATAAAATATTCAAAATAATTTGCGCTGTGTGATTAACCATTGGTCACTAAAAAGGGCCTTAGCTCTATCGGACCATTGCAAATGTATATTAAGTATTTTATAAGTTAATCAGTTGCAATATCACTGCTTATTATCAATCAAGGAACACTATGTCAGCTCACGTTATTCCATTTGAAAACTTAAGAAACGTCGATGTACCCTCAGTTGGCGGTAAAAATGCTTCACTCGGGGAAATGATCTCCCAATTATCAGCAAAAGGTGTGCGAGTTCCAACTGGCTTTGCCACCACCGCAGATGCATACCGTGAGTTTTTAGCCCAAAATGGCTTGGATGAAAAAATCAATGCAGAACTGGATGTATTGAATGTGGATGACACACAAGCGCTAGCCGCTTGTGGCAAAAAAGTGCGTCAATGGATTATGGATGCGCCTTTCCCTGAAGCGCTGAATAAAGCGATTGCGGAAAACTACGCAATCCTCACGGCCAAATCCGGTAACGGTGCAACATTTGCAGTACGTTCTTCTGCGACAGCGGAAGATTTACCAGACGCTTCTTTTGCGGGCCAGCAAGAGTCTTTCCTGAACATTCAGGGCTTGGACAATATCCTGCATGCAATCAAGGAAGTATTTGCTTCTTTATACAATGACCGTGCGATCTCTTACCGCGTGCATAAAGGCTTTGTGCATGCTGATGTAGCCCTATCAGCAGGTGTGCAACAAATGGTACGTAGCGATATCGGCTGTGCTGGTGTGATGTTTACCATCGATACAGAATCAGGCTTTAAAGATGTCGTGTTCATCACTTCTTCTTATGGCTTGGGCGAAACCGTTGTACAAGGTGCGGTGAACCCTGACGAGTTCTACGTACATAAACCATTATTGGCACAAGGCAAACCAGCGATCGTGCGCCGTACCATGGGTTCAAAACTCATCAAGATGGTATTCTCAGATGCAACCCAAGCAGGTAAAAGTACCCACACGGTGCCTGTAGAACCCGTAGATAGCGACCGCTACTCTCTTTCAAACGAAGATATCCTGGAATTGGCAAAATATGCCATGACCATTGAAGCGCACTATGGCTGTCCGATGGACATTGAGTGGGGCAAGAACGGCGTAGATAACAAGCTATACATTCTGCAAGCGCGTCCGGAAACTGTGAAATCACAAGAATCCTCCACCAACGTGATGGAAACATTCAAACTGCATAAACATAGTGCCAAGCCATTGGTTGCTGGCCGTGCGGTAACGCAGAAAGTTGGCGTAGGTCCAGTACGTATCGTGTTAGATCCAGCCAATATGCATGAAGTACAACCCGGCGATGTGTTAGTGGCTGATATGACGGACCCAAATTGGGAACCGGTCATGAAACGTGCTTCGGCCTTGGTAACCAACCGTGGCGGCCGTACCTGTCACGCAGCGATTATTGCGCGTGAGCTTGGTATTCCTGCAATTGTAGGTTCAGTAAACGCAACGGATCTTCTACGTGAAGGCGAAATTGTTACCGTATCTTGTGCAGAAGGCGAAACCGGTTTTGTATATCACGGTGCGCTTGAATTCGATGTCAGCAGCCAAGCAACTGCGGCGCTTTCTAAACCACCTTGCAAGATCATGATGAACGTAGGTAATCCGGACATGGCGTTTGGCTTCGCCCAAACCCCGAATGACGGTGTAGGTCTGGCGCGTCTGGAGTTCGTGATTAACAACATGGTAGGCATTCACCCTAAAGCAATCTTGAATATGAGCGCAATGCCGGCGCCTATCCAAAATGTGATCAAAAACCGTGCACGCGGTTATGAATCCCCGAAACAGTTCTACATTGATAAAGTGGCTGAAGGTGTTGCCACCATTGGCGCGGCTTTCTACCCAAAACCAGTCATCGTCCGTACTTCTGACTTCAAGTCTAACGAGTACAAAAAACTGGTAGGCGGCGACATTTACGAGCCGGATGAAGAAAACCCAATGATCGGCTTCCGCGGTGCGGCACGTTACATGGCAGAAGACTTTAAAGAATGTTTTGCCATGGAATGTACTGCCATGAAAAAAGTACGCGATGAAATGGGCCTGACCAATATTGAGCTTATGATCCCGTTCGTACGTACCCTGGACGAAGCCAAAGCAGTCACGGACATCATGGCGGCTAATGGCCTTAAACGCGGTGAAAATGGTCTGCGTATTATCATGATGTGCGAAATTCCATCGAATGCGTTGTTAGCCGAGCAGTTCCTTGAATATTTCGATGGCTTCTCAATCGGCTCTAACGACCTTACGCAATTGACCTTAGGTATGGACCGCGATTCAGGCATCTTGGCGGATGGTTTTGATGAACGTAACGATGCTGTAAAAGTATTGTTGAAAATGGCCATCAGCACCTGTAACCGCTTAGGTAAATATGTCGGGATTTGTGGCCAGGGGCCTTCTGATCATCCGGATTTTGCCGAATGGTTAGTGGCTGAGGGTATTCAATCTGTGTCCCTTAACCCGGATACCGTTGTAGCCACATGGCAACGATTAACTAAGAAATAGAATCAAGACAGATCGCACATAATGGTTAATTCTTAATGCTTCGCCGCACCGTACTCTTCGTTTCAGATGGTACCGGCATCACTGCGAGCGCCTTGGGTAAATTGCTTGAGCACTTCCCGAGCACACAATTTACTCAAGTGCGTCTGCCATTTACCGACACGCTGGATAAGATCGAAATAGCGCAACAGGCTATCAAACGCGCTACTGACGAAGATGGCGGTCGCCCGGTCGTCATCATGTCGCTAGGCAACTTGGAGTTGCGTAATAAGCTTAAGCAATCCAATGCGTACTTTATTGACCTGTTCAATACCTTCATTGATCCACTGGGTTTAGAACTCAATCAAAAACCGCTTACCGGCGCTGGTATTGCCCATAGTGTCATGGGTACGAACTATCACGAGCGTATGGAAGCCATCAACTTCACGCTAGGCCATGATGACGGCATGACCAACTCTGGCTTAGATGAAGCGCAAGTTATCCTGATTGGCGTTTCACGTTGCGGTAAAACGCCTACTAGTATTTACCTTGCTATGCAGTTTGGCATCAAAGCCGCGAATTACCCGCTGATTCCGGAAGACTTTGAACGCGGCACCTTGCCAGAGGTGCTGTATAAGCATATCGATAAGATTTTCGGCCTGACCATTAAGGCCGAACGCTTACATTCTGTGCGTAGCGAACGCCGCCCGGATAGTTTTTATGCCTCTTTGGATAATTGCCGCAAGGAAATTGCTACGGCGGAAGACTTGATGCGCAAGAACAATATCACTTGGGCTGATTCGACCAGTCGATCAATCGAGGAATTATCGGCCATCATCCTGCAGAAGATACGTCAGCCAGCCAAATAATAAAGGCGCTTTCAGCGCCTTTATTTATTGCCGTTCATCATTTCAAGCTAGGTTTGATTTTGCCTAATATCTCGGGAGAGTCCGGAGTGACTTCACTGCTATAGGCTGCAACGTCTTTACCGCCCGGTAAAATCACGTATTTATAGAAATTCCATTGCGGTGCTTGACCGGTTTTTTCAATTAGCTGTTTATAGAATGGATTTGCATTCGGGCCAGTTACCGAACTCTTGCTAATCATCGGGAATTTAACCGCATATGTGAGTTTGCAAAAATCGCCGATCTGCTTGTTATCACTAAGCTCTTGCCTGAAATCATTGGAAGGAAAACCGATTACAAGCAAACCCTTGTCCTTATATTTGCTATATAGGCCTTCCAGCGCATCGAACTGCGGCGTAAAGCCACATTTACTAGCGGTATTGACCACCAAGATAGTCTTATCCTGATAATCGCATAGATTTACTTTTTCACCTTGCAACGTGGTGAATTGATGATTGTATAAAGGCAGGCATGAAGCCGCAGCGGCCATAGTAGATGCTCCTGATAATAATATGCTTAGCAACAAGCGCTTGAATTGAACGGATCGCATAGATGACCTCTTTATAATAATTTTAGATACCAACATCAGCGTGGACTGGATTTTCTGATGAAGGTTCTATATGCGTACAGGCATAAAATTGGAGTTGTGGCATCAGTCGGCATATTTTGAAAAATATAATGGCACTTAAAGCCTTTTAGGTATTGGAGTCCCCAGTTTAAACCAGTATCATGGCGCCCTCGTTTTACCCTGTATTATTAACAATGATGGAGAAGATTTTGAAATTTAGTTTTATCGCTTTAAGTTTTTTAGCAATATCTAGCAACAGTTACGCATTTGAATGTAATACCGTGATGGGTGGCTGCCCAACAGATGTCAACGCAGGTACGACTTCTTCACATATGCGGTCAGAAATCGTTAATAAAATACCGTCTAAGTTGCCTGCTGCAGTTGCACCGGCATCTCCAACAAAGACAACCGCTTCACCTAGTAATTCTACGAATAAAAAGGCTCAAGGCAGCTTGATACAAACCATTAATAAAAACGTACTTAAATAATCAGTTTCAGGGGTGTCGTTAGAACAGCGGTAATTGCGAAGTTACCGCATGGAATTTAACGGCATCTCCTACTGTTAGCTCACCACCTTTAATAATCTTGGCGTTGATGCCGCCATGACCCCGCATCGCATTATAACCACCCGCTCCTAATAACTCTTCCATACGGGAACATGGCGCACAAATACCTGTGATTTCAAGTACTACTTCACCGATATTTAAATAATTTTTTTGGTTGGGAAACAAAGGTTTAACAGCAAGTAAATTGATACCCGAAATTACTAGGTTCCGTCTAAGCGTAGTCGCATGTAAATTCGGCAACCTCATAAGCTTGGCGATGACTTCGATATGTTCGGCCTGAATCAAAGTCACTTGCCTATTACTGATTTTAGTAATCGCAGGATCGTGATCGATACCGCGCCTGTCGTCTCTTAGGCCAACATCTGCTATTGCTACCGTCTGCTTGATTTCTATAGCTGGAACACGTCGCGCCGGGCGCACGATAATTGACTCCAACTTACCGATTTGCGGTAGCGTTTGAGTTAGGGATTGTAATGTTTGCGGATTATCTTGCATTATCGAAGTCAGAAGTTGATAACAATATTCTGACCGATTTTAACGGATAATTTAGTAAAAATTATTGAATTGTAACTATCACAAAAACGCTGGCGGAAGAGGCGAGATTCGAACTCGCGATAGGGTTACCCCTATGCCACCTTTCCAGGGTGGTGACTTAAACCGCTCATCCACTCTTCCAAAAAGCGGTCGAATTATAGAGCATTTAGACCTGATTGTCGCCTTATAACTCCTACAATTGCAGGATTAATCTGACCCTACCAAGATATAAGTTTCTACAATACCTTTACCCTTCACTTCTACATTGGGGCGATTTTGAAAGGTATAAAGTCCATTGAGTATTTTTTGCGTTGCTTCTGTAACCTGAATTGCATTATGCGGGCAGGTATCTTCCATGCGACTCGCCATATTGACGGTATCGCCCCATAGGTCATAACTGAACTTGCTATTGCCAATCACACCTGCCACAACAGGCCCGGTATTGATACCGATGCGCATATTGAGGTCTATACCGGTTTGAAGCGCTACTTCTTTAAGTGCAATATGCATCTCTAAAGCCATCTGTGCAATACGGTGCGCATGATTGATACAAGGTACTGGCGCTCCTGAAATGACCATATATGCATCACCTATCGTCTTGATTTTTTCCACTTCATATTTGTCTGCAAGCACATCAAAGCGTGAAAAGACTTGTGACAACAGATCCAGCAATTGAATCGGCTGCATCCTTTCAGAAATCTGCGTGAAATTTACCAAGTCTGCAAACATCACCGTCACCGAGTCATAATGATCCGCGATGCGCATATCGTTCTTTTTTAAGCGTTCCGCTACTGCAAAAGGCAGAATATTCAACAAGAGTTTATTGGATCTCCCTTGCTCCATAGCAAGCGATGCCATTACACGCTCCTTCTGTGCCTGAAAATAACGCAACACTCCGTATAAAATCGCAGCTGTACCGGTAATGTTCATCAGGAAGAATGCGTTTTTGATGTTTGCCGGAATGGGCAGTGCATTACTTGCAAAATAAGGATTCATGATCCAGGAAAGAAAAGCCAAGCCAACGAACAACAGGAACCACGAAGTCGATTGGCGCGTGCCCAATATCATCAATGCGCCAACCGGGGAAAGTATCGCCCAGATCGCTACACCGCTTGAAGCGACATACCCACCGATAGCCCATTGCATGAAGAATGGCATGACCAGTAGCATAATAAGTTGGGTAAAAGTGAAATATTCAAATCGTTTGTAACGATAGAAAACGAATAGGCTCGTATAGGAAACGATCAGGTACAGATAAGGCACCGCCGCCATAACAGCGTAACCCTCGCCCAGATTCGATAAGGTATAAATCCAGAAGATGCAAATCAGGCTTTCAGCAATGACTAATAACGAAAGTATAGATTTGCCTAAAGTTGCCTGGGTAGGATTAGCAAATCGACTCCAGAACTCACGTGTCATGACTGAGAAGGGTTCTACGGGTTTTGCCATATTGTAAATTATTGTAATTTTTATACAGAAAAAACACTATAGCCTAACGGGCTGGCTTTTTCTAGCTATGTTTATCATTACTTTAGTAATAGAATATACTGATTAGTATATGCCTAGTTAGCCAGCGGGGTTATCGGTATTTCCGCTATAGAAATTAAGGAAACATATGGTTATTGCATCGCAAACGTTACGCGACATTACAGGGTTAGGTCATCAGCCACCTGCGCTGGAAGATTCAGCTTTGATCCTGATTGATATTCAGAACACTTATCGTAAAGGCTTGATGCAATTGACGAATGTTGAGCCTGCTATACAAGAAGCACAGAAGTTATTACACAAAGCTCGCGCACTTAATATCCCGATTATTCATATCCAGCATGATGCTGGCGTAGGCACACCGTATGATATTAGCGCCGATATCGGAGCTATTGCCGATGAGGTTGCGCCTATCGCTGGCGAAAAAATCATTGTAAAGAATTATCCGAACGCATTTGTGCAGACTACATTAGATGCGGAATTAAAAGCTTTGGGAATAAAGCATATCGTGCTTGCAGGTTTTATGACCCATATGTGTGTGAATTCGACTGCGCACGGTGGTTTTAATCTAGGCTATGCGCCAACGATCATCGCGAGTGCTACTGCCACTCGCCCATTAATGAGCGCCAACGGCAAAGTGCTAAGCGCGGATGAAGTACATCATGGTGCTTTAGCCTCTACCCGCGATATGTATGCGGTAATTGTGGACGATGTGGAAGGCATCCATTAAAAAAATAATATCGGTGAAAAATAATTCTCTATTGTTTCAAAATGTAAATTATCTCTTATATAAGACTTGATTTACTAATAGTTAAGGGTTATTGTTCAGTTAGGGTTTGATAAATGCAATCTGGCTGAGAGGCTTGTATTTATTAGGTTTGCAAGGATCGAACTAGTTTTAGAACATCATAAAAACAACAACGAAGTAATGCGGGTTTTCAGATAGAAATACTATATTAACGATAGCAAAACTAGAGGAGTTAGCATGAGTTTGGACATACTAAAAGGTCTTGGCGTAAATATCCCTTACAAAGCCAAGTACGATAATTTTATTGGCGGTAAATGGGTTGCACCGGTAAAAGGGGAATATTTTGATGTAATCACACCGATTACTGGTAAACCTTATACCAAAGCAGCTCGCTCAAGCGCAGAAGACGTTGAACTGGCTTTAGATGCTGCACATGCTGCCGCTGAAAAATGGGGCAAAACTTCTACAACCGAACGTTCAAATATCCTGCTAAAAATCGCAGACCGCATTGAAGCTAATCTTCAACTGATCGCATTGGCTGATACCGTTGATAACGGCAAGCCGATCCGCGAAACCGTGAATGCGGACATTCCGCTAACAGTTGACCATTTCCGCTACTTCGCCGGCGCTATACGTGCCCAGGAAGGCGGCATCAGCGAGATCGATAATGACACAGTAGCTTATCATTTCCACGAGCCGCTAGGCGTAGTCGGCCAGATCATCCCTTGGAACTTCCCTATCCTGATGGCCGCATGGAAACTCGCTCCTGCACTTGCTGCGGGTAACTGTGTGGTATTAAAACCAGCTGAATTCACACCACTTTCGATCTTGATCCTGATGGAAACGATCGCTGACTTGGTACCTCCGGGAGTGATTAATATCGTCAACGGTTATGGTCGTGAAGTAGGTGCACCATTAGCGAACAGCAAACGCATCGCTAAAATCGGCTTTACCGGCTCCACTGCCACAGGCCGCGCGATTGCTACTGCTGCCGCGAACAACCTGATTCCTGCAACTCTGGAATTAGGCGGTAAATCACCTAATATCTTCTTTGCCGATGTGATGGATGAAGATGATGCATTCCTGGATAAAGCAATTGAAGGTCTGGTATTGTTTGCTTTCAACCAAGGCGAAGTCTGTACTTGCCCATCCCGCGCGATCATCCAAGAATCTATCTATGAGAAATTCATGGAACGCGTATTAAAACGTGTTGCAGCTATCAAACAAGGCAGCCCGCTCGATCCTAATACCATGCTAGGTGCGCAAGCTTCGCAAGATCAGCTTAACAAAATCATGAACTACATTGATATTGGTAAACAAGAAGGCGCAGAAGTGTTGATTGGCGGTAACCGCAATGTATTAACCGGCGATTTAGCTGAAGGTTACTATGTACAGCCAACCTTGCTAAAAGGCCACAATAAAATGCGCGTGTTCCAGGAAGAAATTTTTGGCCCGGTATTAGCAGTAACGACATTCAAAGACGAAGCTGATGCATTGGCAATCGCAAATGACACTATCTTTGGTTTAGGTGCAGGGGTTTGGAGTCGTAATGGTAATACAGCATACAGAATGGGCCGTGGCATTAAAGCTGGCCGTGTATGGACGAATTGCTACCATGCATACCCCGCCCACGCCGCATTCGGTGGTTATAAAGAGTCAGGTATCGGTCGTGAAAACCATAAAATGATGTTGGATCACTATCAACAAACCAAGAACTTGCTAGTGAGCTACAACCCTAACAAACTAGGCTTCTTCTAGGTTTAGGATGTTCATAGTAGAGTAAATAAGGGGGCGAGTTTACTCGCCCTTCTTAATTTAAGGTGTAGATTTTGAAAGTTAATAAAAGTTAATTTAATTGGGGCTTGGAGGAATGAATCATGGCTGAACGTATATCTGTAACGCCACCCGCGGTAGCGCTCATTGACAAACTTACAGCGCAATACGGTGACATCGTGTTCCTGCAATCCGGCGGCTGCTGTGAAGGTAGTGGTCCGCTGTGCATGCCCGCCAATGAATTTCATGCCAGCCCATCAGACGTAATATTAGGTATTCTAGGTACGGAAAAAAGAGCGACGTTTTATATGGGCGACAGCCACTTCAGCTTCGCTGAAAATATGCATACCATATTAGATGCACAGCCAGGGTCTAGCGGTTCCTTTTCATTAGATTGCGGTAGTGGGTTTGCCTTTATAACCCAGGGCCGCTTATATTCAGATGAAGAGCTAGCTGCTTTACCACCTGTACAGCGTGCCGGATTAAAGTAATTTCATTTTTATAAGCTTCAAAAAAATCACATAATTTTTATAAGCGGGCTTAAAGAATTAAGGTAAAATTATGTCTGGCGGGCCTCCCCGCATTGTGAAGTAGCCAATCTGGTCAGGTGCGGAAGCAAGCAGCCACAACTATTAAGCAAGTGCCGGGGTCAAGGCTCGCCTCCCCTATTACAGCCTGCTAAAATTTCATTTTTACAGTACGAAATTTAGTCATGACTTATAGCCAATAATGCGCTAAAGTTTCTCTAAATTTTGCGATCAAATCGTGAAAGTAGACGTGTTCTCATGAGTCACCCTAAATCATTAATGGTGAGCTATTCCAAAAGAGTATTTCTAAGTGAGCTTTAAACGATGAGTTATCAAGTATTAGCACGCAAATGGCGCCCCAAATCTTTTGACACACTGGTCGGACAAGATCATGTGGTGCGCGCCCTTACTAATGCATTGACCCAGAATCGTTTACATCATGCCTATTTATTTACCGGTACGCGTGGGGTTGGTAAAACCACATTGGCGCGTATCCTGGCAAAGTCACTCAACTGTGAAACCGGCATTAGCGCTACGCCTTGCGGCATTTGTGCAGCGTGTACGGAAATCGACCGTGGTCGTTTTGTCGATCTGATTGAAGTAGATGCCGCCAGCAATACGCAAGTAGATGCCATGCGCGATTTGCTGGATAACGCACAATACGCGCCGACTGCCGGCCGTTTTAAAGTGTATATCATCGACGAAGTACACATGCTCTCAAAGAGTGCTTTCAATGCCATGCTGAAAACGCTGGAAGAGCCGCCAGCACACGTTAAATTCATCCTTGCAACTACTGATCCGCAAAAAGTACCCGTTACGGTGCTATCGCGCTGTCTGCAGTTTAACTTGCGCCAGATGGCGAGCCCTTCTATCACCGGGCATTTGCAAAATATCCTAGCCCAAGAAAATATTGCTTATGAACCTGCCGCTTTGCATCTTATTGCACGCGCCGCCGCAGGCAGTATGCGTGACGCCTTATCGCTGACTGACCAGGCTATTGCCTATGGCGGCCAGACAGTGAATGAAGCAGAAGTCCGCGCTATGCTAGGCGCTGTAGATCAAAGCTATCTTTACCAGTTAATTGATGCCCTATTAGCGAATGATGGCAACGCCATCATGGCTGGTGCAAAGCTCATGCAGGAACGTAGTCTGTCTTTCGAAGCCGCACTGAATGATTTAGCGCAATTACTGCATCAGATCGCTGTGGCGCAAACAGTACCGGATAGTATTGCCGATGATCTGCCGGAACGCGGCGTCATTATGCGTTTTGCTGAATCGATTCCTGCAGAGAGCTTGCAGCTTTACTACCAGATCGCATTACTGGGGCGACGCGATATCGCACTGGCTCCAGATGAATTCGCCGGTTTTACCATGAGCTTGTTGCGCATGCTGGCTTTTACACCAAATGAAAGCAGTGCTGGCAACAATATCAGCAAAGCTATACCAAAGCCCGCTCCCGCTATAGCGCCAATCGCCAAAGCGGCGGCGTTGCAATCAAGCGTTAGCAATAACATCACGATTAAAGAGGTAGCACCGCCTGTTACCAAAATACAGCACACAGAGGCAATCAAAAATGCAGATGATGCAGTTATACCGTCTAGTGATGTGAATGGTGAAGATGCAGTAAGTGAAAAAAATGATTCGGTAGCAAAAGGCTTCAATGGTGATTGGCGCGGTTTGGTAGACGAGCTAAAACTAGGCTTGGCGCGTGCATTAGCCCAACAATGTGAATTAACCACTTACGATGAACATAGCATTTCGTTAAGCGTACCGGAATCACAAAAACATCTGCTGTCACCTAATTACCAAGAGAAACTAAGCAGTGCTATTACACAGCATTACGGAAAAAAAGTACGTTTGCAATTTAGTATCGGCGGCACAGGCAACACTCCGGCAAAACAAATGTCACAAGAAAAAGCACATGCTCAAGCCAATGCCGAATCGGCTATTGAAGAGGATAGCTTTGTGCAGGCGCTAATCAATGATTTTGGCGCACAGATTATTCCCAACAGTATTAAACCAATTAGTAACTAAGGAGCTGAAAATGATGAAAGGTGGCATGGGCAATCTAATGAAGCAAGCCCAGCAAATGCAGGCGAATATGCAAAAAGCACAGGAAGAGCTTGCCAATATTGAAGTAGAAGGCGTTGCGGCCAACGGCCTGGTAAAAGTCCAGATGACCTGTAAAAATGAAGTCAAACGTGTAACTCTGGACGATAGCGTGATGGATGACAAAGAAACTCTAGAAGACTTATTGGTTATCGCCCTAAAAGACGCCAATGCCAAGGCGGAAGCCACTTCTGCATCACGTATGTCCAGCTTCATGCCTGCCGGCATGAAATTGCCATTCTAAATTACGCTAGATGAAAAATCCGCCTGCGCTTGAACGGCTTGTTGATAGCCTGCGTTGCCTGCCCGGTGTAGGCCCGAAATCCGCACAGCGCATGGCTTATCACCTGCTGCAACGTGACAGGAAAGGTGCGCATGGTTTGGCGTTAGCCCTGGACAATGCATTACAAGTAGTAGCGCATTGCAAGCTGTGCAACACCTTCAGTGAGCGACCTATCTGCCCATTATGTGCCGCCGAGAATCGCGATAATACTCTGCTTTGCGTAGTGGAAATGCCGACAGACCTCATGATGATGGAAAATACCCAGGCTTATGAAGGCCTTTATTTTGTGCTGATGGGACGTCTATCGCCATTGGATGGAGTAGGTCCTAAGGAAATCCATCTGGATAAACTCATCAAGCGCGCGCAGGATGGGATCGTGCAGGAAGTAATTCTAGCGACTAACTACACCGTTGAAGGTGATGCCACTGCGCATTACATCAGTGAGTTATTACGCAGCCGTGGCATCAAAACCAGCCGTATCGCCCGTGGCATGCCTATGGGTGGTGAAATTGAATATGTGGATAGCGGTACCCTCGCCCAAGCGATGATGGAACGACGGAGTGTTAAATAAGGTCTGGCCGTTACTACTGTGTAAATTAAACAGGCACGACGACTGGTTGATTGAACTTCGTGGCCACGCATATCAAGGCAGCGTTTACCCGATACGCTTCAGGACTTGCAAGAGATGCAATCGATTTGAACAAGAGTTTTTTGATGAAGCATCCCAGACTACAAGTTGGCGGCCAGCTAAAAAAGCTAAAGATATATCAAGATAGAAACGCATTAAGCATCTATCCAAACTTACTTCCAACTAACGATCAAGCAGGCTCAATATATCTACAGGCTGTTCCACCATATAATCCGCGCCCCATTTACTAGGGGTATCCATTTCGCCAAGGTAACCATATAAAGCCACCGCCGTGCGCATGCCTGCTGCCTGCCCTGCCTCGATATCCCGCGCTGCATCACCAATGTAGATGCAATTATCAGCTTGGGTTTTAATCAAGTCACAAGCCATGAGTAGCGTATCAGGATATGGTTTAGGCCGTGGTGCATCATCGCCGCTGATAATACAGGCAGCGCGTTTATCCAATTGCATGGATTGCATAATAGGCGTGGTGAAACGTTTAGGTTTATTGGTAACGATACCCCATAGGAGACCATTAGCTTCCAAACTATCTAGGACTTCATCCATGCCATCGAACAATATCGGCGAATGCGTAAGTACGTCTTCGTAGATAGCCAAGTACTCATTACGCATGGTTAAAAAGCTAGCATCGGCAGGCGTTAAACCAAACCCCAATTTGAGCAAGCCGAGTGAACCATGCGAAGCGACCGGACGTATTACTTCATGCGGCAAAGTCGGCTGGTTATGCCTTTCGAGCTGTATATTTAAGGCTGCACCCAAATCATGTGCGGTATCGACTAGCGTACCGTCTAAATCAAATAAGATGACGCTCATGCTAGCACCTTATAAACCAAGTTCTGTGTGCATAAGATAGTTCACAGAAACATCATCTCCCAACGAATAGTATTGCGTGATAGGGTTGTAACTCATACCACGCATGCCAGAAACCGTGAGGCCTGCATTACGCACCCAAGTAGATAAGTCGGATGGTTTGATGAACTTTGCATAATCATGCGTACCTTTGGGCAACATGTTCAAGATATATTCAGCACCGATTACGGCAAATAAGTAAGCTTTTGGATTTCGGTTAATGGTGGAAAAGAACACCGAACCGCCCGGTTTCACTAATCTAGCGCAAGCTGTCACAATCGCAAATGGATCGGGCACATGCTCCAACATTTCCATACAAGTCACCACATCAAAACTTGCAGGCTGTTTTGCCGCAAGCGCTTCCACAGAAATCAATTGATAGCTAACTTTTGCGCCGCTCTCCAATTGATGTAATTTAGCCACGTTCAGTGCTTTCTCACCTAAATCGATGCCAGTGACTTCTGCACCTTTAAAATGCATGGATTCCGAAAGAATACCGCCACCACAACCGACATCCAATACCTGCTTGCCCGCCAGGCCGACTAGCTTATCAATATAATTAAGCCGTAAAGGATTGATTTCATGCAATGGTTTGAATTCACTATTCTTATCCCACCATTTATGGGCAAGATCGCCGAATTTCTGCAGTTCGATTTCATCTGCATTTAATGGGGCTTGATTTTCTTCTGTACTATTTTTCATATTTTGAATTCTATAAAGGCTTATGCTATAGATTAACCTGGCGTAACTTAGGTTGCCATACATCAATAATTTCTTTCAACTCGCGTGGTTCCATACCCGCATAAACGCCATCGCTGTAGCGCAATTCCCCAGCCACCCATGTGTGAGTCACATGTTCACGGCCACAGGCATAAACCAAGTGTGAAATCGGGTCATAGCAAGGCGATATCATCAAATCATCCAAACGTACTGCTGTTAGATCAGCGAATTTATTGACTTCGATAGAGCCAATCCTACTTTCTTGGCCTAGCGCTTTTGCCGCATTAATCGTAGCCATTTGTAATGCCTCGTAAGCTGGTACTGCCGTAGCATCTTCACTCACTCCTTTTGCCAGCAGCGCTGCCAAGCGCATTTCCGCGAACATATCCATACGGTTATTACTTGCTACGCCATCAGTACCTAACCCTACATTTACCTGTTTAGCCAATAATGCAGTGATAGGCGCAATGCCGCTACCAAGTTTAAGGTTGGAACTCGGACAATGCGCTACATGGCAGCCGTATTCTGCGAGCATCTCTATTTCTTGGCTCTGTAAATGTACACAGTGAGCGGCTACAAGATTAGGGCCAAGCAAGCCGAAACTCGCCATTCTTTGTAATGGCCTTAAACCATACTGGCTTTCGCTTTGCGCTATTTCTGCGCGCGTTTCATGTAAATGGGTATGAATACCTAAGGATAGTTGATCCGCATAGGTAATGACTTTTTCGAACGTCTGGTTAGAAACGGTATATGGTGCATGGGGGGCAATAGATGAAGTGATGAGCGGATTACTGCGCCAGCTATCATGCGCTTCAAACCCTTTCTGCAAGTAATCATCTGCATCGCTGGCATACGCAGTAGGAAACTCTAGTACTACTAACCCCAGGTTTGCGCGCATGCCTGCTTGTTGAGCTGCTACCGCTGATTCCTGCGGGTAAAAATACATGTCGTTAAAACAGGTAGTACCGCCGGCTAACATTTCGGCGCAGGCTAATAATGTCGCATCTTTTACATAGCGCTCTGAAACCACTGCCTGCTCTGTGGGCCAAATATGCTTCTCAAGCCATGTCATCAATGGAAGGTCATCTGCAATACCACGCATCATGCTCATTGCAGCATGACTATGCAAATTGATTAATCCAGGAATCAATACATGGTCATCAAGACATACCAAGGAGGTGGCAGTATATTTTTGCCTTGCTTCGGAAATCGGTAAAATTCCAACAATAAGCCCAGTCTGGATCAGAATTGCATGATTCTCAAGCAAACGATGAGTAGTAGACATAGGCACGACATAACGTGCTTCTATTATCAAATCTACATTAGTGGAAGATTTAGCAGGATTTTCTGAGAGTTCGTCTGAATTAGGCATTGTATTATTTTAGCAATAAAAAGCCCCGCATTTGCGGGGCTTTCGATTACTTCTTAATTAACTTATCGTTAAATTATTGGCAACCTGTTTCAATTTGTTTTTCAGCTGAAATCACAACACGGCGGTTTGGTTGTAAGCATTGAATTACTTTTTTGCTCTTCGCACCGTCACATGTCACAACTGGCTCAGATTCGCCTTTACCTACAGCTTGTAAACGGCTTGCATCAACACCTTGTGAAACCAAGTAAGCTTTTACTTCGTTAGCACGACGCTCTGATAGTTTTTGGTTATAAGCATCTGAACCGATACGGTCAGTATGACCAGTCACCAATACTAAACCAACTGCTGGATTCGCTTTAATTTTAGCGGCAGCTTCATCCAAGATTGGTTTAGAACCAGCTTGTAGTTTAGATTTGTCGAAGCCGAATAATTTTTCAGCTTCAATAGTCACTGTTTCAAATTTAGGTGTACATGGTTCTGCAGCAACTGGAGCAGGTGCTGGAGCTGGAGCTGGCTCTGCTGCTGGTGTTGGCTCTGGAATAGGCTCTGATGCTGGTAAAGCAGCAACAGCGGCTGGTGCGCCAAAACGGAAGATACCGCCTAAGCTCAACAATGTATTACCGATAGTGCCATCTGCATCAAATGATGTGCCTGGCGCTTTTGCATTTGATCTTGACCATTGGTGACGCAGGTCAGCTTGTAAACCGAAAGAATCATTGAATAGATATTGAGCACCTAAACCAACGTTTGCCATCCATGATGTTTTAGATCTATCTTCTAATGTTGGGATACCATTGTAATCAACATTGTTACGGGCTGCGCCTAAACCAGCTAACAAGAATGGACGGAATTTGTCGCGGCTGAACATATACAATGCATCAATACCTAACGTAGTTTGTTTGTAACGACCACCTGCACCTGGGATATTAGTGTCTTCACCGGCACGGTTGTAGCCTAAGCCACCTTGGATGTCCCATTTTTCGCTAAGCTCTTTACCTAACTTAATGAATGCACCGCCACCATTGTTAGCGTCCAAGTCACTATCTGTGTTCATGTAGCTTACGCCTGGTACTAGATACCATGCACCGCGGTACATGTCTTCAGCAGTTGCTGCAAATGCAGCCAAACCTAGAGTCGCAGCTACTGCGATATTGATAATATTTTTTTTCATTCTTTATGGCTCCTAATTTGAATCAACTTACAAGTCTATGAGGTTTATAATACGCATACAACACATATAACGCAATGTTTTAAATCAATAACTACGCCATTCCCTGTCATATATACCAGTGATTTGTTGCATTTTTACAACAAACTTTTTAAAGCATTACTCAAAGCTTCGATTTTGCCTCTATCAAGGTTTTCTGTGCGTGAATATTCAGTACATGCACCACCCCGAAAACCCATATATGTTGGTTGACTGACACCTAAAATAGCAATGTCTTGCAGCTTAAGTGATCCCGCCAAGCCGAAAGTCATTCCTGACTTTCTGACATTTTGAGACAAATCTTCGCAATATTTGCGACTGTGATAATACAGGATGGTTCTTCCATTCTTATGTGCGGTATCCAACATAAGGCCTTTAAATCCCGCTTGTTTAATATCTTCAACGATATTGACTGGATACGTATATTCAGCAAACAGTACTGCGATTAAATCTAAATTTGCTGCTATAGGTTTTATTGCAGAAAGGCATGAATGGTAATTATCAGCCTCAAAAAAACCTATTTTGATAAAATCTATCTTTGTATTCGCTAACAAATTGACTTGATGCAAGATTAAGTCCACTTGCATAGGGATATCGCCTATCGTGGCGCTAATAGGCTTAGGATTCTTTGAGAGATGGATATAATTCGCAATTTCGTTAATAGTCTCTAAAGGCAAAGCCCCAAGCGCACCGCTATGCGGATCCTTAAGATCGATAATATCTGCACCGTGGTCCATTGCAAGTTGCGCTTCATCGATACTCGTCACACTAATCAATAACTTAGTCATTTTATTGTCGCGCTTATGCGATGTTTTCGTTATTCAACATAGCGCGATGATTTTCAACGGCTTCAATCAACCAATTCCATGCTTCCAGTTCACGGGGGCCTGCGGTTTTATCCACCGCAATTTGTAGATACGCCAACTCTTGATTGATTTTTTCCATCGGCAATCTGGTTAAACGGCTCACCAATACTGCAAGCTCAATGACTGCAGCTTGCGCCCGATTAAAACCGGCAAAGGCCTTATGCTGCTTTTCATGGATCACTTCCAAATACAAATCGGGCCTAGTTTCATCTTCTTTTACTTTGACTAACTTTAGTTCTTGATGCACTAAGCAATCAGACAGGCGAAATCCGGGAATTTTATCAGCAGATTCTAAAGCCCAAGCTTTCCTGCCGGTAAGGGCTCCAGCAAACACCCGTACATCATCGGTTAAATTGAGTACGGCATGTTTGCTACTAAGAATATTCTCCAGCGTAGTTGAAGGCTTATAGGGTGAAATAATCACATAGCCATTTTCACGACGAATACCAAAGGGCGTGGTATGAGGATTTCCAGCTGAATCTATAGTAGTTACGATGGTTTCAAGTATCATTTTCGGGCCCATCCGACCCCGTATTACTTGCTTCTATATTTGTCCCTTTGACCGAAGTTTTTAGGGCTTCCTGGCGCTCCTTGATAGAAGCTTCACGATGTGATTGTTTTGCTGTTTGCGCTGCATCAGGCTTAGCGCTATTGACGCCCCAAGTTAATTCCTGATCTTGTATATAGCGCTTTTTTAACTGCCAGGCGATTTGCGCTCTTGCCAATTCCACACCCAAATAAAAAGCGTGAGAAGCATCATTATCAACATTCAAATGTGGATATAAAGCAAAAGGATCAGTTGCTTCATGGACACCATCACGATTATAAATATGCATACCCTCTTCGCTGACCTGGATGCGGAAACTCGGGTCTTTAATCTGCGCAGCTATTTCCCGAATCTCATCGGCACTATAGGTGAAAGGTCGCCTGTCATGCAGGCCTAGCAAGCCGCCACTATATCCACGTGGAAGCCTATCATCCTGTTTTGCAGCATGCATCACCCGCCTCGCATTATCAGCTTCTGCAATTGCATTGACGGCATGCGGGCTGACAGATGTCGCTAGTACCGCATCAATCTCTAGCTCGCTGATTAATCCAAAGAGTAAGGCGTTGATGCCGGTAGTATCCGCATCGGTCAGCTCTGTCAGATTACCGATGCCCATCATAATTTGTATGTATGGATATTTTTGGCGCAGCTTCTGGTACCGTACGATGGAATTGGCTAAGCCAAAATGAATCGGGTCTAAAATTGCATCGGCAATAAAAGGTTTCCCAGCTTTGATACAAGCGTCAATCGCCCGGTATAACGACGGCAGGCTATGCGGTTTGGCAGGAATCAGGATAGGCGTTGAAGGGACTTCATTCGCAATCCATAAAGTTTTTTCGGTAAGACTCAACAGGAAATCCGCGCCGGCACGGCCAGCTATCAATAAATCATCAGTATTGAGCGAATCGACACTGACTTGAAAACCCTGTTCTTTGAGGGCTTTAATCGCATCTGCTAAATGTGGAAATGGAGTAGATGGCAAACAGCCTAAGTCTATGACATTGGCGCCTTGCGCTTGGTATTGCTTCGCTTTTTGGAGGATTCCCTCCACGCTTAGATAAGGCGCATCGACAATTTCAGCAAATATTTTTACACTATATTCGCTCAAATCGGGCGGCGTTCCCCCATGCCCGAAGTATTGCGGCAGATCTTTCAAATCTACGGGGCCACGTTCTACTGGTACACCGTATTGCGCTTCCAGTTGTGCAAGATCGCCTTGGCAAAGCCCTGGTAATATCACCTTATCGGCATCGCCCGCTTCTTTCAAACGGCGTGCAATTAAATCAGGTGTCATCAATGCTGCAACTGATACGCCGATCTGATGGATACGATATTTGAATGGTGGAGTTTTAGGGTTGCTCTGCACTTCGGCCAGTACTTTATTGAGACTTTTTTCTGCCAGCTTGCCTGTCAAAAAAAGCAGGTTCTTAGCCATTTTGATTCAAGGCCTGTAGCCTGGCTTGTATGCTGGTCTTTAGGCTAGGCATATCTTCTACGACTGTTGTTGCTTCAAATGTTTTGATTTTGGTAACGTTATCCAAATCTATCTTGCGCGGATATACTTTTACCATATGTTCACGTGGCGCCTCAGACTCCAATTCTGGAGCGGTGTCACAAGCAAATACGATGCTTGGCACCAAAGTTTTGCCAGCCTGAGCATACAAATTAGTCACGAGATTATCTGAAATGCCGCATACCATTTTAGCAATAGTGTTGGATGTCGCCGGAGCAATGATAAGGCTATGATAATGCCCTTGATAAAACAGCTCAACTGGCACGCTGCTGGCCGTTTTATCTTGGTAAACTTTACCTACGTTGTATTTATAGCCGTATTGCTGGAGGACTTCCGCTGCGGCTTTGCTCAAAAACAAATCTACATCCTGCAAGGTATGGATGATATCTAAGCATTCACGCAAGTAATGGCCTGAACCAGTAATAGCCCATGCTAAGCGTTTCTGTTTGATATCCTGAGACATAAGTTTTATTTATAGAATGTAAAGTTTTAAGTCAGACGAGGCGCGAGTATAAAATTGAGCGCAGCATACAAATAGTATGTAAGCGATAATTTTTTACGAAGTAACAACGTATGACAACAAACTTTACTTTCTATACTGCGAATGGATGGCGAAGAACAATGGTCTCATCTCTTTCCGGACCTGTTGAAACAATATCGACAGGCACGCCGCATAAGGCTTCAAGACGTTTCAAATAATTCTGCGCATTTTTCGGCAAACCATCCCAGGTTTTAACGCCAAAAGTATTCTGGCTCCAGCCCGGAACCGTTTCATAGACAGGTTCACAACGAGCAACATCATCGGCACCGATTGGCAGCAGATCTAGCAACTTGCCATCCAAGTTATAACCTGTGCAAATATTCAATTCTTCGATGCCATCCAGTACATCCAGCTTGGTGATACACAAACCTGTGAGGCCATTGATACGTGCTGAACGACGCAATGCAGCGGCATCGAACCAGCCACAACGGCGTTTACGCTTAGTCACTGTGCCAATTTCCTGGCCTTTTACTGACATTTGATTACCCGGACAGTTATCAGACTCGATATCCAGCTCGCTTGGGAATGGACCGCCGCCTACACGTGTCGTGTAGGCTTTAGTGATACCTAATACGTAATGCAGCATGCTTGGGCCAACACCTGTGCCAGCCGAAGCTTGACCGGAAACACAGTTGCTAGAAGTTACGTACGGATAAGTACCGTGGTCTACATCCAGTAACGTACCTTGTGCACCTTCGAATAATAAGTTCTGCCCAGCCGCATTGGCTTCATATAAAGCTGCGGAAATATCTGCGACCAAGGGTTTGATCAGTTCAGCTTTTTGTAATGCGGAATCCAATTGCTGCTGGTAATCAACAGCTTCAGCACCTAGATAATTGGTCAGTACGAAATTATGGTAATCCAACACATCGCGCAGTTTCTCGCCGAATTGCTCAGGATAAAACAAGTCGTAAAGGCGCAAAGCACGGCGCGCCACTTTATCTTCGTAAGTCGGACCAATGCCCTTGCCTGTTGTACCGATTTTCTTATCGGCGCCACGTTTCAATTCCCGTGCAACGTCTAAACGCACGTGATAGTCCAAAATCAACGGGCAGCCTGGGCTTACTTTCAAACGGTTCCTTACCTCTAAACCGTCTTTTTCTAGTGTATTAATTTCACTTAATAAATGACCTGCATCCAACACAACACCATTACCGATGTAGCAATTAACGCCATTGCGCACGATACCGGATGGTACGAGGTTTAATTTGTAAACGCGTTGTGCAGCGCCTTGGCCCACAACCAATGTATGGCCTGCATTGTGGCCGCCTTGAAAGCGAACCACGCCTTGGGCATGGTCGGTCAGCCAATCAACGATTTTGCCTTTGCCCTCATCACCCCATTGCGTGCCTATAACGACCACATTTTTTGCTACCTGATTTTTTACTGCATTTGCCATAACGTTTACTTTGATTTATATGAAATTTATTTACTGGTTTGAATGAGGATTAATAATCGACTACGACCCAGCCTGAATCTGTACGAGCTAATTTTTTATCGCAACTCCATTCATCACGATGGTCTTCAAATCCAGCCAGTTCTTGCACAACTACATGACCTTCAGTTCTTAGCGCCTCAATTTTAGCGGTAAGTGCAGTATCATTTTCTGCAGGGGCAAAGATCGCGGTTAAAGGCTTGGCAGGAGCCAAAGCCGTCACGACTCCACGCAAGTCCAAACTAAAACCGGTAGCCGGACGTGCGCGGCCGAATGCCTTGCCGACTTCGTCATAGCGCCCACCTAATGCCAATGGGCCTTTATAACCTTTTGCATAAGCGGCAAACACGATGCCACTATGGTAATGGTAGCCACGCAATTCGCTGAAATCAAAACTTACGTTAACATTCATCGCGTCTAAAGCTGTACTTACTTTATTCAAGCTTGCTAGGGCTGTTTGAATGGCTGGCGTGGCTGGCAATACTTCCGCAGCTTTCGCTAAAACAGTTTTATCGCCATTTAGCTCTGTTAACTGAATCAATGCTTCACGTGTCATTTTGTCCAAACCACTTGCCAGTTTAGCTACTGCTGACTGATCTTTACTTTGCAATGCAGAGTAAAGATTCTGTTCTAGTTGTGCATCTATATTGCTGGCTTCAATCAAGCTGCCAAACACGTTCACATGGCTAAAATCAATATGGATCTGTTGGATGTCAATTGCCTGCAAGGCTTTAATCAGCAATAACTGAATCTCGATATCACTCTCAACACCAGCATGACCATACAACTCTGCGCCTAATTGCAAAGGCTCACGTGTCAGTGCTAGGCCATCCGGTTTGGTACGTAATACACTGCCGGCATAACATAGGCGAGTGATACCCTGATGATTCAGCAAATGCGCATCAATCCGAGCTGCTTGCGGAGTCATATCAGCACGAACGCCCATCAGGCGACCTGTCAACTGGTCAACCACTTTGAAAGTCGCTAAATCGAGATCATGTCCAACACCGGTAATCAGTGATTCCATGTATTCGAGCATCGGTGGAATGACATATTGATAGCCATGCACTTTGAACAGATCCAGCAAAGTACGACGTAATGATTCAATGCGCGCGGCTTCGGCGGGCAAAACATCTTCAATATATTCGGGGAGCAGCCAGTTATGCATTTTTAGTTATCACTTACGTTTGTTTGCTTAATACTTTTACTTGTCTATTTGCTTAAGAAAATTATCACTAAACCGCCCACAATAGACATTAAGCCGACAAAACGCAATTGCCCGTCTTTTAACTCGATCATTCGTTTAAAGGTATCGCGCCAGGCTTGAGGCACCAATAAAGGCAGTAAGCCTTCAAATACCAGCATCAAGCCAAATGCGGTTAATAGCGTTGAATTCACTTTATTATTTTTTGGACGGGCTACGCATATATTTAAAGAATTCCGAGCCTGGGTCTAACACCATAATATCGCTCTTGTTCTTGAAACTATTTTTGTAAGCCTCAGTGCTACGGTAAAACGCATAGAACTCTGGATTTTTGCTATAAGACTGATTATAGATTGCGGCAGCCAAGGCATCGCCCTCACCTTTTGTTTTTTGCGCATCACGATAAGCTTCGGCAATAATCACTTCACGTTGCTTATCAGCATCAGCACGAATCTTTTCAGAAGAAGCAGAACCTTCTGAACGTAGCTGATTGGCAATACGCTTACGCTCAGAGATCATCCTGTCGTATACGGATTTACTGATATCTTCAGAGTAATCCACGCGTTTTAAGCGCACATCCACTACTTGAATACCCATTTGGCGGGCATCTACATCAGCCCTTCTACGTAGGCTATCCATCACAGCAACGCGCTCACCTGCAATTACGTCATGAACAGTACGTTTACCAAACTCCGCACGCAGCCCAGCATTCACAACCTTGGTCAGTCGGTCTTCAGCTGCTGCTTCGCCACCGTCCCTGATTGAAACATAATATTTAGCAGGGTTAATGATGCGCCATTTGATAAACGAATCCACCATCATATATTTATTCTCACTGGTGATCAGTTTTGCCGGCTGATCGGAATCCAGAGTGATGATGCGGTTATCAAAATATTTCAAGTCATCGACAAATGGTACTTTGAAATATAAGCCTGGCTCTTTCTTAACGGCTACGATGCTACCTAAACGTTTAACCAACACGTATTGAGTTTGGCTTACGGTAAATGCAGAGGATGCCAATGCCACAATGGCAATGACTACGATAATTAAAATGCTTTTTACATTATTCATCACTATTCCTTACCTGCTTTCTCTGTCACGGCTACGGAAAGCATCACGTGTGCGCTCTGCCTCGGCCGCAGGATCGACAACTACTGGCTGCTGTGGATTAAGTGACTGCATGGATTGCGATTGCAAAGGCGCGTTCGCACCACTTGCGCTGATCAGCTTATCCAGCGGCAAATATAACAAGCTATTGCCAGCTTTCTGATCGACCACCACTTTGCTTACGCTAGACAGTATTTGCTCTTGTGCATCCAGATACAAACGCTGGCGTGTGACTTCAGGAGCGTTATTGTATTGGCCTAATATCTGATCAAAACGGCTGGCATTACCACGCGCTTCACTTTCGATTTTTAGCTTATAACCCGCAGCTTCAGCCAATAATCTCGATGCAGTACCGCGCGCTTTAGGAATCACGTCGTTTGCGTAAGCTTGACCTTCATTGATTAAACGTTGGTTATCTTGGTTGGCACGGTTTACGTCTTCAAACGCTTCCTGCACTTGCTCAGGAGGTTGCGCGCCTTGCTGAGTCACACTGATGATATTCACACCCGCTTTATAACTATCCAAGATCACTTGCATACGTGCAGAAGTGTCTTGCAAGCCTTTTTGCAATAAATCATCCAGTGTATTTTTACCTACTTCTTCACGAATCGCTGTTTCGGCAGCAGATCTTACTGCGTCATCCGTATCGCGATTATTGAATAAATAGTCTTTGGCATTTTTAAGGTTATATTGCACGGCAAACTGCAGGTCAATGATGTTTTCATCTTCCGTCAACATCAGTGATTCTTTAGGCTGTTTGGTTTTACCGCCACCGGTTTCATTAGTACGGTACCCAACTTCCAAGCGACGAATCTGCTCCATATTGACCACATTCACGGTTTCAATGGGGTAAGGCAGATGCCAGCGTGGACCTGGCTCAGTAGTTTCAGAAAACTTACCGAATCGCTGCACTACACCCAAAGAACCTTGGTCAACAATATAAAAACCCATACCAAACCATACCAGCAAGACTACTAGCACGATAGGAATGATAGGCAGACTTGATTGATTTGGCCGGCCAGGTGCGCGATTAGGCTGGCTACCGTTGCCTTTACCAAACAGGTTATTGATTTTTCGGCTCAGATTGCGCATAACCTCGTCCAAATCTGGCGGGCCTTCATTATTGCGCTGTCCCCATCCGGGAAATTTAATCATTCAATGCTCCAAAATTATGCATACGTACTTTCTTCTGTGCTTAATCGTTGCAAATGGCGGTAATGTTCCGCCATCGCCAATCTTATTAAATCAAGACCTTCGCCCGTTTTTGCCGACGCATGTATGGACGTGATTCTACCATATTCATCACGGCTTAATGAGGGTTCCAGCCCTACTCTATCAATTTGGTTATGTACCACAATCTGCGGTACATTTGTCGCGCCAATCTCTTCCAACACCTTATTCACTTGCGCTATCTGTTCCTCACGATTGGTACTTGCGGTATCGACAATGTGCAAAAGTAAATCGGCCTGTGCAGCTTCTTCAAGAGTCGCACCGAAAGCTTCTACTAAGGCATGCGGCAAATGCTTGATGAACCCTACCGTGTCAGAAATTACCACGGGCCCACAATCCGGAATGTACATCTTATGTGTGGTTGTATCCAAAGTGGCGAACAGCTGGTCTGCAGCGTAAATATTGGCTTTGGTTAAACGGTTGAATATTGTAGATTTTCCGGCATTGGTGTAGCCCACCAGAGAAACCGTCATGACATTTGAACGCTTGCGGGCACGTCGTTGCATGCCACGCTGCGCTTTGAGTTTTACCAATTTTTCGCGAAGTTGTTTTACTCTAACGCGCAACATGCGTCTATCAAGTTCCAGCTGAGTTTCACCCGGACCGCCACGAACGCCGATACCACCTTTTTGACGTTCCAAGTGGGTCCAGCCACGTACCAAGCGGGTAGAAAGATGTTCAAGCTGCGCAAGCTCTACTTGCAGCTTACCTTCATGGCTTTGCGCTCGCTGGCTGAAAATATCTAGGATTAAACCCGTTCTATCAACCACACGAGCCTGCAAAAGTCGCTCAAGGTTACGTTGTTGGGAAGGTGTTAAGTCATGATTGAAGACTGCGACTCCGGATTCACTGGCTTGCATCATTTGAGCAAGCTCGTCAGCCTTACCGCTACCAATGAAATGTTTGGCATCGGGGGAGATTCGCTTGCCTTCGATAGTGCCGCGTATGGACAAGCCTGCACTGGTACTGAGTTGCCTCAGTTCGTCCAGACTTTCCTCGTAGTCAGTATCACCAAAATCTACACTAACCAAAATAGCGGCATCGCCCCCACTTGGTCTTTCAAACAAATCTTTCAACGGTTATTCATCGCCTTCAGTTAAAGGGATGTTAACAGCACGCGCGGGAACGATCGTTGAAATCGCATGCTTATATACCATTTGCGTTACAGTATTTTTCAGCAAAATCACATACTGATCGAACGAATCGACCTGACCTTGAAGTTTGATACCATTGACGAGATAAATAGAAACCGCAACATGTTCTTTGCGTAAGGCGTTAAGGAATGGGTCTTGTAACATTTGCCCTTTTTGGTTCATGATTTCTCCTATTGTTTGGAGTTAAATAAATATTTCATAACATCCACCACATTACATCAGTGATGTTACTCTTTTCGTGTGACTGGCAATAATCAAATTTGTTCTATTTTTTATTGCGAAAGTCCAATATCTACAAGGTACTCATCGATACTGTAATAGTAAGATGCTGTCTAATAAGAAAATTTCAATATCACTTTGCTAATTAAATCTTTTAATAAGCGTTAAAGTACCCGTCTGATTCGGTTAAGTACTTCCTCTTTACCTAGCAAAGCCATTACCTGATCGATACTTGGTGATTGTGCAATACCGGTGACGGCAACGCGTAATGGCATTGCGATTTTAGGAAACTTCAACTGATTCTTCGTCACAGCAGCGTCAATGGCATGATGGATATGCTCAGCAGCCCATTCAGCACTTTGCAGTGCTTCGATCAACATGGCCAATACTGGCTTGATGTCTAAGGTGAGATGTTTTTCTGCCGCTGCTTGGTCTATCCTTGGCTTCCGGTAAAAATAAGCGATGTTTTCTGCAAGCTCATTCAATGTATGTACACGCTCTTTGTATAAATCCAACACTGCGCCTAGCTTAGGCTCAGCTGTCACATTCACGCCCAGTTTCGCCAGGCGATCTGTAATGTCTTCTGCCAAATAATCGGAATCTACCAACTTAATATAATGGGCATTCAGCCATTTAAGCTTTTCAGTATTGAATTGCGCCGCAGATGGCGTGATATGGTCTAAGTCGAACCATTCACAAAATTGCTGCATGCTAAATATTTCTTCATCTCCATGACTCCAACCCAGGCGCGCCAAGTAATTGAGCACTGCTTCCGGCAAGTAGCCATCTTCATGGTATTGCATCACGCTTACCGCACCATGACGTTTGGATAGTTTTTGACCGTCATCGCCAAGGATCATGGATAAGTGTGCGTATTGCGGTACGGTTGCACCCAAGGCTTTGAGCATATTGATTTGACGTGGAGTATTGTTCACATGATCATCACCGCGTATCACCTGGGTGATACCCATTTCCCTATCATCCACGACTACGCAAAAATTGTAGGTCGGCGTTCCATCAGCACGGGCAATGATCAGGTCATCCAGCTCCTGGTTAGCGATACTGATCTCACCTTTTACCAAATCATGCCAAACCACGTTACCGGTTTGTGGATTCTTAAAGCGGATGACAGGTGGAATGTCTGCTGGTGGTTCAGGCAGCACTTTGCCTTCTTCAGGACGCCAGCGACCATCGTAACGCGGTTTGATATTTTGCTGCATCTGGCTTTCACGCAACGCTTCGAGCTCTTCTTTGGTGCAATAGCAATAATAAGCGGTGCCCTCTGCCAGCATCTTCTGGATGATTTTTTTATAAGTCTCCATGCGCTGCATCTGGTAGAACGGGCCTTCGTCATGACTTAACCCAAGCCAAGCCATACCATCCAATATCGCCTGCACTGCTTCTGGTGTGCTTCTTGCAACATCCGTATCTTCAATACGCAAGATGAATTCTCCACCATGCTTTTTTGCATAAGCCCATGAAAACAAAGCAGTACGAGCACCGCCAATATGAAGGAAGCCAGTGGGGCTAGGAGCAAAACGCGTACGAACGGTCATATGAAATATTATTTAATTTTGAATGGTCACATTTTATCATGCTGGCAGTCCAGCTTAGGGGGAAATCGGCTTTTTATAGCGTTGTAGTGCTTATAGAGTTTGTGAGTTATTTATGATATGTTGACCATGAATAACAAAATCAACCGTTAGGTCTATAACAAAAGCCGTATTGTATGAAAAATCTTTTTCAAAACATTATTGCGAATGTGTTCAATGACGTTCCGCGCAAACACTCAGTTTGGCTCGAAGCAATTGAAGAGCAGGATGACCTGCTGGCGCTACAATCAGCAACGCGCGGTCTGGAGTCCATGTTAGCGGACACCTCATTAACTGCCAACATCCGTGCAAAAATCATTGAAGAAACCACTCAAAAAACCCGCCCTATCCTAAAAAAAGTAAGTCAGCAATTCGTCCGTTTCGAATATATGGATTCGAACATCGAAAATAATATGCTGGGCATTGCCTATGGATTCCATAAGCAGTTATACGGCAGTTACCTCACATTACTTGATGACTTTATTGCCAATCCTGCGCAGTATGAATCCAAAGCTATACATACCTTATTGTCAGAAATAGTTACTCAGGCATTTGAAATGCTGAAATGGCGCAGTTTCGTCAATTTAGACTTAGCCCCTAAAGTTTGGTTACAACTTCATCAGATTTACGTCCTAGCAAATGAGAATGATTTGCTTGATAAAGTCATTGAATCGGATGACTCCCTCACCGCGCCGACATTGGCTGCACAGCTCGTGCAAACTTATATGCTGGATAGTTTGCAGCAAGCCAATCTAAGCCGGCAAGGTGTCGATATTATTTGCAAGATATTGCAGCAGCAATTAGTGGATGTAGAAATCTCAGCTGATTTTAATCCAATCAAATTCCTGTTCTATGTCGATTTGGATAAAGATGCCGGCGCAAAAAGGATCAGGCATTTCACGCCTACTAATACTTGTATCTATTGGCAGATTGACGACCTGGAACGTGATATTGCGACGATACTGGATAAGCTTAATGATAATGTTGGCTTAACCATGTTAACCAATAGCCTGTCCATAGAGACGCATCAGTTAAAAGCCGTACCGGACACGCTCAATGCTATCTTGAGGGAATGGTCACGTAAGGAATATCAACGTCAGCGCCGGAAAGAAGAGCGGAAAAAACTTACCACTACCGCTAGCGTCATGTATGGCATTCAAAATGTGTGTGAACGCGTTAGAACCCATGAAGACAAGAAACTCAGGCAAGGCGCTAGGTTCTCTGCAGATGGCAAAACCCTGGACGAAAGATTAAGAAACCACCATGCCATCATCAAAAGAGATGAAAGCAAGCTAATAGTTGACCATAATAATCACCATTGGGTAATCGTCGATGAAAGTAATCGCGGCTTAGGTGCTGTAGCTGCGGCAGAATTGAATTCATGGATCACGGTAGGCCAGCTTATAGGCGTAGTAACAGCAGATTCGCAACAGGATATGATTGTGGCAGTCATCCGTAGCGCTCGACCTAAAGCCAATAAGCAGATACAAGTCGGCGTCGAGATATTGTCCCGACATGCAAAATGGATTCAACTGAAACAAATGGCTACACCGACTATAACTTCCAGCTCGATTGATCCACTAACAAAACATACCTTCCCAGGACTATACCTACCTATTGAAGCAGGTCTATCTACCAACTCCAGTTTGATATTGCCCAAGATAGAATTTGTCGCCAACAGCCTCTACGAGATATTCATTGGCGGCATGCGCGAAAATATTACTTTAGGTGCTGCAATAGACAGCAAAGATGATTGGGTCAAGTTGAATTATCCGCGTTAACAGTACTTATCCATACGTTCAAACAGTACCTTCACAACAAACCAATACCACTTCACCAAAAGGGCTATTTACAATAGCTTTTAATCCGTGTATTTCTGCTGACAATCACTATAAAAGATACTGATCAGTTTGGCATAGTACTTGCGATATTACACATATCAATAAGTACTCGACTGTTAGTGTTTATAAAAAATGCGCTTTCTCCAAAAAATATTTAGTAAGTCACCAGCTTCCCGAGGAATGAACAATTTCCCTTGGGCGCCAGCATTAAAGGACTTAGACGATATTTCTGCCATTGAATATAGCTCACAGCAACTCAATCACGAATTCAAAAATAACGCTTTTAATGACGAGCTATATTTACAGGCACTTTTTGCGATTGACGAAAAAACCCACACAATTGTCGAAAGAATCACCAATCAATACATCACCATTGAGAATATCAGTATAGAGCTGGAAGAGCGACTAACGCACTCCGTGTTCTTGTATCACCGTCAAATGTTCCTGATTTATCTTGCGGTTATTGAAAATTTTGGCAGAAACAATCACCCTTGCCTGCTCTTGATGCTGGCGCGCGCCATGAATAGCGCTACACAAATGATCAAATGGCGTTATTACACTTATAACAGCGCTCCTGCCAGCGTTTGGCAACAACTCTCGCAGTTATACCTAATTGCGGAAACTCAATTTTTATTAGACCATCCTGTGCAGGTTTATGAAGACCAGCCGTCTACAACGCTAACAATTACTTATATTCAAATATGTATGCTCGGTAGCCTTGAAAGCCTTAGTTTTAAACGCCAGCAGATCGAACTGGTCGGTAAAATGTTGCATAAATGGGCATCAAAAGTGGTGATCGAAAGCGCTTATGATGAAAAAAGGCATTTGTTCTATGTCGATACCGCGAAAAACGTACCTGCTAAACGTATCCGGAACTTCAAGCCTGCAGATACCTACCGCTATTGGTGTTTCGATTCAATCAATTCGAAAATCGAACTATGCGCTTCTGCCTTAGAATTCAATATCGCACCTAAACAGCTGGCAATGGACGAGTTCTCCTGCAATAAATACTTCCTGCCGACACTGGAAGTATTGCGCACCGAATGGTCGCGTAATGAATACAAACGTCAGCGCCGTGGAGAGGAACGTAAAAAAACCGTTAAATCTGCAACTACCTCCTATGGTTATGTCGATACCTGTTACCAGATCAAGCAGTATGAGAACCTGCAAGTACAGCGCGGCGAAAAGAGCTACCAAGGCGAAAAATCCTTTGAGGAGCGCCTTGCTTCACATTACGTGGTAAAAGGTCGTTCGGAACCTAATATCATTTATGTAGACTTAGGCGCAGGTTATTCCAATATCGTTGATGAAAGCAGCAAAGGCATAGGCATGCGCATCAGCAAACAAGCTAATGAAGTCAGCTTGGGCATGATGGTGGGCGTATCCGTAAAAGAACAGAAGTACGGCACTCGAGTTGGGGTAATCCGTAGCATCAAGCCTATACCCGGTAATGAATTGCAGATCGGTGTAGAAGTGTTGAGCCGTAATGCGTTCTGTGTAGAAGCCAAGAACGTTAGTATGAGCGCACTGAAAACACGCGCAACGGTGAATAGTGCAGATGATATTGCCAATAGCTTCAGTGCCGGTGCTGCAAAATTTACCTGTTTATTTTTGCCTGAAGAATATGGCGTATCTACTGGTGAAACCTTGATTGTGCCGAGAATACAATTTAATACGACCGATGTATTCCATATCAACGTGCTGGGGGCTGAACTGATGGTGAAATTTACCGATACCCTGGAACGACATGAAGATTGGATCCGCGTCGCTTATTCGCAAGATATCGGTAAAAGTTAATACTATTCGCTAGCTTTTACCGCCTGTTTGTTAGACTTTGCCTCTGTTACTTCCGGTTTCCATCCACCACCTAAAGCCTTGAATAGCTCCACGCTTGCCACCAAACGTGCCTGGCGACTTTGTACATAAGCTATAGCCGTATCGTTATACACACGCTGTGCATCTAATACGTCAAGGTAGCCTGAGTAGCCTGATTTATAACGGTTATCAGAAACTTCCATCGCTTTCTTGGCAGCTTCCTGGCCTCTATAAAGCGCTGCTTCACGCTCTGCATTCTGGCGAAGGTTGACTAAAGCGTCATTAACTTCCCGGAAGGCATTCTGGATAGAACCTTCGTAGCTAGCCAACACTTGTTTTTGCCTTGCAGAAGCTTGATCTACACGCGCATTCAAACGTCCCGAATCAAATATTGGCAAGTTTAAACTTAAACCACCGGTCCAGATTCTTGCAGCGGATTTCAATATATCGCCTAACTCCAGACTTTCACCACCAAAACCTGCAGTGAGTGAAATGCTAGGGTAAAGCGCTGCTTTAGCAACTGCAATATTCGCATTCGCTGCAACCATCAACTCTTCAGCCTGCCGTACGTCCGGACGTGCTTCCATCAAGCTGGATGGCAAACCAGCCGGTGGTACTGGAGGGATTGGCAAGGTCTTGATATCCGCTGCTGCAAGATCCAAATCCAGCGTACCGGTCAATACGGCTAATTGATGCAATGTTAAAGCACGTACGCGATTCAAATCAGCCAATTGGGCACTCAAACTCGCACTTGCTACTTCTGCCTGATGAACGTCTAAGGCTGAAGCCACACCACCTTCAAGGCGGCGCTTAGTCAATCCTAAGCTCTCTTCGCGGGTTTTCAGGTTATCCTGGGTAATCGCAATCTGCGAATCCAGACTACGCAGTACTAAATAATTGCTGGCAACCAGGCTGGATAAAGACAATGTCACAGTGTCTTTAGCATAACGGGTAGATAAAGCTGTCGCGCGAGCCGCTTCTTTGGCGCGACGCAGCTTGCCCCAGAAATCGATTTCAAATGCGGTATTCAAATTCACATTGAAATTATTACGTGGGTTACTGCCGAAGATAGGATTAGCGCCGGCTTCAGTCACACGTGTACGAGTACCGGACGCGTCTAAATCAACTTGTGGCAGCAAGGCCGCGCCTACTTCACGCATGAACGCATCAGCTTCTTCAATACGACCAACTGCCTGCTTAATATCAGTGTTGTTCTGTAATGTTTTAGCCACCAGATCGTTCAATACCGGGTCTTGATACAGCGTCCACCAGTCATAGATGACTTGCGCATCGCCCTGATTAGAATCCGCTTGATTTGCTTCCGTATATTGCGCAGGCACATCGACTTTAGGACGCAGGTAATCAGGCCAGATCGATTGGCAGCCAGCCAATAACACCGTTGCGACTGCCAATGAAACGAGCTTAAGATTTAAATTATATTTCTGTTGCGGCATCATACCGTTCCCTTACTATTATTCTCAGAATGCCCTTCAGCGGCCACACCTTCTGGGTGTGCTTCGATTGGCGGGATATCATGGTGATGTCTATCCACATGCTTTTTAGTGAGCCATGTGAAGAACAATGGAATGAATATCGTTGCCACGAATGTCGCTAATATCATACCGCCAAACACACCTGTACCCATTGAGCGACGCGCTGCAGCTCCTGCACCGGTAGCAACCACCAATGGCACGATACCTAACACGAACGCCATAGAAGTCATCACAATCGGCCTGAACCTTAACTTGGCCGCAGCCAACGCAGCTTCAGCAACCGGCATACCCTCTTCCATTTTTTGCGTAGCAAATTCCACAATCAGAATCGCATTTTTCGCCGCTAAACCGATCAGCGTAATCAAGCCGATCTGGAAGTAGATATCGTTCGGCATACCCCTGAACAATACAGCCAGGAAAGCACCTGCCAAGGCAAACGGTATCGCCATGATCACAGCTAATGGCAATGCCCAGGTTTCAAACTGTGCAGCCAGGATCAGGAACACCATAATGATCGCAAAACCGAACGCGAAGATTGCAGCAGAACCTGTACGTTTTTCTTGATACGCTTGCGCTGTCCAAGCCATTTGGTAACCATCCGGCAAGTTTTCCTTAGCGATCCTCTCAACAGCTTTAATCGCATCGCCCGAGCTCACGCCCGGTGCACCGCCACCAAAGATCTTGCCTGAAAGCAAGCCGTTATAACGTTCTAACTGCTCAGCACCTACAATGTTGCTTACCCTACTTAAAGCTGAAAGCGGGATCATGTTGCCTTGCGGATTACCCGCCGTGGGCTGGCTACGCACATAGACTTTCCCTAAGTCCTCAGGCTTCATCCTGAACTCAGGTTCTGCCTGCAATTGCACGCGGTAAGTACGGCCACTGCGGTTAAAGTCATTCACGTAGAACGAACCCATGGTGCTTTGCAAAGTAGTATAGATATCTGCAATTTTCACATTTTGTGAGATTGCTTTCGCTTCGTCCACTTCAATGAAAAGTTGTGGCACCGTTGGACGGAAGAAGGTGTTGATCCCCGTCAATTGCGGATCTTTACGCATCGCATCCATGAAGTTATTCATCACGGCAGCAAGCTTCACCGGATCGGTTTCACGTTTACTTTGTACATACACCTCAAAACCACCTGCAGAACCCAAACCACGGATCGCTGGCGGGTTCACGGCAAAAGCCAAACCATCCGGTTGCTGCATACCAATACCGCCTAATTTACCTACCATCTGGTCAGCCGTCGTTTCACGGTCTTTCCAGTCAGTCATCCTCACGAACATTGTGGCTGCATTGGTTTTATTAGCGCCGGTAAGCAGCTCGAAGCCATTCACCGCGAACTCAAACGCCGTCGCGGGATCTTTTGCAATCGCAGCACGCACATTTTCAGTCGTTTTAGTGGTACGGTTTAAGGTTGCGCCATCCGGCATTACTACAACTGTTACCACATAACCTTGGTCTTCCGCAGGCACGAAACTGCTTGGCACCATGCGTACCAGCACAATCACCACAACAATAATCGTACCAAACACTACACTACCGATAAATTTGTGTTGCAGCGTCAAATTAACGGTATTGGTATAAAAATTGGTAAATCTGGTGAAGCCTTTGTTAAATGCTTTAAAGAAACGATTCTCATGATGCGATCTTTTCAAGATCATCGCGCAAAGTGCCGGCG
The DNA here is from genome assembly GCA_035460225.1 of Methylotenera sp. GTDB lineage: Bacteria > Pseudomonadota > Gammaproteobacteria > Burkholderiales > Methylophilaceae > Methylotenera. Next base: position 106,615 of record DATHWX010000010.1, read on the forward strand.
TTAACGTCAACGCTACCACACCTGAAATCACCACGGCGATCGCTACAGTCACCGCAAACTGGCGGTATAACTGTCCGGCAATACCACCGAGGAACGCAACCGGCACGAACACCGCACATAATACCAGCACGATCGCAACCACCGCGCCAGCCACCTGACTGATAGATTTAGCCGCAGCATGCAATGGGTCCAAACCTTCTTCAGTCATGAGCCGTTCGGTATTCTCCAGCACCACAATGGCATCATCCACCACGATACCGATTGCCAGGATCATCGCGAACAAGGTCAATAGGTTGATAGAGAAGCCAAATAAGTACAAGCCTGCAAACGTACCGATCAATGAAATCGGCACTGCGATAAGTGGAATCAAAGTAGCACGCCAGTTCTGCAAGAACAGGAATACCACGAGCACTACCAATACCAGCGCTTCCGCGAAGGTATGGAATACTTCTTCAATCGTCGCTTTAACAAAATCGCTCGTATCGTAAGGAATCGTGTATTTCACACCAGCAGGGAAACGCTCTTTAAGCTCTTCCATTTTGGCTTTAATACCATTAGCGGTATCCAGAGCATTTGCACCGGTTTGCAAGAAGATAGGCATCGCCACACCTGGCTGGCCATCCAAAGCAGAAGTCACGTTATAGCTTTGTGCGCCCAATTCCACACGGGCTACGTCTTTTAGATAAAGCACACCACGTGGGCCATCGGCCTTAACGATGATATTGCCGAATTGTGCAGGATCCGCCAAACGACCTTTAGCAATCACCGTGTAGACTAACTTTTGGTCTGAAGGCGCTGGATCTTGGCCTATCTTACCGGCTGCATATTGGTTATTCTGCGCGTTGATCGCTGCAGCAATATCGCTGGTGCTTACACCTAATTGCGCCATACGGTCCGGACGCAGCCAGATACGCATCGCATAGTCTTGGCCACCGAAAATCAAGGCATCACCAACACCTTTAACGCGTTTGATCTCATCCAACAAGTTCAAAGTGGTGTAATTACTTAAGAATAAACGGTCATGTTTTTTATCGGCTGAAGTCAACATGACGACCAATAAAATGTCGTTAGATTTCTTCTGCACCACGAGGCCGTTACGGCGCACTTCGTCTGGTAAACGTGGTGTAGCGATGTTTACACGATTACTGACGTTGAAAGTCGCTTGGTCAGCATCGGTGCCCACTTCAAATGTAGCAGTGATTACCAAAGTACCGCTAGAGTCGGCGCTCGAGTTGAAATACAGCAAATTATCAACACCGCTTAGCTGCTCTTCAATTGGCGCAGCTACAGTTTTTGAAAGCGTTTCAGCACTTGCGCCTGGGTAGTTAGCGGTAATGGTAACGGTAGGCGGTGCGATCTGTGGATATTGCGCAATCGGTAATTTAAATGCCGCCGCTAAACCTGCCAAAACAATAATGATGGATAAAACAGAGGCAAAAATAGGCCTTGTGATAAAGAACTTGGTCATAATCTCTTAATCCTTAGCTTATTTAGCAGCTTGTTTATCTGTTTTTTTGCCGGCCTGTGCATCCACAGGTGCTGCAGATGGCGCAGCTTCAAGCGGATGTGGATCTACAGGCGCTCCTGGACGGACTTTAATCAGGTTATCGGCAATGACTTTATCACCGGTTTTCAAACCGCTTAATATCACCCAGTTAGTACCTTGCCAGCCGCCTTCTTGAATCGGGCGAACGGCTGCAGCAGTTTTTCCGTCTTTAGTTTCAGCTACGAAAACAAATTTACCCTGGTCACCGGTTAATACAGCAGTTTGCGGAACCAAGAACACCCCTTCACGTGTGCCGGTTGTTACACGTGCACGTACGAATTGGCCAGGTAATAACTTATGGTCAGCGTTATCAAATGTTGCACGTAATTGCTGAGTACCTAATGCCGGGTCGATCTGGCTAGCAGCGAAATTCAATTTTCCCTGTTGTTTGTATTCAGTACCGTCAGGCAAAATCAGTGTGACCTTTTTAACGCTGTTTTCATTGATACGGCCACCTAATGAAGCGATCTCAGAATCAGACAAACTGAAACGTACCCAGATCGGTGAGATTTGTACCACTGTAGTTAATAGGCTTGTATTTGGCGCAACTAATGCACCTTCAGAGAACAGGAAACGACCGGCCACACCGCTGGAAGGCGCGGTTACCGTGGTATAGGATAAATTAAGTTCAGCTTCGCGCACCATCGCCTCACCTTGTTGAACAGTAGCGACTGCAACAGCATTCTCAGAGGTTGCGTTGTCGTATTCCCTTTGGCTGATAGACTGCGTAGTGAGCAAACCTTTCAAACGGTCTGATTCACGGCGAGTCTGCTCAACACGCGCACGTTGTTGGGCTAATTGTGCTTTGGCTTGTGCAAGGGCGATTTGGAAGGGAGCTGGGTCAATCAAAAACATCGCTTGCCCGGTTTTAATTGGCTCGCCCTCTTCAAATAACTTTTTCAGCAAGATGCCGCCAACACGCGGACGGACTTCAACTTCTTTAGCACCTTCTGTTTGAGCTACAGCTTCAGCACTAATTGGCACAGTCGTTGGCTGCACCTCGACTACAGCCACAGGCATAGCGGGCATTTGCGCACCTGGGCCTGTATTGGCATCAGATTTTTTACCGCATCCTATTAATGCTAAACTTGCGATCAGCGCCACACTTGCCATTTTGGTAGTTAATGTGCCTATCTTTTGTTGGCTTATATTATTTTCCTGCTTTTGTACTGTAGTAACTACCATTGATGACTCCATGTCTTTAATCGGCTATGTTTCTAATTTATCAGACTTTTTAGTGATTTTAATGATGTAAAACAGCATAAAAATGCTTGCTTACATTCAAGATTGTATGTATATTATATACAAACAAGAATGTATGTAAACAAGATTTGTTAAAAAATATAAAATTGTTTGGTACTACTTAAGGGATTAAGTTGCACATTAATAGAGAATGTAAATGGTAAGAAAGACTAAAGAAGACGCAGAGCTGACTCGACAAGGCATTATTGATGCTGCCCGAGCCGTATTTCTAGAGCGTGGCGTTACCCGCTCGACTCTGGAGCATATTGCTACTGCGGCAGATGTAACACGTGGTGCGGTGTATTGGCACTTCAAGAATAAAACCGAAATCTTCCATGCAATACGTGATCAGGTTTTCCTGCCGCTGATGGACCGCATGGATGATTCCCTAGCGATTGAAAGTAAAGATGATCCGCTAACTCAAATTGAAAATACTTTGTGCGAAACCATCAACGAATTAAGTACTAACCTGCAGATGCAGCAGACTTACGAAATCATGATGATCAAATGCGAATATGTCGATGAATTCGCTACCGTGCTGCAGCAAATCATCAATAACTGTTCAAATATTACCGAAAAAATCCAGCTGGCTTATGAGCGTGCGAAAGCACAAGACTTATTATCAGGCACGCACTCTCCCCGCGCATTGGCGTTAGATACCCATTTATTCTTTAGCGGCTTGCTGCATATGTGGGTGAAAGATTTTGACGGCAGCCGATTCCGCTATCAGGCAACTGACCTGATTAAATCGCATATTAATTTACGTAGAAAATAACAATCCGATAGCAAATTACTTGTTAATCGCCGTTTGTGGCGATAATATGCATGGCAAGTGATTAAAAGCTGGGAGGCATTGTGGATATTCATACTGGCGAAATTTATGGCAAGCAGACTGCCAGCAAATTCGTAATGTATAACGTGCTCAAGGTCTGCAAACCGACGCGCAATAGCGACGAAATAGTCACTCTGCAAAACATCGATAACCCGCTAAGCCTTTTCGAAACCACTGCTCAGAAACTAGCTTCTTCAGGCTACATCCGTATTAGCCAAACGCCTTACATCGATTTGAAAGCTGATACGCCAAAACGACGCAAAGCAGTAAAAAAACCTACACGTTGCCCACTTACTTTTGACTTCCTTGAAGACCGTGCCGATAGCGAAAGACCATCTCCAATCATTCCGGATTTATTCAGTCCGGCATAAAGGACCCTACTAATTCCTAGGTGGTCCGCCCCATAGGTCATGCCCATCAGCCTCATAGATTTCGACTTCTACAAAGTCACCCGGCGTTAAGCCTTCTGCATCTTCCAGGTACACTACACCATCAATTTCCGGTGCGTCGGCTTTAGTACGGCCTATCGCTTCGAACGTACCATCTTCGAGTTCATTGATTTCATCAACTAATACGGTTTGCATGCTGCCGATTTTTGCCTGGAGTTTAGCTGCACTGATACGCTCCTGCACTTCCATAAAGCGCGCTAGGCGCTCTTCTTTGACTTCTTGCGGCACATGGTCAGGCAGATCGTTAGCTTTTGCGCCATCGACTGCAGAATAAGTAAAGCAGCCTACCCTATCTAACTGCGCCTCTTCCAAGAAGTCGAGCAGCATTTTGAAGTCATCTTCAGTTTCACCCGGGAAACCTGCGATGAAAGTACTGCGCACGGTTATGTCCGGACAAATCTCACGCCAAGCTTTGATACGCGCCAAATTGTTTTCACTGCTTGCAGGACGTTTCATGGATTTAAGGATACGTGGACTTGCATGCTGAAATGGCACGTCTAGGTAAGGCAAGATCAAGCCATCTGCCATGAGTGGAATGACTTCATCGACGTGCGGATAAGGATAGACATAGTGCAAACGTGTCCAAACACCGAGCTCACTGAGCGCCTTCGTGAGTTCTGTCATACGGGTTTTGACCGGGCGACCATTCCAGAAGCCTGGGCGGTATTTCACATCGACGCCATACGCTGAAGTATCTTGCGAAATGACCAAAATTTCCGAAACGCCAGCATTAACCAAATTCTCCGCCTCGTTCATCACCTCACCGATTGGACGACTTACCAGATCCCCACGCATACTTGGGATGATGCAGAAGCTGCAGCGGTGATTACAGCCTTCAGAAATCTTTAGGTAGGCATAATGACTTGGCGTTAAACGTACGCCTTGCGGCGGCACCAAATCTGTATATGGGTCATGTAATTTGGGCAAGTTGGCATGTACATGCGTCATGACCTCTTCGAGTGCATGTGGGCCGGTAACCGCTAATACACTAGGGTGTGCAGCTTCCACCACACCAGCTTTAGCTCCCAGACAGCCGGTCACGATCACTTTACCGTTTTTATTGATCGCTTCACCGATAGCATCCAGCGACTCTTGCACTGCAGAATCAATGAAACCGCAGGTATTCACCACTACCAAATCAGAATCTTCATAGCTACCGGAAATCTCATAGCCTTCGGCGCGTAATTGGGTGAGAATACGCTCTGCGTCCGAACCTGCCTTAGGGCAGCCTAAAGATACGAAGCCAACCTTTGGTGCAGATTTATCGGTTTTTAATACTGAACTCATTTAATACTTCCAATACTTGTAAATTATTTATGTACATCATTGCAATCGCTTGGCTCTATGTCACCGTTTTAATGGCGGCTACTGAAAAGACCATTCCAGCTGGCGTGCTAACTTTCGTTTTTTACGGTTTGCTACCCTGCGCGCTATTACTGTGGCTACTTGGCGTTAAACATCGTAAACATCAGCGCGCTAAACAAGTATCTGCTAACGAATTAGGCGATGACGCTATGCACGATCCAAATGGTACTCACGCCGAAAGCGATGAGTAGCACCTGGCTGATCGTCGCTTTTAATTCCGTACGTTTATGCAAGCCCGGAATCAAATCAGCCACCGCTACATAAAGCAGACTTGAAGCTGCTAACCCTAAAATGACAGGAATCAAGCTTTGTACATATTGCAGCGCAAAGTAGGCCATCAAGCCGCCAATTAATGTAGCAAAGCTTGAAACCAGGTTGAAAATAAATGCTTGCTTCTTGGTGTAACCGGAATGCAGCAAAATCAGGAAATCGCCTACTTCTTGTGGAATCTCGTGCGCAATGATCGCCAGTGCGGTAACGATGCCCAATTTGACATCCACCATAAACGCTGCGGCAATCAGGATACCGTCAATAAAATTGTGGAAAGTGTCACCAATCATAATCATCATGCCACTGCGACCACCATCATGCTCATGGCCGTGATCATGACTGTGGCGATGCAGGTTCAATGAAGGTTGTGATGCTGCGACTTTATATTTGGTCTCGGCATTAGATTCTGCCGGGCAATTTTCTTCTGTGTGCATCGCGTGCACTTCGCAATGGTCACCATGGCAATGGCGCCAGATCACGAGTTTCTCAAGTACAAAAAACAATAACAAACCTAGTAACAAAGTAGCTGAAACCTTTTCAACGCTACCAGCTACACTAAACGCATGCGGCAGAATCTCCAGAAATACTGCGCCTAGCATCGCACCAATCGCATAACTCACCAGCATGGGTACCCAGGTTGTGCGCACGTTTAACGCAAATACTGCGGCTAAAGATACGCTCAATACACCGCCCAACACGCTGGCGATAACGATCCAGCTTAAGGTAGAGATTTGGGATGTGGCACTGACCAGGTTTAACATAACGCTTTCAAAATTCGTAATTGCATGATGCTCATTTGAGCAAAGCGAGCATTATAAACGCTAACCAATTTTGATGCTTTAATAGACATCATTTATCGCTTGTTTAAATGCAGAATAGCCCAATATGATAGCCATGGATAACCAAGACACCACCGGGAAAATGCACTCCACTCGCATGCCCACCCTATTTATCGGGCATGGCAACCCGATGAATGCGATAACCGATAACATTTACAAAGATACTTGGCTGGCTTTAGGCAAAACTTTGCCGCGTCCTAATGCAATCTTATTGGTATCTGCCCACTGGCAAACGCATGGTACGCAAGTATGTTTGGCTGCTAAACCTGAAACGATTCATGACTTCGGCGGCTTTCCAAAAGAATTATTTGCGCAGCAATATCCAGCACCCGGCGCGCCTGACTATGCAAAGCTTACGCAGGAATTCCTAGGCGATGCAATCGTTACTGGCTCGCATGAATGGGGTCTGGATCATGGGGCATGGACAGTATTGCAGTCTTTATTTCCCGCAGCGGATATCCCTGTTTTTCAGTTAAGTCTAGATTTGAATTTGGACTTGGCAGGTCATTTTGCCTTGGCAAAGAAATTAGCAAGTTTGCGTGAACAAGATGTGATGATTATTGGCAGCGGCAATATTGTGCATAACCTGCGTTTATTGAATATGCAGGGTGGTAATGCAGATTGGGCGATAGATTTTGACCAGTATGTTAAAAACGCGCTGGAAACAGGTGATGACGATGCCTTGATTCATATTGAGAATGCAGGTGACTCAGCTAAATTAGCGGTCCCAACTGAAGAGCATTATCTGCCGCTTTTATATGTGGTCGCTATACGCCAGCCCGATGACAAAATGCGCTTTCTGACTGAATCATTTGATTTAGGCACGCTAAGTATGCGTAGCGTCATTTACGAATAATTACTTACGAATAAGAATCTAACTAACTGGCTAACCAAATCAAACTCGCCATACGGCCTGTCGCGTTATCGCGCCTGAACGAGAAAAAGCGCGTTTCATCGGTATAGGTACAGAACTCTTCATTCACACTGCCGCCGTAAATACCTTTTACACCAGTAGAAACTAGCCGCTGCTTGGCTAGCGTATATATATCACATAGCCATTTATCGCCGTGTGGTTTAAAAGCAGAGTTGGCCTGGGCGTCTTTCTGTAGAAATTGCTCACGAACATCATCGCCGACTTCAAACGCATTGGGGCCTATCGCAGGGCCTAACCAGGCCAATATATTCTCTGGCTTAGCCGGCATTTTCGCTATCGCTGATTTAATCACACCGTCGCATAGGCCACGCCAGCCGGCGTGAACTGCCGCAATGACAGTCCCTGCTTTATCGCAAAGCAACACTGGCAGACAATCGGCTGTCATAGTCACGCAAACCACATCCGTATGTGTGGTAAAAGCGCCATCGGCATTTTCCAAGCAGCCACTTTTAGCTGCATCGATAACTTCGACACCGTGTACTTGGTTCATCCATACCGGTTCACTTGGTAAATAAGGGCTTAATAATTGACGATTATGGGCAACCGCCAACGGATCGTCCTTCACGTGCTCACCCAAGTTCAAGCTTGTATAAGCGCCCTGGCTTACACCGCCAATGCGGGTAGTTTGCATTGCTTTAACATTTGGCGGAGCTGGCCAATTAGGCGTAATAAATATGAGGTTTTCCATCGAGTCTACTCCTCGTCTTCAAGTTCCATATCGTCATCATCATATGGCTCTTCGTCGCTATCATCCTCTTCATAATCTTCGTCTGATAAGTAGGGCTCCATGCTGAATTCGAACTCTTCATCATCATCTTGAGGGTCCTCATGACGCATGGCTTCAAGCAAAGCTTTCATGTCGTCAGCAAGTTCAATCTGCCATTCCATAAACTCGTCGGTTGCAGGATGATTCAAGCCCAGCTTAATTGCATGCAAAGCCTGCCTATTGAATTGACTGACTTCATCGCGCAAAGTTTGGGTCATGGCACGGATCGGAATGATGTTACGGAAGCCATACACAGGGTCACCCACGATAGGCGCTTTTAAAAATTGCATATGCACACGAATCTGATGGGTACGACCAGTTTCCAGGTTGCAGCGCATATAGGTTTGCACCGAGAAGCGCTCTAAAACCTCATAACGGGTAATCGCCGGCTTGCCCATGCGGTTAATCGCCATTTTGATACGTGAACGTGGATCGCGGCCAATAGGCTGGTCTATTGTGCCATTACGCCAGATTTGTCCCCATACGATTGCGCGGTATTCACGTTTTACCGTACGTGCCTGCAATTGACGCACTAAATTAGTTTGTGCGGCTAAGGTTTTCGCAACGACCAACAACCCGCTAGTGTCTTTATCCAGCCTATGCACAATACCGGCGCGCGGTACATCTTTTAATTGGGGCGCATGGAATAGCAATGCATTGAGCAAAGTACCGTTCCAATTACCTGCTGCCGGGTGCACCACCATGCCGGCCGGTTTATTGATGACTAATATGTGCTCGTCTTCGTAAACAATATCGAGCGGAATGTCTTCGGCTACGAATGCGAAAGCTTCGGGCTTAGTCTGCACTTGCACTCTTACCTGTTCACCGCCCCAGACCTTAGTTTTAGAGGTGCTAGGCTTATTGTCCACCGTGACCAAATCTTCTTTGATCCAGGCCTGGAGCCGAGAACGAGAGTGGTCTGGCAGCAAGCGCTGCAACGCTACATCCAAGCGCAAGCCGCCTAGATCATGGGGAATCGTTAAAGTAATTGTATTGTTAAGAGATGGTTCAGTCGCGTCAGTCATCGGTTATAATAATTGCTAATTCTTAAGTAGGTTTTGGCATGAAGTATATCTTAGTTTTAATGTTTGCCTTGTTACTCAATGGCTGTGCGATATTTGGCGCACCAACCGAGTTTGACGATACCAAGGGCTGGTCAGCTGAGCGTATTTACCGCGAAGGCGAAACCAAAATGACCGAAAAAGATTACGATAAAGCCATTGTATATTTTGAGAAACTGGAATCCCGCTATCCTAATGGCCGTTACGCTGCACAAGCACAATTAGAGATCGCTTACGCAAACTATAAAAAATCAGAGCCAGTATTAGCCGTTGCTGCAGCTGACCGCTTTATTAAGCTGCACCCGAATCATCCGAATGTCGATTATGCTTATTACCTCAAAGGGTTAGCCGTGTTTAACGAACGCGGAATCATTGAGAAACTGACAGCGCAGCAAATCAGTGATCGTGACCCTCGTGCATTAAGCGATTCATTCATGACTTTCAAGGATCTGGTTACACGTTATCCGAATAGCCGTTATGCCAAAGATGCCACACAGCGTATGGTTTATCTGGCTAACAGTCTTTCCGAACATGAGTTGCATGTCGCTCGCTATTACATGAAACGCCAGGCTTACGTAGCTGCAATCAACCGTGCTAAATACGTCATTGAGTATTATCCGCAGTCACCTGGGGTTGAAGAAGCTTTGGTTATCCTGATCAGCGCTTATGACTTGATGAGCCTAGATGACCTTAAAAATGATACGATTCGCGTGTTGCAGACCAACTATCCTGATAGCGCGATGTTAGGTAAAGGTGCCCCTAGCGATGAACGGGTATGGTGGAAATTCTGGGAAAGCCTGTACTAAATTAGTTCTACGTTAGCTTACTATTAAAGCCCATATGATTTTCTAAAAGTCGGGCTTTAATGCTTCTTAGCCTTACGCTGTTTCTCTTCAACGTCTTTCTTAGCTTTTAATTCTGCACGCTGCGCGGTTTTACGGCGGCGCATACTCACAATGCCTTCGCCTGGTTTACGCTTATCCTCGTCTTCAGCAAACGGGTTAGCGCCCTGCTTATACTGCACACGTAATGGCGTACCGGAAAGCTGGAAAGTCCTGCGGAAAGTCTTTTCCAGGAAGCGCGTATATGCATCCTTCACGCCATCCACATGATTACCGTGAATCACTACGATAGGTGGATTGCTGCCGCCTTGGTGGGCATAACGCAGCTTAGGGCGAATGCCTTTACTGATAGGCGGCTGATGCTGTTGTAGAGCATCAATCAATACACGCGTCAGCTGTGGTGTAGAAAGCTTGGCGAAAGCCGCTTTGTAAGCGATATCTACTGATTTAAATAGCTCTGGTAGACCTTTTTTGCGTAAGGCTGAGATGTAATGAAATTCAGCAAAATCAAGGAACATCAGCTTGCGGTCGATTTCGCGTTTAATCCAGTCGCGTTCTTCCTCTTTCAAGCCATCCCACTTATTGATAGCCACTACCAGTGCACGGCCAGCATCCAATATATATGCGGCTACATGGGCATCCTGCTCGGTGATACCTTCCTGTGCATCCACCACCAAAATCACCACATTGGCTTCTTCAATAGCCTGGATAGTTTTAATGACAGAGAATTTCTCAATCGCTTCCAGCACACGGCCACGTTTACGCACACCCGCTGTATCGATCAAGGTATAGTTTTTACCGTTCTTTTCCAGATCGATATGAATAGAATCGCGTGTTGTGCCTGGCTCATCAAATGCGATAACGCGGTCTTCACCCAATAAGGCGTTGACCAGCGTGGACTTACCCACATTTGGACGACCTACAATCGCCACTTTGGGAATACGGTCGCCACTATAATCAAGCGACTCGATTTCTTCTTCAACCTTGAAGTTTTCCAGCGCGAGTTCAACGATGTCTTTGACACCTTCGCCATGTGCAGACGAGATGGACAGCGGGTCGCCTAAACCTAATTCATGGAAATCCGCACTGACGACTGCTTTCTGCATACCTTCAGTCTTGTTCACTGCCAGTAATACTGGGCAATTACTGCGACGCAGGCGGTTGGCGATTTCCATATCCTGCGGTGTAGCGCCTTGACGGCCATCTACCAGGAAAATAATCACGTCTGCTTCATCAATCGCCAGCAAAGTCTGCTTTGCCATGGCTTTCAGGATGCCACTGTCGGTATTAGGTTCGAAACCGCCGGTATCTACAACCAAATAAGGTTGGCTCGCACCTACGCCTCGACCGTAGTGGCGGTCACGTGTTAAACCAGGCAAGTCGGCTACAAGCGCGTCGCGGCTTTTGGTGAGGCGGTTAAATAAAGTGGATTTGCCGACGTTTGGTCGGCCAACCAGGACAATGGTAGGTATCATGCGACTATTCTAAATGATTCTTCAGCTAAGTAATTCTATGCTAAATGATTTTAAGAGAATACGGTTAAGCCATTAAGCGAAACCGTACTCGAAATATTGTGGTTATTGAATCCCTAACCTTTTGATTATATTACTTTACCTGCACAGCAAAAATCCCGCCATCACGTGTTTGCGCGAGTATTGTATTACTGTTAATTAGCGCCATCTGCGGCATTATCGGGCTTTTGTTTGTTTGGATTCTAGAAGCTAAGGCACCGTCATCACGACTTAAAAAGTGCACGTATCCTTCAACATCACCCACCGCTATCAAGCTACCTAATGGTATAGGCGCTGTGAGTTGGCGGTTCTTAAGCGCTGCCTGACGCCAGAAAGTCTTACCGGTAGTGTAATCAAGTGCGTAGATCGAACCCGCTGCATGGGAAACAAATATGCGGCCATCTTCAGCGCTAAGTCCCGCCAAGCTTGAAATATCACGGTTCCAGATTACGCGACCGGAAATCCTATCCACCGCTGCAATCCTACCTTGGTAAGCCACTGCATAAATCAATGGGCCATCCACCACAGGCAAGCTCGTAATATCGGCGATACGCTCGATTTCGGTCACACCTTTAGGTTGCGCCACTGAAGCTTCCCACAACAACTTGCCATTATCTGCGCGGACAGCAACCAGTTTGCCGCCGGCAAATCCGGCATAAACTGCGCCGCTATCGACGACAATGCCGGCACTACTGCGTAAAGCCAGTGCCGGTGTAGTACGGTCATATACCCATTTACGGCTGCCATCATTGGCATTGATACCGAAGATACGGCTATCACCGGTACGAACGATCACTGTGCCATCATAGTATTTAGGCGCACTCAATACTTCGCTGCTTAACCTGGAAATCCATTGCAATTTACCTGCAAGGTCGTAAGCATATATAGAGCCGCGCTGTGTACCAACCAGCACCAAACTACCACCCGCGCCTACACCGCCTGATAGATTTTCCGGCACTTTCACACGCCATACCTGATTACCGTTTAACACATCCACTTTAATCACTTCGCCAGCAGTACTTGCTGCATACGCGTAACCGGCTTCGACTGCTGGAGAGAACTCAAAGTCTCCGGCCTCTCCGATTTTAGCTTGCCATAATATTTTGGAACTGCTTGTCTGTTTTAATTCGGCTAATGGCTCAGGCGGTTCAGCAGCTTCACGGCCAAAAATGCGCTCAGAAATATCAGTTTTGATATCGGTAATACTGCTGCAGGCAGTGATTGACAGCAAACCCGTTAGTACAATTGAACCTGCGAGGATTTTGATGAGTTTTAAACGCGACAACACGATGCTCCAGCCTGATTAAGTCTTACCGATAAGTTAAGATTACCTAAACGCAATTAACCTAGCGCTTCCAGTTTTTGTTGCGTCAAAGTGCGATACTTGCCTTGCGGGTCCAGCTTGGCTAAGGCTAATTGATAAGCCGTTTTAGCTTCTTCATGCTTGCCCATACTGACCAACACATCGCCTTTCAAATCGGCAAATAATCCATCGAAACCTGCATCATGTTTTGCATCTAGCAATTTCAACGCGCCTTCGTAATCTTTTTCTTCGGCTAATATGCTGGCTAATTGCAAGCTGGCAATCGCCGCTACTGTCGTTTCTTTAGCATTTTTCACTGTCCATTCAAGCTGCGCCTTAGCACTTTTAACTTCATTGGCATGGTAGTTTGCTTTCGCGGCAAACAAAGCTGCGCGACCCGCGTAAGGCGTTGAAGCATATTTATCCATCAATACCGCCGATTTTTCCTGGATGCCTTTTAGGTCTTTTTCATCAGTAACAACGAGCTCCTGATATTCGGTAGACGCGGCAACTGCTTGTTTGCTTTGGTAAAATTTCCAGCCTTGATAAGCTGCATAAGCTACTAGCGCAGCTAACGCCAAGTTAGTGACCATTTTGCCGTAAAGCTTCCACCAAGCCTTAAATTCATCTAACTGCTCTTGTTCTTCTAAATCGTATGCCATTTCATTTCCTAATCTAATTCAATCTAAATACTTAAACTTATTACGCATTCACCGTTTGCGGGTTAATCGATTTACCGGTTTTATTACCCGGAATCGCCGCTAGCAAGTTTTGTGTGTATTGGTGTTGCGGTTTTTGATAGATATCAATTACTGCACCGGATTCCACCACCTGGCCTTTATTCATTACTACAATATCATCAGCGATATGCCGCACTACACGTAAATCATGGCTGATGAACATATAACTGAGCGCCATTTCCTGTTGCAACTCTTTAAGCAATAGTAAAATCTGCGCCTGTATCGATACATCCAATGCCGACACCGGCTCATCGCACACCACTACTTTTGGCTGCAATACCAAGGCACGAGCAATGCCGATCCGCTGCCGTTGCCCACCCGAAAATTCATGCGGGTATTTTTGCATATCCGCTTCTGTCAGGCCAACCCGCTTGAGCATGGCAATCACTTTTTGCTGCTGTTCTGCGCTTGAACCAAGGCCATGGATCAATAATCCTTCGCCTACAATTTCGCCCACACGCATGCGGGGGTTTAACGATGCAAAAGGATCCTGGAATACCATCTGCAGATTCTTGCGCATGGCTCTTAACTCCGCACCCTTGATTTTGGATAAATCCAAACCTTGAAACAGCACTTCACCACTATCCAAGGGCTGCAATTGTAACAGACAACGCGCCAACGTGGATTTACCGCTACCGGATTCACCGACGATAGCCAGCGTAGTGCCTTCGCGTAAACTGACGCTGACATCGTCCAGCGCCCTTACTAGCGTAGTACCAAAGCCAAATTTCCCGCTACGTTGATGATAGGTTTTAACCAGGTGATTCGCAGCTAAAATAACGGCACTCATATGGTAACCTCACTGCTCGCAACCTCATTGGCAGGCTGATTTTCAGGAAGCCAGGCATAATCTATGGGTCTTAAAGGCTTTTTACCTTCGGCATCCGGCACGCAGGCCAGCAATGCTTTGGTATAAGGATGCTGCGGATTTCCTAGCACTTCATCCTTTGTGCCGGATTCAACGATTTCGCCCCTGAACATCACAACAACTTTATCGGCAATATCGGCTACTACTCCAAAGTCATGCGTAATGAATAGCATGCCCATGTTCATGCGGGTTTTGAGTTCATCAAGCAATTTGAGTATTTGCGCCTGCACGGTGACGTCCAATGCCGTTGTTGGCTCATCCGCAATCAATAACTGCGGCTCGCAGGCAATGCTCATGGCGATCATCACACGCTGGCGCTGTCCGCCAGATAACTCATCAGGATAGCTGTTCATCCGGCCAATCGGAATGCCTACCATTTCTAACAAATTGCCGATCCTGGTTTTCAAGGCTTCGCCCTTTAAACCTAAATGCGTAGTCAAGCTCTCACCGATTTGGTAGCCGATGGTTAACACCGGGTTTAGCGAAGTCATTGGCTCCTGGAAGATCATGGCGATACTTTTGCCACGGATTTTACGCAAACTTTCATTATCCAATAGGGCTAAATCACGCTGACCATGCTCTGCTTGGTTAAACAGCACTTTGCCTTGAGTAAGCTGTAATTGCTTGGATAGCAAGCCCATCACCGATAAAGCCGTTAGGCTTTTACCGCTACCAGATTCGCCCACCACACAGGTAGTTTTACCCGCTTCAATCGTAAAACTCACGTCGTTGACCAGTAAACGTGAAGGCACCTTTTTAGGCACAATCGTAATATGCTCAAGCTGCAATAAAGGTACTGTATTAGTAGCAGTCATGGTTTTATTCGATGTTATACACAATGGTTACGACGACCCGTGCGATTTTATCAATGGTTGATTTATCATATACGCCGCCATAGCTATCGTCACCAGCGTCTTTACCGACAGCCAGGATATAAAATGCGCCTTGTGAAGCTGATTTCATCACACCGACTTTTACGCCATCTTGTTTTACGAATTCCGTAGCGCGCGTACGTGCATTCTTGGTTGCTTCAGCAATCAAGGACATTTTGATATTTTCCAGGTCACTGACTAAATACGAAGGCGATAATGCATTGACCGGATGATTTTCGGCACGCAGCTGCAAGAGCGCCTTATTTGCCTGCGTAATTTTGCTTAGGTCTTTGGACGTTACATGAATAGTTTGAAAAGCATCGTAGCCATTCTGTACCTGGCGTGGTACCTCTTTGATAAACACTTCATCATAATGCGGATTCAGTGTTTCAACATCCGTAGTCCAGGTCTCTGCAGTCAAACCTTGTTTTACAAGGAAAGCTTCCACTACTTTGCGCTCAGTCGCCAACTTCTCTAAAGCCGCTGCCTGGGTTGGCTGGGTCACGCTAATGGTTAACGTCCACTCTGCGCTATCTGCCTTGATAGGCTTTTCAGCCAAGCCTTTTACCGTAATCGATTGTTGCCCTGAAACGGCCCGCTTGCCTTGCACACCCAGAATAAAAGCAGCAGCGGACATGCCGATAGCGAGCAGGATACCAAGCACCGCCATGGCTTTGAATAGATTATTTTGTTCAGTCATGAGCCATCCCTTCGTCTATTCAAATAAGCTTGATAATTTAACCGTTTATTAGGGTTTGTTAGCTAGCAAATGCTGGATTGCTGCTTCCAGATTACATTGCAGTTGTTCACTTTTAATCTCTGCCAGCATCGGTTTTAAAGTCACTTGATTATTAGCGACTTCATCATCACCCAAGATCAAGGCAAACCGCGCCAGGCTTCTATCGGCCTTCTTCATTTGCGATTTAAAGCTACCGCCACCGGCATGTAAGACCACCTGGATATTCGCATTACGCAATTGCTCTGCAATACCAAAAGCCACTTTTTCAGCTTGCTCGCCGACATTCACCAAATACACATCCGGCGCGTCATTGGCAGTGATGCCATATTCCTGCATCAACAGGAACACACGCTCCAAGCCAATCCCAAAGCCACATGCAGGGGTTGCTTCGCCACCTAAACGCTCTACCAGTGAATCATAACGGCCACCGCCGGCAATCGTGCCCTGCGCGCCTAATTTAGTCGTCACCCACTCAAATACCGTACGGTTATAGTAATCCAAACCACGTACTAAGCGCGCATTAATCTCATAAGCCACACCGGAAGCATCCAGCAATCTACACAGACCGTCAAAATGGGCGCGGGTTTCATCACCCAGGCAATCTATCAGTTTAGGTGCCGCTTCACACATCGCTTGCATGCGTGGGTTCTTGGTATCCAAGATACGTAGCGGATTAGTATGCAAGCGCCGTTTAGCGTCTTCATCGAGTAAATCCGTATGCTGCTCAAAATAAGCAATCAAGGTATTACGGTAAGCCAGGCGCTCATGTGCATCGCCAATACTGTTGATTTGCAATGCGACATCTTTAATGCCTAATTCACGCCACAGACGTGCCAATAGCACGATTTGCTCTGCATCCACTTCCGGGGTATCGAAACCAAACGCTTCTACACCTATCTGATGGAATTGGCGCTGCCTACCCTTTTGCACATTTTCATGGCGGAACATCGCGCCACTGTACCAAAGACGTTGAGGACCATTGTAAGTAAGGTTGTGTTCGACAACGGCGCGTACACAGCCCGCAGTACCTTCCGGACGCAGGGTAAGCTTGTCGCCATTGAGCTGATCTTCCCAAGCGTACATTTCTTTTTCGACAATATCAGTATGCTCACCAACTGAGCGTACGAATAAGTCTGTAGGTTCAACCAATGGCATGCGAATGTTCTTATAGCCGTATTGCGCCAACACACGGCGTGCCGTATCTTCTAGCTTGAACCAAAGCGGCGTTGCCTCTGGAAGGATATCGTAAAAACCCTTGATGCTTTGAAATTTGGTAAGCTTGGTTTTTGGTTCTGGAGCTTTTGCTGCCGTATTTTTTTCGGATAAATTAACTGGTTCTACCATCATGCCACTGCTTTAATTGGAATTGTTTTTTGCGCCTGATTGACTGGATTAGCGTGATGCAGCTTGCCGCCTTCTGCATAATTTTTCTGCACGTACTCTTCTACGATGGCCTGAAATTCCTGTGCGATATTGTCGCCTTTGAGCGTGACGGTTTTTTCACCATCCACGAATATCGGTGCTACCGGTGTTTCGCCTGTGCCGGGCAAACTAATGCCGATATTTGCTAACTTGGATTCACCAGGTCCATTCACCACGCAACCCATAACCGCAACGCTCATATTTTCAACACCGGCATATTGGTTGCGCCAGACCGGCATCTGGTTACGCAGATAGGTTTGTATCTGCATGGCCAATTCTTGGAAATAAGTCGAGGTAGTACGGCCGCAACCTGGGCAAGCCGTAACCAAAGGCGTAAAGGAACGTATGCCCATGGTTTGCAGGATTTCCTGCGCAACGACTACTTCTTTAGTACGAGATTCGTTAGGTTCTGGCGTTAATGACACACGGATAGTATTGCCGATACCCTGCTGTAGAAGCAATGCCAGCGCGGCTGTAGAGGCAACTATACCTTTAGAGCCCATGCCCGCTTCGGTTAAGCCTAAATGCAAGGGGTAATCACTACGGGTTGCAAGCTCTGCATAGACTTTAACCAGGTCCTGTACATTACTTACCTTGCAGGAAATGATGATCTGGTTTGGCGACAAACCGATATCCACGGCCTGCTGCGCACTCTCCAATGCTGATTGAATCAATGCTTCGCGCATTAATGCGTCAGATGATAAAGGCTCTGCCAACTTAGCGTTATCGTCCATCATCTGTGCCATCTTGGCTTGATCCAGGCTACCCCAGTTAACACCAATACGTACCGCTTTTTTGTACTGGATTGCGGCTTCAATCATTGCGGCGAACTGCTCATCACGTTTAGAGCCTTTACCTACATTACCGGGATTGATGCGGTATTTGGCTAGAGATTCTGCGCAATCAGGATAAGCGCTCAGCAATTTATGGCCGTTGTAATGAAAGTCTCCTACCAGCGGCACATCGCAACCTAATGCATCCAAGCCACGGCGGATATTGCCTACCTGTGCTGCAGCCTCGGGTGAGTTCACGGTGATGCGCACTACTTCGCTGCCGGCTTGCCATAATTCATAGACTTGCTTGATAGTTGCTTCGGCATCTGCCGTATCGGTATTGGTCATGCTCTGCACAACAACAGGTGAAGGCACAGTGCCATTCAAGCCGCCGCCAACCGGCACATGGCCGACCATTACCTGCAAAGTGTTACGTGGCTGATTTGGTGAAAATAAACTCAAAGACTACTCCAGCTTGATACGCGCGACATTATTCTGTGTGGTGCTGGGCGCTAGATCGACTGGCTTGCCCAGGAATGAAAGTTTAGTTGCTTTGGCATTGCCTATCACCACATTAAATGGCGGCTGGCCATCAAAGCCATCCGTGCTGCCAGCTGGTAAAATACGTTCATAAACTACTTTTCCGGATTTATCAGTCGCCTGGATCCAGGTTTTTTCAGTAATGGTTAAGCTCACTTTTTGGGTGGCTGACGGCGCGCTATTTTCTACCGTGGCTGGAGTTACATTAGCCTTATTAGCAGCCAATGCGTTCTGCCCTGCTTTTTCTTTTAGGGTATTAAAATCTATCGCAGTATTGGCTTTAGGCGCCAAAGGATTCGCAGGGGTTGTAACCGGATTAATTGTATTCGAAGGAACCGGTGTCAAAGGTTTAACGCTGTCAGCAGGTTTAGCCGTCTGCGCAATGCTGGCGCTAGGATTCGCTACGTTAGGATTCGTTGCATTAGAATTTACGCTAGCCGGATTAGGTGTACTTGCATTATTAGCAATAGCAGGATTTGCTACAGGCGCATTTGTTGTAGCGGTTGCAGCTTCTGCTGGCAAGGTGATCGCTGTACTTGCAGTATTGCTGCTATCTGTTCCAGCAACTACATCTGCGGGGTCGGCTTGGCGCTCTGCGGCTGGTAAAGCCACTTCAGGAAGCGTCAACTCGGTTGTTGATGGTGCAGCTGCCAATGGGCTCGATGCTTTTTCGCTCGGGGTTTTGACCGGTTTGGGCATATAGTCAATATAGAAAATCCAGGCCAATAGAAACAGTAAAATAAGAATACTGCCCAATATATATTTAAGCCATGGCTGGCTTTCTTTGCCTGAAAAGACTTCATTCATGGAAGATTGCACAGCCAATGATTTCGGCGTTTTATCCGGCATGCGCGCGCGATAACTCTCTAGCAATGGTTCAGCATCTATTTCAAGCAGACGGGCATAGTTGCGGATAAATCCACGTGTAATCATTGGTTGCGGTAATGTCGAAAAATTATTATTTTCGATATCGCTGATTTGCTTGAGACTTAAGCGCAGGTTATTAGAAACATCCTTTTCGCTGAGCTTCTTAGCTTTACGGGCCGCTGCAAGCACCTCTCCCAAAGGTGCGAAACCGTGAGCTTGAGAGGAAACTTCTAATAATGCGTCATCATTCATCACTATTTTCCACTTTGTAATAACTTGGCCTGTTCAGAATCAGGATATTTGCGACGTAACTGCAATGCATAGCTGGCTACTGCATCCTGGTTGCCTAAAGCGCGCTCAATCTGTATTGCCAACCATAGCATTTCAGGCGACGGGTTAGTCAGCAAGGCGTTCTGTAAAGTCGATTTAGCGGCTGCAGGGTCTTTGCGGTTGAACTGCAACAATGCCAGTTGAAAAGCCGCGCTATTCAGCAATGGATCTTTTTGCAAAGCCAGTTTTAAATAGACTTCACCATTGGCTACATCTTGCTTGCGGATCGAACAAATTCCTGCATTGGCATAAGCCACTGCTGGCGTGCCATATAAAGGGTTTTTAACAGCCGCTAAAAATTCCTTAATCGATTCATCATAGCGGCCTTTGGCGCATAAAAAACCGCCATAGTTATTGTGAGATTCAGAGTTATTCGGCTCCAATTGAATGGACTTTCTGAAATCCGCATCGGCAAGGTCATTCTGACCTAATGCCGAATGTACTAAGCCTAAACCGTTATAAGCCAAGGCAAAACTTGGGTCTATTTTGGTAGCTTCGTTGAATTCTTCCAGAGCGATTTCGTATTGTTTTTGCTGGTAATACACAGCGCCCAAATCAGTATGGGCACGGGCACGCGCTTTGAGATTTTCAGTATCGCGCTCTTGCTGCTGCTGGCTAACGCAACCACTGGCAAACAAACCAAAAATGCCAAACCATAAAACTGTTTTGTACGATTTGCTTAAAAACACGCTCAAACTCATCTTCATTCAACCGCCTCTATTGGAATTCTTTTGAAAGTACGTTTTGTTTTATCCAATACTTTACCAGCTAATTGACCACAAGCAGCATCAATGTCGTCACCGCGCGTTTTACGCACAGTCACCACATAACCGGCTTGCATGAGGATATCGCGGAATACGCGAATATGGCTAGGTTTCGAAGTTTCATAACCGCTGTCCGGGAATGGGTTGAACGGAATCAGGTTGAATTTGCACGGCACGTTTCTTACGACATCCAGCAATTGGTGTGCATGTTCAACGGTGTCATTCACGCCATCGAGCATCACGTATTCAAACGTCACGAAATCACGTGGCGCCTTGACCAAATAACGCTCGCATGCTGCCATCAATTCTTTGATTGGGTATTTTTTATTGATAGGTACGATCACATCGCGAAGTGCGTCATTAGGCGCATGCAGGCTCACAGCCAACGCCACAGGACAATCTTCTTTCAATCTATCCATTGCATTGACCATGCCGCTGGTTGAAAGCGTCACTCGTCGGCGGCTCAAGCCATATGCCGAGTCATCCAGCATAATTTGCATGGCAGTGACAACATTGTCGTAATTGGCAAGCGGTTCACCCATTCCCATCATCACAACATTTGAGATAATTCGGTCTGACAACGGCAACATATCGTAACCTGCTTCAGAACGCAGGGATTTGTTGGCGATTGCCAATTGACCAATGATTTCCGCCACGCTGAGGTTACGGTTAAAGCCCTGTCGACCGGTTGAGCAGAATGTGCATTCAAGCGCACAACCCACTTGCGACGAGATACAAAGCGTGCCGCGGTCATCTTCCGGGATAAATACGGTTTCGATACTGTTGGCAGTGTCAGTACCTATCAACCATTTACGCGTGCCGTCATTTGACACTTGTTCTAATTGCACCGTAGGTAGAGCTATCTCTGCCTCTGCGGCTAACTTCTCGCGTAATACCTTGGCAATATCGGTCATCTGTTCAAAGTCATGCACACCAAAATGATGCATCCAGCGCATCAATTGTTTGGCACGAAATGGCTTCTCGCCTAGTTCAGCGAACCATTGCGCCAGCTGCGGCTGATTGTAATTGAGTAGATTAACCAAAGTGTTTCCTAATACTTAAATAATTGAATTTTTTAAGCCAGGCTAGGCGCAAATAGAAAAATTAAGACGACGCATATATGAAATATGTGAGGAGTAATTTATCTATTTGCAACAACGCATGGCGCCGAAAATTAAATTATTTACCGAAGAAATAAGCGATCTCAATCGCCGCATTTTCCGCAGAATCTGACCCATGCACAGCGTTCGCATCAATGCTCTCAGCAAAGTCAGCACGGATAGTACCGGCAGCTGCTTCTTTAGGATTTGTAGCACCCATCAGGTCACGGTTCACTTGAACTGCGTTTTCGCCTTCTAACGCTTGAATCATCACTGGGCCAGAAATCATGAACTTAACCAAGTCATTGAAAAAAGGACGTGCTGCGTGCACTGCATAGAAACCTTCAGCTTCAGCTTTAGTCAATTGAGCCATTTTAGCTTCAACGATTTTTAAGCCAGCGTTTTCAAAACGTGTGTAGATTTTACCGATTACATTTTTTGCAACTGCATCAGGTTTGATGATAGAAAGCGTGCGTTGAACAGCCATAACAACTCCATTAAATTAACTTATTGAAAAGAACGATAAAATACCATTTTTAGCACTTAAAATAAACCTTCATTTTGTGATAAGTATTATAGATGGCGCGCCAAAAAGCACAGTTTATGTGGCAAAATTCCAGCTACATGGAAACTCCTGCCGATTCAATTCAATCAATGATGGTGACCTGCCCTGCCTGTGGCTTACTTTGTGATGATGTCATAGTCAGCTCAACCGCGCCTATCAAGGTCAAAAACGGTTGCGCAAAAAGCATCAGTTTTTTTGAACAACCCTATCAAGAAACCAAGCCAATGCTCGCTGGCAAAGTTTGTGATTTAGAAACGGCTGTTCATGCGGCTGCTCAAATTTTAGACAAAAGTAATCAGCCATTGTTCGCTGGTTTAGGCACTGAAGTACAGGGCATGCGCGCCGTAATGCGACTGGCAGAGAAAATCGGCGCAACATTGGATCACATGCATTCCGAAGCGACCATACGCAATACCCTTGCGTTGCAAAATAGCGGCTGGCAAACTACTACACTGACAGAAATCAAAAACCGCGCCGATGTGATTTTGGCGATTGGCACTGACATTATTTCCAGCCATCCCAGGTTTTTGGAAAATCTGGTATGGAATAACGATAGTTTATTCAGAAAGAATAAGCCCGAAGTGCTATATCTAGATGCTGGAGCAGAAGCTCAAAACCTGCCGGAAATCATCAATGGATTGAATGGGCTTGCTAATGGCAAAAAATTGCTGGCTGAACATATCGCCGGTGTTTCAGTTGAGTCTCTTCAACAAACATTAGATAAATTAAAAGCCGCACAATATGCGGTGATCGTCTGGTCGGCTAGTAACTTAAATTTTGCTCATGCGGAATTGACGATTCAAAGCATTACACGGCTTATCGCCAAGCTAAATGAAAGCACCCGCGTGGCCGGATTACCGCTAAATTCCGGTGATGGGGATACTTCAATCAATAACACCAGCACATGGCTTAGCGGATATACAACACGCAACCGCATAGGCAATAATCAAGCAGAATATGACACTCAGCGATTCTCTACCCAGCAGCAACTCAAAGAGTGCGATGCTTTGCTATGGATTAGTACATTCAATGCTTATCTTCCACCGCAAACCGATGTACCTACTATCGTTATAGGTCATCCAAATATGCAATTCGACAAAGTTCCGGATGTGTTTATCCCGGTAGGTTTGCCAGGCCTGGACCATACGGGGACGATGTTTAGGATGGATAGCGCTGTAGCCTTACCATTGAAAAAAGTACGTAATTCAAATTTAGCCAAATTGAGTGAAGTCATTACCCAGATCGAGGCTAAACTCAATCAAGCAGATATCAATCGCCCATGATTACCTTACTCAAAAACGGCAGAGTCTATGATCCTGCACATGGCGTGGATGGGGTTATCCAGGATATATACATCCGTGACGGTCATATCATCACTAAACCCTCACCTAATGAAACGATAAATCATACTTATGATTTGACCGGCAAAATCGTGATGGCTGGTGCGATTGACATGCACAGCCACATCGGTGGCGGCAAAGTAAATATCGCCCGCATGATGCTGCCCGAATTTCAGATCAAGCAATATCAGGAATCCCGAAAATATACTGAGCCCGAAGCTCATATCTGTACACCGAGCTGTAGCCACGATGCTGTGCCGAACACGAATCAGACCGGTTTCAGATATATTGAGATGGGCTATACCGCCGCTTTTGAACCGGCGATTTTGCCTATCAATGCTCGTCAAGCCCATCTGGAAATGGCCGATACGCCGATGATAGACAAAGGCGGTTATGCCATGCTGGGCAATGACGATTACTTTTTACGGCTTTTATGCAGCAAAGCCGATCAGAAAGCGATTAATGACTATGTGGCGTGGACGCTGCACGCGACACAAGCTATTGGCATTAAAGTCGTGAATCCGGGTGGAATTTCAGCTTTCAAATTCAACCAGCGCCGATTGGATTTGGACGAAAATCATAGTTACTACCAAGTTTCACCTCGCCAGATTTTAAAGAGCTTAAGCACCGCTGTGCATCAGCTTGGTATCGCTAAACCATTGCACGTGCATTGCAATAATTTAGGCGCTGCAGGTAACTTTGAAACCACCTTGAATACGATGGACGCTTCCGAAGGTGTGCCTATGCACTTGACGCACATCCAGTTTCATAGCTACGGTGCCGAAGGCGACAAGAAATTTTCGTCCGCTGCTGCGCAAATCTCAGAAGCACTCAACAAAAACAAACACATCACTGCAGATGTCGGGCAAATACTCTTCGGCCAAACGGTTACCGCGTCTGGCGATAGCATGATGCAGCAATTAAACGCCAAGCATGCCAACCCGAAAAAATCCGTGATTATGGATATCGAATGTGACGCCGGCTGTGGTGTGGTGCCGTTTAAATATCGCGATGAAAATTATGTAAATGCTTTGCAATGGGCGATTGGTCTAGAGATATTTTTGTCAGTTGAAGACCCATGGCGCATCTTTTTAACGACCGACCATCCTAATGGCGCGCCTTTCACAAGCTACCCACATTTGATACGCCTGCTCATGGATAAAAGCTTCCGCAATGAAGCATTTGCAAAGCTGAACCTGGACGCGCAAAGCATGAGCAATTTAACCAGTTTGAACCGCGAATATAGCTTGTATGAAATCGCTATCATGACGCGCACCGGCCCAGCCAAACTAATAGGCTTGAATGGCCGCGGACACCTAGGTACCGGCGCGGTCGCTGACATTAGCATTTATACCGATCAAGCAAACCGTGAAGCCATGTTTGCCAAACCCGACTATGTATTTAAAGATGGCGAATTAGTGGTCAAGGATGGCAAAGTCATCAAAGTCGTTTGGGGCAAAACCCACACCGCAAAACCGACATTTGATATTGGGGTTGAACAAGGCTTAAAAGAATATTTTGATAAATACCATACGATTCAAATGAGTAATTTCAAAGTATCGAATGACGAAATCGCAGAAGATGGTCGCGGCGGAGTCATCACACATATGGGTCGCGCATGATCATCAATAACATTAGCATCGATGACACTTTTGCCGAGGCATTCAATATGCGCGGCACGCGCGTCATCATCACTGCGCAGAACCATAAATGGGCATATCACGCTGCCAATGCCATGACTGGTTTTGCAACTAGCGTGATCGGTTGTGGTGTAGAGGCAGGAATCGAGCGCGAACTCACGGCCGAAGAAACGCCTGATGGCCGGCCTGGCATCAGCATCCTGATGTTTGCAATGGGCAGCAAAGTACTCATGCAGCAGCTGGAAACCCGCATGGGACAATGCATCCTGACCTGCCCTACTGCTGCGGCATTTGCAGGAATCGAATCAAAGGAAGGATTAGAAGTAGACCAGATTAGCTTGGGTAAGCATCTGCGTTTTTTTGGTGATGGTTACCAGACTTCTAAACTCATCCAGGATTCTAATGGCAAAGCAAAGCGCTATTGGCGCATCCCGGTGATGGATGGTGAATTCCTGACTGAAGAAACGACAGGCATGGTACGTGCCATAGGCGGCGGTAATTTCCTGATACTCGCAACTTCCCAGCAAGCAGCATTACATGCAGCTGAAACTGCGATTGAAGCCATGAAAAAAGTACCCGATGTCATCATGCCTTTCCCCGGTGGCGTAGTGCGGTCCGGTTCAAAAGTTGGCAGCAAGTATCCCAAGATGTTCGCTTCCACCAATGATGCATTCTGCCCAACGCTGAAAGGTGTAGTGAATAGCGAGCTTTCGACCGACATTGAAAGCGTGATGGAAATCGTGATTGATGGCCTGACATTTGAAGCCATCGCTGAATCTATGCGCGTAGGCATACAGGCGATTTGTAATTTAGGTGACAGCAGCGGCGTTAAACGTATTTCTGCGGGTAATTACGGTGGTAAATTGGGCCCGCATCACTTCAAATTGCATGAAATCATGGCTGGGAAATAAACATGACAGCCCTAATTTTCACCCTCAAAAAAACTTTACAGCACGCATTGAATTGCGCAGCGCTGACACCTAGTAATCTCGCGGATAAATCAGCCGCAGAAATCGCTGACACCCTGCTTCAATATGGTAAATCAAAGCTTCGCACCGATGAGGTATTTGATATCACTGGGGATAACACGCAACATATCGTCTTCAAAAATACGAATAACAAACTGGAATATTTAGGCGCAAACATGAGCACTGGCGCGATTACCATTGAAGGCGACGCTGGTGCTTATCTAGGCTTCGGTATGAAATCAGGCACCATTCACTGCAAAGGTAATACAGAGGCTTTTGCTGCATGCAATATGGCTGGCGGCCTATTGAAAATTGATGGAAATACAGCTGACTTTTTAGGTGGCGCTTCTGCCGGCCTGCGCAAAGGTATGCGAGGTGGCACCGTCATCGTAAAAGGTAATGCAGGTGATCGCGTCGGCGATCAGATGCGCCGTGGGCTGATCCTCATTGAAGGTAATGCAGCTGATTATTGCGGAAGCCGCATGATTGCTGGCACCATAGGTATCTATGGCAATGTAGGTCAATATGCCGGCTTTAATATGCAGCGTGGCACTTTATTATTGACTCAAGCTCCACAATTGCACGCTACTCTACAGAACTGCGGCACATTAACCCTACCGTTTTTAAGCTTGTTATATCCATCTTTAAAACAGTACGAAACTTCATTCAACAAAATCACAAGCCAACGCGTACAGCGCTTCGTTGGCGATGCTGCGGTTAACGGCAACGGCGAGATTCTAGTCATATCAACATAATCGCCAGAGTGGTAAAATAGCGTTTTGCAATAGTTTAGTTATGTAACGTTATGTCCCAAGATTCAACTCACAAATATTTAACAGCAGCCCTATATAAATTCGTCAGTCTTCCTGATTACAAAGCTTTGCAGGCACCCATCCAGGCTGAATGCGAGCGCAACAACATTAAGGGCACATTATTACTAGCGGAAGAAGGCATTAATGGCACGATTGCCGGTTTACCTGCAGACATTCACAATGTATTGAATTACCTGCGTAAAGACCCACGCCTGGCTGATTTGGAGCATAAAGAATCTTACGCGGATGAGCATCCTTTCTACCGCATGAAAGTGCGTCTTAAAAAAGAAATCGTGACCTTGGGTGTGCCGGGCGTAAGCCCAACGAAAAAAGTTGGCACCTACGTAAAACCGGAAGACTGGAATGCGCTGATTTCCGATCCGGATATTATCCTGATCGACACACGCAATGACTATGAAGTCGACATCGGCACCTTCAAAGGCGCGGTAGATCCTAAAACCACGACTTTCCGCGAATTCCCGGATTACGTGACCAAGAACCTGGATAAAACCAAACACAAGAAAGTTGCGATGTTCTGCACAGGCGGCATCCGCTGCGAAAAAGCGTCTTCTTATATGATAGATCAAGGCTTTGAAGAGGTATACCACCTGCAAGGTGGCATCCTGAAATACCTGGAAACCGTACCTGAAGAAAAAAGCCTATGGGAAGGTGAATGCTTTGTGTTCGACCAGCGGGTTGCAGTAAAGCATAACCTTGAAGTTGGCGAATATGACCAATGTTACGCATGCCGTCATCCCCTTTCACCGGAAGAAATGCACAGCGAGCAATATGCACCTGGGATTTCCTGCCCTTACTGCTATGACAAATTATCTGAAGAGAAGCGTGCCAGCCTGATTGAGCGTCAGAAACAAGTGGCTCTGGCGAAACAACGTGGTGAAGCGCATATTGGCAGCAAACAGCACCGTAAAACTTTTAAAGCGAGTGATAGCGAACTGGAAAGTTAATTCCAAGTCACACACTGCATGTTCGATTACCCCACACTCGTTAAAACCCTCAATCAATTTGCAGAACAATCCAAACTCAAGCCGCTGACCTTAGGTGAAGCTTTAGACTCTCTGGACGAAGCTGGCTATGCCTTCATCGCACTGATCCTAGTGTTACCTTTCTTGCAGCCCTTACCCATGGGGCCTATCACTGTGATTGGCGGCGTGGCTTTTGCCACTTTAGGCTGGCAACTATTTAATCATCACGAATCGCCGGTATTACCCGCCAAAATTCGTAATGTCGAGTTTTCAGAAAGAACCTGGCGCATTTTGGTGAGCGTATGCCTTAAGGTCTTAGGCTTCTGTAGAAAATTCACCAAACAGCGCTACTCTGGGATTGTGAATGGTGCAAAAGGCCAGAAGATAGGCGGTAGCATCTTGATTGCTGCAGGCGCACTGATGGCGATTCCCTTTGGCGTGCTGCCATTCAATAACCTTTTACCCGGTCTGGCGATATTGTTCTACTGTATCGGGGAGCTAGAGAGTGATGGCCTTATGTTCTTCATTGCCATCTTCTGGTTGATTGTAACAGTGATTTATTTCACGGTATTTTTTATGGCATTATGGTTTTTCGGACAGGAAGCCTTGGAATTTTTTAAATGGTAACTTGTTAGCAGAGCACACAATAAAAAAAAGCACCCGATGGGTGCTTTTTTTTATAACTATTAGAGTTTACTTTTTAAGCCTCAGATTAGCAGCAATACGCATCCTTAATGCATTAAGTTTGATGAAACCGCCTGCATCTTTCTGATCATAAGCACCTTCATCATCTTCGAATGTCGCAATGGTTGAATCGAACAATGAGTTGGTTTTACTATCACGGCCAGTCACAATGACATTGCCTTTGTAAAGTTTTACGCGTACCCAGCCATTCACAGAGGTCTGCGTATGGTCAATCAATGTTTGCAAGGCAATACGCTCAGGGCTCCACCAGTAACCGTTGTAAATCATGCTGGCATAACGTGGCATGAGATCATCCTTCAAATGCGCAACTTCGCGATCTAGCGTGATGCTTTCAATGGCACGGTGTGCCTTGAGCATAATGGTACCGCCCGGTGTTTCGTAACAGCCGCGAGACTTCATCCCCACGTAACGGTTCTCCACCAAATCTAAACGACCGATACCATGCTTGCCGCCGATTTTATTCAAGTGCGCTAATAGCTCATGTGGTTTCATGGCTTCGCCATTTAAAGAAACCGGGTCACCATTCACGTATTCAATGTCCAGATATTCTGCAGCATCCGGCGCTTTTTCAGGGCTCACAGACCAGCGCCACATGGATTCTTCAGCTTCCGCTGCCGGGTTCTCTAAGTGACGACCTTCATAAGAGATATGCAATAAATTGGCATCCATGCTGTATGGGCTGCCGCCTTGCTTGTGTTTCATATCGACTGGGATGCCATGTTTTTCAGCATAAGCCATGAGTTTTTCACGGCTTAATAAATCCCATTCGCGCCATGGGGCGATAATCTGGATATTCGGATTTAAGGCATAAGCACCGAGCTCAAAACGCACTTGGTCATTGCCCTTGCCGGTTGCGCCGTGAGAAATCGCATCTGCATTTGTTTCGGCAGCAATCTCTATCAAGCGTTTCGCAATGAGCGGGCGGGCAATGGAAGTACCTAACAAGTATTCGCCTTCGTAAACTGTATTTGCACGGAACATCGGGAACACAAAATCACGCACGAACTCTTCACGTACATCATCAATGTAAATCTCTTTTACGCCGGCTGCTTTAGCCTTGGCACGTGCTGGTTCTAGCTCTTCACCTTGGCCTAGATCGGCTGTAAAAGTCACTACCTCACATTTATATTCGTCTTGCAGCCATTTGAGAATTACTGAGGTATCCAATCCACCCGAATAGGCTAAAACGACTTTCTTCACTTCTTTTTTTACATTGCTCATTACTTAACGTTCCTAAAAAACTAATGCTTAACTCAAAAATAAATCAAAGGCGACCAGCACACTTACGAAACCCATTGCACTTAAACCAATCAGAAATAACCAATCTGCCATAGATTCCAGCTTGCCTGCGGTTTTCTCATGTCGCAGTGTCCAATAGGACAAGAATGCACTTGCCAGAAATATCAACGCATCTATCGCTAATATTTCATCAGCCCATGATGAAATGGCATTCTTTGGTACTAATTGCACGAGCGAAATTACGGTCATGCATACGCCCACCATCGTGGCCGCAACCGGCAAAATGTGATAACTGACGCTTTTAGATGCCATTTAAAACGCCGTTATTTAACGCGGCCTAACAGCAGATATTCCATGAGCGCTTTTTGCACATGCAAACGGTTCTCTGCCTCGTCCCACACTACACTTTGCTTACCATCAATCACTTCCGCGGCGACTTCTTCACCACGGTGCGCTGGGAGGCAATGCATGAATAATGCGTCTTTACCGGCCACGCGCATCATATCGCCATCAACCTGCCAATCAGCGAAGTCGCGCATACGCTCTTCGTTTTCCGCCTCAAAACCCATGGAAGTCCAAACGTCAGTCGTCACCAGGTCTGCACCTTTTGCGGCTTCCATCGGGTCTGCAAACTCTTCGTAATGATCATGCCCGTATAAATTGGCGCGCTCTGGCTCCACTTCGTAGCCCGGTGGCGTTGAAACATGCACGTTAAAATCGAGCACCTCAGCGGCTTGTAGCCAGGTATTGCAGACATTGTTGCTGTCACCGATCCACGCGACCGTTTTGCCTTGAATCGAGCCGCGATGTTCAATGAATGTATAGATATCCGCCAAAATCTGGCATGGGTGATACTCATTGGTTAAACCGTTAATCACAGGTACGCGTGAGTTTGCTGCAAATCGTTCGATGATTTCCTGCTCGAAAGTGCGGATCATCACCAAATCACTCATGCGCGAAATCACTTGTGCAGCGTCTTCAACCGGTTCGCCGCGGCCTAATTGTGAATCACGTGTATTCAGGTAGATTGCCGAACCGCCAAGCTGCTGCATACCCGCTTCAAAAGACAAACGTGTGCGGGTGCTGGCCTTTTCAAAGATCATCACCAAAGTACGGTCTGTCAAAGGCCAGTATTGCTGATAATCCTTGAACTGACTTTTGATCCAGCGCGTACGCTCGAACACTTGCTCAAGCTCATCGCGGGTTAAGTCATTGAATTGTAAAAAATGTTTGATTGCCATAATCGTTAATACTGCTATTCTTTTATTAAATTATCAAAGTATTGATAATCAATTATTGAGCACTTAAAAAAGTCTTAATTAGCGCGGCCAATTTCTGAACCAATGTATTGGCTTCAGCTTCGTTCATCACCAATGGCGGTAACAAACGCACGACATTATCCGCAGTGACATTGATTAGCAGTTTATCCGCTAATGCCATTTTTACTAAATCAGCACATGGCCTGTTCAGCTCAATACCGATCATCAAACCAGCATGACGTATCGTAACCAGGCCTTTAGTGCCTTTCAGCTCGGTATTCAAACCATTCACGATCAAGTCACCGATCTTTTCGGCATTCTCACGCAGCTTTTCTTCTTCGATGATATTCAATGTAGCAAGACCCGCGGCTGTTGCCAAAGGGTTACCGCCAAAAGTGGAACCATGCTTGCCGTAAGAAAACACCTCTGCCGCTTTACCTTTTGCTACACAAGCGCCGATAGGCACGCCTGAACCTAGACCTTTAGCCAGGCTCATCACATCGGGTGTAATGCTAGTGTGCTGGAAAGCAAACCAGGTGCCGGTGCGGCCAATACCCGTCTGTACTTCATCCAGCATTAACAGCCAGTCATGTGCATCGCATACTGCCCTTAACGCTTCCAGATAAGCACTAGCATCCTTAGGAATATTGATACCACCCTCACCCTGTACAGGCTCGACCAGTACCGCAACCACATTGGAATTGCGTGCAGCGATTTGTTTTACCGCTTCGATGTCATCGAAAGGCACGCGGATAAAACCACTCACTAATGGCTCGAAGCCGGCTTGTGTCTTGCGGTTACCGGTGGCTGACAGCGTTGCCATCGTCCGACCATGGAAAGCCTTATCCATGACAATGATCTCAGGCGTTTCAATGCCTTTGTTGTGGCCATAAAGACGCGCGAGTTTGATGCTGGCTTCATTAGCCTCGCAACCGGAGTTACAGAAAAACACTTTATCCATACCGGAGACTGCGCAGAGCTTGTCTGCCAAAGCAGCTTGCTCAGCGATCTGGTAAATATTCGATACGTGTATTAATTTACCTGCTTGCTCGCTGATGGCGCGCACTAATTTTGGGTGCGCATGACCCAAGCCATTCACCGCAACTCCTGCAAGTGCATCCAGGTATTTTTCGCCATTGGTATCCCACAACCAAACGCCCTCGCCCCTTGCGAAGGTCACTGGCTGGCGCGAGTAGGTATTCATTAAATGATCTGACATATATAACTTTACTAATTAAATTTTAAATAATCCTGCTTTAAATACTTAGCTCTAATTGGTTCTAATACTTCTAAACTTCAATAAATCAATAGTTTAAAACGCAAACGGCGGCTAATGCCGCCGTCATAAGCATTAATATTATTTTACAGCCCGAGGAATGCTCGATGAGACAAACCATTGGTCATTAAAAACAACATAGGCAGTGACAGCACAACGTTAGTTCGTGACGCGATAAAGGCAATTCGTCGCGCTTTGGCTTTTTCTTCATCGGTTGCCGGTTTAATGCCTAAAATCTTCTTCTGGTTTGGCCAAATGAAATGCCAAACATTAAACAGCATGATCGTCCCTAACCAGGTACCAATACCAATAGCCGCATAACCATTACGTAACAAGAATGCATCAGTAAAGTGAGGGCCTAATAACCATGCGCCTGCTATCCAGGTTGCTACTGCAGCCCAGCGGAACCACAATAACGCACGCGGTGCCACATGTTTGGAGATTCCAGCTGCTGTACCATCGGCCGTTGCGTCTTTCATCGCTGGCACTTGTACTAAATTAAAATAGTAAAGCAGGCCAATCCAAGTGATACCTGCAACTACGTGTGCCCAACGGGCAATTCCTGGTAGGAAATCCATGATTTATGCCCCCACCAAAAAGTTTTTAATAATTATGTAGATCACTAGCGTCAGCACTAAGCCCGCGACAATTGTTCCTGTAATCGAATCTAATGGATTTTTCATCTTGACCCTTCCCTTGCGTGAATGATGGTATGTCTAAGTATTTAGTATGTTTTGATTTAAATTCACGATGCTAATCAAAACTTATTGTTTTATTACCTTACTAATGTAAAACGATCGATTAATTTTAATCAAGTTTTACAATACATCTCACAACTCTTGGAATCTGCAACCACGCGTGAGATTAGCTTAAAACCTCAATTTTAGCAAGTTTAAGCTGTGCTTTGGATAAGGTAACTTTGTAATAATCACTTGAAAAAATTAGCAATTTAGGCAAAAATCCCGCTCTGGCTTTTAAGGCCACTTATGTTTTAAGGCGTTTTTAGTTTTATGGCATCTATCGTTTCTATCCAAACCTCCAATCATTCAGATAATTTACCGCAACTTCCTATTGCCTGGTATGTGGATCCGAACATCTACGCACTGGAACAAAAATATTTATTTCCGCAAGCGCCTAATTATCTAGGGCACGCATTGATGGTACCGAATACGGGCGATTATCATGTACTGGACTGGACCGGAGAAGCCAAAGCGTTAGTCCATAATGATGCTGGCATCAGCCTGATGAGCAACATTTGCCGTCATCGCCAGGCCATCATGCTCAAAGGCAATGGCCACACAAAGAATATCGTTTGCCCGCTGCACCGCTGGACTTATGATCTGGATGGCAAACTACTAGGCGCACCACATTTTGACGAGAACCCTTGCCTGCACCTCAACCAAAAAACACTGCAAAATTGGCAAGGTTTATTATTTGATAGCAAACGCGATATCGCTAAAGACTTGGCGAAGTTAGGCTGCACGCAGGATTTTGATTTTACCGATTACAAATTTGATAGTGTAAAAGTCGAGCATTATGACTTCAACTGGAAAACGTTCATCGAAGCCTATCTTGAAGACTATCACGTGGGGCCTTTCCACCCTGGCCTCAATCAATTCGTAGATTGCGATGATTTACATTGGGATTTCGGCGATCACTTTAGCGCCCAGACGGTAGGTTTTAAAAATAATGACGTTAAAAATAGCGCTCCTGTTTACCAAAAATGGCATCAGGCAGCGATTGGTCGCAATAATAATGAAGCCCCTAAGCATGGCGCCATTTGGTTCGCCTACTACCCCTTCCTGATGGTGGAATGGTATCCAAATGTGTTGGTGGTTTCACACCTGATTCCTACCGATGTGAATCACTGCACGAACGTCACGGAATTTTATTATCCTGCAGATATCGCTTTATTCGAGCGTGAGTTCATTGAAGCCCAGCAAGCGGCTTATTTTGAAACAGCGGTTGAGGACAAAGAAATCTGCCAGCGCATGCACGATGGCCGCAAAGGCTTATTTGCTCAGGGCATTGATGAGCGTGGGCCATACCAACACCCCATGGAAACAGGTTTGGAGCATTTTCACATCTGGTACAGAAACCAGCTCGTACAGCATTTGTAAAAACTAAATGCTTAAAAATAAAAAATTCAAGATGCAGCGCCAGGCACAAAGTGTAGAGAAAACGAAGCCATATCAATTAGATAGGCAAGTTTTCCAGTGCTTTGTAACGCAGCGATGCGCTTGTAAAGATTATTTTTCATGAGGTTACCGAATCTAGGTAGCCTATGGATGTTAGTCGCTGCGCTGGGATTCGCTATCATGGGCGCGCTAGTCAAAGTCGGTGCGCAAAAATTCAGTAGCGGTGAACTTGTGTTTTACCGTTCATTATTTGGCTTAGTAGCAATCTGGTGGTATATCCACGCCAGAAAACTGCCATTAGCGACCCCTGTCATGTATAAGCAAATGTCACGCGCTATCGTGGGGTTCGTCTCACTAGCGATGTTCTTTTATGCCATTGCCCGCTTACCTTTAGCCACGGCCATTACCCTCAATTACACCTCTCCGCTTTTCCTAGCTTTGATTACGCCTATTTTCCTGCATGAAAAACCGAAAAAGACTTTATTTATCGCGCTAATTATCGGCTTTGTGGGTGTAGCACTGTTATTAAAACCTACATTCAACCGTGAAGATTGGCTGGCCGGCAGCGTTGGTTTAATGTCGGGCATTGGCGCGGCTTTTGCCTATATGCATGTAAAACAATTAGGCAAAGTAAATGAGCCGGATTGGCGCACCGTCTATTACTTCACGCTCATATCGACTGTTGGCGCAGGCTTATGGATGCTGTTTGATAGCTTTCATGCGCTGGCATGGCAAGACATGCCGGTATTGTTAGGGCTTGGCTTATCCGCCACTATCGCCCAGTTAGCTATGACGCGTGCTTACCGTACCGGAGATACGCTGGTGGTAGCAGCACTTGCTTATGTCACTGTAGTTATCGCTAGCTTGTTCGGCGTGCTCCGGTGGTCAGAACATTTGAGTTTGAGTGCTTGGTCAGCCATTGCCCTGATTATCTTAAGCGGCATTATCAGCATACGCACTACGCAAGCTGAACCAGTAAATGTAGCGACTTCAGCCACCACTTAGCGACTGGAAAATATATAAAGTTGCGTCATCTGGCACGCGATCAGTGAGTCTTATTTTATCGATGACGATGCTGTCATTGATACAGATATTCACATGCCGGCGCAAAGCACCATGTTCATTAAGTACGTAATCGGTAAAACCTGGCGCAAGCTCATTAATAGCTGACAGAATCTCGGCAACTGAACCTGCACGTACAACAATTTCCTGGTCCTTTAGCTGTGGGAAGAACCGGTAAAGATGCTGCGTCATTTCTACTCTAGGCATGATAATCAGCCAAACCGTACCGAATAAACCGGCGGGAAATTGCTACCTAATGATTGCCATGTTTCACCACGGTCTTCCGATAGGTAAACATTGCCAGTGGTGGTGCCAAAACATAAATAATCGCCTGATACATCAAATCCATGCCTGTAAACGATGTCGTAAGCATTTTTCTGCGGCAGACCTTTTCTAAACGTTTGCCAGGTCTGGCCGCCATCGGTAGTCCTTGCAACGAACAATTTTCCATCAATCGCCATACGTTCTGAATCGGCATTTGCCGGCACCACCCATGCGGTGCGTCCATCTTTCGCGTCTGCCGCTATAGGGAAACCAAAATTTACGCCAAGCTCAGGCATGCTGACTTTTTTCCAGCTTTTAGCAGCATCACTGCTGTAAAAAACCCCGCAGTGGTTTTGCTGCCAAAGGTGATTAGGCTGTTCTTTAGAACTGGTAACGAAGTGCGGGTCATGCCCCCAATCGGACTCAGGGTTCGGCATATAATCATTTGTCATGCCGCGATTACGCCCCTCCCAGGTTTGGCCGCCATCTTTCGTTTCAATGACTCCAGCGGTAGATACTGCCACATACATATGAAGCGGATTGCTTGGATTAACAACGATGGAATGGATACCAGGTTCAAACACACCATAGTCGATACTTGCAGGCGTGCCGTTCCATTGGTTTTCAGACGTTGCATCACCTGCGAACAAATCACCACCGCGGCTATGGTGATTCCATAGTGGCCGGTTTAGCTGCCAAGTGTCGCCTCCATCATCGCTAACAAACAATCCACCCGGAATAGTACCGGCATATACCCGGCCTGGCTGATCCGCATTCCCAAATGCGATATTCCAGATTTTTAACACGGTAGCATCGGCGTATTCCGGTTGGGCAGATGGCGCTTCCGGATTGAAATCCGGCGTAGGTAAATATTTGACGATGTAGCGTGCGCCTTTAGGATATTTCAGGCTAGTAATGTCTTCCCAGGTTCTACCGTCGTCCTTAGAACGAGATAACTTAGGTCCCCAATGCCCGTGATCCAAAGACGCCCATAAAGTACCATCGCGGGCATCACGTGTTGCATAACACACGGGTACGCCTGGGTGAGCTATGGGACGAGGTTGCCAGTTCGAACCTTTACGGTCAAAAATTACGGTGCCCTTACGGGTGCCTAAAATTAGCATGTCAGACATAATCATTCCTCTCCCATACGCTACTCATGAAAATTTAATAATCAACAAATCCTTGGATAATTTACTGGATAAATTTAATTGTAATTGAAGACTACTTTTATTGGGAAAATTAACAATTGTAAAAGTATTAACTTAGCCATGGAAAGATATCACTATCAATACAAACACTTAAGCTTAAATATCTCTAGACTTTTTATTTATCCCGCAGTAATCTAACCCTCCGGCGTTTATAAAGTTTTTAAAATAAAAACGTATGTCTTTAAATCAAGCGAGCAAATGGTTGGCAATGGGATGTGCTTCCCTGGCGCTTTGTGGCTGCTTTGGCGGCACCATTGCACAGCAGCTCGCACGGTCCATATTGATGCACGGAGCTGACAAAGTCACCGGTAATGCATTGGAAGCCAAAGAAAAAAACGATAAGCTGAACGCGCAGAAAATGCCACTGAAAGATACGCCACCTGACCCTTTTCAGCTAGCACTCATCAATTCAGCGTTTGAGACCATTACTCCAACCGTTGAACCCTTGCCGCCTCAGGCAACTTCAGAAGAAGATCAACCGCTGCAAACCGAGGAAACACAACTAGTAGAAACCCGCTTAGTTCAAGTGGAAGTCTGGAACTTACTGGCTGGCGATGAAAAGATTCGGATAATGGAAAAGTTCAGGTTACAAGGCGCTACCGAACTTCCCCCCAAAACAGAATGGGAACAATGGCAGGTGGCTGTAGGGGCTATGCCTGCCAATGGCAAAGCTGGTAAGCAATCACAAGAAATTACGTTTCTAGTGCCACCGGAAATCGGCAAGATGCATAGCGGTACTAAAGCGCTGGTAGAGTTATCCAGCGTGGGCGATTTAAACGTCGCCCGTTACACCGCCAACTAATCCCACAAAATCAACTGTTAAAAAACAAGAAGTTGATTTAATGGCAAATTATCAAGGGTCAATAAGCCCGCTGCGCATGGCTATCAGTGCGATTTCAGCGGAGTTGTTTGCATTCAATTTCTGCTTGATATTGTAAAGATGCGTACCCACTGTGCGCGGGCTCAAAAATAGCGTCTCAGCAATCTCATTGGTCGTTTTGCCTTTGGCGAGTGCCATAAAAACTTCGAATTCGCGGGCTGATAATACATCTACCGGGTTCTGATCACCGGATAACTGCTGGATCGCCATTTGCTGAGCAACGCTGGCTTCCAGGTATTTTTTACCGGTTGCCACAGTACGTATCGCTTTGATAAGCTCTTCTGCCGCAGAACGTTTGGTCAGGTAACCCATCGCGCCGGCATTCAACACGCGTTTGGGATGTACCGAATCTTCATGGGCAGAGAGCACCAAAATCCTCGCATTGCTGTCTTTTGCCAGTATCCGCTCAATCGCTTCCAGGCCACCGATACCGGGCATAGTGATATCCATGACTACGACGTGAGGCTTGTGTTCCATGTAACGGGTAATGGCCTGCTCTCCGCTCTCAGCCTCGGCCACAACCTTGATATCAGCATCTGATTCCAGCAACATCTTGAATCCCATGCGCACCACGGCGTGGTCATCTACCAGCATGACGTTAATTTGACTCATGTTGCATTTCTCCCATGATTAAAGCACTTATACATTTTTTATATTTTCCTGATTCGGTATCTTGATGCGAATGGTCGTACCTTGATTATGTGCTGCTTCTAGCTTGAAGGTGCCGTGCAAAGCCTGCGCACGTTCACGCATGCCCAGCAATCCAAAATGCTTAGTCTGGTCAACTTCTGCTATATCCATGCCGATGCCGTTATCTTTCACCTCCAACTGCACTTCACCGGTTTTAGATTTTGTTAGCTTGATGTCTATAGTGCTTGCCTCAGCGTATTTAAATGCATTATTCAGCGATTCCTGCACGATTCGATACAAATTGATGCTAACAGTTTCACCCAAGCCGGTTAAATCACCTTTTAGTTGCAGGTTGATTTTGGTATTAGGGTTCTGCGCCTGGTAATTGCTAATCACATCCTTGAGCGTTTCAGCCAAGCCAAGGTTATCCAGCGAACCTGGGCG
The DNA here is from genome assembly GCA_035460225.1 of Methylotenera sp. Taxonomy (GTDB): domain Bacteria; phylum Pseudomonadota; class Gammaproteobacteria; order Burkholderiales; family Methylophilaceae; genus Methylotenera. The sequence continues at coordinate 146,006 of DATHWX010000010.1, forward strand.
CAGTTGGCGGATGATATTGTGCATGCCGTCATAAATCTGGTTAGCCGCTGAAACGATCACCCTGGCATGTGATTCAACTTCCGGCATACCGGCGTTTTTATCGCTGGTTTTGGTTTTATTGGCAATCGCTACGGCAAAGGTCTTGATGGCCGTCACATATTGCCCAAGCTCATCATGGAGTTCACGTGCGAGGCTGCGGCGCTCGTCTTCAATATGTTTCTGTATTACTTGGGTTAACTGGCGATTCTCTTCCAGTTTACGCAAGGCTTCTTCGGCTTTTTTGCGCTCGGTAATATCGCGCATGCTGCAGATATCGCCAATTACTTTATTGCTATGTGGTTCGATTAACGGCGCAGCCGAAATAGAAACATCGATAATATTGCCGTTTTTATTGATACGTTGGGTAATCAGATTATCGATACTTTGCCCAGTAGTAATTACTTCTATAGTTTGAGCAAAATCATCAGGCAAACCTTTTGGACTCAATAGACTGGCCGATTTGCCGATAATCTCTTCCGGTGTATAGCCGAACATGCGCTCCGCAGCCAAGTTCCAGAATGAAATATTGCCATTCAAGTCATGGATGATAATAGCGTCGGCGGTTTGCTGCGCTATCAAGGCCAAGCGCTGATTTTCGGCTGTGCTGGTTTGCAGCGATTCACCCATCGCATTGAAGTTATGCGCGATACGCGAGAATTCCGGTAATGAAAACTCCGGTAACCTGGTCGCCAGATCGCCTTTTTCCACGCGGTTAATCGCTTTAAGTACCGCACCGATAGGTTCCAGCGAGCGACCCAATACCCAATAGATCATGCCGTTCAATACGATATAAAAGATCAAGCCGAGCCAGAATAGCTTGGTAATGCGGGCCCAGGCTTCACGAATCGCACCAGTTGGGTTAGGGATGATTTCCAGTTTGCCAAAATGGACAAAGCGCGTGACTGACTTTTCATGCGGCGCCAGCATGTTAGCGAACCATTGCGGCGGGGCTTCTTGAGCCATATATTTAGACGGTGGTGATTGGTAGATTTTAGCGCCGCTAATACTATAAAGCCTGATTTCATTGCCGCGTACATGGCCAAGCGACTCAAGAAAGCGCCGTAAAACCTCATGGGTATAGCCCCATTCCGGATTCTGTACCGAGCTGATAATGACTGTATCCAGCAATTGCGTAGTGACGCGTGTAGATGCTTCTACGCCCTCTTGAATCGATTCCTTAGTGCCTTTGAGAATGACATAACCTACCGATATCATGAACATCAGCATCAGTACCGTAATCAATAGGTTAAGGCGAAAGCGTAAACTCATTTTTAGAATTGTTTAAAGTTGAAATAGGTAAACGACATGTGTAGAGTTTAACAACTTTAATCAAATGGCAATATAGTGTTAATCACTAGATTTAACCCTATCAAGCAACACCGATCAGAAAAACAGACTGGTACCAAAATGAGCTACATCACTACTGAATTTATCCTGGAAGCTGCAAAAGCGATTCAGCAGACCATTTTTGCGAATGAAAGTACGCTGGAATCTCTGGATCGCGAGATTGGCGATGGCGACCATTACATCAACATGAAACGCGGCGCGACTGTGATCGTGGAAATGCAGAAAGAACTAGAATCGCTTACGCCTGATGCTGCTTTGCAGAAAATAGGTATGAAGCAGTTAAGCACAATAGGCGGTGCCTCCGGGCCATTACTTGCCAGTTTTTTTATGCAAATGGCGAAGATACTGAAAGATATTGGCGATGATTCTCATATGAAGATCGCTGCTTCTTTTGCTGCAGGCGTGGAAGCGATACGCCAGCGGGGTAAAGCGGATATCGGTGAAAAAACGATGCTGGACGTGCTGATCCCGGTCTCACAGCAATTCACTTTATTAGCCGCTCAGAATTGCGATGTGAAGCTGATCTGTGCAACGCTGATTAACACCGCAGAGCAAGGCATGCTGGCGACCAAAGATTTAATCGCCACTAAAGGCCGTGCAGCCGGGTTAGGTGAACGTGCCATCGGGCATATCGACCCTGGGGCCAAGAGCTGCCAACTGATGATCGAAACCGTTTGTCATTTAGTACTTAAAAATAATAATCTTTAAACTTTTAAGCGAAGTTAGCACAAGGCGCGAAAAGCCGACGTTTACAAATGTAAACGAGGATTTTCGCAACACCGTGATAACGAGCAAGGATAAAAAAATGAAGAAATTTATAAACAATGTTGACAATATTTTAATCGAAAGCTTAAGCGGTTTTGCTTCAGCTCATGCTGACTTAGTAAGTTTGCACCTGGATCCGAACTTTATAACCCGGAAGCACAAAGCCACAGATAAAGTCGCCATCATTTCCGGCGGCGGCTCCGGCCATGAGCCTTTGCATGCCGGTTATATAGGTTATGGCATGCTGGATGCTGCCTGCCCAGGCCACGTATTTACCTCACCCACACCAGACCAGATGCTGGCAGCGGCTGAAAATGTGCATGCCGGCAAAGGTATCTTATTTATCGTCAAAAATTATTCAGGTGACGTGATGAACTTTGAAATGGCTGCAGAAATGCTGCCATTCGAATCTGCTACGGTACTCACGAGCGATGATGTTGCAGTCATGAATTCAACTTATACAACCGGCCGCCGCGGTGTTGCCGGAACGGTCATCGTAGAGAAATGTGTAGGCAGCCTGGCCGAAACGGGTGCCAACCTGCAAGCCTGCAAAGCACTAGGTGACAAGGTCAATGGACGCTGCGCCAGCATGGGCGTGGCGCTCACTAGCTGCACCGTACCAGCTGCCGGCCGCCCTACGTTTGATATTGACCATACCGAACTGGAAATGGGCGTAGGTATACATGGCGAACCAGGCCGCAGACGTGAAGCCATGCGCGAAGCCGATGCGATTGTAAAAGACTTGGTTGCAGCGATTATGGAAGACTTTAATACCAGAGGGTTAGCAACTGAAAATAGCGAAGCTTTGCTGTTAGTGAATGGTTTTGCCGGCACGCCGCTGATGGAGCTTTACCTGATTTATAACACGGCTGCACAATTGTTTACCGAGCATGGTATCAAGATCGCACGCTCCTTGGTGGGCAACTACACGACAGCGTTGGATATGACTGGCGCTTCAATTACACTTTGTTTGCTGGATGAAGAAATTACACAGCATTGGGATAGCGCTATACATACCCCGGCATTAAGATGGAAAATTTAAAACTGGCTTAATTTGAAACCAGCTGGATAAATTCTGGGACTAAAAATTATATAACTCAAATTCATTGAGGACTTTCTCCAATTCTGCATTTAATGCAGCGATGGTAAAAGGTTTCAGTAGCAAGTTGGCTTGGACACCGACCGCTTCATTCAATGCGGATTTATCAGAATAACCGCTGGCAAATATTACCGGCATAAGCAGGCCTTTTTCACGGGCCATTTTTACTATTTCGGCACCATTGTGTACAGGCATCGCATAGTCGATCAATAATACATCCGGGGTATCTTCCAGCATCATCTCAATACCGGTCATACCATCTGCGGCATCTGAAACCGAATAACCCAGTATCATTAAAACCTCTACAAGCGAATTACGTACATCGTCATCATCGTCTATGACAAAAATCTTTATTTGGCGCTTGGACGTGGAGTCTAAGGGCATCTCTTGTAACTCTGAAGCTCTTGCCCCAATGGTGTCAGCCTGGCGCAGGAATAAGGTGACTGTAGTGCCTGCACCTAAGCTGCTTCTGATTCGGGCAAAGCCGCCCGCTTGCTGCGCGATACCATAAACCTGTGCTAAGCCAAGCCCTGTGCCCTGACCGACGCCTTTTGTTGTAAAGAAAGGCTCAAAAGCGCGGTTAAGCACTTCTTCCGACATGCCGATGCCATTGTCGGTCACACTCAACTCAAAATAATGCCCAGCCGGCAGATCGGTGTCGTTATCAATAAAACGGTTGGCTGTAGTAAGCGTTAATTTACCACCTTGCGGCATGGCATCTCTAGCGTTAATGGCTAAATTCAATATGGCCAATTCCAGCTGGGTTTGGTCACCATACACCGGGCGTTCGTTTGCAGTTAAATCGTATCGGATATCTACAGACGGGCCCAAGCTATGTTTCAATAAGTCTTTCACACCGGACATAAGCTCAACGGTGCTGACCGGTTTTATTTCTATCTGCTGCAAGCGAGAAAAAGCCAATAATTGCGAAGTAAGTTTTGCCCCGCGTTCGGCAGCTTGCAAGCCGTTCTCAGCCCATTTACTGATACGTTCAGGGTCATCTGATTTAAGTTTAATTAGGTTCAGATTTCCGCAAATCGCTTGCAATAGGTTATTAAAATCATGGGCTAATCCGCCTGTTAGCTGACCCACTGCTTCCATTTTCTGCGTCTGCCTGAGCCGTTCTTCATAGCGGCGCTGCTCACTTAGATCAGTCAAGATAGCGCCTAGCAACCTTATTTCAGAGGCATCAGTCACTACTTCATTGGCTGAAAAATAAATTGGAATTGAGGTACCGTCCTGTCTGACGATTTCGAACTCCCCTCTGGATGAGGGGCCATCGATAGACAACAGGTTTTCTAATCTGGGAATATCTGCGTCTTTAAAATAGGATTTGAGGTTGGTGCCTATGATTTTTCCAAGGCTTGAACCAAAGAGATTCGCGAGTCTGGCGTTGCCATACAAAATGACGCCGTCATCAGACAAGGTCATCGCGCCTTCCTTCATTTGCTCAATGAGGAACCGGTAAGGGCGGTCCGCATTTTCCAATGTGAAAATCTGGGGTTCGCCGATAACGTCTACTACCAAAGCGTCTACTTCCCCGTTGCGGATGGCATCCAGAGTATCGAGCGCCTCACGTAATTGTGATTGCAACTCATCTATTAATTGCTGTTGTTGGGTTATTTTCTCTTCAGACATGCTGAATCATTATTCTCTAACTTATAGTTTGAATAGTCGTAATTGACTAAGGTTTAATATCCAAAGCGTACAACACCTTTTCCTCGTCTGACAGGTCGCCTATGGCTCTACGCAAGGGTTCTGGAGACATTTTAATCAAAGTGGGTGCAGCGATAATCTGCGCTTCTTTTGCTAATTCAGGATTCTGATAGATATCGACAATCTCTAAGTCCACATGTTTTAGCAAATGCTTTTCGCAAATTCGCTTGATATTAAGTATTGCAGTAACAGATTTTGGTGTTGATCCCGTTACATACAGGCGCAAAGCATAACGCTGCTCATTTCCCGATTGATCGGCTTGATTGTTATCAGCATCATGATTGGTCATAACGAATCGTTAGGACGAATATCTAAGCCAACCAATACCTTCTCTGTGTTGGAAAGATCGCCAATGATCTTAGTCAGCGGTTCAGGCAAATGCCTGACAAGTGTTGGTAATGCAAGTATCTGGTCTCCTACTGCTAATTGGGGGTTTAGACGAAGATCAATCACTTCTACCGTATAGCGACCTGCAAGATGCGTTTCGCAAATCGCATTAAGGTTTTTAATAGCCGTTAATGATTTTGGCGTTTGTCCAGCAACGTATAAACGTAAGGAATACATAACAGTCACCTGATTTTTATTTCCTTCTGCTCTTTGTTTGGTTATAGTTTCAATCATATTAGTTCCATTACCCCCTGCGCTTTTGCATGATATTGCGGTCCTCTTGAAGGACCTTATTATATTCAGAGCGTTCGGAAATCAAGGTTTCTATTTCCATTTTGTCCGCTTCCAAATCCGCTCTTAACTCCTCAATTTGACGTTCAATTGATTTTTGTTTGCGATTGAATTCGCGCTCTCTGCGCAAAATGGCAAGTTGAGCCGCTTGATTTTCATCCCGTTCATGCGCTTCTTGTATGATGCGTGCAGAACCCGTTAAAACACCTGCGGTGCCGATATAGGCCGGAATGATATTAATGCCTTCAGAACTGATTTCATACTCGCGAAGCTGGTTAGAATGGCCCATGCCACGCGCTTTTAATACGTCTAATAGCCTATTCCTTTCACCATTCGCATCGTTATGGGAAAGTGATAACCAGGTATCCATCAAAGACGAGATGCTACGGTCGGCCTCGCTCATGGTTTCTACAGCGCTGGTAAGGTTGGTGAATAAAGCCGTGATACCCCGCGACTTTAGTATGTCTATCAGACGTAACAGAATTGAATGCACTTCGCTGGAAGGCCCGCGGAAAGCCGAAATAGGATCTACTACCACGGAAGTTGGCTCGTAGTTCACGATATCGCGATGCATTTTGGCCAAGTGCATTTCCAGTCCATATAAGCTTGGCCTAGCCGATTGGAACAATAAATGGCCGGATTTCATGTGCTTTTTAAGATCAACACCAATAGAGAGCATATTACGTATCACTTGATCGGGAGACTCTTCAAACGCGAAATACAGGCACTTTTCTTTTCTAAGGCAAGCAGCATTCGCAAACATAGAAGCAAATGTGGTTTTACCGGTGCCGGCCAGACCTGATATTAAGATACTTGAGGCCTTGAAGAAGCCGCCTTTATGGAACATCTGATCCAATTGAGGAATTCCGGAAGACACGATTTCATTGGAAGTTTCATGATCCAGTCTTACCGAGGTGATTGGTAATACGCTAATACCTGATTCATCAATCAGGAAAGGATACTCATTGGTCCCATGCGATGAACCCCGATATTTCACGATACGCATGCGACGCGTGGCTACCTGGTCAATTACCCGGTTGTCTAGAAGGATGACGCAGTCCGACACGTATTCTTCAATGCCGTAACGGGTAAATTGCCCGGTACCTTGTTCCCCGGTAATTACAACCGTTACACCTTTTTCTTTCAGCCATTCGAATAAGCGGCGAAACTCTGCACGCAAAATCGCAGGGTCACTAAACCCGGAAAATAAGGCTTCTAGCGTGTCTAAAACAACCCGCTTTGCACCGATAGATTGAATCGCATAATCTAAGCGGACAAAAAGTCCCTCGAGGTCATAATCGCCAGTTTCCAAAATCTCTGCGCGTTCTACCCGGATATAGTCGATTTGCAGGCTTTTCTTTTTGATGAGGTTATCAACTTCATAACCTAATGATGAAACGTTTGTGGCCAGATCATTAGCCGGCTCTTCGAAGGATATAAAAACACCGGGTTCATTAAATTGATTGGCGCCATTGACTAGAAACGTCATGGCGAATAGGGTCTTACCGCTCCCTGCACCTCCACAAACCAGTGTTGGCCTTCCTTTTGGCAAACCGCCTGAAGTAATATCGTCAAATCCTAAAATACCTGTTTTAGCTTTTTCAAGCACTTTTAAACTCATTATTCATCCCTATAAGTGAAATCGTAACCATGAAATATTAATTTTAAAAATATGTTTAAATCTTATTAATTTTAAGAATATATTTTTTTGTAAGAATCGTATGTAGGCTTATTCTTACAAGCCGTAGGTAGCAAGACCCTCTTCAGTACCAGTATTAGCTTTATTACAGCATTAGCCGTAATGCTATCCATCAATTTTCGTATCGGGCTTTTGATTCTGCTAGTTCGGTACAAACTATCTGGCAAATAGATAATCGCGGAAATCTCGTAAAAACTCGAAATTCATAACCTGCAGGAATATCAAGGCTGTAACTAGCAGTGTCATAGCGATGATGAAAGTGTCGTATGGATCGGTAATTTTTTTGTTACGAACATCAATCAGCTCGATTGAGATGAGCACTAATACCGCTAATGCGGGAATAGCGATGAATAACGGGATGGAAAAGTAAATTAAGAGCAGGCCTAATGCTGCACCGCTTAATCCGAACAAGATGGTATAAAACATATCACTGGAATTTACTGGTTACAAAAATTACGAATATTACTTTATCTGGAACACCGTTTTCCATAAAGTGATGACAGGGCCTACCAACTTGCTCACTAAACTATTATTAACCCGATTATTAGTGATGCCTTGCAGCTTGAGCGTATGCTGCATATGACGATATTCACGATAAGCTAACACCGTATTTTTGGCTAAATCCTGGTCAATAATGTTTAAAGTTGCGAGCAGTTTTAATAGCGCGATATTGCCGATATTGCCAGTCAGTGCAGCATATTCGCTGGCATGCGCCAATACTAGATACTGCACCAAAAATTCCACATCGATAATGCCGCCATTGCTATGCTTGAGATCGAACTCATTAGCCAGTATAGATTGCGCAGCATGCATTTTCTCGCGCATGTTCGCGACTTCGGTTTTAAGCTTTGCAGCATCACGCTGCTGCGCCATCACCTCTACACGAATTTGTTCAAACGCTTCGCCGATCTCTGCATCGCCAGCAACAAACCTGGCGCGCGTGATGGCTTGATGCTCCCACACCCATGCTTTATGAAGCTGGTAATCCCTGAATGCATCTACGGTACTTACTAACAGGCCGCTATTACCGTCCGGACGTAATTGCAGATCGGTTTCGTATAGCAAGCCGGCAGAGGTTAGGCTATTGAACCAGTTATTGATCCGCTGGGCGAAACGAGCGTAGATCTCTCCAGCTCCAGGTGCATCGTCATCATAAAGAAAAATGATATCCAGATCTGATGCATAGCCCAGTTCCTTACTGCCTAGTTTGCCATATCCAACTACCGCAAATTTCGGTGTATCACGATGTTTATCACGGATAGTCGGCCATAAGGTCTGCAGGCTGACGTCCAAAATCAGGTACGCAAGCTCGCTCAAATAGTCTGAAAGCGTTTCCAACACTAATTCACCATTGATGTCCTGTGCGGCAAATTTGAAAATGGTGGAATGCTTGAAATGCCGCATGATGTCCATCTGCCGCTCGATATCACCTTCTGCATCGGCCAGTTGTTTCAACAAGTCTATGCGCATGGCCTTAAAATCCGGCGCTGCATATAAAGTCCGCGTGTCCAGCAATTCATCAAGCAGAATAGGATGCTGTGTAAGGTAGTTCGCCAGCCATGGACTGCTGCTGCATAATTTAACCACCAGTTGCATGGCTTCCGGATGCTCTGCCAGAAGGGCTAAATAGCTGGCACGACGACAGATACTTTCCAGCAGGTCCATCATGCGCATTAATGCTACATCGGGGTTAGCCATTTTGCCCGATAGCGAAATCACAAAAGGCATCAACGCATCGAAGCGCTGACGGCTTAATTCGGGCAATTTAATGTAGCGGCTGCTTTGATGCAGCGCATTCAACCGCCGTAAAGTCTCATCTGGCTCAGCAAAGCCTAATTCCTTTAAATCCTGAATCGCCTCCGCTTCAGTCAAACGGCCATTCCAGATTGAGGTTTCTGTTTCAAGTGCATCATAATGGCCGGAAGAAGTGTCGCTAAAAGTCGCATCAAAATGCAGCTGTACGCGCTGTCTATGGATATTGAGCTGTGTTAAAAAAGTAGGCCAGTCAGGAAAATTCATGGCTTTGGCGATACGCGCTTTGGCTTCTTCAGACTTTGGCAGCTCTTGCGTTTGCGCATCTTCCACATACATCAGGCGGTGTTCCAGATTGCGCAAGAAGGTATAGGCATCGGTCAATTCACTGACGGTTTTTTCCGGCAATAATCCTTTGCTTTTCAATAAGGCCAAAACTTCCAAAGTAGGCTTCACCTGCAAGCTGACGTCTCGACCACCGCGGATCAATTGAAACACTTGGGCGATGAATTCAATCTCGCGAATACCGCCGCGGCCAAGCTTGATATTGTCGTGCATGCCTTTACTATTCACGTCGCGCTGAATCTGTATCTTTAAGTCGCGCATGCTCGCAAACGCGCCAAAATCCAGGTATTTACGGAATACGAATGGCCTGAGCAAAGGCGCCACTTTTTGGCTGTTTCCAGCGATCGCCCTGCCCTTGATCCAGGCATAACGCTCCCATTCACGGCCATTATTCTGGTAGTAATCTTCAAGCGCATCCAAGCTGCTTACCAGTGCGCCTTCACTGCCAAATGGCCTTAGTCGCATATCCACACGGAATACAAATCCGTCTTCAGTGATCTCGTCGATTGCCGAAATGAGTTTTTTAGCTAAGCGCGTGAAGAAATCCTGGTTACTGATGACCTGCGTTCCAGTCGTCGCAATTGAAGTCTCGCCTTCTTCTTCAAATGCAAAAATAAGATCAATATCGGACGAAACATTTAGCTCTATGCCGCCAAGCTTACCCATGCCGATAACGATGAGTGATTGCTCTTGGCCGGCTGCATTATTGGGTATTCCGTATTGCGGTTGCAACCAGCCCGATAGATATTGGATGGCCGTCTGGACCGTGATCTCTGCAAGATTAGAAATGGTACGCATGACTTCCTGCAGATCTGCCAAACCATTCAAATCACGTACGATGATACGTACCAATACTTGCTGCCGTAATAAGCGCAAAGCACGTTTTAAACTTGCTTCATCAACGATTTTTTGCTCTTTTTTTTGTTGCTCCAGGAAATCCTGCATGTCTGCTAACTTATACTCTTGATGCAGTTTTGCTAGCAAATCATTCATCAAATCTGCATCTTTGGTGAACAATCTGGCAATAAATGGACTGCATGAAACCGCATGGGCAAGATATGCCTCATCGCTAGACTTGGCGCGGTTTTCTGATAAAATCATATCGAGTGTAAGCATCAATTTTTTGGACAGAATTTAGGGTAATATGGCTGTTGCTAGTATTAAAATTTAGTAGGTAATGAATTGACTCAAACAAAGTCAATTAGATTATAAGTGCGTTAAGCATCATTAGGGGAGTATGCATGTCGATTGAATCAGTTTTAACCGAAACACGTGTTTTTGAGCCTCATCCGGACTTTGTAAAATCTGCCAATGTCTCTGGCATGCAAGCCTATAAAGCTTTATGCGCCGAAGCAGAAGCCGATTACGAAGGTTTCTGGGCCAAACTGGCGCGTGAGCTTTTAGTCTGGAGCAAACCCTTCACTAAAACACTTAATGAAAGTGATGCGCCTTTTTACAAATGGTTTGAAGATGGCGAGCTTAATGTCTCCGCCAACTGCCTGGACAAACACTTAAAAACCCAACCTAACAAACTCGCCATTATTTTTGAAGCAGACGATGGCAACGTAATTAACGTTACCTATAAAGAACTTTATACAAAGGTCTGCCAATTCGCTAATGGCCTGAAAAAACTTAACCTGAACGTCGGTGACCGCGTGGTCATCTATCTGCCTATGGGCATAGAAGCCATTGTTGCTATGCAGGCCTGCGCTAGGCTAGGCTTGATTCACTCCGTTGTTTTCGGCGGTTTCTCAGCTAAAAGCTTGCAAGAACGCATCCAGGATGCGGGTGCCCGCGCTGTAATCACCTCTGATGGCCAATTCCGCGGCGGCAAGAAACTACCGCTTAAATCAGCCGTGGATGAAGGCATCAGCATGGGTGGATGCGGCTCCGTAGAGAAAGTGATCGTCCTCAAGAAAACCGGTCAGGATGTTACGTGGAATGCTAATGATATCTGGTGGAATGACTTGATCGCTGGCGTAGCAGATAGTTGTGAGCCAGTGATGGTAGGCGCAGAGCATCCATTATTTCTGCTCTACACTTCAGGCAGCACCGGACGTCCCAAAGGCGTGCAGCATAGCTCCGCAGGTTATTTACTGCATGCCATGAACACCATGCGCTGGACATTTGATGCAAAAGATAGTGATATATTCTGGTGTACTGCCGATGTAGGCTGGATCACAGGGCATAGTTATGTCGCTTACGGACCGCTCGCTATGGGCGTGACGCAGGTCGTGTTCGAAGGTATTCCAACTTATCCGGATGCCGGGCGTTTCTGGCAGATGATAGAAAAGCATAAAGTCACAGTTTTCTACACAGCGCCAACGGCGATTCGTTCGCTGATTAAAGCTGCAGAAACTACACCAAGCACAGATCCGAAAAATTACGATCTTTCCAGTCTGCGTTTGCTGGGTTCTGTAGGTGAGCCCATCAACCCTGAAGCCTGGATGTGGTATTACGAAAAAGTTGGCGATAGCCGCTGCCCGATTGCCGATACTTTCTGGCAGACCGAGACCGGAGGCCATGTGATTACGCCATTACCGGGCGTAACGCCTTTGGTGCCTGGTTCCTGTACGTTGCCCTTCCCAGGTATTGCCATTGATGTGGTAGATGAAACCGGTAAAGACCTGCCGTGGGGTACCGGTGGTTTGTTAGTGATTAAAAAGCCGTGGCCTTCCATGGTACGTACCATCTATAACGATCCTGAGCGTTTCAAAACCAGCTACTACCCGGCAGATCTGGGCGGCAAAATCTATCTTGCCGGCGATGGTGCAGTACGTGACGCTAAAACCGGCAATTTCACGATCATGGGCCGTATCGATGACGTTCTGAACGTATCGGGTCACCGCCTGGGCACGATGGAAATCGAGTCTGCTTTAGTCTCCAACCCACTCGTTGCAGAAGCCGCCGTAGTGGGCAAACCGCATGACATCAAAGGCGAATCCGTGGTGGCTTACGTCGTACTGAAAGGCGCACGTCCTAATGGTGAGGAAGCCAAAAGTATTGTGGCTAACTTGCGTGACTGGGTAGGCAAGGAAATTGGCCCAATTGCCAAGCCAGACGAGATTCGCTTCGGTGATAACCTGCCGAAAACGCGCTCAGGCAAAATCATGCGCAGGCTTTTACGCTCATTGGCAAAAGGTGAGGAAATCACATCCGATATTTCCACCTTGGATAATCCGGCGATTCTGGATCAACTCAAAGAAGTGGTGAAATAGGTAAATATGGAAGGCTTGCTGGTATTAATCGCGTTATTTTTGGCAGCCTTCTTTTTGATGCGTGGTAAGAAGTAAGGGATACACTTCAATAATGGCTACACAACCTATGGTCGATGCGAATTACCGCTTTATTGCTGCCTCGCAGGAAATCAATACGCGTATTGCCCAACGTCAACAGGCACTGGCGTTATATGTCACGTTAACAGTAGGTTTGCTTGCCACTTTCGTGGCCCTGAAATCCAGCGATGCGCACACGCAATTACCTGTGGAATGGCTGGTTCTGGGCTTTCCTATCTCATCGACCTGTCTGGTGTTCTTGAATTATAAAGCTGAGCGCGCAATCAGCAATTTAAGGCATTTCCTGTCAGAGTTGGAAAGATTGAACGACGGTCATCATATATTACCGAGTTACAATACTGACCCTAAATGGGCCAAAGCAGCTAACGAAGCCAGGCGTTTTCACATCTATGCAGCCGCAATATTAGTCGCAGGAGCCAATATTATCGGCTTGGGTGCAACGATGGCGATTTATCCTGAGCGCGTGGCGGCGAATCCATTGGCTATCTGGGTTAGTGCCATTATTGGCATACTGTCATTTGTGGCTTTACTGGCTATTATCAAATGGAGCTATAAGCCACTTGCTTAGTTTGTAAAGCCAATCGCATATACAGCCTTCACGGAGTTACTGAATATTCGGGTAAAATAGCGTTTTACCTAAATTACCTAGCTTTTATGTCCCAGCCCACTAGCCCTTTACAGGCTGAAATCAAACGCCGTCGTACCTTTGCCATTATTTCCCACCCGGATGCGGGTAAAACCACCCTCACCGAAAAGCTCTTATGGTTCGGTGGCGCGATTCAGGTCGCGGGTGAAGTGCGCGGCCGTAAAGCCTCACGCCATGCTACATCTGACTGGATGGAGCTGGAAAAGCAACGCGGTATCTCGGTGACTTCATCCGTGATGCAGTTCCCGTATCGCGAGCATATGATCAACCTGCTTGATACCCCAGGTCATGATGACTTCTCGGAAGATACTTATAGAACACTCACAGCAGTGGACTCTGCAGTCATGGTGATCGACTCCGTTAATGGTGTTGAAGCGCAAACCATCAAGCTGTTGAATGTCTGCCGCATGCGCGACACACCTATCATCACCTTCATCAACAAGCTGGACCGTGAAAGCCGCCCGCCGATTGAATTGCTGGATGAGATCGAAACAACGTTAGGTATGGAATGCGCACCAATGACCTGGCCTATCGGCATGGGTAAAGGCTTTCGCGGCGTTTATAATTTATACACTGACACCGTTTCGTTCTTTGATCCGCGTGCAGACAAAGGTACATCTGAAACCATTAAAGGCCTCGATAACCCGCGCCTTGATGAGCTATTAGGCAATGTTGCTGAAGACCTGCGCCTGGATATTGAGCTGGTACGTGGTGCTTCGCATACTTTTGATGCTGAACGTTACCTAAGCGGCAAGCAAACGCCGGTATTTTTTGGTTCAGCTATCAATAACTTTGGCGTGCAATCTTTATTGGATGCGGTCGTTGAGCTTTCTCCTGCCCCGCTTGCACGCCCTACTGCCACTCGTCCAGTTAAAGAAGATGAGCCTAAGTTTTCCGGATTCGTATTCAAGATACAAGCCAATATGGACCCAAAACACCGCGACCGTATCGCCTTTTTACGTGTCTGTTCCGGCCGTTTTGAGCGCGGCATGAAGATCAAGCAAGTATCAACCGGCAAGCTGATGGCGGTGAACAATGCCATTACTTTTATGGCGCAAGACCGTACCACCATGGATGAAGCGTACTCCGGCGACATCATTGGCATACCTAATCACGGTACTATTAAAGTCGGTGATACTTTCAGCGAAGGTGAAGCAATTAAATTCACTGGCATCCCTTCATTTGCTCCGGAGTTTTTCCGCCGTGCGCGTATCAAGAACCCGATGAAGATGAAACAATTACAAATCGGTTTAAAACAACTGGCCGAAGAAGGCGCAGCGCAGTTATTCCGCCCGCTATTATCGAATGACTTGATATTAGGCGCAGTTGGTATGCTGCAGTTTGAAGTAGTCGCCCATCGCCTGGAGCATGAATACAGCGTAGACATGGTGTTTGAGCCTTACGACTGCTACACCGCTCGCTGGTTACGTGGCAAAGATTCTGATTTACGTGCCATTGCCGATAAATACGGTTTTAACGTGGGTTTGGACGGCAATGAAGAATACGTTTACCTAGCGCCAAACCGCGTTAATTTGCAGATGGCCCAAGAGCGTTATCCGGATATCGAGTTCCTGGAAACACGCGAATTGGTTTAATTAGCTAAATAATTGTCTAAAAAAACGATAGATCTTTCCTGCCCTTGCGGCAGCGACAAACATTACAAGGCCTGCTGTGGGATTTACCATACCGGAGAAGCGGCTCCTACAGCCGAAGCGCTCATGCGTTCGCGCTACACGGCTTATGTGCTGAAGCTGGAAGATTACTTACTGCAAACATGGCATGCCGATACCAGACCTGCTGCACTGAACCTGAATGTTGACAGCGCTATTAAATGGATAGACTTGCAAATTAACCATACTGAAACTTTCGAATCCACCGCGACGGTAGACTTCACCGCACGCTATAAAATCAGCGGCAAAGCTAAGAAGATGCGTGAGGTAAGTCAGTTTTTACTAGTGGAGTCTCGCTGGTTTTACTTGACCGGTATTGACCCCGATATTGATAGCAATGCGGATAATAAGATTTAATAAAATTGCAATTCTAATGTAACAAAGGCTTCGTACCATACACCATAAAAATTCTCAGGGAGAATATAAAAATGGTGTACGAAAAGTCAGCGCTTGGCTATAACGAATTTACCAATAACAGGCGTACATTGAATGTCAGGGAACGTCAGGTTTTATTACTGGTAAACGGCATCCGTAATCTGGAAGAATTGGAAAAGTTCTTTAAAAAAGAATTGCTCACAGAAACCATCTATAAACTTGAGCTTGAAGGCTTTATCTACCCTGCCAACAGCCAATCTAGCGGTACTTTAAATAGCCACGCCAATAATCAAGTTACCAACATTTCTGCTCGCTCCTTTTTAAACACCCAGCCTGCCGCAATACCAATCAATCCTGCCAAATTGACTGCCGTCAAAAGTATTTTGATGGATGCATGCGATGACTATCTTGGTTTAATGGGTCGCGGTATCAAGGATAAAATCGCAAAATGCGATAATGAAATAGATCTGCGCAACTGCATTTCCAGCTGGCATATGGCCATGCGTGAATCCAAGCTAGGGCGCGAGTCTACTGACTTCCTGAGGGAACAGATTCACCAGACTTTGGAAAACAAGATGTTAGAGTCTGAAACTGACGCTGAGCATCTTACACATTGATTTTGGCGCAATAATTCAGCTCAAATATCTATCAATGCTGTTTGATAAAAGCGACAATCGGTTTGAGTAAGTCGCCATCTCCGCGCAAAGGTTTTGCCAGTTTGGCCGCCATGTCGATATGCCCGTAATTGGGAAATTCCACCACCTGCACCGATCCACCTTTTTCCTTGATTTTAGCAGCCAGGTTGTAAGTATTATGTGTACCCACCGTACCGTCTTTTAAACCTATCAATAACAGCATAGGCTGGTTATGGCCTGTGACAAAATTGATCGGTTGAGATTTCCAGCGCTGGTCTTCCGGGCCGAATATAATTTTTAGGCGTTCACTGGTCAACGGTAAAAAGTCATAAGGGCCTGCTAGTCCAATAGTCCCGCGAAAATCGCCTGGTTTAAGCTGTTCTTTAGCCAGGTATTCATCGTTCAAAGCTAGCATCACCGCGATATGCGCCCCGGCTGAATGACCGGCCAAAAACACACAGCCAGAATCACCGTCTAAGGCCTGGATATGGTCTTTCACCCAGCGTGCAGCCTTGGCAGGGTCAGACATAAAATCAGGAAACAAGACTTCCGGGTAGAGCCGATAATCCGGTACTACGACAACAAAGCCGTTAGAGGTAAAAGCTTCCGCAGCGAATTTATAATCTGCTTTATCGCCGGAATCCCAACTGCCGCCATAAAAGAAAATAACAACGGGTGGTTTTGGCTCGTGATGTTTAGGCACGTAAACATCCAAACGCTGACGCGGCAAGCTGCCATAAGCGATGTCAGAATGCAGCTCATAGCCATCACTTGGCACCAAGGCGTTCAATGTCTTAACCGGCGAGCAGGCAATACTTGCTATAGATGCCAGGCCGATTGTAGCTGTAGATAGTAATTTTTTTAAGGCAGCGCTGTAAGCCATACAAAATATGTAAATGGTTTCGACACCGCATTTTACGTCGACCTGCTCTGATTATATGCACCTTTCAGCAAGTGTTTACTATAATTTACAATCGCCGCAACTAGACTGTCCTAGATTATCAAGCTTTCACAGGCAAATGAATCTCTACCGCTAACCCGCCTTCGCCGCGGTTATATGCTTTGATACTACCGCCGTGTGCTTCGATGATCTGTTTGGCAATCGCCAGCCCGACGCCATGACCATCGGCATGATGCGTATTGCTTCCCCTGAAGAAAGCCTGGAATATCGTATCTAGCTCTGCATCGACTACACCGGGGCCACTGTCCATGACCCGAATCACAACTTGCGAACCGGTCATCACTTCATTGATGTGGATAATTGACTGTTCAGGGCTATATTTCAGCGCATTGCGCACCACGTTATCAATAGCGCGGTGCAACAGTTCCTGTTGACCGAAAACCGACACTGTAGCGGTCGGAACATATTCGATCATGATACGCTTAGCCATGCCTTCAAAACGCGCATCTTCGGCAATCGTTAACAATAACTCATTGATATCAATCACTTCTTTATCGATATTCATGACGCCGGATTCCAGGCGCGAAAGCTCTAGTAACTCACCGACCAGTTTGTCCATACGTTCGGATTCACGCTCAATACGAATCAACGAAACTTCGGATTTTTCAGGCTGCTGGCGCGCCAGACCTACGGCAATTTGCAATCGCGCTAAAGGCGAACGCAATTCATGAGACACCTGATGCAGCAAACGCGTCTGGCTTAGCATCAATGTTCCTAAACGGCTTGCCATGAGATCGAACGCTTGGCCCAGGTCGGCCAGTTCATCACGCCGTTCGCCCATCGCGTCACTGACACGCACATCCAGGTTGCCATTAGCTGCGCTATCAAAAGCTTCCCGTAGCTTTTTGATAGGTTTCGAAAAGTACCATGCCAGTAATGCCGCGAAAATCAGGCTGGCAAGCACGCCGGCTAATAATGGCATCAATGGGAATAGATGCCTGTTCTTTTGCCTTGGGCTATACCCCAACATTCCAGGCTGTTTATCAACCGGAGGCAGAACACTTGCATCCTGGTATTTGAGCGCCGGTACAAACAATAAATATTGGTGACCATCGCTGGCTTCCACCAGCTGTACCGGACTACGTGAGATTAAGTTACCTGAACTAGCTGGGTTGGGCGCTGGAGAATTGGCAATCATGCGCTGCATCGCATCGCGGGCACTCTGCACGACTTCAATTGGCAGCTTACGGTTTTGCACTTCCACATTGCTTTCATTGACGGCATATACCTGCGGAATTTTGCGCTGCTCCCAATGCTTCATTAGGCCGCGCAGGCTATCTACCCCGCCGAACTTCAAAGTGACGGAAGCGGCATCTATCATGGATTTAGCAGGTGGGCTGGCTTCAAGTTGGGCGTTTTCCCGATCGAGGTTCTTATTGGCGACCCAAACTGAAATGCCTACTCCCATGACTGCAGTCAATTGCGCGAGGAAAAAGAATGCAAAGAATTTCCAATATAACCTACCCATAACCTGCCTTTTTTCAATTCTAGTTGTTATTAACGATGCTTAATCTTTGAGTAGCTGGTAGCCGAGCCGGAATACCGTTTGTATACATTGGCGGCCATCTGGCAGCGTGCCGAGCTTATGCCGGATGCTGCTCATATGCACGTCGATACTGCGGTCGAAGCGGGCTAGCGGTCTGCCAAGAGCAATTTGCGAAAGGTCCTGCTTAGTCACTACTTGACCGGCATTTTTAGCCAGGATTTCCAATAGGTTGAATTCTGTGCTTGTGAGGGTAACTGGCTTATTTTCCCATTCTACGAGGCGCTGCCTAGGCCATATGCTCAATGCGCCTACCGTGATTTGTGCATTGGCAGCGCTGTTGTCTTCTTGCGGCGGTTTTACACGGCGCAGAATCGCCCGGATGCGCGCGACGATTTCCCGCGGTGTGCTTGGCTTTGGCACATAGTCATCGGCGCCTAGCTCTAGGCCAATAATACGGTCTGTATTATCACCACGCGCTGTAAGCATAATGACCGGGATATTGCTCTGCTGACGGATGGCTTTAAGAGTCTCGATACCATTTATCTTAGGCATCATCACATCCAGCACGACGATATCTAAAGGCTGCTGTAATGCTTTCTGGGCGCCTTCCGCACCATCATGCGCGACTTTCACCTCAAAGCCTTCAAGCTCCAGATATTCCTTAAACATTTCAACGAGTTCAACATCGTCATCAATCAATAAAACTGTTTGCATTGAGCTATACCTTCTATTGAAAACAAGCTATTTAAACAAGCTTATTTTTGACACATAATAACCAGCAAGTATGGTCGCTACAATGTTTATAAACCATTTTTACCTAGATTTACACGCACTTAACAGCGTTTAACGTTGACGCATTCCACAATGGCATCGTCTTAAAAAAGAAAGCGTTTTTAGCAAACATCCTACCGCAACTGATATAAGACATTTACCAAACTGAAAAGGAATACATGATGAACAGTTTATTTACATTCAAAAAAGTAGTGGCAGCATCAATTCTGGCTTTGTCATTACCGTTAGCTTCCCTCGCCATCGCCCATGACAATGATGCTCATGACGGCCCGCATTGTAATAAAGGTGGTCAGCAAGGACATGGGCAAGGCTTCCATAAATCCGGTTTGCCGCCACATTTGAAAGCACTCGACTTATCTGACAAACAAAAAGACGAAATATTCGCACTGATGCATAACCAGGCTCCGGCTTTCCGCGAGCAGCATAAAGAGCGTATGAAGTTAATGGCTGAACTTCGTCAAACATCGCAGGCAGAGCAGTTTGATGATGCGAAAGCACAGCAGATCGCGGATCGCTTAGCGGCTTTGGATAGAGAAAAAACGCTATCCCGTGCCCGTACCGGCGCCAAAATTTATGCGCTGTTAACGCCGGAACAGCGCGCTAAAGCCCGTGAATTCAAGTGGGAGCGCCATAGCTTTGACCATGATCAGAAGAGTAAAAATAGTGGAGAAGGCCAGCAACCTACCGCATTCAGGCCGTTTCAGCCAGCCGATGAACCGCGCATGATGTAATTCTGTTGTAATTTTAAAAAGAAAACGCCTGCCAAAGTTAATTTGGCAGGCGTTTTTTAGTATCTAAAACACTATCTCAAAAACAGCTAAACGTTTTCAAACGCCTCACATAGCTGGCTTAATAACTGCCCAAAAATAGGCAATACATCTTCTTTAGCGTGTGGGCTTTCTTCATCAGTCCCGGCAATCACAAAAGCAACTGTCAGCTTGTCCATATTCTCCCTGAATTCTGCCCAATGCTCGGCTTCTGCATCACCAATCAACTGGAATTTATTGAAACCCGATTCGATGATCTCAATTAACTCAGCATCTGGCAAGCCGGCAAACAAGGTCTTGGCGATAGTGACTTGCGCTGCTGGCAGGTTTGGCTGTATATCTTCCTGCGCTAACGGCATAGTCAGGAATGCATAAGCCAATAAGGCATAAGCCTGGTATACGCTCAACATATCAAAATTCTCACTGCGTTCTGCACTTGGTGAACGTTCGGCTGACTGGATCGCCCTGAATGTCACATAACAGCTCAGGTAATCCGCCGCGCTTAATGCATCGTACTGATCTAAATCCAAGCTCGGCGGCGTCGCTGCATTCGCAGTTTCGGCCAGGCATAGTGCATGCATAAGTTTGATACGTTTTGAATATTGGATTTCCACTACATTTCCTTAATTACTTTTTTATTAAAAATCTTTAATTGAGCGCCGCTTCAATACGTTTGTCAGGTACTAACCACATCAAGGCCACTAAGGCATACAAAGTAGCAGAAAGCCATGGATAAAAACTAGCGATGATAATTGCTGCCGAATAAGCCAGTAATGATAGCTTGCCCTTAATATCACGCCCAACTGCCTTCGCCAGTACAGAATTTGCACCCTGGCTGACAATGATGGTTTTTTGCAAGATGAAATAAGCCACCGCAACCATCAGCAAAACCACACCATACATGGCGATAGGCAATGCCGCAAAATGATTCTCACCCATCCAGCCGGTCACGAATGGTAACAATGACAACCAGAATAGTAAATGTAAATTCGCCCACAGCATGCCCGCGCTGACTTCTTTCACGGTATGTACCATGTGGTGGTGATTATTCCAGTAGATACCTACATAGATAAAGCTCAGCACATAGCTTAAAAACACGGCTAGTAAAGGTTTGACGGCGGCAAAATCCGCACCATGCGGTACTTTCATCTCCAGTACCATAATTGTGATTATGATAGCGATCACGCCGTCGCTAAAGGCTTCCATCCTGGTTTTACCCATTTTTTTCCTTTAAAAATGAATGCTTATACTTCCGGCAAAGCTTCTAATTGCTCATGCAATTCCAGCCAGCGCTCTTCGCCTAGCTCAATCTGATTATTGAGTTCGGCCTGTTTTTTTAACAAATCCTGCAATTCGCTTTTGTTTGAGGCGGTATAAACCTCGCTGTCATTCAGGCGCTCATCATAGGCCTTTTTTTCCGTTTGCCATTTCGCGATATTGAGTTCAATCTGTTCAAGCTCCTTGATCAGGGGTCTTCTGGCGACGATACGAGCCTGGCGCTCTGCTTTGTTCTGGGCGCGATCATTTTTATTAGGTTTGCTGGCCTCTTCTGATTCTGCCTGGGCTTTTTCTCTCTGATTCTCTTTCAAGCGCTGCTCGTTCAACCAGGCGCTGTAATCTTCCAAATCCCCATCAAACTGAGTTGCTTTACCATCGGCTACCAGTACAAACTGATCACAAGTCGCGCGTAGCAATGCTCTATCATGCGACACCAGGATGACGCCACCTTCATAGTCTTGCAAAGCAAGAGTCAGCGCATGGCGCATTTCCAGGTCCAGATGGTTGGTTGGTTCATCAAGCAATAACAAATTCGGCCGTGTCCAAATCAATAGCGCTAAAGCCAATCGCGATTTCTCTCCACCGGAAAAATTGGCGCAGGGCGACCTTGCCATATCGCCACGGAAATCGAAGCCTCCCAGGTAATTCAGATGCTCCTGTTCACGAGTCAATGGGTCCAGCTTCATCATATGCTGCAGCGGCGATTCATCAGGCCGCAGCTGCTCAAGCTGATGTTGGGCAAAATAGCCAATATTTAGGTCTTTACCCTCAACACGCTTGCCACTTAGCGGCTCCAGTTCCCTAGCCAGCAGCTTGATGAGGGTCGTCTTTCCGGCACCATTCTTACCTAGCAAACCAATGCGTTCACCGGGGCGTATCGTCAAAGCGATGTTTTTGATTAGCGGCACATCGTTGTATCCCACCTGCATATTATCCAGCACCAACAAAGGATCCGGCGCCGCAATCGGTGGCCTGAACTCGAAGTTGAATTGCGAATCTACATGCGCGGCGGAAATCATTTCCATGCGTTCCAGCGCTTTGATGCGGCTTTGTGCCTGGCGCGCTTTAGTGGCTTGTACTCGGAAGCGGTCAATATAACTTTGCAGGTGCGAAACCTTGCGTTGTTGCTTTTCAAACATGGCCTGTTGCAGCGCTAATTTTTCAGCACGCTGGCGTTCAAAATCCGAGTAACCGCCACGGTATAAAGTCAGCGTCTGCTGCTCGATATGTGCAATATGATTAACAATCGCATCGAGGAAATCCCGGTCATGCGAGATCAATAGTAAAGTACCGCGATAGCTCTGTAACCAGCTTTCCAGCCAGATCACTGCATCCAAATCCAAGTGGTTTGTTGGTTCATCCAGCAGCAATAAGTCAGAGCGGCACATTAAGGCGCGCGCGAGATTCAAGCGCACTCGCCAACCGCCGGAGAACGTGGAAACTGCTTGTTGCAATGCAGCTTGGCTAAAGCCCAAGCCGTTTAATAATTCTGCGGCACGGGCACGGGCTGAATAGCCGTCAATATCTGCCAAGCGGTGATGCAACTCCGCAATCAGTTCACCTTGATGATTGGCTTCTGCTTTGACAAGCGCTGTTTCGATTTCACGTAACTCTACATCGCCATCCAACACAAACTCAATGGCAGGCATCGCCAATGCTGGCGTCTCTTGTGCCACATGGGCGATCACCCAGGCAGCAGGGATTTCCAAGTCACCGGATTCAACATGCATTTCACCCCTTAACAATGCGAAAAGTGAAGATTTTCCAGCGCCGTTAGCGCCGGTTAAGCCGACTTTATGACCGGGGTGCAATTGCATGGAAGCGGCTTGAATCAGTATCTTTAAGCCACGTGTAAGGGTAAGTTGTTTGAATTGTATCAATTGAATACCAGCAAAAAAGAGTGCATGTAAATTTCATGGCGATTATTAAATGAACCAAAGAGTAGTCCATACGCCAAAACGATATTCTAAATGACCAAAGCGATATTCTAAATGATTAGCACTGAATGACTAATGCTAAGAATGATTAATCTAATTTAATCCTAATCACTTTACATACTTTTACTAGCGCTCTATTGGATAGAACCGTCGCGCAGTTCGATATTGCAGTAAAATGAGAATCAATCGCTTTATAAGCCGCGTTTTGAAGATTGCATCTTTACAAACTAATGGTTTTAACACTTTACTGAATAATACTAATGGTCAAAAAATCCTTATTACGGATCTATCGCATTTTACTTTGGGTATTGGGGATCACTGCCGCCATATTGGTGATCGCCGCATTAGCAATACAGTTCTTTGTGATGCCGCATATCAATGATTACAAAGATAAAATCGCTGCTTATGCGACTAAGGCAAGTAACCAGAAAGTTGTCATCGGTAATATTACTGCTGATTGGCAAGGCTTAAGTCCACATTTTTCCGTATCCAATATCGACATATACGATGCTGAGAACCGCCCGGCTTTACAGCTTAAAAATACCGAAGCTACGTTATCCTGGCTCAGCATTCCGATATTAGAACCGAAACTCAGTACTATTATCATCCGTAATCCGGAATTGACTATCCGCCGAACAGCTAGCGGTGAAGTTTTTGTTGCGGGCATCAGTATGAGCGGTGCCTCAAAGCCTGACCTCCCGAATTGGGTTCTGAGGCAATCCAGCCTTGAGATTTTAAATGCTAAAGTCTTGTGGCTGGATGAGCAAAGAAATGCGCCGGAATTAAGCCTTAGCAAACTTAATTTACAGATTTCCAGCCCGCCATGGAAAAGCTTGATTAAAAATCATCATATTGTCTTAACTACGCTTGCATCTGCTGGTACTAACAATCCGATAAGGATCGAGGCTAGTGTCTATGGCGATGACGTAAGTAAAAAAGACGAATGGAGCGGCAGTGTTGAAGCCACAATCAAGAACGCCAATCTGGCCGCTTTCAAGCCTTGGTTTGATTATCCTATTGACCTACAGAACGGTATTGGCAGCACCAAAATTTCAATGAATTTTGCCCATCAGCAAGTGCAGTCCGTCACAAGTAATGTTGCTTTAGCAAATGTCCAATTGAAGTCTGAAGCCAATGCTGAACCTATCACTTTGAATAAGCTGGCAGGCAATATTAATTGGAAATCATTAGAAAAAGCTAACAAAGTTAAGCAATATCAATTAGATGTCACACAGTTAAATGTGGCGACTGCTAACGGCCTCAATGTGCAGGATATGAATGGTAGCTATAGCGAAGACACGGTTGGCGATAAATCCTTTAAGGTCAAACTTGCACAAATCAATTTGGCAAGCTTAGGCGCTTATGTTGCTGAATTACCTTTGCCGGCAGAAATCATTCAAAAAATCTCGTCAGCAACACCAAAAGGTAACCTCAGCGATTTGGTCCTGGAATGGGAAGGCCAGGAAAATAACGCTGGAATTATCACAAAAAAATATCTGCTCACTAGTAAATTCAGTGGGCTCGGTGTTTCTGCACAGAAGCTTGAGTCTGGTACACCGATTCCCGGATTCAGCAACTTAACTGGCCAAATCCATGCCAATGAGCAAGGCGGCAAACTCAACCTGAACAGTCAAAATGCCCAGTTAGATTTCAAAGACATCCTGCGCTGGCCTATCCCTGCAGACAAATTGAATGGCGAAATAAATTGGGATATCGACTCCAAAGCCACGACCATTGCCGTCAATAAACTTGAAATCAGCAACCCGCATGTAGCCGGTGTCATAGATGCCAATTACCTAATGGACGGCAAAAAAGGTGGCCTATTAGATCTGAAAGGTAAGTTCGGCAAAGGCAATGCTAAATATGCCTTGTTTTATTATCCTGTCATGCTCGGCGAAACGACTTTGCATTGGCTGGACACTTCAATATTGGCTGGGCGCGCCGAGGATATTAACCTCATCGTTAAAGGCCGCTTGGCAGACTTCCCGTTCGTGGATAGCAAAAATAATGTCGATACGAAAATAGGCTTGTTCCGCGTGACTGCCAAAGTCAGCGATAGCACGCTGGAGTTTGGTACCGATTGGCCATTGATAGAAGGTTTGGGCTTAGACCTGCTGTTTGAAGGCAAGCGCATGGAGCTTAATGCAAACAGAGGTCATGTGCTGGGCAACCAGATTGTCAAAAGTAAGACCGCGATCGCTCAATTGGATGCCACCAATCCTATCTTGACCGTGGATAGTGAAGTTAAGGGGCCGGTAAGTGAAGGTATCAAGTTTGTAAATACCAGCCCGGTTGCTGAAGTGGCACAAGGCTTTACCAAAGACCTGAAAACTACGGGCACAGGGAAGCTCAATCTAAGTCTTAAAATTCCATTAGAGAATATTGAGGCTGCTAATTACAAAGGCATTTACCTGATCACTAATGGCAGTATGGAAAGCCCGGACGTGCCAGCCTTAAGCAAAATAAACGGCGCGCTTGAATTTACCGAAAATAGCCTCGCAGCTAAAAATATCCGCGCTATGGCATTTGGCTCACCACTGGTATTCAACCTCGCTTCGGGTAAAGATAAATCTATCCGCGTTGCAGCGCGTGGGCGTCTGACGGATGAAGCAATCAGGCAAACCATGGGCAATGCAGCTAATTACATCAGCGGCACGACTGAATGGGTAGGTGACATCCTCATACAGAAACCGCGCGTAACGGTGGGCATACGGTCCGATCTGTTCGGAATTACCTCTACCCTGCCGTCACCGATGAATAAAACGGCGGCTGAACGTATCAATATGCGTATCGAGAGGAAACAGGAACCTACCAGTGACTCCATCACTTTGAGTTTAGCCAACAAATTAAGCGGTCGGCTGAACCGTACACTGGATGATGGCATTTACAAGCTTGAACGTGGCGTGATCCGCCTGGGTGTAGGCACTTATACGCCCACCAATAATGGAAATAATGCTAATCCTGCATCTACCGAACCTGCTAACGAAGCCTCCGTTAAAGGTTTCAGTATTTACGGTACCCTGGATTATCTAGACGCTGATGCATGGCGTGAGGTCGCAAACAATTTACAGGACAATAGCCCAACCAGTAGTAATAGCAAGGGCGACTTATCCGTCCCGGTAAGGAAAATCGGCCTTAATATCAATACTTTGGATATATTTGGCAGGCGCATTAACCAGTTAAGATTACAGAATAAAACGCCGAAAGATAATCTGCAGTTCAATATTCAAAGTCGTGAAATCACAGGCGACGTGCAATGGTTTGGCCAAGATAATGGCAAGCTGGTGGCCCGCCTTGGCAACCTTATTATTCCTGAGGCCTCACCTGCCAAACCAAATGTATCGCCTATCGTGACACCTCTTAAGGAGATCGCCAAAGATTTTAAGAAGCTTAACCAGGATTATCCTGCCTTGGACATTACGGCTGACAACTTTGAATTCGACAAGAAAAAATTCGGTGGCTTAGAGTTGGTGGCATATCCACAAAATGATAATTGGGTCATTCAGAAATTAAAATTAATTACGACGGAAAGCGTAATTAATGCTGATGGTCAATGGAACAACTGGGTGCGTAGCCCAAATACACGCTTGAACGTGAAATGGACCATCAATGATTTAGGCAAAACGCTCCAAAGGTTTGGCCATGACGAGACTATTAAAGGTGGTGAGGGAGAATTGACTGGTCAACTTAATTGGGCTGGCAGTCCGCATGAATTCAATATCCTAAATTTGAATGGCAACCTCGAGTTTGAAGTACATAAAGGTCAGATTCTAAAAGTCAAACCAGGGGTAGGCAGGCTGTTCGGTTTACTAAGCCTACAAAGCTTACCGCGTCGTTTAAGCCTGGATTTCAGGGATCTATTCAGCAGTGGTTTTGCTTTTGATAAAATTGATGCTACGGTAAAAATCGATCGCGGTATATTACGCAGTGACGATTTCGAAATGTCCGGACCGGCTGCAGATGTCACCATAAAAGGTGAAACCAATATCCAGAAAGAAACGCAGAATTTGTTAGTGAAAGTAATGCCACATATCAGCGACAGCCTGTCTCTAGCCGCATTAGCCGGTGGGCCCTTGGCTGGTGCGGTAGCATTCCTGGCGCAAAAGATATTGAAAGATCCGTTAAATAAAATCGCCTCTACGCAATACCAGATTGTTGGCACTTGGGATAACCCGCAAGAGGTTAATACGCCTGAGAGCAGTAATGCAGATACTAAAAATACCGAGCCTAAAAACTCACCGTTAAATTAAGAATTTGCCTTAAATTAGCCGAAATTCTTGATGGCAACTTAAAGAGTGATGCAGGGTCATAGATTCGGCATCGCACATTAGGTATGATTATTCAAACTGAAGATTATTTTCATAACTGCAGTCAGATTACATAAAAATCATAACCATAATAAAAACATATAAAAAATCACCTGGATTAAAAATGGCAATTACTTCCCGTTTAAGAACACCTAAAGCTAATCTTAGCAAAGACATCATCAAGATCGCCGGTATTCAAATGGCTTCAGGGCCTCATGTTTCCGCCAATTTAAGCGAAACCGAACGCCTGGTCGAGATCGCAGTGAATCAAGGCGCAAGGCTTGTGGTATTACCGGAATACTTTGCGATCATGGGTTTAAAAGAGACCGATAAAGTCAATGTGAAGGAAGAGGAAGGCAAAGGACCGATACAGAATTTTTTAAGCAAAATTGCCAAGAAACATAAAATCTGGCTTATCGGCGGCTCGGTGCCTATGGTAAGTAATTTCCCGAACAAAGTGCGTAATAGCTGCCTGGTATATGACGACAAAGGCAAACAAGTTGCGCGCTACGACAAAATCCACCTGTTCGGGCTGGACTTGGGTAATGAGCATTACCATGAAGAGAAAACCATTGAAGCCGGTGATGCGGTAAAAGTGGTTGAAACGCCATTCGGAAAAATCGGTCTATCGATTTGCTATGATTTACGCTTCCCGGAGCTGTACCGTGCCATGGGCGAAGTGAATATTATCGTGATACCTTCAGCTTTTACCGATACTACCGGCAAGGCTCATTGGGAAAGCCTGATACGCGCAAGAGCCATTGAAAATCTGAGCTATGTCATTGCCCCTGCACAAGGTGGCTATCATCTGTCAGGTCGTGAAACGCATGGCAACAGCATGATTGTTGATCCTTGGGGTGTGGTGCTAGATAGATTGCCGCGCGGTTCCGGCGTCGTGATTGCAACCATGAACCCTCAATATCAGGCAAGTTTAAGAAATAGCTTACCCGCGTTGAAACATCGCACGATTAAATAGGTCACTCACTAGAGCAATTACTTGCTTTAGCTATACCTAACTCAGGAATTTACTTAGCGAACAATAGCGCATACCTGATATATTAAACTTATTAAAATTGAATTATCGATAAATGAAAACATTAGAAATTCCTACTAGTTCCAGCCCAATCAAAGGTTCGCATTTCGATGCCGCAACCCAGGCGTTACTCGCGCCTGCTGGTTTAGATGTAGCGAAATTACAGAATGTGCTTGGTGATATGATGTCGCATAAGATCGATTATGCAGACTTATACTTTCAATATAGCCGCAGCGAAAGCTGGGGCTTGGAAGAAGGCCAAGTTAAATCCGGTAGCTTTTCTATAGATCAGGGTGTGGGTGTGCGTGCTGTGAGCGGTGAGAAAACTGCTTTTGCTTACTCTGACGATATTAATCTCAATGCCTTATTGCAGGCATCTAAAGCGACTAAGGCGATTTCTAGTTTTGGTCACGAGCAAACTAGTTCTAGCCAGGTCATTCAACGTCAGGCTACACAACTATATGTGCCGCAAGATCCTATTGCATCACTTTCTGCCGATTCAAAAGTACGTTTACTGGAACGTCTGGAAGCCATAGCCCGCGGCATAGACCCGCGTATTTCACAGGTCACCGCTTCTATCGCCGGCGAATATGAAGTGGTTATGGTCGCGCGACACGATGGTGTGATGGCCGCAGATGTACGCCCATTGGTGCGCTTAGGCATAAATGTGATCGCGGAAAGTAATGGCCGCCGTGAACAAGGCTCAGCGGGCGGTGGCGGGCGTTTTGATTACAGTTACTTTACCGATGAAGTTTTACATGATTACGCACAAAAAGCGGTTCACCAGGCTTTGATCAATTTAGAAGCACGCCCTGCCCCAGCTGGCAGCATGACGGTAGTGTTAGGTGCCGGCTGGCCTGGTATCTTGCTACATGAAGCGATTGGGCACGGTTTAGAAGGCGACTTCAACCGCAAAGGCAGTTCTGCATTTAGCAATATGATAGGCAAACAGGTTGCTGCCAAAGGCATCACCATCGTTGACGATGGCACCATACAAGACCGCCGCGGTTCATTGAGTGTCGATGACGAAGGTAACCAGACCAATAGAACGGTGTTGATTGAAGACGGCATCTTGCGCGGATACATCCAGGACACTTTAAATGCCCGATTGATGAATATGCCTGTGACCGGTAATGCCCGCCGCGAAAGCTATGCGCATATTCCAATGCCGCGCATGACCAATACTTATATGCTAAACGGCGATATGCCGCCGGAAGAGATCATCAAATCAGTGAAAAAAGGTTTATACGCAGCCAACTTTGGCGGTGGCCAGGTCGATATTACCAGCGGTAAATTCGTTTTCAGTGCTGCTGAAGCTTACATGATCGAAGATGGCAAAATTACCTATCCTGTAAAAGGCGCCACTTTGATCGGCAATGGCCCGGAAGTATTGAAACGTGTTTCCATGATAGGTAACGATATGTCATTGGATTCAGGCGTGGGCACTTGCGGTAAAGAAGGCCAAAGCGTACCGGTAGGTGTTGGCCAGCCAACTTTGAAAATCGACGGTTTAACGGTTGGCGGCACAGCTTAGTAGCATTCAATCCCTACTTTGATTTCACGGTTGTGAGCCGCAACCGTTATAATCTCTTTTTTCCATAGAAGTTAATTCGCATACCCTTCCCGCATGACGTATACCTCTTTGCCTATTCCCAAACCTGGTCAATCCGCAAGGTTTGACTTTAATACTAACGGCATAGACGGTTTAGCGTTTGCAGAACTTGCGGTCGAGCTCAAAAAGCATAAGCAGCCATTAGTCATTATTACGGCTAATGCCTTTGATGCCCAGCGCCTGCTGGAAGAGATTCCCTACTTCGCACCGGATTTATGTGTAAACCTGTTGCCGGATTGGGAAACGCTGCCTTACGACCAATTTTCGCCTCATCCCGATTTAATCTCCGAACGCCTGACGACCCTGTATCAAATCACTCAGAATAATTGTGATGTAATCATAGTGCCTTTGGCGACAGCCCTGATTCGCTTGAGTCCTAAAGCCTATTTAAGCGCCAATACTTTCATGCTTAAAAAAGGCCAGCGTTTAGATACCGAAGCGCTACGCCGTCAATGTGCCGAAGCAGGTTACCACCATGTGAGCCAAGTGATTTCACATGGTGAATTCAGCGTCCGTGGTGGTTTGGTGGACCTATTCCCTATGGGTTCTGCCCTGCCATACCGTTTGGATCTATTCGGCGACGAAATCGAAACCATACGCACATTCGATGTCGATACACAGCGCAGTCTTTACCCGGTACCGGAAATCAGGCTATTACCGGCCCGTGAATTTCCCCTTGATGAAGCGGGTATCTCCTTGTTCCGCAGCCAGTTCCGCGAAACATTTGAAGGCGACCCACAGCGTGCCAAGATATACAAAGATGTCAGCAAGGGCGTCGCTTCTGGTGGTATTGAATGGTACCTGCCTTTGTTCTTTGAACAGACTGCCAGCTTGCTTGATTACCTGCCGGATAATTGTTTACTTTGCCTGCATGGCGATTTGGACCAAAGCGCGCAAGGATTCTGGCGTGAAGCGCAGTCGCGTTACCGCTTATTGGCACATGATGCAGAACGTCCGCTACTTCTACCTGAAAAGTTATTGATCAAGACTGAAGACTTCTTTGCCGCGACGCATAGCTTCAGTCGTTTATCCCTTAATACTGCTAAGGCTGCAACAGGTTTGCCTGCTTTGGATATTGAACGTCGCGCAGAACAGCCTTTGCATAAGTTACAAAGCTTTATCAGTGACTTTTCCGGCCGCATACTCATTGCTGCAGAAAGCTTAGGCCGTCGCGAAACTATCTCACAACTATTTGCTGAACATGGCTTGCAGCCTGCAATGATAGAAACCTGGGCTGAG
Source organism: Methylotenera sp. (assembly GCA_035460225.1). GTDB lineage: Bacteria > Pseudomonadota > Gammaproteobacteria > Burkholderiales > Methylophilaceae > Methylotenera. Next base: position 177,480 of record DATHWX010000010.1, read on the forward strand.
TTCGTAAATGCCGATACTAAAGTGATGCTTGGGGTAGCGCCTTTACACCACGGATTCCTTGCAGAAGCTATAGGATCACCTGCTTTTGCAGTGATTACCGAAGCAGAGCTTTATGCTGCAACGGTACGCCAGCAGCGTCGACGCGAAAAAGAGAAAGCCCGCAGCACCGAAGGCATGCTCAAAGATTTATCCGAACTGCGCCCGAATGACCCGGTTGTACATGAGCAACATGGCGTCGGGCGTTACAAGGGTCTAATTAATCTTGACTTTGGAGAAGGTGAGACAGAGTTCTTGCTACTGGAATATTTCGGCGACGATAAATTATACGTACCGGTTTCGCAGCTTTTCCTGATTTCACGTTATTCAGGCGGGCCTCCAGAATCTGCACCGTTGCATCGCCTGGGAAGCGGCAATTGGGAAAAAGCCAAGAAAAAAGCACTTAAACAAATTCGTGATACTGCAGCTGAACTACTTAACCTTTATGCCCAGCGTGCCTCGCGGCGCGGTCATGCTTTTACCTTGAGCTTACATGATTACGAAACGTTCTGCGAAGGCTTTCCATTTGAAGAAACACCGGATCAGCTTGAAGCGATTGAAAACGTCATCAAAGACATGCAATCCGGCCGCCCTATGGATAGACTGGTCTGCGGCGACGTAGGCTTCGGCAAGACCGAGGTTGCATTACGCGCTGCATTCGTGGCTGTCATGGGCGGCAGGCAGGTTGCCGTACTGGTACCCACTACCCTGCTGGCTGAACAGCATTTTAATAACTTTTCTGATAGGTTTGCTGAATGGCCAATCAAAGTTGCCGAGATTTCACGCTTCCGTACAGCCAAAGAGCAGGCGGAAGCTTTACGTGGCCTGGAAGCCGGCGAAATCGACATCATCATCGGTACGCATAGGCTCATCCAAAAAGACGTCAAATTCAAAAACCTTGGCCTTGTGATTCTCGATGAAGAACACCGCTTCGGTGTCCGTCAGAAAGAACAGCTAAAAGCCTTACGTGCAGAGGTAGATGTTCTCACGCTCACAGCCACACCAATCCCGCGCACGCTAAGCATGGCCATGGAGGGACTACGTGAATTCTCGGTTATTACGACTCCACCGCAGAAACGCCTCAGTATCAAAACCTTCCATACCGATTATTCAGAAGGCATCATCAAGGAAGCGGCAACCCGTGAATTTAAGCGCGGTGGCCAAGTATATTTCTTGCACAATGAAGTCGATACCATCCATTCCATGCGCGAAAAACTCGAGCGCATTTTACCGGATGCGCGTATCGCTGTTGCCCATGGCCAGCTACGCGAGCGCGAGCTGGAACACGTGATGCGTGATTTCTATAACCAGACTTATAACCTCCTGCTTTGCACGACGATTATTGAAACAGGTATTGACGTGCCCACAGCCAATACTATCATCATGAATAAGGCTGATATGTTCGGCCTAGCACAGATGCACCAATTACGTGGTCGCGTTGGTCGCTCACACCATCAAGCTTACGCCTACCTGCTAACCGATCCTGACCGGAAGATCACGCCACAAGCGCAAAAACGCCTGGATGCGCTACAACTGATGGAAGACTTGGGCGCTGGTTTCCATCTTGCAATGCATGACCTGGAGATTCGCGGTGCGGGTGAATTACTGGGCGATTCGCAAAGTGGCGAGATGCAGGAGATTGGCTTCCATTTGTATTCGGATATGCTAAACCACGCAGTGAAGCAACTTAAAGCAGGTAAAGAGCCTGATTTAAATGCACCGCTAGGCGTGACTACCGAAATCAACCTGCATACACCTGCGCTGCTTCCGACAAAATATTGCCCGGATGTACACGAACGTTTAGTGATTTATAAGCGTTTAGCCAACTGTACCAATGATGATGAGCTGGACAATATGCAGGAAGAGTTGATAGACCGTTTTGGTCTACTACCAGAGCAAGGTGAAGCGCTGATGGCTTGCCATCGACTACGAGTCGCAGCTAAGCCTATCGGCATCATCAAAATAGACGCCAGCGCAGATGCTATCCAGCTGCAATTCAACCCTAAAGCAGATATTGACCCGACAAAGTTGATTGCGCTATTGCAACGTGACCGCCGCTGCCGCATGAATTGGCCGGATAAACTGCGCGTAGCTGTAGGTCTGGAAGAAATTAATCACCGTGCAGACTTTGTTAAAGTACTTTTAAAAGAATTTGTATAGAATGTCCTAATCCACTTTAGAGATAACTACTTAAAGACAACAATTTCATGATAGAAAAAGTCCTTGCTTCAGTCGCCGCATTCATTATCTCCGTGATTTCTACGATGGGCTATGGCGGCATCGTACTACTTATGGCGATTGAATCTGCCTGTATTCCCTTACCCTCCGAAATCATTATGCCATTCGCCGGTTACCTCGTGTTCAAAGGTGAAATGACCTTATGGGGCATCGCTTTAGCGGGCGCTATAGGCTGCGTGATTGGCTCAATCCCTGCCTATTATCTCGGAATGTATGGCGGCAGGCCTTTGGTAGAAAAATATGGCAAATACGTATTAATATCTAAACATGACTTGGATATGGCCGATCGCTGGTTTGAAAAGCATGGCGATATCATCATTTTTATCGCAAGACTACTACCTGCGGTCCGCACCTTTATTGCCTTCCCGGCCGGTGTGGCGCGTATGAACATGGGGAAATTTATTGCTTATACTTTTGTAGGTTCCTTGATCTGGTGTTGGGTTCTCGGCTATGCAGGCATGAAATTCGGTCAGCATTGGGAAGATTTAAAAGTATATTTCCATGAATTCCACTACGTCATTATCGCGGCAGGTGTGATATTTGTGGTGTGGTATGTCAGAAGGCATTTTAAAAACGAGCATCAAGCTTAAATTATTTCCACTAACTGGCCTAGACTCAAAAAGAATACCGCTTTTTTGACAGGTAATCCGTTGCCGTTGAACAGCGCTGCATAGCGCTCCAGCTGTGGCCGATGGAGCTCAGCGGTTAGTTTCAAATCGACATTTTCATTCGCTTGGGTAAGTTTATAGTCCACTATCCAGCGCACATCATTTTCTACAAACGTACGGTCAATAATATGGTTTTTTACCGTTTCCGAATCGGCGTTGAATAAACTTAGTTCACTCGCTGCTTCCGCATGTTGGTATAACACCCATTGTCCTTGCTTGCTATTTATTGTGGCGTGTAATGCACTAGCAACATGATCACTACCTTCAACGGCTTCACTTCCTGAATGCCCTTGCTGCATCAGCCAAGCCTGCATGGCATTACGGCAATGCTGGATTCTCTCAGCAGTCCATTCCTGCAAATTAGAATCTGCGATCAATTCCATGTATTTGTGCACGAGGATACCGCTGTGTCTTTGCAAATCGACATTTACCAAAGTATCTGCCAGATTGTTGAGCACCTGGTTACCGCTAGCTGCAATTGCAGAGCTTTTTGATGCCTTAAACTCAGCGATAGGATTCACCAATTTTGCTATAGGCAATCTTTGCAATTTTGGAACAAAGTTAGCGAGGCTAGAGCTAAGGTTCATCGCATGCTGGCTTGATTCGATAGGCTTTGCGAGTAAAAATTCCACTTCAACGGCTGGCCATAATACTTCCAGCAATGATTTACTCATCGGTTTTAATTCGTCTTTGACATTTTTCTGCATCGTTGCAATCAAATGCAGATATCTTTCGCTGCGGGTAGCCGCAACATAAAGCAAACGTACGATTTCGTTAGTATTGCGCTCGGTTTCCAATTCTTTAAGGAAATGATAAACCGTCGGATTAGCGCTATTGTCTTTTTTACCTACTGTCATCGGCGCAGCAATCAAATGCATATGATTATTCACTAGCACTTCCTGCCACAACACTAATTCGTTATCGGCATTTCTTGGCCGGCGGTTCAACGCTGGTAATATAACTGTGTCGAACTCCAGCCCTTTCGATTTATGAATAGTCAGGAACTGCAAGCTATCATCTGCTTCAATATCAGGCTCGGCATAAAGCTTCTGCATGCCAAGTTCCAACGCGGTGATGTCAAGGCGACCATTACGGCTTGATTTTTCCACAAGATCAAAAAAAGCTTGTACATCACGGTTATCGCCTGCATCTACCAGACATTGACTACCTCCAAGCTGTAACCAAGTGCTTTCAAGCCAACGGCGTATAGGCACACGGCCTTGATTTTCAAAAGCTAAGACCAGGATATCCCGCACATGCAGCAAACGCCGCTGGCCATCTGCACTTAATTTCCGCACGTTAGTTTCATCATGCATCAATTGCCAGATAGTCGAGTAATGGTCATGTGCAGCTAGTGCATGCAAATCCGTTAGCGTTAATCCACACCAAGGCGCGCGCAAGATGTTGAGCCAATGGATACGCTCCGCCCTATGGTGCATGGCATAAGTGAGCGATAAGGCATCCTGCACCGTTTGCCGATCATTCAAATGTTCAATCTCAACGGCCTGGAATTTTAATGAGGGATGATTTCGACGAATCTCGGATACTAGCTCACGCAGATGACTGCGGTTTCGCACCAGCACTGCGATCTTACGTACTTCGTTAGAGAAATCTTGCTGGTTCTGCTCACGTATCTGTTTTATCAGCTTGGCTACATAACTGGCTTCGACCTGTTTGCTATCTAGGCTTTCTTCATCATCACTTGTTACATTTTCGAGAATCAAAGGATGTAGGATCACGCCTTCGCTATCCAGCTTATTGCGGCTTGCAGTAAATTGCCGGTATTCAATCGCACCTTGGTGAATATTGTCTCGCGCGGGAAATATCTGTTGAAAAGCATTATTTACCCACTCCACCACCGCGGGATGAGAGCGGTTGTTACGTGTAAGCTGCAAACGCATAAGCGGCAAATGGCCAATGCCGTAATTGGCTGCCTGTAAAAACAGGCTGACGTCCGCCTTGCGGAAGCGGTAGATGGATTGCATAGGGTCGCCGACGCAAAACAAAGTCCGGCCATCGTCAGGCTGCCAGCCTTCGATAAGCTTTTCTATCAGGCGCATTTGCACCGGGCTGGTATCCTGGAATTCATCGATCAGCAGATGCGAAATTTGGTAATCCAGCTTGAGTGCCAAGTCTGTTGCGCCCTGCTCATTTTCCAGCGCTTGTTGGGCACTTTGTGCTATCGCAACAAAATCTACCTGCCCTGCACTTTGGAATACCGCCCACAAATGCGTGGTTGCTAAGAATAAAAGTCGGGTCAGCGCCTGAATCACTGGTTGGTTTTCTACCAGCGTTTCTATTGCTGGCAGGCTCAACAAGTTGCCGATAGGTGTGCTATCACCTAACTGGCTGATGATCTGGAAGAACTCATCTTTTTTAGGTTTATGCTCTTTATCAGCAGGAAAGCCATCACGGTAGTCTAGCTTCTTACGGTAAGTCTTGCCTTGTGTGAGCAAAAATCTCGCTAATGCTTGCCAATAATGCAAATCGCCAGGATGTGCTTTTAACGCAGTTTGCCAATCCAGCAAATGCGTTATTCTGGAGTTTTCATTAAGATTACTTGCAGCGAATCTCGCCAGCGGCATTAGGCATTGCTGGACTTCCAAAGTCAAAATCTCAAAAGCTGATTCCAGATATTCTGTTACTAAGTGCTCGAGTGCGGTTTGGGTATGCACAGTAATATCGTGGGTTTCCAGGCTGTGCAGTTGGCCTGCCAATGGTAACCACTGATCGCGCATCGAAAGCATCTTGGCTAGCAATGCAATGAGCTTTTCGCTGTTATTGTCCAGGTAGCGCAATGCGGTAGTTACCGGGTCATCATCTTTCAATTCATGTGCAACCTCAGCAATCGCCCGGCGCGCTGCTTCCAGATAATGCGTATCAGTATCGTCGCTCACCTGCGGCTGTCCGCCAAACCTGCTTAATAGCGGCATCTGCCTCGTCAGGCCACTACACAGCGCGTCCATAGTCATGATTCTTAAACGGCTAGGCTGTTGCAGAATGTTCCACTGCTTTTGGTCAGATTGCCTGAGTGCAGCATTCGCTAACTCGCGCGTTTTTAATTTATGCGGGGCATTCTCCTCTGTCTGCAATTGGGCATTTTGCAAGCTCAGCAAAATACGGTTGCGCATTTCGGCAGCAGCTTTATTGGTAAAGGTCAGCGCAATGATCTCTTCCGGCTCGCTAACTTTCGCAAGCAGGCTTAGGTAGCGCTGAGTTAGTAATTCCGTCTTGCCTGCACCAGCCGGAGCTTCGACGATGAAAGAAGCATGCTCAAGAGCCCGTTCGCGGTTTAAGGCATCAAGTTCCAATAATGATTGCGTCATGCGCTATCACCTTCATTCAATGGCTTGTTTGACTGCTGAGGTTTTTCAGATTGCAGATGTTCGAATTGCATCTGCCGTTCAGGTAAGCGCAGTAACGGTTTTACATCGCAAAATTCCAGATCAGTCTCGTTTGCAAAAGTCACACTAGCGACACCACTGCGTATCTCTGATGCGATATTGAGCAGACTTAGTTGCCAATGATTGACCAAGGCATCCCAACTTTCAAAACGCTTGAAAGCATTGCCCCTGACTTTATCCAGCGTACATACCTCCGGCAAAATATCAGGGGTTGAAGAAAGTCCAACAAATTTGGTTTCATCCGTGCGTACTTTACCGAAACAAACCGCCACGACTTGCTCATCTTTTAAAGCCAGAGCGGCATAGATAGGTAATTGCGGCTCGGCAATACGGTCGTCTCCCCAGGTTTTATTAGTGACTGTGTTGCTAGTTTTGTAATCGATCACTAGGATGCCGCCATCTGGCAGGTTATCAATACGGTCGATCGCCAAATTGAGGCTTAAGCCTTCGATATTGAGTTGGTATTTCTTTTCGCAGGCTAGTACTGAAAAGTCCGCACGTTCTACTTCCAGCGCCAACCAATATTGCATGAGCTGTTTTAAACGCTGCCGTTCTATCTGCAATATCTGCGCGGGCAGGTTAAAGCTCAATTCATGGTTAAGATCGCTTATGCTTTTTTCAATGGAGACATCAATTGCGATAGTTAACTGACTTTCATCCATTGCTTTTAAATGCTTGGAATCTTGACAATCCTGCCAAAAGTTTTGCAGCACTTTGTGCAGCAAGCTACCGCGTGACAAATTATCCAAGCCATCCATCGGCGTTTCCAGTTTGCGAGCACCCAAGCGATATTGATAGAACGCCCATGCCGGGCAAATGGCTTGCGTGGCAAATAACTTTGTACCACCGCGTACTTTTTCATCATCACCTATAGCAGGAGCCATGCTGTCATCCAGCATTTCCATAGTGGCCGGCTTAGCATACTGTTCAGCCAGCGTTTGTAACATTTCAGGCGCCGCTTGCTGTATCTGTACTAACTCGGTATTCAATAAAGGCGATGGTCTTAATTCGCGATCCTGCTCTTTAATGGCATACGAAAATATTACTTCTTTTGCCGTAGCAAGCCAGCGTTGATGTACCAAGGAGGCAAAAGTACTTTGCACACTGGCACTGGCGTTGGGTGTACCTTGGGCACGCTGTAACTCTGCAGGCAATAATGGGTTTAGCCTTACTTGCGGTGGCCAGTGCTGGTCATTCATATTCATCACCCATACTGCATCCTGCTGGAGGGCCGGTGTTTCCAGCAAGCCTAACAACTGGATACGTACTTGCCCTTTTGATTCAGGCTGGAACATCGTGTTCGCGCATAATTCATTGAGTTTCTGCAGTGCTTCTAACGCCGTGACATTGCCGAAAACTTTATCCAATGTTTTGAGTGTACCGATACATTTTGAAAAGGCATTTTTTTGCTGATATTCATGGCTGGAAATCGACCTGGTTTTAGCCCAATTTAAGCTATCCAGCAACGTAACGAATGCTAATATCCAGTAGGAAAGCGGCTGGCGCTGCTGTGGTTGCAAGCGGCTGAACTCTTGTATCGTATTCAAATGCGCCTTTAGCACCTCCAAGGTAGCGTTGTATTCCGAGCAAAAACGATTAGTTTGAGCCAGCAATTTTTCCAGGCTGTAGGTAGCATTCAGATGTTGGCGTAGGTAAGCATCTAGCAAGGCCTTTGTGTCTATCTCCTCAATGCTGCCCCAATAAATATCCTGCAGCAGCGCATTCACATCTTCAAAACCTAGGGTGGGCTTGCTCAATGTAAAACGCAGCAATTGCAGGGCACTTTGCACAATGGGATATTCAGTTAACGCCAAGCCAAGAGAAAAATCGTAGCAACGCGGCGTTTCGTATAAGTCTGCATTTAAAGTTTCTGGATGGAAAGTGTCATCAAGCAAATCCGCCAGTTCGCGCCGAATATTACCAAGCACCGGGCTGACGATTGCAAGTTGTGCATTTGGGTTATCTGCGAGCTTATTTTTTGCCCAAGCGACCACCGCACGGCATTCAGCCTGACAATCCAATAAGGCGTGATATTGAACATCCGTTTCTTGTTGAACGAAGGTCTCGAAACGCTGTATTTCCACTCCACGCGCTTTAAAAAAATCCAGTAAGGTTTGTTCTAGTGGCGTGATACGGTCAAAGCCTGCAAGTAGGATGCGTGCAGGAAGATCGGGTATATGTTTTTGAATCAGCTTTATTTGCAACGCCATCAAATGTGCAGATTCAATGGCATTCTGCTGCTGGCATAGCGCCTGAAACGTATGCCGCCAGCGCAGGAATTGCCTGGTTTCCTGGCTGATATAATCCTGGTTGACTTCAGTTTCATCTATGCACCATTCATACATCAGTTGATTGGCATCCATTGCAGACTTGGCCAAAGCACGGATATCAAATAAGGCCGCAGCCTCATGTTTTGCCAGGCAAGTACTGATCGCCTGTTCCCATAAGAACGCTTCGGCAACCTCACTCAATATGGTGGTTGGCAATGCATCGCTAGGAATTGTGCTCATGAGCATGGCATTGCCAAGCTGGATCTCAAGCCACTGTGGTAGCGTATATGCCGCTAGAGATTGCCACTGTTTCTGCCCTGCAGCTATTTGCTCTAACTGCTCACGCAGTAATACGCCGCGCACTAACCTGGCAGTAGAACAGATAACGATAGTTGCTGGTGGTAATGGCATCTCGTGATTGTAGCGTTTCGCGCTAATTTTTTATTATTAAAGCGATTAAAATTACTTGCAGCATGCAATATTTGTTAAATTACGCTTTTGGTGACGTTATTCTTAAAAATTATAAAAAGGCGGACATTTTGGGAAATTTAAAAGGCATATTTAAATATCTAATCCTGTTGGTTGTATTACCTGTTCTCATATTCGCCCTATACACTTGGGTGACTTTAACTTGGGTATATTCCTCTGGCGAACGGGCTGGCTACGTGCAAAAATTTTCATCGAAAGGTTATGTGTGCAAAACGTGGGAAGGTGAAATCGTATTGGTTTCCATGCCAGGCACCCAAGCAGAGAAATTCAATTTTACAGTGAAAAACGATACGGTTGCCAAGCAAGTAGTTGAATCATTAGGCAAACGTGTAAGGATTTCCTATGAAGAACACAAAGGCATTCCATCTGCATGTTTCGGAGATTCCCCCTACTTTGTTAACAGTATCCAGGTGCTAGAAAAGTAGTACTAGAAAATAGTTACATAAATTTAGAAAACAAATATTCAGCATGGCAGACCAGAAAAACTATATCACACCCGAAGGCCATGCAAAACTTGAAGCGGAATTCCACCAATTACTTAAAGTAGAACGTCCGGAAGTAGTCCGTGTGGTTTCATGGGCTGCCGGCAATGGCGATAGAAGCGAGAACGGTGACTATATCTACGGCAAAAAGCGCTTGCGCCAGATTGATGGTCGCCTGCGATTTTTGATGCAGCGTATGGATCTGGCCGTAATTGTCGATCCTGTCAGCCAGCAAGGGCTGGAAAAAATATTCTTTGGTGCATGGGTCACTTTATACTCGCTGAAAGATGATACGGAACATCGCTACCGCATTGTAGGTACTGATGAATTAGAACCTTCATTAGGCTATATTAGCTGGATCTCTCCACTGGCAAAATCCATGCTAGGTAAGCAAGTTGGCGATATCGTAAAAGTTATTACTCCTGCTGGCGATGAGGAATACGAAGTCATCGATGTGCAGTATCAGCAGCCTTAGCACCTCTACTTATGATTAAGCCAGGGAAAAATTGGGACATCTTTTGCAAGATCGTCGATAACTACGGTGATATCGGTATCTGCTGGCGCTTAGCCAAACAATTAGCTCATGAACATGCCTTAAATGTACGGTTATTCATTGACGAAGTGAGCGTTGCAAAAAAAATCATTCCCGATCTAGATGTCGATAAACCTCAGCAAACTGTTAATCGAGTTCAAGTCGTTACCTGGGCAAGCATTGGAACTAATCAAATAGCGCTTGATAAAGTAGATGTTGTACTTGAAACATTCGGTTGCGAATTATCGGCACACTACCTTCAGCACCTTTCACCTGAAACGGTCTGGATTAATCTTGAATATTTATCAGCCGAAAATTGGGTGAGTGAATTCCATGCAAAACCTTCACGGCATCCTACTTTACCGCTTACTAAGCATTTCTTCTTTCCCGGATTTTTTGAAGATACTGGTGGCTTGATTCGTGAACATGACTTAATAAGTCAGCGAGATGTTTTTCTAGCTTCGCAAGTATTACAAAAAGACTATTGGCAAAGAGTAGCGGGAGTAGAAATTGATACTAGTGCTATTAATATTTCGCTTTTCTGTTATCCGCAGGCAACAATCAAAAATTTAATTGAAGGTTTAAAAACTTCAGATCAAAAAATCAACCTGTTTATTCCTATCGGCAACACAGTAAAAGATATTAGCTCCATTTTCGTGGATAAGAACTTAGATATCGGCGATGTTTTTCAACAGGGGAATGTGACTATTCAGGTTTTACCGTTTTTATCCCAGGACGATTATGACCGGCTACTTTGGGCGTGCGATCTTAATTTTGTCAGGGGCGAAGACAGTTGGATACGCGCCATCTGGGCAGCTAAACCTTTTGTGTGGCAGCCCTATATTCAAGCTGACGATGCACATCTAGTTAAACTCAATGCTTTCCTAGATTTTTATACTCAGGATTTAAGCGATGAAACTAAGACTTTGATTAATCAAACGCATTTAAGCTGGTCTGGTTACGTTGAAAGCAATACCACAGATAACATTTGGCTTCGGTTGATTGATCAATTATCAAGCATTGCAATAATTAATAAAACGCGGGCTGATACGCTTTCCGCGCAAGCTGATTTGGCTACTAAGCTGGTGATGTTTAGTGAGAAATTGCAAAAAAATCAGGTATAATGCGCGGTTTTACGAAATTCATTATTTAATCAGCAACTTAATCTAGCAAGGCAACCTATGAAAACAGCACAAGAACTCCGCGTTGGTAACGTGATCATGATCGGCAACGACCCATTGGTTGTCGTTAAAGCAGAATACAATAAATCTGGCCGTAACTCAGCAGTAGTTAAAATGAAGTTCAAAAACCTGCTGACTGAAGCGCCTAGCGAAAACGTTTATAACGCTGGCGACAAATTCGATGTTGTTGTGTTAGAGAAAAAAGAAGTGACTTACTCTTACTTTGCTGACCCAACCTATGTATTCATGGATGCGGATTACAATCAATATGACGTTGATGCAGATTACTTGGTAGACGCACTTCCATATTTGGAAGATGGCATGCCAGCTGATATCCGTTTCTATAATGAAAAAGCGATCTCTGTTGAGTTACCAACTACTGTTGTACGTGAAATCACCTACACAGAACCAGCAGTTAAAGGCGATACTTCAGGCAAAGTAATGAAATCTGCAAAACTTGCGTCAGGCTTTGAATTACCAGTGCCGTTATTCTGCGCTACTGGCGACAAAATTGAAATTGATACACGTACCGGCGAATACAGAAACCGCGTAATGAAATAAATTTCATTAAATAAAGTGTGAATAAGGGAGCTTTTGCTCCCTTTTTTGTGTCAGATATTACTTAATCGCGTTAATATAGACGCATAAAAAAACGATAAAGTAATACTGGAGAAGACATATGAACGACAAGCAATTGGTTGCTTTGCAGGCCGCTAAATATGTAAAGAATGGCATGCTGGTTGGCTTAGGGACTGGCTCTACAGCAAACTATTTTATTGAGGAGTTGGCGCGACGCCAGCAAGAGGAAGGCCTCAAAATCACCACCGTAGCAAGCTCCACCATAAGCGCACAAAAGGCGCAGTCATTACAATTACCTATCGTAGCTTTAGAACATATTAGCAGTATCGATCTATATGTCGATGGTGCCGATGAAATTGACCCGCAAATGACTTTATTGAAAGGCCGCGGCAGTGATTTAGTAAAAGAAAAATTACTAGCTAAGGCAGCTAAGCAATTCATAGCTGTTGCGGATGAAAGCAAACTAGTTAACCGTATCGGACAGAATTTTGTTATTCCCATAGAAGTCATCCCATTCGCCTGGCAACTTGCCAAAAAGAACTTGGAAAGCATTGGCGGACAAGGTGATTTACGCCCAAATGCAGCAAAAGATGGTTTCTGGGTAACATCGCATGGCAGCTATGTGCTAGACATGAAGTTTGACGAAGCCATCACTACGAAGACGCTAAACGATTCAATCAGCAATACGCCAGGTGTGGTTGAACATGGCATATTTTACGACCTTACCGATGCAGTCTTTATCGCTGCAAATGGTATTGTTAGCGAGCGCTGGGCCAAGTAAGCGCTCAACGTGCTGCTAGTGATATACAAACCAATGCGTTTGTTAATCCTTTCCCTCACCTGTTTACTGGTGGCATGCAAACCGGCGGAACATCCTGCTGCAAATGCTACGCCTCCGGTTGAGCCTGACAAAAAGACGCTGACCTTTGTTACGCATAATAGCCCCACCACTTATTACGTAAACGGGGAAAGCCAATACGCCGGCCTAGAGTACGATTTAGTTACTTTATTTATTAGCGATTACGCACCCGAATACAAAATCAAGTTCAAGGTAGTCAATAGCATTAGCGACGTCATTCCGACGCTGCTTAAAGGCCAAGCGCAGATTGCAGCGGCTAATTTATCTGTGACACCTTTACGTCAAAAGTTAATTCAATTCACCAAGCCCTATCAGGAAACTCAACAGCAACTAGTTTTTAACGATGAGGTGGATAAGAAACCAAAGAACCTCAGTGAAATCTCTGATAGAAAAATCGCAGTACCTGCAGGGACGAGCTTTGCAGAACGACTAAGCCTTTTACAGGAGAAAGAACCGAGCTTGCGCTGGCAGGCTGTTAAAAAAACCAATTCAGAAACTTTGCTTGAAGAAGTCGCTAGCGGTATTTTGGATTTCACAGTGGCCGATAGCCATTTGGTGGCGGTGATGCAAAACTATTATCCTAACCTTGCAGTGGGGTTACCACTGGGAGAACCGGAGAAAATCGCTTGGGCTTTACCTAAAAATGCGGATCCGCAATTAGTTAAAAAAGTGAACATATTTTTTGATGATATCCATAAAAACGGTACTCTACGTAATTTACTAGATCGTTATTACGGCAGCTCCAAGCGTTTGAATACTTTGGATATTACTAACTTCCTCAAACTTACCAATACTTTATTGCCTAAATATATCAACCTGTTTAAACAAGCGCAGGAGATTACAGGCATTGATTGGCGGCTATTAGCAGCTGTTAGTTACCGGGAATCGCATTGGGATACTTACAACACTTCTCCCACCAATGTACGCGGACTCATGATGTTAACGGAATCGACCGCCGACTTAATGGGCGTAACTGACAGACTAGACCCTAAACAAAGTATACCGGCCGGTGCAAAATATATTCTTAAACTTAAAGACACTATTCCAGAAGATATTCCCGAGCCGGATCGGACTTATATGGCGCTTGCTGCTTATAACATTGGCTATGCCCATGTTGAAGATGCAAGGGTATTAGCGCAGCGCTTGAAATTGAACCCGGATAGCTGGGCAGATATTAAAAAGACTTTGGTGATGCTAAATAACCCGGAATACTATACCAACGCCAAATATGGCTATGCCAGTGGCGGTGCTCCGGTAATATTTGTAGAGTCTATCCGGAGCTACCAGCGGATTTTAGAACGTTACCAGCCTAGCCATAATCCGGGTTTTAATAATTTCAGAATCGCAAATTCAGATTTTTCACCAATCCGAATTTCGAAGGACTAAGTACCGAAATTAACGTATAGCGAGTTTTTCCAGGCCATTCATATATGGTTTTAGTACTTCAGGCACCGTAACACTGCCATCAGAATTCTGATAGTTTTCCAGCACAGCAACTAATGTCCGCCCTACTGCTAAACCTGATCCATTTAAAGTATGTACCAACTCAGGCTTACCACTCTCATTTCTAAAACGCGCCTGTAAGCGACGCGCCTGAAAAGCTTCGCAATTGGATACAGATGAGATTTCACGGTAAGTATTCTGTGCTGGCAGCCACACTTCCAAATCATAAGTTTTAGCCGCCCCAAAACCCATATCACCTGTGCAAAGTGAAACCACACGATAAGGCAATCCCAAGGCTTTTAGGATATTCTCAGCATGCTCAACCATTTCTTCTAGGGCTTCATAACTTTTGCTTGGATGTACGATCTGCACCATTTCGACTTTATCAAACTGGTGCTGGCGTATCATGCCCTTGGTATCTTTACCGTAAGAGCCCGCCTCTGAGCGGAAACATGGCGTATGGGCAGTTAACTTGATAGGTAATGACTCTAGCGGCACAATTTCATCACGCACGGTATTTGTCAGCGTGACTTCTGAAGTAGGAATTAAATATAGTTTGCTATCGTTGTGCGCTAAAGAAAACAAATCTTCTTCGAACTTTGGTAACTGTCCTGTACCTACCAATGTTTCAGCATTTACCAAATAAGGCGTATAACACTCTTCATAGCCATGCTGTTCAGTTTGTGTATCCAACATGAACTGCGCTAAGGCACGATGCATCTTGGCAATCTGGCCTCGCATCAACGTAAAACGTGCGCCAGAAAGTTTTGCACCTGTATCAAAATCCAAACCTAGCGGCGTACCGACATCTGTATGATCTTTGATTTCAAAGTCAAAAGTTCTTGGCGTTCTTACTTTACGTACTTCAACATTATCGGCTTCAGACTTACCTGCAGGCACGCTCTCATGAGGCAAGTTAGGCACATTAAGCAAAAGGTTTTGCAAATCATTTTGCAGTTCTAATAAACGTGCCTCATCTGCCTTAAGCTGGTCACCTAAACCAGCAATTTCTGCCATGATCGCGCTTACATCTTCACCTTTAGATTTAGCGATGCCAATCTGCTTAGAAGTATTATTGCGCTTAGCCTGCAGGTCTTGAGTGCGGGTTTGTACAGTTTTACGCTCTTGTTCTAGTGCGGAAAAAGTCGCTGCGTCAAACTCAAAACCGCGCTTTTTCAACTGGCTTACAACGCCATCTAAATCATTTCTTAGTGCTTGAATATCTAACATGTGCTCTCTATTTTCTTGCCTAATTCTTGGCTTTTTTATCTAACTCTTTAAGGTGTTTCAATTTTTCGCCAATTTTACCTTCTAAGCCGCGTGGTGTGGGCATATAAAATTGCGGCTTTTTGTTTTGCTGTACTAATTCATCAGGAAAATACTCTTCCCCCGCTGCATAAGCTTCTGATTCATTATGTGCATAACGGTATTCCTTACCGTAATCCAATGCCTTCATGAGCTTGGTAGGGGCATTCCGCAGATGCAAAGGAACCGGGCGTGACTTATCGCTACCGACAAAAGACTTCGCGTCATTATAAGCGTTATATGCGGCATTGCTTTTAGGTGCGACTGCCAAATAAATCACTACATTGGATAGTGCCAGCTCACCTTCCGGTGAACCAAGGCGCTCATAAATCTGGCAAGCCTCGAGCGCCATAGTTTGCGCACGTGGGTCAGCTAAGCCAATATCTTCAATCGCCATACGAATGATACGCCGGCCTAAATACAATGGATCTGCGCCACCATCAATCATGCGTAAGAACCAATATAGCGCAGCATCGGGGTTGGAACCACGAACTGATTTATGCAAAGCTGATATCTGGTCATAAAAAGCTTCGCCACCTTTATCAAAGCGGCGTAACTTGCTCGCCATCGTCGTCTGCAAAAAGGCTTCGTCTATTTCAGTAACATTCGCTCCTCCAGCTGCATTGAATAAGCCTTCAGCAAAATTCAATAAGCGCCTTGCGTCGCCATCTGCGTAAGCGAGCACCTGTTCGACAACATCATCAGCCAGCTTAATATCAGGGGCTACCAATTGCTGTGCGCGGTTTAATAACAGCGCTAACTCTGGTTCTGACAATGCATTGAGCACAAATACCTGCGCCCTGCTTAATAATGCGCTGTTCACCTCAAATGAAGGATTCTCAGTAGTAGCGCCAATAAACGTAATTAAACCGCTCTCTACAAACGGCAAAAACGCATCCTGCTGACCTTTATTGAAGCGATGTACTTCATCCACGAACAGAATGGTTTTACGGTCATGCTGCTGCAAGGTGAGCTCTGCTCGTTCGACAGCTTCGCGGATATCTTTAATACCAGATAGTACTGCTGAGATAGGAATAAACTCTGCATCCGCAGTATTGGCGATCAACCGAGCCAACGTGGTTTTACCCACACCTGGTGGGCCCCAAAGAATCATAGAGGGTAGCTTTCCAGATTCAAAAGCGAGACGTAATGGCTTACTTTCACCTAACAAATGCGACTGACCAACTACTTCATCAAGCGTTTTAGGGCGCAATCGCTCTGCAAGCGGCGCTTCGGGTGTATTAGTTTCGAATAAGCTAGTCAATTTATAGTTTGAGACAAGTCAGGAACATCGAATGTTTCAGGGGGTAATCCATCTTGATAGCGCTGCCACATATGCTGGTATGCGGCTTCAATGTACTTTACTGTTTGAGGCGTATCAAACAATGGACAGGTTTTAATTTTTTCTTTCAATTTAACTTTTAAAGCTTTCAATGCATCTTTATTTTCAGCATAAAAGACTGCTTTCGCATGGTACTGCTCAAAATTATCTGTTATCAATTCAGGCATATCAAGCGCCTTAAGAAAAGATGGAGCCACTCTTGCAGTAGGCACCTCGCCCATACAGCATAATACAGGCAGACCCTGCCATAAGGCATCTAAAGCTGTAGTATGTGCCCCATACCAGAAGGTGTCGATAAATAAATCTGCCAACTGGTAGCGTAACAAATGTTCTGCATGCGGTAAGGGTGACGCAAAAACCAGTCGTTCTTTTTCAACACCTCTTACATAGGCTTCCTTTTGTAGATTGTCAATAATGAATTCATTATCAGTCAGTAGCCATAGCACAGAGTCCGGAACGGCTCGCAAAATATTCATCCAAACAGTGAAAATTTCCGGTTCTATTTTGTAACAATTGTTTAGGCAACAAAATACAAAGCCATTCTCAGGTAAACCAAAATCCTGACGGGTTTTGTATATGGGGCTATGCGATGTATCAGTATCATAAACATATAAACTGTTAGGTAGTTTGGCGACTTTTTCTTGCCAGTGATTTTCATGTTCTAGAGGACATACTACGGAATCCAAAATGGCATAATCAATGAATTCTGAACCCATACTTTGCAAATAGGCCAGATAAAGAACTTGGATAGGAGCTGGCCGCATTGCCATTACACCGGTGCGTGCCAAGGCAGTATATCCATTCAAGTCTACTAATATGTCTATTTCATCTGCATAAATTAACTCTGCAATTTGTCTATCAGATAAATTCGCAACATCTCTGAAATGATTACAACCTGCTTCCGCACTTAAACGCACATGGTCTTTTGCTTCATGATTGAATATAGAATATGCATAAACCTCAAAAACATTTTTATCATGCAAACCAAATACTTGCCGGGCTAATAAACCTGTTGGGTGAACTCTAAAGTCTGATGAGTAATAACCAATCTTGATTAATTTCCGTTCCCTTTTTTTATGCTTAAATGGTGGTACCCCTTGTAGCCAAGTGAGGTCTGATACCAATTCGGCAATATTCTGGCAAAGTTTGAGGCGCGTATTTCCATCTATTGCAAGGGATAACGCCTGGAATCCGAACTCGGGATTACTTACAAGTTGCATGCGAGACCCTGGATTAGATATTGTCTGTTCCAACTGTTCTACAAATTCAGCGCGATATCGCCAAAAGCATTTAGTTTGGCCTTGATACATTGCATCAAAATACAAAGTTACAGGGTTTAAATTGATCTCTACATTTGGATCAAGCTTAGCAATACCTGGTAATAGATTCTCGAGAACTTTGGGGTCAAGCACTTGGGCACTTGCCAAACAGAAGTGTGCTTCGTTAAATTGCTTTAAACAACTCAACACTAACCCCTTTTTAAACAATAGGTTAGCATGGTCAGGCTGAGAAGATAATCCTATCTCTGAATAAGCAAGCGCTTCGTCATATCGATAGACTCCCAATAATGCATCCACCAGGTTGAATAAGCTTCCTATTGATTCCGGGTGAATATTATATGCACTTCTGCAATGTATTAAAGCTTCGGTTTTATCTCCCAGATTCCCAAGCAAAGCACCCCTATTCATCAAGGAAATGTAATTTTTAGGATCCAGGGAGAGTGCTGTATCGTAGTAACTTAAAGCTTCCCTGCCTTTGCCCAGCTTTTCCGATATTGCACCTAGGTTTGCATTGACCAATGCATCTTGCGGCGCCAAATGTAATACTTTTAATAACTGCTGGTAAGCTTCCTCATATCGCTTTAACTGATCGAGGCAGGAAGCAATTGCTTGTTGCACATTGAGATTGTGCGGCTCAATTTGTGATGCATTGCGGAAAACAGCAAGGGCTTGATCGACTTTTCCTTGAAATTGAAGGGCTACACCACAATAGAAATTGGGCTCAAATGCATTCTCAACATCGTTAGATAATAGCCAAGCACTCAGCTTTTCTGCTTCAGCATACTGGGCAGTTTGCAAGAAGTGCAGTATTCTTGCATTAGTTTCAGCGGTATCTATTTTTACTATATTTTCTTTAGTCGCCACAATTATTCAATATTTGATGTTTCTTGATTATGTTATTACTTGAATCACAACTAGCCTCTACCAACGTGATTCATATCATTGCGCCTTTTGTATCTGGAAATGGCGGTGACTGGCATGCAATAGATCTGTTCGTACAGTATAGCAAAACACATCAAGTGATGCTGTGGTCGCAACAACCTCCTTTAGATGCATTAAAAACCAAGTATCCCATCCAAGAAATAAAGCCTTATAGCGGTCAGGTTCCGAACAAAGGCATATTAATCATTTCAGGCGCTCGCACTGAAATAGGCCATTGGATTAAGCAATCCAGCTTTAACCAAATTATTATGCTACATAATTTATTATCTCCTGGGATTCTATATAGAGCGCTAAAAAGCTTACAAAAAAACTCAAAGAATAATATTGAAATAGTTTATGTATCTGATCTGGTAAAACAATTTTCAGGCTTACCGGGACGAACTGTATACCATGCCCCACCTCCAGAACGCTTTCAACCAAAAACTCGTAACGCCGATACTAACCGTACTTTTACCGTGGGCCGTACCAGTACTGATATTTTAGCCAAACACCATTATAGTGATATAAAAGTTTATAAAGCCTTAGCGAATGAGGGTATTAATATCCGCATTACTGGAGGCACATGCCTCATACCTTGGCTAGAAGATTACCGATCCATTAGCTTATTACCAGTAGTAAATCAAAGTCAATTAGTAGATACATATAATGAGATGGATTGCTTTTATTATCGAGTACCTAGCACTGTTAAAGATCCATTTCCTATCGTAGTCATGGAAGCTATGTTGAGCGGATTACCAGTGGTGTGTCACAGGGACGTAGGGTCAATCGAGGTTATCAAACATGGAGTAAATGGCTTCATTTTTGACACTTACAAAGAAGCGATAGAAATTATTAAGACTTTAAAAAATAATGCCAATCTCTGTAAAGAAATTGGCATGCAAGCCGTTCAGTCTTGTAATGCGAAAGAAACTAATACTGAATCTTAAAGTGGTCCTGAAGGCGGCGGGGGTGGAGATGGAAGAGCCGCTGGTGCTGGGTTAGCAATAAAGCTTGCTATACCAGTAATTTTACCTGAGCCGCCAAAACCATTATCTACACCATTGATAACATACCCGACACTTGCTTTTTCCGCTTTTGGTCCAGAAAATATACCAATTGCATTAAGGGTACAACCAGAATATAAACAAGCTCCGGAAGCAGAAGATCCAGATACACCAAAAGTTCCACTTGGTAGAATATTACCTGATACAGAGAAACGATTTGTATAGGTGGTGGGACCACATCCTGAGAAGGAACTAGGTTTACTGGAGTCAATAGAAATATCGCCACCTATACTATAATTTTTGAAATAAGCAACAAGATATGTCTGGGTAGGATCGGGATTAATACTTGAGGTCCAGCCCTCACCACCGCCAATATTTTTTTGGCTTGTATCTACATGATAAACACCTTCAGCATTAATACCATTTAAATTGGCGATAGTAGCACTAATGCCATTACAATCTCCACTTAAACAAGGCGTACCATTATCACCGTACTGTTCACTGACTTTGAAAACATCATTATTTTCATTGCTAGCCTGCTGTTCATCTTTCGTATCATTAGGCTGACCACCTTCAGGACCTCTAGCACCTAGTGTCATGCCTTCATCAGAATAACCAGGACCTTTACCGGGTTCAACAGTAGCTCCTTGGCCTTCAAAAAGGATAATATTGCCTTGATCGTTAAAGACATAAATAGAGCCATGGCCTACATGTGTCCTTAACTTTTCACGGAATTCAGCCAAGTAATAAGAACCACGGATACCGATTGTTGCTACTGGGGTTGCCATACGGTAGTTTGGCCTATTCTCCCGTCCTACCAAACCCGTTAAAGCACGTAGACCGCCTTCCACTAGCCTGAAGAAACCACGTTCGCTTCCATCTTGTTTACCGTTATAGTTGTATTCTTCTATCTTGAATTGGGTATTAGGCTGAAAAGAGATGTAACCACCGTCACTGAATTTAACCTGGGCACGTCCTGCCCCTGTCAGGATTGTGTCACCTTGGTTGATTTCCATGCCCTTAGTCATTACTTTGGAGCTGCCATCAGCACCTTGTATCGCCGCACCACCTGAAGCGAATTCCACTTTACCTGCCGCAGCATGAACGCCCATTGGGAAAGCTGCCGTAATCATCGCTGCTAATACAGCCTTACGATTTAAATATATATAGTTTTGATTTTCCATGATAAACCCCTTAAGCAATCATTATTTACGTTAGATAAGTAAGCAAGAAACCTACCAAGAAAAATCCTTACGAACATTGATTGATAAAATGTAACGGTCAAATTCGAACAAACTATTATTAGAACGATTATCGATATAGCTTAATTGCGGTTTGATCGTAAAGTTGTTACCGGGCAAATAACGCAATCCAATATTAAAGTCATACTGATTATCTTTGCGCGTAATCAAAAATGAAGGATCTTGCTCATCATATTTACGATGTTCGTAACTCAACCCTGTAAATGCTACCAACTTATAGTTGATTGCCATTTGACCAAGCGCACGCACTCCATATATATCATTGCTTAAAAAATCAAAAGTGGAGTCATCGGTCTTTTCTTTGCCTCCATAAGCACTTAGGTAAATCACCCTAGCTTTGTCACCGTCAAAACTATGACCCCAACCACCACCCACAATGTAACGTTTTGAATCACGCACAGAACTATCGGGATATTCCAGTTTTGATGCTTGCACAAATATACTAGCTTGGTTGTGGTCATCGACATTACGTTGCCATTGACCATTTAAACCAATTGCTTCCCGAAAAGTATTAGCATCTACTGAAAACGAACCGCCTTGTAAGGCAACACTAAAGTTATCTATATTATGTTTAACGTTCAAACCGACGCTGTAATCAAGCGAGCTAGTATCAAATATTTCTGTAGCCCAATTAATTTTAGTAGTGCCTGCTAAAGAACCGAACGCAGATACATTTTTATTTAAAGGTATACGTACGGAGATACCTGCTGCTCCATTTACGAAATTACTCGACTGTTCCTGTGATGAAGGGCTTAATGTCAAAGGAATTAGTGGTGAACCTGCGATGGAAGCGTTAATAGTGGAACTTGAAGTAGCACTATTAATATTGCTATCGTGACCTATACCGAAATCTAGATAAGCAGCAAATGCTGTTGTTTGACCTGTAGCCTTATCTATTGCCAACATATTATCTTCAATAAGTTTGGTAATTTGCGCATTAGGTTTTTGGCTCAGCACATTATCGAACTCAGCTTTTGCATTCTCAGCCTCACCTGCTCGGTAATAGCCTTTTGCAATCATTGCTCGTGCTTCAATGTT
Organism: Methylotenera sp.; assembly: GCA_035460225.1. Lineage (GTDB taxonomy): Bacteria > Pseudomonadota > Gammaproteobacteria > Burkholderiales > Methylophilaceae > Methylotenera. The sequence goes on from DATHWX010000010.1 coordinate 199,813, forward strand.
ATTCGGTTCTGTTGCCAATACACGTTCAAGTGCGAATATGCCTCGAGAGTTTTCACCACCCTGAACACCAGATATGCCAAGTAACATATCATATTCAACATTACCGGATCTTTCGGTTTCTAATGGTTCCAGCAATTCATAAGCAGCTTTGTAATCACCAGCTTTAACTAGTTCTTGTGCTTTGGTAATGACTTCATCTGCGAATGCGATAGTTGGTGTGAGCAATGACATAATAAGCAGCCATTGCTTAAGTCTTGAAACTTGCATACATTTTTTCCCCTTGTTTTCCCTAATCATATAATACATAAATAAATGTATGTTTTGGTTACAATTTAAATTTACCCAAGTAAACAATCCTCTATTATTATTTTTGTTGCATATTTACAACAAAAAATAAAGGCGCAATAGCGCCTTTTATTCATATGGATAATACTAATTATGTAACTAATTACTCACCTACAACATCAACTCCTTTAGGTGGTTTGAATAAGAATGTTTTATTATTGATCGGTAGATTGACTTCAACTTCACTGAATACGATCTGAGTTTTGTGACCAAAACTGTCAAAAAGCTCCATTTCTTGCAATTTATTGTCATTAAAACCAAGTAATATCTTTTCAAAGCCTGTGTCGCGCACCACTGGTTCCGCACTTACCCATTCATTATTATCTTTGCGGTCAATATTGCTGAGCTTGAACCCTTTGTCCAAACTATCATCGCCCGCTAGCAATGCTGCTGGGCTTGAACCTAGTGCTTTATCAATCGCACGCACAGTGACCTGAGCCAGTTCAGTATCGTAAAGCCAGACCTGCTTTCCATCGCTGACAATTTGCTGCTCATAAGGCTTGTTATAATCCCACTTGAATTTATTGGGGCGTTTTAATTGCATCTCACCATAAACTTCTTGCACTTTACGGCCTTGCTTATCCATCACTAATTGATAAAAATTAGCATGCACAGAACGGGTATTGTTATAGAAATTTTTTAAGCTGCTGATTCCATCAGCTTCCGCCAGAAGCGGCACAAATAGCAAACCTAATATTGCCAGTTTTAGTTTCATTCAATTCCTTGTACTTTGGGTAAAACCTAGATTTAAGCTTCGTGGTGCGGCGCTAGCACTTCTCGGTTGCCATTACTTTGCATGGCAGATACTAAACCGGCACGCTCCATTTCTTCGATCAAGCGCGCGGCGCGGTTATAACCGATTCGCAATTGACGTTGAACCGCAGAAATACTCGCTCTACGAGTTTTAAGCACAATAGCGACAGCTTCGTCATAGAGCGGGTCAGAGTCGCTACCACCGCCATCACCGCCACCTAAGAAGTCTGCACCGCCTTCTTCAGCTTCATTACTTAGTATGCCTTCGATGTAGTTAGGTTCACCTTGGGCTTTTAGGTAATTCACTACCTTATGGACTTCCTGGTCCGAAACAAAGGCTCCATGAATACGCGTAGAATAACCAGTACCTGGCGGCATATAAAGCATATCACCCTGACCCAGTAACGCCTCGGCACCCATTTGGTCAAGAATCGTGCGCGAATCGATCTTACTTGAAACCTGGAAAGCAATACGTGTAGGAATATTGGCCTTAATCAAGCCGGTAATTACATCTACAGACGGACGCTGTGTGGCCAGGACCAAGTGGATACCAGATGCGCGTGCTTTTTGTGCCAGCCGCGCAATAAGCTCTTCTACCTTTTTGCCCACTACCATCATCAGGTCAGCCAATTCGTCAATCACCACCACGATCAATGGCATCTCGCCCAATGGCTCCGGATCATCGGGAGTCAGGCTAAATGGGTGAGGAATCTTCTTGCCTTCTTTTTCGGCTTCCTTAATTTTCTGGTTATAGCCTGCCAAATTACGCACACCGAGCATTGACATCAGTTTATAGCGGCGTTCCATCTCAGCGACACACCAATTCAATGCATTGGCGGCCTGACGCATATCGGTTACTACTGGAGCAAGCAGATGTGGGATGCCTTCATATACAGACAACTCCAGCATTTTCGGATCTATAAGAATCATACGTACTTGGCTTGCATCAGCTTTGTATAGCAAGCTTAGGATCAATGCATTGATAGCGACTGATTTACCGGAACCGGTAGTACCTGCAACCAACACATGCGGCATTTTGGCCAAGTCAGCTACAGCGGGTTTACCGGCAATGTCTTTACCTAAGGAAATTGCGAGTGGTGAATGCACATCTGCATAGGCTTGGCTGCCCATGATTTCGGACAGGTATACAATCTGACGTTTTGGATTAGGAATTTCCAAACCCATGCAGGTTTTACCCGGAATTGTCTCAACCACACGAACACTTACTACAGATAAAGCACGCGCGAGATCCTTGACCAAGTTTGTGACTTGGCTACCTTTAACTCCTGCAGAAGGCTCCAGCTCATAACGGGTAATCACTGGGCCAGGTAAGGCCGTCAACACTTTTACTTCAATGCCGAAATCATTGAGCTTACGTTCTATCAAGCGGGATGTGAAATCCAATGTTTCTGGCGATTGCAATTCTACCGTGCCTGCTGGCTCATCCAATAAATGGATTGGCGGTAATGGCGAATCCGGATGGGTTTCGAACAAGGGTACTTGTTTCTCTTTTTGCACCCGGGCACTTTGGGCAATTTCCAATACCGGTGTTTCTATCTGTACAGGCTCACGGTTCACAGCCTTTTTCCGTTCGCTTTCTACATATTCCGTGCGCTCTAATTCAACTGCTTTACCAGCCTTGCGGTCCTGCCAATCTTGCCATTTGAACTTGATAAATTCAAAGCTATTAATAAGTGCTGCGCCTAATTTTTCGGTGATCATGATCCATGACCAGCCGGTAAAAAGGCTGAAACCCACCACAAACAGTCCCAATAGCACCATCGTTGAACCGGTATAACCGAACATACTGCGCAACAGACTATCGACAGTAGTTCCTAACATACCGCCGGGAGCCAATGGCAGCGTGGCCGGCAAACTAATCAGGTGCCCTGCTTCTAAGGTACAGGAAGCGATCAGTAGCAAAGCAAAACCAATAAAATTGAAAAGCAGGAAAAGCTTTTCGCCATGATTCACCGCTTCCAGCTTTAAGTAGACAAACCACATGGCATAAAAAGCCAGAACAGCCCACCACCATGCAGAAAAACCAAAGAGGTATAGCAGCATATCCGATACCCAGGCACCTACACTGCCGCCGCTATTATAAATGATGGCATTATCAGCGGCCATGTGCGACCAGGAAGGGTCTTCATTATGATAGGTGAACAGGATAACGGTAATATACAAGCCTACCAGCACTAGCCCTAGCCACCATGCTTCCTTGATGAGCTTGGAACCAATCGCATGACTTTTAGTCATTGGAATTTCACGGCGCGCATTTACTGCTGTTGATTTTTTGAAAAGCAAGATAGCTAGAATCCTATTAAAAACTTAAATATTCTGCGTTAAATTTGACGTTAAATTTAATTATAGCAGTATCAAAGTACTAGCGTAGCTAATACAATATCAATCTGGTTTTAATCATTTTATGCAATAGGAAATCACCATGGATATCGGCATTAAAGAACAAGACAGAAAGAACATTGCTGAAGGTTTATCACGTCTTTTGGCAGACACTTATACGCTGTACCTTAAAACGCATTACTTCCACTGGAACGTTACCGGGCCAATGTTTAATACATTACACCTGATGTTTGAAGGTCAATATACCGAGCTGGCGCTGGCTGTAGACTTGGTGGCCGAACGTATTCGTTCACTGGATATTTACGCACCAGGCACCTATCGCGATTTCGTCAAGCTTTCATCGATCAAGGAATCTGAATCCGTACCGAACGCACAAGACATGATTAAAGAGTTGGTTGCAGGTCATGAAGCAGTATGCCGCACCGCGCGCAGCGTTTTCCCTGCTGCAGAAGCAGCTTCAGATGAAGCAACGGCTGATTTGCTGACACAACGCCTGCAGTTACATGAGAAAACGGCCTGGATGCTACGCAGCCTGCTAGAAAAATAATAATTATTCTAAAATACTCGGGCTTCAATAGACTTGAAAATATTGAAGCCCAGCCTCATCTATAAGCTCTTAATAAATATTTAAAAGAAAGCACTACATCATGGCAACTCGTCACGCCCGTCTTCTCATCCTAGGTTCTGGCCCGGCTGGTTATTCAGCTGCGGTATATGCTGCCCGCGCCAACCTTAAACCGGTATTGATTACGGGTATCGCTCAAGGCGGGCAATTAATGACGACTACAGAGGTTGATAACTGGCCTGCTGATGCCGATGGTGTGCAAGGCCCTGAGCTGATGGAGCGTTTCCAGAAGCATGCAGAGCGTTTCAATACTGAAATGATTTTCGATCATATCCATACGACACATTTGAAAGAAAAACCGATCCGCCTGGTGGGGGATAACGGCGAATACACTTGTGATGCACTCATCATTGCTACTGGCGCTTCAGCTAAGTATCTGGGTATTCCATCTGAAGAGAAATTCAGTGGTAAAGGCGTTTCTGCTTGTGCTACATGTGACGGTTTTTTCTACCGCAACCAAGAAGTCGCAGTCATCGGTGGCGGCAATACAGCCGTTGAAGAAGCGCTATACCTGGCGAATATCGCTAGCAAAGTGACGCTGGTTCATCGTCGTGACAAATTCAAAGCGGAAGCGATTTTAGTGGACAAGCTCATGGCACGCGTTGCAGAAGGCAAAATCGTATTGGAAACCTTCCATACGCTGGATGAAGTATTGGGCGATGACGGCGGCGTAACTGGCATGCGTATTAAAAACGTTAATGATGGCAGCACCAAGGAAATCAAGCTCATGGGCGTGTTTATTGCGATCGGCCATCAGCCAAATACCGATATTTTCCAAGGTCAGCTTGAAATGGAAAATGGTTACATCATTACGCAGGCAGGACGTGCTGGTAATTTTACGGCGACGAGCGTACCCGGCGTATTTGCGGCAGGTGACGTGCAAGACCATATCTACCGCCAGGCTGTCACTAGCGCCGGCAGCGGTTGTATGGCTGCATTAGATGCTGAACGTTATCTAGACAAATAGTTAGTTAATTTACTAAGTTTGAGAATGTTGTGGCAACGCAAAAACAGACTGGGGTTGAACCCAGTCTCCCACCAAATCACGAAAGTGATGAAGATTTAAACCTGTTCCGCGAAGCAGTGAAAGACGCTCGTCCGCTCACTGTGCCGCCCGTACATACTTACCAGCCAAAACCAAAACCTATCCCAAGGCAGTTTATTCGCGATGAACGGCAAGCACTTGCTGATTCATTGTCAGATCATTTCATCCCTGCGCATGAACTGGAAACCGGCGAAGAGTTGCTATACCTGCGCGATGGTCATTCACCTGACATTCTAAGTAAACTGCGTCGCGGTCATTGGGTAGTACAGGCAGCGATTGATCTGCATGGCTTAATTAGTGACGAAGCGCGCACTTATGTTTCTTACTTTATCAGTGACTGCAAGAAACGAGGCATCCGCTGTGTACGCATTGTGCATGGAAAAGGACTAGGCTCACGCAATCGCGAGCCTGTACTGAAGAACAAACTACGCGGCTGGCTCATGCAGAAAGATGAAGTGATTGCCTACGCAGAAGCGCGCAAACAGGATGGCGGCAGTGGCGCGGTGATTGTGTTACTTAAAGCTTAGTTTTCTTTATTAAGAATCGCCCAGGAACCCACCACTTTGATGCGCCCATAAGGTTGCGTATAAGCCATTTTGCTTCAGCAGCTCTTTGTGGCTGCCCTGCTCCACGATTTGCCCTTCATCCAGCACAATCAGCCTATCCATAGCGGCAATGGTTGATAAACGGTGGGCGATCGCCACTACGGTTTTACCTTGCATCAAGTTGTATAAGCTGGCTTGTATGGCCTGTTCAACTTCAGAATCCAGTGCACTGGTAGCTTCGTCCAGCAACAGTATCGGCGCATCTTTGAGCATTACACGGGCAATGGCAATACGCTGGCGCTGACCACCTGAGAGTTTGACGCCTCGTTCACCTACATGGGCATCGTAACCGGTACGTCCTTTTATATCACTCAAGCCAATAATAAAATCATGTGCTTCTGCACGCTTGGCGGCGGCGATCATTTCTTCATCAGTGGCATTCGGCCTGCCATATAGAATGTTGTCACGCACGCTGCGATGCAGTAATGAAGTATCTTGCGTGACCATGCCGATATGCTCGCGCAGGCTGTTTTGCGTGACATGATTCACGTTCTGATTATCAATCAAAATCTGACCTGATTCCACTTCGTAAAAACGCAGCAACAGATTGACGATGGTTGATTTGCCGGCGCCAGAACGGCCGACCAAGCCAACTTTTTCTCCAGCCTTAATATGCAGGTTCAAACCTTTTAATATTTCCCTACTGCCGCCGTAACTGAAATCAACTGACTCAAACTTGATTTCACCTTTATCCACTTGTAGAGGCTTAGCATGCTCAATATCGTTGATTTTATTGTGGGTAGTAAGGGTATTGATACCATCTTGCACAGTACCGATCTGCTCATATAAGGAAGTCATTTCCCACATCACCCAATGAGAGATACCGTTCAACCGTAACGACATCGCAGTTGCCGCAGCCACACCGCCAACGGAAACCTCACCTTTACTCCAAAGCCAAAGCGCTGTTAAACCGGTTGCGCTGATCAGGATCATATTGAGCACATGGTTGACGACTTCCACTTGCGTGACCATGCGCATCTGGTTATGCACGGTGCCTAAAAACTCATGCATGGCGAATCGCGCATAACCCGCCTCACGTCCTGCATGGGAGAACAATTTCACAGTACTGATATTGGTATAGGCATCAGTAATTCGCCCCGTCATCATAGACCTGGCATCTGCCTGGTTCTGCGAAACTTTGCTTAATCTTGGTACAAAATAGCTCAAGGAGGCGATGTAAGCACCTAACCAAACCAGGAAAGGTACAGATATCCACGGATTAAAGTAGCCGACAATGGTGACCATCGTGCCGAAATAGATCAGCACATAGATCATGATGTCAGCCAAGGTAAACCATACGTCGCGCACTGCCAGTGCGGTCTGCATGACTTTCGCGGCTACCCTGCCGGCAAATTCATCCTGATAAAAACTCATGCTTTGGTTTAGCATAAGCCTATGGAAATTCCACCTTAAGCGCATGGGGAAATTGCCAGCCAGCGTTTGGTGCTTGTACAGCGTTTGCATCAAGATGAAGATCACACTCACCATTAACGCTACCACCAGCCAAGCCAAATGCTTGCCCTCACGTGCCCATAATTCTGCTGGAGGAATCAAGGCCAGCCAATCAACCACTTTACCCATCATGGCGAATAATAAAGCTTCGAACGCTCCTATTAAGCCGGTAAATATGGTCATACCTAGCAAATATGGGCGCATGCCTTGCGTGCTAATCCATAAAAAACTCCAGAGAGATTTTGGCGGTGAATTGATTTCACTCGCAGGGAATGGATTTAATAGATTTTCGAACCAACGTAACATGCGGGATTTTCTGGATTTTGAGTTAGTTAAAGCATTGAACAACTTAGCATAAGAACCACTTGTTCAATACAAGTTGCAGCGGTTTATGGAAACTTGATTAAGTTTTCTCTATCAGGCAAACCGCTTCAGCGGCAATACCCTCGCCTCTGCCAGTGAAACCTAGTTTCTCCGTAGTAGTGGCTTTCACATTGATTGCGCCAACATCCACAGCGCAATCAGTTGCAATATTGGCGCGCATTTGCTCGGTATGCGGTGAGAGTTTCGGCAATTCACAAATAACCGTGCAATCGATATTGCTCACTGAATAACCATGCGTTTTAAGTAATGCGATTACATGGGTCAATAGCTCCCTGGAATTGATGCCTTTGTAACGCATATCGCTAGGCGGGAAATGTTTGCCGATATCGCCAAGCGCAGCTGCGCCTAATAACGCATCGCAAATCGCATGTAGCAGGACATCAGCATCAGAATGGCCATCCAAACCTTTTTCAAAAGGAATGTCGACACCACCAATGATGCATTTACGTCCAACTACCAATTGGTGAACATCAAAACCATGACCGATTCGTAAATTTGCCATTTGTACCTTTAAATTGAATTAGTTAAGCTGAGTTTAGTAAAGCAGAAAGCACCGCTAAATCTTGCGGATACGTCACTTTAAGGTTGCGCAGCTCACCTGGCACTAATTTTGGTTTTAGCCCGAGCGCTTCAATCGCTTCAGCTTCATCGGTAGGCGTGCCTTTAAAATTTGTTAACGCCTTTTTCAGTGTGGCATAGCGAAACATCTGCGGCGTTTGTGCCTGCCATAAATTATTACGCGGCACGGTCGTAGCCACACGTTCTTCAGCGTCCGCACGTTTGAGTGTATCAGCCAGTGGCAACGCCAATAAACCGCCGACAGTATCTTCTTCTAGCGCCGTTAATAATTGGCTTAATAACAAATTACTCAAGCCGGGTCGAGCCGCATCATGCACCAATATCCAGTCGTCTTTATCGACATTGGCGGAAATCGCATTTAAGCCATTAAGTACAGACAATGCCCGCGTTTCACCACCGCAATAATGGACGTGCATTTTATTACTTAGGTTCAAGTAAGTGCTGCGCCAATGCGCATCTTCCTGATTCAGTATGACATTGATACTACTGATCTTAGTAGCTTGGTCGAACACTTTGATGACATGCTGGATGAGCGGCTTACCGTGCAAGCTCAAATATTGTTTGGGGGCTTCAGCCCCCATGCGGCTGCCATTTCCGGCAGCAGGAATAATTACGTGGTAACGCGCCATTTAAATACTAAAGTATGTTGAGTTCATCCCTAGATTTTAGCATAGCGCATCAAATCGACATTTACTTACTGTTTGATGATAGTGCTTATTCGATTAGATTGAATTCACCGGAGCGCTTAATTCTCGATTTTTTGTCATTGACTGGTTGAAAAGACGCAATGCATTCCTGCCGGATTTCTTGGCTTTATACATGGCCATATCAGCTTGCTTAAGCAGACCATCAACCGTAACCGTTTTGCCGGAAAACATACTGATGCCAATACTGCAGCCGATATGGTATTGATGATTTTTCAAATCGTAAGGCTGGTTGATGACCTGAATAATTTTTTTAGCTACATTTTTAGCTTTGCTCTCAGCCAATTTTATATCAGTACTCAAGCCTTCAAGCATGACTACAAATTCGTCTCCCCCTAAGCGGGTCACTGTATCACCTTCACGTATGCACTCCCTTAAGCGATTTGCAACTTCAACCAATAACAAGTCACCGAAATCGTGCCCTAAAGTGTCATTCAACATTTTGAAGTGATCCAGGTCTATAAACATTACCGCGCCATGATGGCTATTACGCGTACTGCTTGCCATAGCCTGTTGCATACGGTCTTGCAATAGGCGCCGGTTCGGTAGTTTTGTAAGCGGGTCATGGAAAGCCAACTGCAAAATATTTTCCTGTGCTTTTTTAAACTCGCTGATATCTGAAATAGCCGCTACATAGTTTGTAATATCGCCATTGGGGCTGGCTAACGCGGTAATCGTCAATCGGTAAGGATTTTTTAAACCATCCTTACGTTTGCTCCAAACCTCACCCACCCATGATTTTTCATTTTGCAAGGTCTTTAGGATATCTTGATAGAACCGCGCGTTATGTTTATCTGAAATCAATATTTTGGTAGTTTTCCCGACCACTTCAGAGCTAGCGTAACCGGTCAATGCAGTAAAAGATTCGTTAACGCGCAAAATAATATTATTCGCATCGGTAATCATCACGCCTTCCTGCACTTCAAAAGCACTGGCCGCAATCCTCAACTCTGCCTGTTGCACTTCGAGTTGAGCATGCGTATTTCGTAATTTATCCATGGCCATATGCCGATCAAGCGAGTTGGCAAAGCCACCGCCGCTGAACAAGATAAAACAACCGGAAGTCACGATCAAAGCCAATAAATTAGGTTCGATTTGATAACCATCTACCGAACAAATGCTGCCCGGAGCGAAATTGGCGCCAATCATAGCGGTGTAATGCATGCCGGCGATGGCAAAACCCATGATGACCGCGCCTAGCATATGATGAACCAAAGGATGAAAGCCAGTGATATCCCTTGCATAAACAATCAATAACGCTCCTATTGCAGCGGTGATGGCAATGAAAATAGAAAGAATGAATATAGCAGGGCTATAACTAATGGCGGGTTGCATCTTAAGAGCAGCCATGCCGGTGTAGTGCATGGCGGCGATACCTATGCCCATAAAGCAACCGCCAATGATGATTTTACTTAATTGTAATTTAGGGCTTTGTAATAAATAAAAACCTAAGAGTGCGGCAGCGATTGCGGGAAACATCGAAAGAAAGGTAAGACGGGTGTCATAGCCCAATGGTATCGGCAAATGGAAGGCCAGCATCCCGATAAAGTGCATGGCCCACACTGCCATTCCTAAAGTTACGCCACCGGCAACCATCCATGCCATGGCTATATAACCTTGACTCTCACGCATCCGTTCTGCATGAGACAAAGCCGTGAAGGAGCCGAACATTGCGATCAGCACTGATAAGACCACCAGGCTACTGCTCCAAGAAATTGGCAAGCCATCCCCTTCACTTAAATCATATGCAAATAATAGCGCTAATTCATCCTAATGTATTGATTCAATGAATAACTTATTTGATTTATGTCTCAAGCAAATCAATCCTCAGGGGTAGAACCGATTTGATGAATACTTAAATCCGCACCATTAAATTCTTCTTCAGCACTTAGGCGAATTCCTACTGCTTTCTTAAGCAGGCCATATACAATAACACCACCTGCCAAGGCTATAAAAATGCCTAAGCCTGTACCTATCAGTTGTGACAGGAAGCTGACGCCACCCATCCCTCCCAACGCTTTAGCGCCGAAAATACCGGCAGCGATTCCGCCCCAAGCACCGCAAAGGCCGTGCAATGGCCAAACACCTAACACGTCATCGATTTTTAAACGGTTCTGCGTCATGGTAAAAGCCCATACAAATAGCGCTCCGGCGATGGCCCCGGTCGCTAAGGCACCGAGTGGATGCATGATGTCTGAACCTGCACAGATGGCTACTAAACCAGCTAACGGTCCATTGTGAACAAAGCCTGGGTCATTCTTACCTAAAACTAAAGCCGCTATGGTGCCCCCTGCCAAGGCCATCAATGAATTGATGGCGACTAAACCCGAAATACCTTGTATCGATTGTGCAGACATCACGTTAAAGCCAAACCAGCCAACAGTCAGTATCCATGCGCCTAAAGCCAGAAAAGGAATATTAGATGGCGGATGTGCGTGCAGACGTCCTTCCTTACTATAACGGCCTGAACGTGCGCCTAGTAACATGACTGCAGCCAACGCTATCCATCCGCCCATTGCATGAACGACTACGGATCCGGCAAAATCGCGGAACTTGGCGCCAAAGCTAGCTAACAACCAATCCTGTATACCGAAATGGTTATTCCAGGCAATGCCCTCAAAGAATGGGTATACAAAACCTACTAATAGGAAGGTAGCTGCAAGTTGAGGGTTAAACTTAGCCCGCTCGGCGATGCCGCCCGAGATGATGGCTGGAATCGCAGCTGCAAAAGTTAACAGGAAAAAGAATTTAACTAAGCCAAATCCATTTTGCGCAGCGAGCGTTTCCGCACCGCTAAAGAAATTAACACCATAAGCAACGCTGTAACCGATAAAGAAGTAAGCGATGGTCGATACGGAAAAATCTACAATGATCTTCACCAATGCGTTCACCTGGTTTTTTTTACGCACAGTACCTACTTCTAAAAACGCAAATCCTGCGTGCATTGCAAGCACCATAATGGCGCCTAACAATACGAATAACACATCATTTGCCGAAACTAATGCTTCCATTTTGTATCACTCCCGGGGTTTTAAGTCCCGAAAAAGAAGCAAAGAGCGCGCCAATACTTAAAGCATTGTTTTTAATAAAGATTTTACAAGGGCGATGTAAGGTGACGCACTATATTAGTGCTAGCGATAGTGCATTGCACCAATTAAATGCAATTAATGAATTTTATGCTTACTGAAGTATATTTCCTGAGCCATCCTGGAGCACCATACTTGCTGCATCAGGATTACCGGTCCAGAAATGATAGAACTCACGAACGACGACAAGGAATAAACGCCTATTCTGCTTGATGTTGAATAGTGGCAAAGTCAGGTCAACCGCAGTGCGGTAAGATTTATGATTTCTTACCGGAGCATCTCGCAAACGGATAAGGATCACTTTTGCCAGTTTGACCCGCGTGTCCACTAAAGATTGTTCTGCGCCTTCATGTCGCAAGGCCTGCGTGTAGGCCTTTAAAGGCCAGTTTTCGGATGTATCAAATTTTTCGGTTTCCAGGCTATCCCAAATTGCTTTAAGGGAGGTTGGCACCGGTTTCCACTCGCTTGGTTGAAGATCAAACCCTGCGTTGATGCTGAGTGCAGCAATTGCTTTGAAATCCTTGACCCAGAAAGGATAGAACTCTCGCGCAGTAGTTAAATTCTCATGCCAGCTATCCGGTGAGACCGCTTCCATGACCACCTCAATCGCTTCACGGTATTCAGTGCCATCCAATACTTTGTCAGCAAGCTGCACACTTAATAAATCAAGAAATGCTGCATGATTCTCTAGGATGGAATCGTTTGCGCCTTTGGCTTGCAGCAATTTCAGGTAAGCTGTTACGGCTTCTTTTTCACGCGTGGGATTCATCGAATTATTTTTTGACTTTGTCAGTTCCTGAAACTATATCTGATAAATTTATGGTTTAGCTTACAAATTTCAATAATAATGCATTTATTAGATACTCTTAACATTATGCGTATTGAATAATAACAATCTACTAATTATTTTAACAATAACGAGATATTGAATGACAAACGATCAAGCATTAAGTTACATGCACAATCTTTTACGCGGCATGTTAGATAAAAAAGCTTCCGATTTATTCATTTCAGCAGATTTCCCTCCCGCCATGAAAATTGACGGCAAGATGACACCGGTGACACAGCAAAAACTCACAGGGGAATTCACCAAGGCCTTTGCCGAAGCGCTCATGAGCGAGAAACAGCGTAAGGAATTTGCCGAAGAAAAGGAATGTAACTTTGCTATTTACCCTAAGGAAATCGGTCGTTTTAGGGTGAATGTCTTTATGCAGCAAGAAAAAGTCGGCATGGTATTGCGTACCATTACTACCAAAATTCCGAATTTCAATGATCTTGGGCTGCCTGAAGTACTTAAAGAAGTCATGATGACCAAGCGCGGTCTCGTGATTCTGGTAGGCGGGACCGGCTCCGGAAAATCTACTACTCTGGCCGCACTTATCGATTATCGCAATGAACACAGCCATGGGCATATCATCACGGTGGAAGACCCGGTTGAGTATGTGCACCCCAGCAAGAACTGCCTGATTACGCATCGTGAAGTGGGTCGCGATACCAAAGACTGGTTCAGTGCGTTGAAAAACACCTTACGCCAAGCACCTGATGTGATTTTGATTGGTGAAATCCGGGACCGCGAAACCATGGAATTTGCCTTAGCCTTTGCTGAAACAGGTCACCTTTGCATGGCTACGCTGCATGCGAATAGCTCGAACCAAGCGCTCGACCGCATTATTAATTTCTTCCCTGAAGAACGTCATGCCCAATTGCACATGGATTTATCGCTGAATCTAAAAGCGTTTATTTCACAGCGCTTGGTATCTAGAACTGGCGGCGGACGTTGCGCTGCGATTGAGATTCTGCTGAATTCACCATTGGTTTCAGACTTGATTCTAAAAGGCGAAACCAATATGGTTAAAGAAGCTATGGCTAAATCTGTTGAGCTCGGGATGCAGACATTTGACCAAGCCCTCTTTAAATTATGTGAAGAAGGCCGCATTACAGAAGAGGACGCATTGCGTAATGCTGACTCTATCAATGAATTACGTTTACGCTTTAAATTACATGGCAAGAATGCTGGCATTAAAGACGGTGCGTCCAAGGCCGATAGCTTATCTTTACACGAAGATGAGCCGGAAGAAGAAACCACCGAATAATTGGAAGCAATATGATGGAATTAGCGTTACTGGCAATATTGATATTCATTGCCTGGTTTTGGCTGGATAGCTTGGCAAAGCGGGAACGGGCTATCTTGCTAGGTCAAGAATTAGCAGGTCGTTTCAACCTGCAATTGCTGGATGAAACGGTGGCATGCAGTAGGATTTGGTTAGGCCGTAACCGCAAAGGACATGCACAATTGTTGCGTACCTATGAGTTCGATGTGAGTGCTAATGGAGCAGATCGCTTGCATTGCCATTTGATGTTACTCGGCAATCAATTAGGTTCTTGGCATATCCCGCCTTATTTACAGCCAGTTAATTAGCCCTGCATGTATATTGGCCGCTTCGCTCCTTCCCCAACTGGCCCACTGCATTTCGGTTCCTTAATCGCAGCACTTGCCAGTTATGCTGAAGCCAGGAAACAGCATGGCCGATGGCTAGTACGCATGGAAGACTTGGACAAGCCTCGTGAGATTGCCGGGGCAGCTGACCATATCTTAAAAACCCTATCAGCGTTTGGTTTCGAATGGGATACTGATGTCATTTACCAAAGCGAGCGCTCCTCATATTATCAAGCAGCATTTGATGAATTACTTTCCAAAGGGTATATCTATCCATGCAGCTGTTCACGTAAAGAAATAGCTGATTCCGCGAGCATAGGAATCGAAGGCGCTATTTACCCTGGTACATGTTTAGCGCATCCGACCAAGCTTGGTTCCAAAGTTGCATGGCGTGTTAAAACTAATCATCAGCCTTTGGTGTTTAGTGATGCTATCCAGACCAGCCAAAATGGAAATGTTTTAAAGCAGAATCTAGCTAAAGATATTGGCGATTTTGTGTTAAAGCGTTCTGATGGCTATTTTGCTTACCAATTAGCCGTAGTGGTCGATGATAACTCTCAAGGCATTACGCATATTGTTCGTGGTGCCGATTTATTGAGTTCTACGCCACGCCAGATTTATTTACAGCACTTATTGAATTTTAAGCAACCACACTATGCACATGTGCCGATTGCAGTGAACGCCGAGGGCGAAAAGCTTAGCAAGCAGACTTTGGCTGAAGCCATTGAACCTACAAATGCCGTAAATTGGCTTATCAAAGCGCTGTTATTTTTAGGGCAGAAGCCGCCAACAACTTTACAAAAAAACTCTATCAATGAAGTGTGGGAATGGGTCTTCGAAAATTGGGATTTACAAAAAATTCCGGCTGTATTCAAGTTGCCGGCTAGCTAAACTGTTAAAATATCCTTCATGGATATTCAACAAGACACCCTGCAACGATTCGTATTTGAGAACACGCCAGTACGCGGCAATATCGTTCATTTAAACCAGACTTTCCAGCAGGCGTTACATAAACAGCTCATGCCGACTGGTCTACGTAATGCTTTAGGCGAATTGATGGCAGCCAGCGCGTTGCTATCGGCTACACTTAAGATGAATGGTTCACTGGTTTTGCAAATTCAAAGCAAAGGACTGTTAAAGTTACTAGTGGTGGAATGCAATTCAGATTTTGGCATACGTGCAACTGCCAAATGGAGCGGCGAAGTCCATAATGACCAGAGTTTGTTCGATTTGCTGGATCAGGGTCAGTTTATGATTACTTTGGACCCTAAAGATGGCAAACAAGCTTATCAGGGCATCGTAGCGCTTGAAGGCGACAGTATTAGTGAAATCCTTGAGAATTACATGCTGCGTTCGGAACAGATCGATACGCGCATCTGGTTAAGCTGCGATGGCAATTCCGCTGCGGGCATGCTTTTGCAAAAACTGCCGGAAACCATGAATCAAGTGACCAAAGTACAAGATATCGAAACATGGAATCGCGCCGGTTATTTAGCCAGTACGATTACAGATGACGAATTGCTCTACTTATCCACCGAAACGCTGTTGACACGGCTATTCAACCAAGAAGACATTCGTTTGTTTGAAGCGAGTTCCACCCAGTTCTTTTGCAGTTGCTCTCGTGAAAGTGTAGGCAATATGCTGCGGATGCTAGGCGCAGAAGAGTTACAAAACATCATTGAAGAACGCGGTGAAATTGAAGTCAATTGCGATTTCTGCAATACACAATATGTGTTCGATAAAATAGACACGACACAGCTGATTGCTACCGAAAATGATCCTGCTATCATTCCGCAAAGTGACAAACCTGCGGTACATTAAAACGAAACTATTCTAGCATTTCGTCTACATCAACATCCCGGTTTCTATCGGCTGTACGCTGTTGTTTGATGTCGTTAGCAATAAGCGTTTTATCCCAAACTAAACTTTTACAAGTTAGGCAAGGATGGGTTGCTAAATAGCGTTCTATCGCTTGAATACGATTGAGCGTATCTGGGTGGGATGAGAACCAGCTGGAAACATCAGAAGAAGTGTTTTTTTCGTCTTTCTCACTTTTCGCCTTAGTGTCTTTTTTTTCTGTATTTTTCCCGGTATTTTTTTCGGCTTTATCGTTTAATTCAGGCTGCATCTTCTTAAAAAAACTGACCATACCACCGGTATCAATGTTTTTTTTCTGCAGTAACTGAAGCCCTTTCATATCAGCATCAGACTCTATTTGCCGGCTGAAGTACTGTGCAGATACCTGATGTGCCATCAGCATGATGACTGCATTTGCATCGCCCAATACCACTAGCACAATCGCCGCAATGCCTGCGCTATTCATCATATTTTTTAGCGCATGCTTCTGCTCAACATGCTGAACCTCATGCGCCAATACAGCAGCGAGTTCATTAGGTGAATCTGCCTTTTTAAGTAAACCACTATTAACTACAATAATACCGCCTGGGATAGCAAAAGCATTAACGCTTAGATCTTTTGAAACATACCATTGGTATTGATATTTCGAGCCGGCAGTAAGCTGCTGGCCAATCGCTTTAACGGCCTGCAAGGCTGCACCATCTTTGAGGAAATTAGCTTCCGGGTTCAATGATTGCAGTACTGAATCACCCAGACGTTTTTCCGTTTTCATGGAAACTTGATTCGCTGCCCAGCTTGTGACGCGATCATGCTGCCAAACAATAAGAATTACAGATATGCTTATGAGGCCAAAGGTATAAAGAATGCCTTTCCACACCGCGCTTTGGCTGCGAGTTGCGTAGTGCCATTGTAGCAATCCGCTTACCGAACCTTTTGTTAAACCTTTTAACAATGCTTTTTGAGCAGCTTTGTCCTGAGGCATCAATGACCATTTAGCGCCCTCATTCAACCAGCTTAATTGCAGCTGGTCATGATCGAAACCCGCGATTTTAGCGCTTAACTCTGTAAGTTTGATTCTTTGGTGGATTGGTTGGTAAGTGCTTGAATCATGGCTTTGTATAAGGAGAGCATCCTGCTCTAGCTCACAAAGCGCAGGTATGCCTGAAATCGGTAATGTGGAACTGAATAACGAAACTTGAATTGGATTTTGCATTCCGGAATTATCTGCCGGCAATCAAGGTATATAAAACAAATACAACAATACCGATTAGATACAACTTACCCCAGATAGAACCTTTGCTCCGTCCTGCAACCGCAGCACCGACAATGGCGCGGCTTAAGCGATTCATAGGCAAGGACTGCATCCATACGTTTCCAGGACCGGATACAGTAGCGTAAAACAAACCTTCACCGCCGAATAAGCTGGTTTTAAGTTTGCCGGTATATTGAATGTCGTACCGCACATTAGAGGACATGCCTACCAGGCATCCCGTATCGATCTTTAAGGTGTCATCTACTCCCAAAGCAACTTGTTTCAAGGTCCCGGAAGCATGGATAAATACTGTGCCTTGACCCGTGATTTTTTGCATGATGAAACCTTCACCACCAAACAAACCCACACGGACGCGTTTCTGGAAGGTTAATTGTATTTTTTGACCGCGCTCACCAGCTAGATAAGCACCTTTCTGGCAAATAATAGTTCCACCTTGTTCATCAAGGTTAATCGGTACGATCTGACCGGGGCTGGGGGCGGCAACAGCAACATTTTGAGGATAATTGGCTTGGTTCGTATAAATGCTGCTGAACATGGATTCGCCAGTGAAGCTGCGCTTTATGGCATTAAAGAACCGACCTATTGCACCAAACTTTGAAGCACTACCATCTCCCAACACTGCGTCTAGAACGATATGCTCATCCACATACATCATAGCGCCCTGCTCAGCGATTACATCATGTCCTGGTTGAAGAGTCACTAAAACATATTGCAGGTCGTTACCATGAATTTCATAATGGAGGGCAGCATTCGGCTGGGACATATTATTCCTTGTTGTTATTAGAGTTTTGGGAAATTACTATAAATTATTTACATATATACGGCAGGTATTCAGGTGCTACATCTGTTCGATTGGTACCCATGATAACCATATTATTCGGCGCTTTAGCATTTCCACATACCCACGCAATCGGCACCCGTTGGGACTCTTCAATCACTGCCGGCCTGATACTTAATATTTTACCTTTGATTTGTGGATGAGCTTTATTACCAAATGTCATATGAATTGCGCCATTCTGCACTTCTAAAGCACTGATAAAGTTACTTACTACTTTAGTGGGTACCGGTAAGTTCGCTTGCTGATTATTTACCGGTAAGGTCTTTAAAGAAGTCCATGCATAATTAATAGATTCTTTTGCAGGGTCTGCTAAAGGTATAGCAGCAGTCACTTGCTCCCTAACGATTCGCTGCATACTTGATGGAATCGCAACCATAGCTAAGATCGCAATAATTGCAACGACTACCATCATTTCGATGGCTGAAAATCCCAAATTTCTAAATTTATGCATTATTACTCCTTACATCATCCATTCAATTGCACCTGACGTGTTCGTTCAAATAGGCATATCGCGGTTGCAGCACCGGCATTCAAAGATTCGATACTACCAAATTGATTAATCGCCATAGGAATGGTAATTCGCTTGCTTGTAGCGGCCATTACCTGTTTAGACAACCCCGTACCTTCATTACCTATTACAAAAGCTGTTGCTAACGTTAAATCCTGTGCATACAAAGATTCACCCTCCATAGCGGTTGCATAACTATTACCTTGAAAGCTCTGCAATTCCGTAAGTAAGTCAGCTCGTTCTATTATTGGTAAAATAAACTGCGCACCTTGCCCACCACGTAAAGCTTTTGGTGACCAGACATCCGTACTACCTAAACTTAAATAGACGGCATCTACGCCTGCTCCTGCAGCAGTACGCAATATACTGCCTAGATTACCGGGGTCTTGAATATCTTCTAATAGCAAAGCAAAGTCTATAGTTTCCGGTAATGGTAGCTGTGGAATCTTTACTAGCGCTAGAATTCCTGTGGCATTTGTCACGGGGGTAAGTTCCGCAAACATGAGCGTAGGCAGCATCACCGTAGAGATATGCTCCAATGCTTGTATCAAACTGGTGGCTTCTACTGTGCTTCTCCCTTCAGGAATAATCAGCACATCCGGATCGCCAAAGATAGCCATATAAGACTCAATCAAATGCACGCCATCTAATAGAGTTTTACCTTCAGAGCGCCGTTCGCGGGCATTCTCAGATAACTTTTTTAACTGTTTAAAAATTGGATTATCACGTGAAGTAATATGTTTAAAAGACATCAAGCAAGACTTTAAATAAAAATGTAAGTGTAACTTAAAGCTTAAATGGCTTACTAAATATGTGACCGCGGTTTTATACGCTGGTTTATAATTTATTGGCTTTTATGCTATTGAACATCAAGAAAACTGAAATGAAAACTTCCCACCTATGCAGTTAGAACGAATTTTGCAAGCCCAAGGTTTTGGTACACGTAAGTTATGCCGCATCATGATTTGGAACGGAGATATTACCGTTAACGGTGAAGTTTGCGAGGACCCGAATGCAGACTTTGATACTACTAACTTACATTACACAGTAAAGGGTGAAGCTTGGGATTACCGTGAAAAGTCTTATTTGATGCTGCATAAACCAAGCAATTATGAATGCTCACATAAGACGCAACATCACCCCACAATATATAGCCTATTGCCTCATCCATTAGTAGCAAGGGATGTGCAATGTATCGGCCGTTTAGATGAAGACACGACTGGCTTGATATTGATTTCCGACGATGGACAGTTCATTCATCGCATGAGTTCACCTAAGCATAAAGTGCCAAAAGTATATGAGGCAAACTGCAAACATCCAGTGGATGACCAGCAGATTGCCCACATATTAAAAGGCGTGCAACTCGTAGATGAAGATGCACCGATTGCAGCATTAGCTTGCGAAAAAATAAGCGACCACATCATTCACATGACTTTGGCTGAAGGCAAATATCATCAGGTAAAACGCATGGTTGCAGCAATCAGTAATCGTGTAGAGGGATTGAAACGTATTCAGATTGGCGAATTGAAATTGCCTGAAGACTTGGAAGTCGGTCAATGGCGTTGGTTAAATGCAGATGATTTGAACAAGCTTAAACCAACTCCATGAAACGTTACATTAAAATCATCATGCTAAGCATGCTTTTACTTACTGCATGCACCGGAGTCCCTGACGGTATCAGCCCAGTTAAAAGTTTGGATGCTAACCAATATTTGGGCAAATGGTATGAAATAGCGAGGCTGGATCATTCATTCGAGCGTAATCTGGAAAAGGTGACTGCGACCTATAGTTTACGAGATGATGGCGGTATCAACGTTACTAACCGCGGATTCGATTCCCAACAAAATGAATGGAAAGAAGCGGTTGGGAAAGCCTATTTTGTTGAACCGCAGAATGCTGACAATACACGCACCGGGCGTCTGAAAGTCTCGTTTTTTGGTCCGTTTTATAATGCTTATAATATTATTGTCCTGGATAAACCTTACTACAATTATGTAATGATTTGCGGCCCAAATAAATCATATTTTTGGATACTTTCCCGCACTCCTCAGCTTGCTTACCCTATCAAACAGGAATTGATTGCGAAAGCGCATGAGCTTGGTTTCGATACGGAAAAGCTTATATACGTGAACCAATCGGATAAACCAATCAATTACAAAGCCGGACCGCACATCAATCATTAATATTACTCATTAAAAAAGCCGGAAGATTCCGGCTTTTTTATCATTGAATTAAATTTTTAACTTTTAATTTTAAGGTTATTTCTTACGGCTTTCACGCCATCAATCATAGCTACTACGTATTCAGTTTTCATCTTGTCTTGTTCACTTCTTACAAAGCCATCCAATAATACTTCCCCTTGATGGGTCTCAACGCTAATCTCAATGCCTTCCAAGTCATCAGTATCCAGAATGGTAGCAATCGCTTTGGTATTAATCATATTGTCATCAATCGCTTTACCATCTGAGTGTTCACGTGCAATGCTTTCACTGGTTTGAAAATTCACTTGCTGAGTATAACGATCAAGCATTGCTACAGTTGGCGCCATAAATTCCTCATTGGAACCTCTAGTAGATGAATCAGGAACAGCTTGGTCAGGGTTCGCCGGTTGAGTTCCGGGTGTATTGTCAGGATTAATAGACTCGGGGCTGGTAGGACTTGCCGGACTCTCAATCATGTTTGAGTCTGGTGCGTTTAAATCGTTATCCATTTTCAAATTGCTGTTCGGTGTGTCACGTACACCAGCAGCAGTAGGATTTTTTTCGATTATTTGGTCGGGGCTATCTGTAGTGGCACCGTTTTGATTATTACTATTTTGTTGTGAGCTACTGTTTTTTACAACTGCTTGCAAATCTTGCGGCCATTGACCGGTTTTAAAATAGATATATTCGTTTTGGTCTATTGAGCCATCATGATCAGCGTCAGCTTTAGCAAAAGTTTTTTTGTTAAATGCATGACCTGCATTAGCCTCAGTAGGCGTGAGCAAACCATTTCCTGATTTATCAAGTTTTGAGAATTCAGCAGCGGCAGGTGTTTTCCACTCAGTACCATTGTCATCATCAGCATAAGCAGTGAGACTTGCACCCGCTATTACAATGCCTAATGCCGCAGCATTCAAGGCCAAGATTTCTATAATTATTTTGTGTAATTTGTGGGACATTTTCATGGCACCCTCCTGTCAATCATTAATTAAATTGATGAGGTTCCATGATATGGAAGCGTCCTTGTTTAAACAGTCCAAACAATTCCTATATTCTTGTAAGAACCAGCCTACAAAAAAGCCGCGATTACGCGGCTTTTTTAAACTTAAAGATAACCTAGCTTAAGATACTTAGCTAACTTTAGCTTTTCACTTCTAGGCTATTTTTTACTGATTTAACACCAGCAACTTGGGAAACAACCTGTTCGGCTTTTTGTTTCGCCTCAGCAGAATCAACAAAACCACTTAGCAATACTTCGCCTTCATGAGTCTCTACGCTGATCTGTAAACTTTTAAGTTCTTTAGTTGAAAGGATTTTAGCTTTCGCTTTAGTAGTAATTACGCTGTCACTTACCACTCTTTTGACATTTTTCTTTTCAACTGCGTTTCTATAGGTGACATATTCATTTTTATCTAAAGTACCGTCATTATCGGTATCTGCTTTAGTGAAATGTTTGCGTGTGAATACTTTATCTTTAGCTGCTTCAGAACGTGATAGCAACTCATCACCGGAAGTATCTAATTTAGTAAATTCAGCCGCATAAGGAATTTGCCCTTCTTTCACTTGATCTACATCGAAAGTGTTAGCGGCCGCTTCATTAGCTGCAAATGACGAAGTGCCAAATGTAAGTAAAACTGTTGCCATGATCGTTTTTAAAGTATTAGTTGTTTTCATGTCGTACTCCTTGTATGAATAAGACAAATGACAATAGCTACATAAGCTGCTACTGAAATTTGTACCATCCATATCTTACGAGACTTATCAAAGAAGCACAGTCCTACATTAGCTGATTATGCTGTCGGAGATAACTGACATGAATTGATTACTGATGTTGGATTTAAATTGGAACTTGAGAATAAAGCTAAACTGTAGAACAATATTTTGCGAAGAACTAGATATCCAATGGAATCAGCGCACGCGTTAACAAACCTTTGCCGGGTTCACTGAGCAATTCAAAATAGCCGCCAATGGCTAATACACGGTGGCGCATGCCAGATAGACCATGCGTATTATTATTAAGTGACTTAATATCAATCCCTATACCGTTGTCTTCGATTTCAACTTTCAAGAATTTTTCATCCACCATGATGTGGATAAACATTGAAGTGGCCTTCGCATATTTATTCGCATTGTTGAGCGACTCTTGAATAATTCGGTAAGCAACCAAACTAATAGTCTCATTCAGCTGCGTGCTTTCATCAGGCAAGCTAAGCGTAAGTTGCCAATGATTACGATCCACTGCGTCTTCAATCAAAGACTTCAACGCAGGCCAGAATCCAAAAGTTGAAATCATAGCTGGATGAAGCTCTTGTACAACTTGCCGTTTGAAGTTAATGCCTTGATCAATATAACGGTTGGTTTTCTTGAGCTTCTCTATCAACTCTGTACCGACATCTACTGGCGAAACTTCTTTGAGTTTTTTCATAACCCAACTCACGTCCATTTTTGTTGCCGTGAGGATGGAGCCTAATTCATCGTGCAATTCACGGGAAAGTTTATGTCGTTCGCGTTCCACGTCAGCCTGGTAATCCAATGCCAAGCTTCTAAGCAGCTTGGTTTGTTGCTCCAGCTTCTGTTCATATATCTCGTTCTCGTGAATCACCTGTTGCTGCAAATGTGTTTTAGTGGCGATTTCAGCAAGCAATTGTTTGATCACCAATGTCATCAATACGATAATCAATACCGCCCCGCATATTAATGACACGCGGGTGAGCAGCATTGTCTGCAAGCGTTCTTTTTCGCGCATCTTCAGCGTGCCATAACTGTTCTTGATCATTTTATTTGAATAGTCGATGAATTTCTTCATCTCGCTGGTACCGGCACCAAGTGCCAGGACCTGCTTCGCCTCAATCATTTTTCCAGAAGCCACTAAATCAAGCGTGATCTTCATCTCAGCTGCTTTCGATTCCAGACTTGCAGTAATAGCTTTTAATAATTCCAGCTGTTCTTTTTGTTCATTCCCAGCGGTAGTAGAAATAATTAGTGCGTCAATTTTCTTAACGTTATTACGTGCATCCATAAGTGCTTTATTAAAAGGCTCCACATAATCCTGGCCATTGGTATACAGATAGCCACGTTGTGCGCTTTCCGCTTTATACATATTAGTTTGAAGCTGATTGAGTTCGCTGATAGTAATGCGGGTTTTACCTACGAGTACATCCTGGCCACCCATAGAGAGTATCCAATTATCGGTGGATACGATTGAAACGATAGTAATAAGCAGGGTGCCAACTAGCATGGCGATAGTACGGCCACCGAGGACAGTCACAAGTTTTTCGAACCATCCCCAAACTTGGTTACCGGCTTTTTCAACCTTTGACTCAATTACATTGACTACCGGATGGGTCATCTTGTCAGTGCTTTCTTACAGTGAAATCAGATTACAGCTTCTTAGGAAAAAAGGCACACGCCCCTAGAATTAGTTTGTAGCATAACTCAATTAATGAGCACTAATAAAGGGAAAATCATGCTTCATTATGCAATTCTATTTTTTATCATCGCTGTAGTTGCAGGATTATTAGGATTTAGAGGTGTGGAGTCAGGTGCGAAAAAAATTTCAAAAATATTCTTTTTCATATTTTTAATTTTAGCCATCATCGTAGTGGTAGTTACATTATTAGGAATTAATCTAGCTTTGTAGTTATTACTGAATTAAAGACATGGGCTACTCGCATAAAGTTTAATCCATGCGAAACATTTATAGACTCTTTAACGTATTTATTAAGAAATTAAATCAATTAATAGTTGTCGTAATTTAATAACAAAGGAGACATCATGCTTCATTACACAGTTGTATTTTTAATCATTGCCATTATTGCCGCAATATTCGGATTTAGTGGCATTGCCGCTGGCGCAGCAGGTATCGCAAAAGTCCTGTTTGTGGTGTTTCTTATCATTACCATTATTTCCTTCTTATTAGGCCGTCGAGGCTAATAAAATCATTCTCAATTATTAAGGAATCATCATGTACGATACAACTAAAAGCCCAGATCTTAAAAAAACTGAAGTTAAAGAAAACGTGTCTCAATTTGTAGATAACGCAAAACAAAATGCAGCTGAAGTAGCAGAAGATGCAAAAGCGGCAGCAGCTCAACTGGGGAATAAAGTGAACGAGAAAAGTTTAGAAACCAAAAATGAGGCGGTCAATCTTATTGCCAGCTTGAAATCACTATTGTCACAATATACTGATCTAGGCCGTGCGAATGAGCTTAAAAATCAAATCGTGGATAAAGCGACTGAAATTGGTGGTGTAGTACAGAATGAAGTGTCGAATGCTTATCAAGTAAGTAAAGATCGCACTGTACAATCTGTACAGGAAAAACCAATTACTTCACTTGCCATAGCATTAGGTGCTGGTGTTCTGTTAGGCTACATCCTGGGTTCTAAAAATTCATCCAACTCATAATATGAATAACAATTGGGAATTACTATGTGGAAAACTGCTCTCAAATTAGCTGTTTTTATGTTTTTACGTTCTAAAATCAGTCACGTAAAAGATGACATCGGCAACAATTTGAGTGCGGTCAAGGAAAACATAGCAATTTTGGCAGAAAGCCGTGCATTATTATTTAAGCAGAATTTCCATCGGGAATTAAAACGCTTAGGTAGTAGTGTATTGGCCTTTATGTTTATGTTATTGGCTGCAGTATGCTCCGGTTTAATTGCCTTAATGTGGTTATTCGCGATTGCATGGACTAGCCCTGACAGAAACGTCATTTTATCGATAACCCTGATTGTTCTAATATTGATAGGTGTAGGTATCTATATGTATTTACACAAAACTTGGAAACAGGAACCTTTGTTCGATAAAACGATGATGCAGATCCACAGCGATTGGCTATTGTTTAGAAGCGGGCTAAAGAGCGTTGCAGAAGAAATTGAGGGTTCAAATCGACCACAAGATTAATACTGGCCATCACGTTAAGGTATCCATTATTAAGATATCCGTTATATAGTATGCATTTATTGAAAGACTAACTGGCCTATACATGAAGAAAATCCTACTAGTAGATGACCATAATATTGTAAGACAAGGGTTAAGAAACCTTATTGCATTGGAGTCAGATCTCGAAGTAGCTGGCGAAGCTGCTTCCGGAGTTGAAGCATTAAAATTAGTACGCAATAATAATTATGATGTTGTTGTGCTGGATATCTCCATGCCCGATAAAAATGGAGTGGATACTCTACACGATTTAAAGCACACAGCGCCTGATTTACCTGTATTGATTTTAAGTGGTTATGCTGAAGAGCAATACGCGCTAAATCTGATACGAAGCGGTTGTAAAGGTTATTTGTCTAAAGATGCAGATGCAGATGAAATCATCAAGGCCATCCGCACTATAGCAAATGGCAAACGGTATATTTCTGCTGAACTGGCTGAGTTAATGAGTAATGAATTAAGCCATCCATCTGAGAAATTGCTGCATGAAACCTTATCCGACCGAGAGTTTCAAGTATTTTTCAAATTGGCTGGAGGTTTAAGTCCAACTGAAATCGCAAATGAATTGAACATCAGTATTAAGACTGTTAGCACCTACCGAACCAGGATTCTGGAGAAGATGAGTCTTAAAACGAATGCAGATTTAACTTATTACGCGATTAAAAATGAATTGGTTTCATAGTTTGTAGTAGGAAATGTAAGTTTAAAAATAACAATAATATGTGTAATCATTTGTAAGAGAAATCCCCCTATTATTGATAGTTTAAATTGATACAATTGGAAAATATTAATTACAGTTCACATACGATGCCGGCATCTAAACATCATCATTCAAGAGGATGTACTCCAATGAAGGTTTTATTGGTGGAAGATTCCGTATTAATTCGCAATGCTTTGATGGAGATATTGGTAAGTTCTCCTGATCTGACTATTGATGGTATTGCTGCGACTCAAAACAATGCAATCGCATTATTGGATGAGAAACAATTCGATATGTTATTGGTTGATATTGAATTAGCCCAAGGCAATGGTTTTGAAGTGATCAGGCATACTCAAAAGGATGATTATCCATTCACACCGCCAGTATTTGTGATGCTTACTAACCACGCGCATCCGCAATATCGAACGTTAGCCAAAAATCTTGGTGTAAAACATTTCTTTGATAAATCCATGGATTTTGACTTGGCCATTGAAACTATCGAAACCGAAGCCGCACGATTCGCTAACCATTAGATCAGTTCTGATTAGATTTCTAAATAACAATATTAATGAAATTAGAAACCTGGGAACTGCTTAGCTATATTGTTACTGTCTTCGGTTTACCTCTAGCAATTTCCTCTTTTATCTGGGAACAGCGAAAAGAACGTGACAACGAAGAAGAAGAGGTTTACCAGCTTCTTTCTGATGCCTACACTGATTTCCTTAAACTGGTCATGGCAAATCCTGATCTTAAACTACGTTCACAAAATGAAATCGTTGATTTAACTGAAGAACAACGTGAACGTATTCAAGTGATGTTCGAAATCCTTATCTCATTGTTTGAACGTGCCTATTTACTGGCTTACGAAGAAAAAATGTCCCGTAAGCAAGCACGGCGTTGGGCGTCTTGGGACGACTATATGCGGGAATGGTGTGAGCGTGATGATTTCAAGAAAATGTTACCCCGTCTACTTCACGGCGAAGACCCGGATTTTTCCAATTACATACGCAAAATTGTAGCTGAACAAGCCATTAGCTAATCTATTTAGGAGCATTAAATGTCAAATGTTGGATTTCATGAAGATAGCGCCGATTTATCTGATGTCACGAAAGATATGCATCGCGCAATCGTTTCATTAATGGAAGAATTAGAAGCGATTGATTGGTATAACCAGCGCATTGATGCCAGTAAAAACGAGGAATTGAAAGCCCTGCTCATACATAATCGCGATGAAGAAAAGGAGCATGCTGCTATGGTGCTTGAATGGGTAAGGCGCCAGGATCCTACCTTTTCAGGCTATCTCAAAGAGTATCTATTTACTGACAAAAAATTAGCGAAACATGATGATTAAGGCCTAGCATGACCCAAATCACAAAGTTACGCTTGAAGCTAGCAGCCAGGTTATTTGTATTCACCTGGTTTTTTATTGGCGGCATTTCGCATTTTGTCATCACAGATTTCTATCTGCGGATCATGCCGCCTTACATCCCTTTCCATCTTGCCTGTATCTATATCAGCGGTGCTTTTGAGCTGTTAGGTGCGTTCGGCTTATGGGTTAAGCCATGGCGTAGTTTCGCAGGCTATGGCTTGATGCTACTAACAGCTGTGGTGACACTAGCGAATGTACAGATGTATCAAACCTCTGAGATGTTCCCAACCATTCCTGTGTGGGTATTAATCATCCGTTTTCCTACGCAAGTACTGTTGCTATGGTTGATCTGGTGGAGTAGTCGACCCGATGTGGATACGACTACTTGATCCAGAGTATTGTTATTGAGTGACCGGGCTAAGTTGATAGCCCGCGTCTTTTAACCTGGCGATTAAGCCGCCCTTACCTGCCAGATGTGAAGCGCCAACCGCAACAAATACGTTCTTGCTTTTAGCCTCATCGATGATACGCTGCGCCATCACGCCATTACGTTCATCAATCAGTTTAGTGCGCATCTTATTCCAAAGTGCGGGAGGCAACATACCGCCGGTAATCTTCTCATCCAGATCTGCAACTTTATTGCTATCGCCAGCTAAATAGGCATTTAACAAGCGCTCAAAGTCTTTTTCCTTAGTTTCAGGGCTACGCTTCAATACAGCACGCAGCATCGTTAGCTGCTCATCCATGCTAAATGTATCCATCACGCCGAAATGTTCCTGAGTATCTTCAATGCCGATGACTTCTTTACCCATGTCCTCTGATTTAGTCATGAGTAAATTATCTTGTGCAAATGGCGTAAGCGGCTTGGGCGAATCAAAAACAACCGCCAGTAACCAAGGTTTCATATGTAAAGCTGCGTCACGATGCATGACATGAAACTCGGCGAGGTCATAGACTTTATCGAGCTCCTTTTCAGTTAATACATCTTTTAAACTGCCTTGCGGCATCATGAATACACTAGGGTCTTCCGGCGCGAGGGTTTCCATCATAAATGCGTCGGAAGCCTTTATCGCGTTATCGATAGCGGGGCTGAAATTAGTCACACGGTTATCATCGGTATGTATGGTACCGAACAAGTAGATGGTCTTACCTGATGGTGCGTTAGCCTTCCAAAATAGGCCTTGCTCGGCAAGAGCATTGGCGCTGAGTACGGTAAAGAAACAAAAGATTGTTAAATTTTTTAAAACATCGCGAAAAAATAATGGCATGACTTACCTTTAAAGTTAGTAACAACCAAATCCAAAGAAATTAAAAGTTTGGGATGTAGCGCTAGGCGCACGGAACGCAAGAACCGAGATAGTACATTAAGTACAGCGAGGTTATGAGTACCGCGCAACACTGCGATACGCACAAAATTAATTTCTTATTCTACGAATATTTGCGTTTGCCTTCTGACACACGCCTTGGCCTAATAGTTCTTTCGAGCTTCTCACCACGCACGGTAGTGATAGGTTTTGCTGACAAAGGCTGCCAAGCTGGGATCAGGTGATGCTTTCCGTTACCGATCAAATCAGCACGACCCATTTTCTTAAGCGCTTCACGCAGCATTGGCCAGTTATTGGGATCATGATAGCGAATGAACGCTTTATGCAGCTTACGCACGTTACCTGCTTTTGGAATCGGCACTTCATCGGACTCTGCAGTGACTTTACGCAAAGGATTCTTGCCGCTGTGATACATAGCGGTCGCCATGGCCATAGGTGTAGGCGTGAAAGTCTGCACCTGGTCTAATTTAAAGTCATATTTCTTAAGCCATAATGCTAAATTCAGCATGTCTTCATCCGTCGTGCCAGGATGTGCGGCAATGAAATAGGGAATTAAATACTGTTTCTTACCAGCTTCAGCACTGAATTTCTCGAACATCGCTTTGAACTCATCATAAGCAGCCATGCCAGGCTTCATCATCTTGCTCAGCACGTTTTCTTCACTATGCTCAGGCGCGATTTTTAAGTAGCCACCCACATGGTGCTGTACAAGTTCTTTCACGTATTCGGGCGATTTCACGGCCAAGTCGTAGCGCAAGCCTGAACCTATCAGGATTTTCTTCACGCCTTTAAGCGCACGAGCTTTGCGGTAAAGCTGGATCAATGCGCTGTGGTCAGTATTGAGGTTTTCGCAAATGCCCGGGTAGACGCAACTTAATTTACGACAGGACTGTTCGATCTTCTCACTCTTACAAGCAATACGGTACATATTGGCAGTAGGCCCGCCGAGGTCTGAAATCACGCCGGTAAAGCCTTCCACCTTGTCGCGAATCTCTTCGACTTCTTTCAAAATAGACTCTTCAGAACGACTTTGGATGATGCGGCCTTCATGCTCGGTGATACTGCAGAACGTGCAGCCGCCAAAGCAACCCCGCATAATGTTTACCGAAAATCGGATCATTTCCCAAGCCGGGATTTTGGCGTTTTTGTAAATCGGATGTGGCTTACGTGCATACGGCATATCGTAAACGTAATCCATTTCTTTGGTGGTAAGCGGGATTGGTGGCGGATTCAGCCACACTTCCCTGTCGCCATGCTTTTGAACCAAGGCTCTTGCATTTCCCGGGTTGGCTTCCAAATGAAGCACTCGTGAAGCATGCGCATATAAAACTGGGTCTTGTGAGACAGCTTCGTAATCCGGTAAACGGACTACTTGTTTACTTCTGTCGGCTTTAGGTTTGCGAACAATTTCAATCGCTTTAGTGCCGGCAGGTAAGTCCGGTTTACTCAAAGAGGAGTCCGGCTTGTTTTCATCCGTTGCACAACTGGCGTCAGCCTTACCCATTTTCATTTCGTACGGGTCAATCGGCTTATCAATCGTACCGGGACGGTCCAATTTGGTACTCTCAATCTCATCCCAGCCTTCCGGAATGCGCTTGCGCAAGAATGCCGTACCGCGGATATCCTGTATCTCGCTAACTTTTTCACCTTTCGCGAGGCGGTGTGTCAATTCTACGAGGGCGCGTTCCGCATTTCCGTAAAGCAATATATCGGCTTTGGAATCGACCAGGATGCTGCGGCGAACTTTATCGCTCCAGTAATCATAATGCGCGATACGGCGCAAACTAGCCTCAATACTGCCTACCACTAATGGCACATCGGAATAAGCTTCCCTGCAGCGCTGCGAATAAACAAGTACGGCCCTGTCAGGGCGCTTATTGGGTGCGGCATCCGGGGTATAGGCATCATCAGAACGGATTTTACGGTCAGCGGTATAACGGTTCACCATGCTGTCCATATTGCCGGCAGTTACACCGAAATACAGGTTAGGTTTGCCGAGCGCTTTGAAAGCATTGGCATTTTGCCAATCCGGCTGGGCAATAATACCGACACGGAATCCTTGGCCTTCCAGCAAGCGGCCGACCAGTGCCATACCGAAACTTGGGTGATCGATGTAAGCGTCACCGGTCACCAGAATGATGTCGCAGCTATCCCAGCCTAGCGCATCCATTTCAGCACGCGTCATAGGCAGAATCGGCGCCGGCCCAAACCGTTTCGCCCAATAAGGGCGGTAGGTATTGAGCGGCTTAGCCAGCATTGTTGAGTATTGTTCCAAAGTAACCCGTTTTAAACTTGCGTGTTTAGCTTGAATAAACCGGTAAATTGAGCATACCGGCGAAGACCGCGCATTTTACGCGCTAATGATATGATTAAAAAGCTTTTTTTTGTAAAATATCGTTACAATAGATTGATACCGAACTGTTTGATAAATAAAGAAAATATCAGAAATACTAGCATGGTAAATATTATGCAGGTAAAGAGCGTGAGCAAAAACCCGAATTTCGGCAAAAGATAAGGAAAAAGCAGGAACATGGGCAAGGTTGGCAATACGTACCAAAATGTATAGTAGGCATGATTAGCGATTTTACTTATAGGCTGATTCTCTACAAATAGCCAGATAAGCGTAAGCACCGTGACCAAAGGTAAAGCCGCTAACAAGCCTCCTAACTTATCGCTGCGTTTTGCGAACTCAGAAATCAGCACGACCAAACCTGCAGTGACTAGATATTTAAAGATTAGATATTGCATTTTCCTGCCTTTCGCCCGATATTATCAATAATGACTTACTAAAGAATTCATATGAATACCAGTAAATATACAGTATCGGGAATGACTTGCGGAGGCTGTGTTGCAAGGGTAAAAGCTACTTTAGCAGGCTTTGCGGAACAAGCAGAAGTGACTTTAGACCCACCGCAGGCAACCCTTACAGGCAGTCATGCAGATATTGAAACGCTTAACAAAGCATTGGCAGGCGTTGGTCATTACCAGTTAGGTACTCTCTCGGAGCCCGGTAATTCAATTCATAGTTCTGCTAGTAACTCAACTAACAACTCAATAGTAAATGAAGAGCCAGCGAAAAGTTGGTTTGCAACTTACTACCCTTTACTGCTCATCTTTGGATTTATTACCTTAGTTACGCTCGCAATCCAGCTTGCTAATGATGACGTTCCATTTGATGCACGCCATTGGATGATGCATTTTATGGCTGGCTTTTTCCTGGTCTTCTCGTTTTTCAAACTGCTGGACGTACGCAGTTTTGCAGATAGCTATGCAATGTATGACTTGCTAGCTATGCGCTTTAAGCCTTATGGGTATATTTACCCATTTATTGAGCTAGGCTTGGGTTTTGCGTATTTACTGGCATGGCAACCGACATTAACTAATTGGCTGACCTTCATAGTCATGACATTTTCAAGCTTGGGTGTGATTCGCAGCGTACTTAACAAGCAGAAAATACGCTGCGCTTGCTTGGGAGCCGTGTTTAACCTGCCTATGAGTACCGTCACCATCATTGAAGACTTGCTAATGGCAGGAATGGCGCTATGGATGCTAGTGTTTTAATTCATGTGATGGGTAGCGATAAACCCTTGATCATGCAGATTAGCCAACACTTGAGGTAAATCTTTGAGAACGGGATTTAATGTGACTAAATCTTTGACGGATTTATTACCATCAACGACGATAAGATATGGGCGTAACTTCAATGCTAAACCTTCGGTGCGAGAAGCGATTTCACCTATGCCTTTTGGTGTTTTTTTATAGATTAATTCCATGATGATCCTTGTAAAATCGATACTTGATTTATAACCGTGGAATATGACAAAGTGATGATAAATCGCAGAAGTTAATACACACTTAAAATGACTATAGGCTATTACGAATTACCTACCGGAAGGGTCACAGCAATTGATGCTGATAGCCCCTTCCCGCCTTTATCTAACGCATTAATGGACCCCAATGGTCTGATTGCAATCGGTGGAGATCTTTCTGTCCCGCGTTTGCTCGATGCCTATTCCCATGGAATTTTTCCATGGTATAGCGATAACGACCCTATCCTCTGGTGGAGTCCCAATCCGCGCATGGTACTTTTTCTTGATGAGCTCAAGGTATCGCACTCTTTGGCAAAAACTATGAGAACTAACGTTTTTGACGTGCGTTTCAATACTGCTTTCCGTGAAGTCATTACCGCCTGTAGCAATAAGACTAGGCCAGGACAGCTAGGCACATGGATCACTGACGAAATCATTGAAGCATATTGTGCGATGTTTGAAGCTGGTTATGCTGTTTCGGCTGAAACCTGGCAAAATAATCAATTAGTTGGCGGCTGTTATGGCGTTAAAATCGGTAAGATGTTTTTCGGTGAAAGTATGTTTCATGATGTGACTGATGCATCGAAAGTTGCTTTCGTAAGCTTGATGCAATCGCTCAAAGCAGAAGGTTTTAAAATGATAGATTGCCAAATGAAAACAGCCCATCTTGCCAGCTTGGGCGCCCGCGAGATTTCACGAGAAGTGTTCGCTAAAAAGCTAACAGCATTGATAAACTCGTAAAATGAATTCAGGACATCTTTAATGAGTTTACCCAGCGACACGCCTCTACAAAAACTTCAGTTTTATGTCACTACCGGCTATCAATGTGGCTACTTGCCCAATAAGCTTGCCCAAAGCCTGATTGCCTCACCGCCTCACCTAATCGATGCCGATATCTACAATGGACTAATCCAGCAAGGCTTTCGACGCAGCGGCAAATTTGCATACCGCCCACATTGCGAGAGCTGTCGAGAATGCATTGCGGTGCGAGTTGTATTGAATGACTTTGTTGCTAACCGTAGCCAGAAACGTGCTTACAAACAGCACCAGAACCTGCAAGCCGCAGCGATCCCTGTTGCTTTTCATGAAGAACATTACGAGTTATATGCTGCGTATCAGAATGCACGGCATATGGACGACAAACTTCAGGATAACGGCGTAGGCCAAGATAACGTAGAACAATATAAAAACTTTTTATGCCAAACCAATGTACGCAGCGTATTGGTTGAATTCAGAGAAAATCAACAGCTCAAAATGGTCAGCGTCATCGATATCGTGGCTGATGGCATTTCTGCTGTTTATACGTTTTACGACACTTCCACTGTCAAGGCCAGCTACGGTACTTACAATGTCTTATGGCAAATTGAATGGGCTAAAAGCCTTAATCTGCCATATCTATACTTGGGTTATTGGATCAGAGACAGCCAGAAAATGGCTTATAAACAGAACTTCAAGCCATTGGAAAAACTGATTGATGGCGAATGGTTGAGATAAATCAACGCATTGCAGCGATTCAACAATGTTACAATCGCACCTCCAGAAATTAAATTAAACCCTGCTTTGAAAAAACTCGTGATATTCGGTGTGGGCCTCATTGGTGGCTCAGTTGCGCTTGCTTTGAAAAAGGCAGGATTGCGCACGCATATTGCCGGCGTTGGTCGTAATCAGGATAACTTGCAAACAGCGCTTGATTTAGGTGTTATTGATACGGCCAGCAGTGACTTAGCCAGTGCCGTGCAAGATGCTGATTTAATCCTAATTGCCACGCCAGTTGCACAAACACCCATGATATTGGCTGCGATTAAACCGCATCTAGGTACACAAACTGTCATCACCGATGCAGGCAGTACAAAAAGCGATGTTTTAGCCTACGCACAGGATGTTTTAGGCGAAAAAAGTAAGCAATTCATTGGCGGCCATCCGATTGCCGGTGCAGAAAGAAGCGGCGTAACGGCTGCGATGGCAGACCTGTATGTGAATAAAAATGTGGTGTTAACACCCAGTGCAAACACTTCACCACATGCAATTTCCCTTACGAAAGAGCTTTGGCATACTTGTGGTGCCAATGTGAGCGAAATGTCCGCCGAAACACATGACAGTATCTTTGCTACGGTGAGCCATTTACCACATTTGCTGGCTTTTGCTTTAGTGGACGATATTGCTTCGCGTCCCAATGCCGCCCAATTGTTTGGTTTTGCCGCCAGCGGTTTCCGTGACTTTACACGCATTGCTGGAAGTCACCCCGAAATGTGGCGCGACATTTGCATAGCAAACAAGGCTGCATTGTTGAAAGAACTGGATGCGTACGAAGCCGAACTATCCACATTAAAAACTTTGCTAAAAAATAACGATGGTAATGGCTTACAGGCTTTATTCGAACGCGCGAGCGTTGCACGTAACGCATGGGCAAACGGCAAAAAATAGTTTCAAACAGCGCATTTAAAATCGCGAATTAAGATACATCGGAATATAGACCTGAATTCATGGAAAAATTACATCTACCCGCAGTAAGCCGTGCTGAAGGCCAAATAACTCTGCCTGGTTCAAAAAGTATTTCTAATCGCACCTTATTGCTGGCAGCACTTGCAAATGGAACGACAGAAATTCGCGATTTATTAGCTTCTGACGACACCGCACGCATGCTGGAAGCATTAACAAAGCTAGGTGTAAAACTTGAAAATTTTGCAGAGAACGCCTGGCGTGTAACAGGCTGCAACGGTAATTTTCCAAACAAAAATGCTGAATTGTTTTTAGGCAATGCGGGTACAGCTTTTAGGCCACTTACGGCGGCGCTGGCTTTATCCAAAGGTACTTATCACCTTTCTGGCGTTTCCCGCATGCATGAACGGCCGATTGGCGACTTGGTTGATGCCTTGCGCCAAGCCGGGGCAGATATTAGCTATTTGGCAAATGACGGCTTCCCACCTTTGCAAATAAGCCCCGCTAATCCCAATTTATCGAAAGCCATTAAAATCCGCGGTGATGTTTCCAGCCAGTTTTTGACTGCTTTATTGATGGCTTTACCGCTAACAAAACAAAGCGCAACCATTGAAGTCGTTGGAGAACTGATTTCCAAACCTTATATTGAAATCACGCTCAATCTGATGACCAAGTTTGGCGTCAAAGTCCAGCGAGAGGGCTGGCAGCGTTTTACTATTCCAGCCAATAGTGTTTACAAAAGCCCTGGCCAATACTTTGTGGAAGGCGATGCTTCGAGTGCCTCATATTTCTTGGCTGCCGGAGCGATTGCAGGAAAAGTGACCGTTGCTGGTGTTGATTTTCAAAGCATACAAGGCGATGTTAAATTTGCCGATGAATTAAAAAAACTAGGGATTCGAATTAAGGATGGCGTTAATACCATCACTGCTAGCAAGCCTAAAGAAAAACTCAATGGTTTTACGCTCGATTGCAACCATATTCCCGATGCCGCAATGACATTGGCAGTGCTGGCACTTTTCGCGGAAGGCACAACCACACTGAACAATATCGCCAGCTGGCGTGTGAAAGAAACCGACCGTATTTCAGCCATGGCGACTGAGCTGCGTAAAGTCGGTGCGATCGTGGAAGAAGGTGCCGATTACATCAAAATCACTCCACCCACTGAGTTAACTCCCAAAGCGGTCATAGATACTTATGATGACCACCGTATGGCGATGTGTTTCTCTTTGGTTTCATTAGGCGGTGTTCAGATCACTATTAACGACCCGAATTGTGTAGCTAAAACATTCCCGAATTACTTTGCTGAATTTGCCAAGATTTGCCATGTTTAATAGCGTTCCTGTTATCGCGATTGATGGCCCTTCTGCCTCCGGTAAAGGCACTATTGCACAACTAGTGGCTGAAAAACTTGGCTTCCATTATCTGGATTCAGGGGCACTTTACCGCATTGTTGCACTAGCAGCGCATCGAAAAAATATCTCCTGGAGTGATGCAGTTAGAGTAGCAGAGTGCGCTAAAACGCTTGTCATCCAATTCAAAAATAACCAAGTGTTTTTGAATGGTGAAGATATTTCCAATGAGATTCGCACCGAAGGAATGGGCAAAGGTGCTTCACAAGTAGCGGTGCATGCACCGCTCAGGACGGCGCTCATGAATCTGCAGCATAGTTTCCGTCAATTGCCTGGGTTAGTAGCTGATGGCCGCGACATGGGCACCGTAGTTTTTCCTGATGCCCAACTTAAAATATTCCTGACCGCGTCTACCGACATCCGTGCCAAGCGTCGTTACGACCAATTAGTTGCTAAAAACCAGCCTGCTGATTACGAAGAAATCTTACAGGATTTGCAGGAACGTGATGCCCGGGACAAAAGTCGTGCGAGTGCACCGTTAATAAAAGCAGAGGATGCAATCGTTTTAGATGCGGATAATTTGACCATTCCTGAAGAAATCGACTTCGTTTTGCTAAATTATCAAGCTAAAATGTGCAAATAGTCTTTTATTTTTCAATGAATTAGTTATAATTCTATTCTTTGCACTTTTTAGTATTGTAATTTTTATCAGTATTATTATTTACGTCTGCGCATCCCAAAAATTCGCAGGTTTTCTTAACCACCCCACTGCTAGGTGGGATTATTTTTTTAGGTAATATTATTTAATGGCTTCTACTTCTAAATCTACTGCTTCACCAATGGAATCTTTTGCTGCGCTTTTCGAAGAAAGTTTAGCACTGCAAGAAATGCGTTCTGGTGAAGTGATCACTGCTGAAGTGATCTCTGTTGACAGCGACCACGTCATCGTAAACGCTGGCCTCAAATCTGAAAGCGTGATCAACGCCTCTGAATTCCACAATGCTCAAGGTGAGCTTGAAGTTCAAGTTGGCGACTTCGTAAAAGTATTGATTGAGAAGTTGGAAGACGGCTTCGGTTCTACATTGCTTTCACGCGAAAAAGCTAAACGCATGGAAACATGGTTAGACCTTGAAGATGCAATGAACGAAGGCCGCATCATCAAAGGTTTCGTAAGCGGTAAA
>DATHWX010000011.1:0-117976 GCA_035460225.1 Methylotenera sp.
AGCCTTCAATGTGCGTGCAGACAACGTCTACACTGACGCCAACCAGAACCTCAGCGTGACGATCACTGGCACCAGTGGCGGCACCTATGAAGCCGTTACTCCTACAGGCACGGTCACCAACACAGTTGTTGATGATGCTGATGCCACGACTCTTAGCATTAGTGGTAGTACGTCAGTTGTAGAAGGTGCATCTGGTACTTATACCTTAACCTTAACTAACCCAGCGCAAACAAATGTAACAGTGAATTTAACTTATACAGGCACTGCTGTTAACGGTACAGACTACACTGGCATTGCTACAGTAACGATATTAGCCGGGCAAACCACCGCAAACTTTAATATTGCGACAATTGATGATGCATTAAATGAAGCAGCAGAAAACTTTACGGTGACAATTGCTTCATTTACAGGCGGTAATTTTGAGAACCGTATTATTAGCGCTACTAATGCTAGCGTTACCACTACTATTACGGATAACGATCCGCTACCTAGCATTAGTATCAATGATGTAACTATTAATGAAGCAGCCGGTACTGCCACATTTACAGTGACCCTATCTGCGGCTTCTGGAAGGACAGTCACTGTTGGGTACAATACTACTGACGGTACTGCTACTTCTGGTAGCGATTACACGGGTGTGACAGGTACGTTGACTTTCTCGCCTGGGACTACTACACAAACCATCACTGTACCGATTGCTAATGATACAAGTGATGAATCTAATGAAACTTTTTATGTAAACCTTGTTTCACCTAGTAATGCGACTATTTCCGATGCATTAGGCGTAGGTACGATTACTGATGATGACAACGCACCCACAATAAGTAGTGTTTCTACAGCCGCTGCGACCGAAGGGGCCAGTTTGGTTCACACTGTAACGTTAAGTAATCCATCATCCGTTACAACTACATATGCATATAGTTTAGGCGGCGGTACAGCAACCTCTGGTGTTGATTACAATACAACTCCTACTTTCACCAATGGCGTTACTTTAAGTGGAGGAGTGTTGAGCGTACCAGCGGGAGTGACAAGCTTTACAGTAACTATCCCAACGATTCAAGATACGATAGATGAAGTTGGGGCAGGAGAAACTTATAACCTGGTTATTGGCGGACAAACTGGCGTTGGTACTATTACCGATGATGATGCTGCACCTGCTGTCAGCGTATCTAACATTTCAGTTCTAGAGGTTGATAATTTAAATGCTGTATTTACTGTAAATCTGTCGAATCCAAGCAGCGCACCAGTAACTGTAAATCTTGCTTTCGCTGATGGTACTGCAACAGGAGGTACTGGAACCGGTGGGACCTCAAGCACCGACTATGGTAATAATACACGCATGCAGGTTTCTACTGATGGCGGAACAACTTGGTCGGCACTGGGCACTAATACGGCTACTTTCGCAGCGGGGCAGACTAGTGTACTTGTTCGCACTTACATAAATGCAAATACTGGCGGTACAGAAGCAGCGACTGAAACATTTACCCTGACAGCGTCAGTGACATCGGGAACAACTTCAAATGTAAATGCCACTGGTACCGCAACTATTATTGATGAAACGATCACTGTTAGTAGTCCCACCGTTACGGAAGGTACGAGCCTCGTCTATAACGTGGCTATAAGTGCGCATGCAGCAGCGGTCGTAACTACATTAGATATAAGCGGTACAGCATCGGCTACCGATTATGGAGCCTTAACATTTAGTAATGGCGTGACTTATAACGCAGGCACCGGTGCGCTCACTATTCCAGGTGGTGTTACAAACTTTACTGTAACAATACCTACGGTCAACGACACTTTTAATGAACCAAATGAAACTTTGTTACTTAATATCGGGGGAGTTGTAGGTACTGGTACTATTAATGATAATGATGCTATACCTACACTTAGCATTAATGACTTAACAGTTAACGAAGGCGCTGGTACAGCTACATTCACTGTGACTTTAAGCGCTGCAAGTGGCCAAACGGTTACAGTAAATTACAATACTGCATCGGGTACAGCGTTAACAGGTGGTGACTTTGGCAATGTTAGCGGCACACTAACTTTTGCCGCAGGTACCACTACACAAACCATTACCGTGCCAATTGTAAACGACAATATTTACGAAGGTTTGGAAACATTCAAGGTAAATTTGACGACACCAGTCAATGCGACAATTTCAGACAGTCAAGGTATAGGTACCATCGCAGATAATGGTACTGGTACCGGTGGAACAGATAACGACACACCAACTTTTACAGTAGGTAACGTATCCGTTTCCGACCAGACTCCTGGTTTTGCAATTTTCCAAGTATCAATGGATAAAGCATCAACGGTTGCAACAACGTTTAGCTTGGCACTCGCGAATGGTACTGCTACGGGTGGAGGCACGGATTATGGTAGCGCTACAGCCACAAATATTCAGGTGTCTACAGATAATGGAGTGACCTGGACAAATGCCACCAATGCCACTATTGCTGTAGGCAATACGGTTGTATTAGTACGCACTCCAATTACTGCTGATGTATTGAATGAGGTAAGCGAAACCTTTACTCTTAATGTCACCCGTACTGGAGGTATCACAACCAATACCAGTGTAATCGCTACAGGCACGATTACTGATGTTAATAATGCACCGGATGCTATTAATGATGTACCTGCAAGCAGCTTACAAGAAGATGGCATTTCTGCTGCGAATACTGTTCTTTCTGGCAATGTGATTTTAGGTGGTTCTGGCAATGTAGCAGACGCAGATCCTAATAATGATACATTAAGCATTACTGGAGTATCGGCTGGTAATGCTGCTGTAACTGGGGTTACAACATTAGGCTCACCAGTTACAGTTAGTGGGATCTATGGCACTTTGCAAATGCTCGCTAATGGTAGTTATACCTATACCTTAGATAATTCCCGCATCCAAACCCAGAATATGATTGGTGGGCAGACCTACAATGAAGTATTTACTTACAAAATTACTGATGGGAACGGCGGTTTTGATACAGCAACTATTACCTTAGCAATTCTAGGATCAATTGACTTAGTAGCAATTACGCCTCAGCCCGTTGCAATTGCTTCAGATGGTTTGCGTGGTGAATTCTATGGCTATAACGACACTGTTACAGCAGGCAACCGTGTACACGCTGATGATTTGACAGCTACCGCATTGGGAACCGGTACAAACATTGAGTCTGTGGAAGATGTTTCAATAATCATTAACGGACGTAATGCTGCAATGGGTGGCCCTAATAATGTTGTGGGCACCTCTAGCGCGGGCGCCACAAACGCTGCCGATGTGGTCTTTAATGTGCGTACACTCAATTATGGTACTTCACCAGTAGTGAGCGGTGACCTTGGAGGTAACTCTGCTGTAGCAGCAGGATCAGCACTTCCAGCACAGGACAATGCGCCAGCAAGTACAACTAGAGGTCTGGCTAATTTTCTAGATCAAGATTCATCAACTGCGATTGTCCAAACAGGTACACCAACAGGAGTTACAGTAGGTACTCAAACCGGGCTAGGTCGGACTACAGATGCAATTATTAGAATGACCGGATCTGTATATTTAGAGCGGGGTAACTATGACTTTAGAGTTACTGCAGATGATGGCTTTAGACTAAAAGTAGGTGGTGAAACGCTGATTGAGTTCGATGGCAACCAACCACCTACCACCCGGACATTTACGAATGTGGAAGTAAGCGATTTGATTTCAGGTCTTACTTCTATTGAGTTGCTGTATTGGGAACAAGGTGGTAACGCGAACTTACAATTTGAGTTTAAACTTTCAAGTAGTAATACTTGGGTATCATTCTCGTTAGACAGTATTGCTTTCTTCTCACCTGGAACAGAACCTGTGTTAACCGATACTCGTATTCAAGATATTGTGGAAACCAGTGTAAACCAACAATATGAATTACGTACTGGATCAGTGTTAGATGGTGATACAGGTGGGAACACCCTCACAGGAGCTGAAGGCCGTGACTATATCCAGGGTTTTGGTGGCAATGACATATTAAATGGCTTCGGTGGAGCTGACTTCTTAGACGGTGGCGCTAACGATGACATATTAAATGGCGGTGATGGAAACGATATCTTAGTGGGTGGCACAGGCAATGACACGATGACTGGAGGCTTGGGTGATGATATTTACCGTATTGATAGCGCAGGTGATGTAGTAATAGAAGCTGCTGGAGAAGGTACTGACACGATTGAGATTGATGCTGCATATAATCCTGGGACATATACTCTCGCAGCTAATTTTGAAAACGCACTTCTTCAAGGTTCATTAAATGTCAATGTAACAGGCAATAGTTTGAACAATCGTATTACTGGTAACGCTGGCAATAATGTACTTATAGGTGGTACTGGAGATGACCGTATAATTGGTGG
The DNA here is from genome assembly GCA_035460225.1 of Methylotenera sp. Taxonomy (GTDB): domain Bacteria; phylum Pseudomonadota; class Gammaproteobacteria; order Burkholderiales; family Methylophilaceae; genus Methylotenera. The sequence continues at coordinate 4,369 of DATHWX010000011.1, forward strand.
TGCAGGCAGCGATACTTTGACTGGTGATACCGGTACTTCCGCTAATGGTACTTTAGGTAAGGATATATTCGAATGGAATTTGGCTGATAAAGGCACTGCAGGCGCGCCATCAATAGACACCATTACAGATTTCCGATATGGCGGTACAGGTAATACAACTCAGACCAATTTTGACACGCTCAGAGTTGATACTTTAGATCTACGGGATTTATTAGTGGGTGAATCTTCTAGTTTGCAAGTAACTGGCGGAGTACCAAATGTAGGGACTTTACTAAATTACATTGATGTTTCTATATCTGGATCAGATACAGTGTTGCGAATAAGCTCTACGGGAGGTTTTAGTGGAGGTACTTATGCAGCTGGTGCAGAAGATCAACGTATAGTATTACAGGGTATTAATTTATATACTGCTACTGGCGCTACAGCTGGCAATGAAACTGATCTACTGCAACGTATGTTAGCAAATGGTGCTTTAGTTGTAGATTAATCGGTTTACAAGCTAAAAAAGCCCTTGCTATGCAAGGGCTTTTTTATATTTTACACGCCAAAAAATTCTTGAATGCATGAAATCACGCCTTAATAATATTGTCAGTTTTTCATCATAATACTATAGCTTGTTTTTTCTATAATGTTGAATGAATGAATTATATGTTGAAAAATTGACATAAATTTATAATTCAATAGAAATGAATATTTCGTAATCGTAACTTTTGGTCATAAAAGATATTCTTTGTGTTTAAAGAATCGTATTTCCTGATGTAAATTTTTGTTAAACTCTATATCGAATTACCTAAATAAAACAGTGGGTTGTTGCTTATATTTAATGATAGAAGTATTATCGCTGTGATTTTAATAAAAATAAATAAAATATTAGCAATCTTGTGTTTATCTCAAATTCAATTTGATTAGACGTTTGGCATTAGATTTGCTCATAGCAATATTATCTATACAAGCTTAGTAGTCGAATAGCCATTTATATGGAAATGAAATTTTGATAAATAAATTCAAGCACAAATTAATTTTATTGACGATCACCACTTTGCTTAGTGGTTTTTCAAATATTTCCTCTGCTGAATCTTTAGTGACTTTGAAAGATATGGTTGAAAAAACCGTATCTTCTAATCCAGAAGTGCAATCAAGATATCATCGTTTTCTGGATTCAGGTTTTGAACAGGAAGCCGTGCGTGGTGGCTTATTTCCTAAGTTAGGTATTCAGTCTAATTTAAGAACTGACAATAACTCTATTACTTACCCTAATGGTACTAACACGCCAACATCATCAACTGATTTAGTTTTAAATCAGCTTATTTTTGATGGTTTCGCTACCAGTAGTGAAATCAAACGTTTAGGCCATGCGAATCGTGTGCGCTATTACGAACTACAAAGTGCGATGCAAAATACGACGCTGGAATTCATGCGTGCTTATATCGATACTTTGCGTTATCGTGAATTAGCACAGTTCGCTAAGGACAATTATGTTGTGCATAAACAGCTTTTTGACAAAATCCAGGAACGTGTAAATGCGGGCGTTGCCCGTAAAGTAGATTTGGAACAAGCTACAGGCCGTTTGGCTTTAGCAGAAGCGAATCTTTCAACTGAACTAACGAACCTCCATGATGTAACTGCCCGAATTCAGCGTTTATATGGCGAATTACCGCCAGATACACTTGAAATGCCAACTTTTTATAATGTTGGCGTAGAGCCTAGTTCAGCCGATGCGTTAAAAGTGGCGTATCAAAAAAATCCTGATTTACTTTCTACGATTGAAGATATTGAAGCGAGTAAGAACGATATCAAGACTCGTGAAGGTAAATATTATCCTAGACTTGATTTGCAAGCCCGAAAAAATCTGGATGTAAGTAATGATGGCCGTAATAGTGCGAGTGCCTCGGATGTGCTTGAACTGACTGTGAATTTCAATCTGTTTAACGGCTTTACTGACCAAAACCTGATCAAACAATCCGCACAGAAATTAAATAACTCGCAGGATTTACGTGATAAAGCTTGCGTAGATACACGTCAGTTATTAGTGATTGCTTATAACGATATTTCTCAATTGAAGGAACAACAAGAATATCGTATTAGGCATAAAAACTCTATCGAAAATGCTAGAGAAGCATACCGCAAACAATTCGATATTGGCCAACGTACTTTGCTAGATCTGTTAGATACAGAAAACGAATATTTTCAAGCAAAACGTACTTTAGCCAACACTGAATACGATATTCAAACTGCTTATGTGAGAACTTATGCTGCTCAAGGCGAGTTGTTAAATAAAATTGGTGCTAAACGTGCAAATCTGCCGGAATATGATCGCGAAAGTTATATGGATAGCGAGAATGTCTGCCAGGCTATTGCGCCAGGCCAGGTAGTTGTGGATAAAGCTGCTTTGCTAGCGGATGCAAAACCTTTATCAAATACATTTGTTTCATTGGGTAAACCGATGGGCATTACGCCTGTGCCATTAACTCCAGCAACTCCTGTTCAGACACAAGCATGTAGCGTTCCTGAAGTAACTAGCCGTGTAAACGATTGGGCTACTGCATGGCGTCAAAAAGATGTTGATAACTATCTGAAGTTTTATTCTGATAAGTTCATTCCGGATCCGCCGGTCGATAGAGCGGTTTGGGAAAAACAACGTAGGGAACGCTTAAGCACCAATGGCAAAATCGGTTTGAAAGTAAATGACTTGGTAGTGACTTGCGAAGGGAATAAAGCTACAGCTAAGTTCAAGCAAGATTACAGCGTGACGACCTATAAAATCAAGAAGACTGCTGATACTGGATGCGAAGTTTGCAATATGAAACGGATTCCAATTGTTGGCTACAGTGACAGCGTGAATAAAGAGTTACAGTTTGAACGTGGTACAAATGGTCAATTGCAAATATTGAAAGAGTTAACTAATAAGCCATAAAGACATGCAAGGGGAATTAAAAAGCACATGATTTTCATGTGCTTTTTTTTGCCTATAAATATTGGCTTGATTTATCGTTTGGCTTTATAAGCAATCAAGCGATTGATTCAAAAGGTAAATTAATCTAAAAAATTTAAAGTGATTATCAGATGAATAATAGATGTTAAAAATAAATGAAAAAGCTGTGAAATAGTGCTGAAAAAATCCTAGTAAGTGTTAAAATACGCACCGCAATTTGTTGTACCGCTTCCATCCGCCCGGGTGGTGAAATTGGTAGACACAAGAGACTTAAAATCTCTCGATCGCAAGGTCGTGCCGGTTCGATTCCGGCCCCGGGCACCACTGATTTAAATCACACTCGATTGTTTGACTGTTATTAGGCTCAAGCTGGCTAAGCAAGCATGCTTGTGTCGAATATCTTCGATTGATTCTTGCCATTACGTTTAGCTTGATACATCGCCATATCGGCATTAATCACCAATAGCTTCTCATCTTTACCATGCTGCGGATAAATAGATATGCCGATGCTAGAGGAAACATGAAGATTAGTGGATGGGATGTCTTTAAAGTTATGTAATTCGATTGGTTTAACAACGGCATCCACGATTTTATTCGCCACCAATATTGCATCCTGCTCATGATCAATAATCGGTAAGAGGATAATAAACTCATCGCCGCCCATCCTTGCCACCGTATCAGATTCACGTACACATGAGATTAAACGCAAGGAAATAGCCTGTAATACCAGGTCGCCAGCTTCATGACCATACAAGTCGTTTATTTCTTTGAATTGATCCAAATCAATAAAAAGTACCGCAAGCATCTTTTTTTCGCGCTTTGCATAAGCCAAGGCTAGCTTTAAGCGATCGCTAAATAAGGTGCGATTAGGTAGGTTGCAAAGACTATCAAAGTGAGCCAGGTTCTCCAGCTTATTCTGTAATAGTTTGCGCTCAGTGATATCTGTATGCGTGCCCACCATACGTGTAGGCTTACCATTCTTGTCCCTATGTACGATCATGCCACGTGACATTACCCACTTAATGCTTTGGTTTTTGCAGATAATCCTGTGTTCATGAATATATTTATCCGTTTTACCGGTTAAATAATTATTCACTGCGGCAGTCATGGAAGGTAAGTCTTCAGGATGAATGCGATTTTTCCAAATATCCTTGTTGGTATATATGTCTTCGTCGGTAAACCCAAACATTTCCTTATAACGGTCAGATAAGTTAGCAGTGTCATTCACTAAATCCCAATCCCATACACCATCCCCAGCGCCTTCCAAAGCAAAGCGCCACAACTCTTCACTGGCCATTTGTTTTCTTACATTCGCCACATAACGAGCATAAAAAACCATAAACAACAGTACTAGGGCAACGGACAGCCCTATGGAAATTCCAACGATATTAGTCTCGGAAATGGTTTGCATATGAATATTAAATCAAGTGGATTTTTGCAGTGTTTTTAAGTCGTCAATAATCTGCTGCGAATGATTTGACGTATCAACGCTTTTATAAACCTTTGAAATCTTCCCATTGGGGTCGATCAGGAAAGTGTAACGTTTAGCTATTTTGAAAACATAAAGATTGGTCAATGCGCCATAACTATCTGCGACTAAGCCTTCAGTATCAGCTAATAAAGGGAAGGGTAGATGATATTTTTTAGCGAAGTCAGCATGCGAGTCACTATTGTCTACGCTGATGCCTACTACATGCGCGCCTAACTTTTCTAATTGCGACATATCATCTCTAAAATGACAAGCTTCTTTTGTACAGCCTGGAGTATCGTCTTTCGGGTAGAAATAAAGCACTAAATATGTGCCGGCATAGTCCGATAGGTAATGGGTCTTGCCGTTAGCATCATTTAAGGAAAAGCCTGGTGCAATGTCGCCGGCTTTAGGGGCTTCGGAAGCGTGTGCGTAACTGCGGTAACCGAAAAAAGAAAGTAGCAATACAGCAAAATAAAAGAACAATTTGAATGTCATGTGGAAGTTTTTCTTATGCTATTAAGTCTTTGTCTGCAAATTAAGCAATTAGTTTATGTTAGCACTAAATCAATTATTTACTTCGTTGGAAAGGTTGCTTGTTTGAGAGATCAAGGAAGAATTATAGAGAGTATTGGTTACGTATTATTGCAATACATAATGGTGTCCCCGTCAGGACTCGAACCTGAAACTGGCCCTTAGGAGGGGCCGGTGATATCCGTTTCACCACAAGGACACAAAAAAAACTATTTTACCGTGTTAGCCCGGCATTTGCAGCAAATCAAAAAGATTTTAACGTTGCCTGTCTTTATTGCTTGGCGTCTAGAGCCTCCCAACGTGCTAGCAAGCTTTCCAGTAAAGTTTCGATCTCTGCTAGCCTAGTTTGTAATGTTTTTACGATATCAGGCTGGGTCCTATATATGTCAGCATCTGCCAGCTTGATATTGATTTCGGCTTGTTCCGCCTCAAATGTTTCAATTTGAGTAGGAATGCCATCGAGCTCTTTCTGCTCTTTAAAGCTTAATTTGCTTGCAGATTTACTGTTGGCGGTATTTGAAGTTGGAATGGCCTGTTTAGCTTTCGCATCATTTGCTTTAGCCGTACTGGCAGCTTCGCTTTGGCGCTGTTGTGTAAAACGTTGCCAATCGTCATAACCGCCACCAAATTCAGTTAATACGCCGTTACCTTCAAATGCGATCACTTGCGTCACAGTATTTTCCAGGAAAGCACGGTCATGGCTGACCAGGAAGAGGGTACCTTGAAATTCCTGCAGCAAGCTTTCCAACAGTTCTAGCGTATCAATATCCAAGTCATTGGTAGGCTCATCAAGCACCAGAACGTTGGCAGGCCTAGCAAATAGACGTGCTAACAATAAGCGGTTACGCTCTCCTCCGGATAAGGATTTAACGGGTGAACGTGAGCGTTGTGGCGGGAACAAGAAGTCCTCTAAATAGCTAATCACATGCTTACGCTCATTACCAATTTCCACGAAATCAGAACCCGGACTAATCGTATCAGCCAAGGTAGCTTCTTCATTAAGCTGTTCGCGCATCTGGTCAAAATACGCCACGTTAATCTTGGTGCCGCGCTGAATCTCACCGCTATCAGCTTCAATGTCACCTAGGATAAGCTTGAGTAGGGTTGTTTTGCCTATACCATTCGGACCTAACAGACCTATCTTGTCGCCACGCAAGATACGGGTGCTAAAGCCATTGATGAGGGTCCTGTTTCCATAGGCTTTCACTACGTTATCTAACTCGGCTACTAATTTGCCGCTACGCTCGCCTGCATCTAGATTCAGTTTTACGTTCCCTTGGCGCTCACGACGTGCAGCGCGATCTAGACGTAAGGCTTCCAGTCTGCGTACGCGGCCTTCATTACGAGTGCGGCGCGCTTTAATGCCTTGGCGTATCCAGACTTCTTCTTGAGCTAAAAATTTATCGAATTTGGCGGCGTGTGTTTCCTCCACCGCTATCAATTCTTCTTTCTTAACCTGATATTGAGTAAAGTTACCTATGAAATCAGTCAATTTTCCACGGTCTAATTCAGTGATGCGTGTCGCTAATCTATCCAAAAATCGCCGGTCATGGGTAATGAATAGCACACTGCCATTAAAGCCTAATAGTAAATCTTCTAGCCATTCGATGGCTTCCAGATCTAAGTGGTTGGTAGGTTCGTCCAGTAATAATACTTCTGGTTCAGCAACTAATGCCCGACCCAATGCTACGCGTTTGCGCCAGCCGCCGGAGAGGGTAGAAATCAGTGCGTCCGCATCCAGTTTTAAGCGGCTCAAAACCGTTTCTACACGAGATTGTGCAGCCCAGCCATTTTGCGCATCCAAATCATGCTGCAGGGCTTGCATCTTGGTCATTAAGGCATCAATGTCAGCATCCGGCATGCCCATATCATGTGTTACCGCGTGGTAATCGATAATGGTTTGCTGCAAGCTACCCAAACCTTCGGCCACAGCCTCAAATACGGTATGCGTAGTATCTAACTCCGGTTCTTGCGGAACATAGACCACTCTGGCATTCGGAGCGCGCCAAACTGTGCCTTCATCCAGTTTAATGGTGCCCGCAATTGCTTTAAGTAAACTAGATTTGCCTGCACCATTACGCCCAATCAAGCCTACACGCTCACCTGCATCCAGCTGAAATGCAGCATGATCGAGTAGGGCGTGATGGCCAAAAGCCAAGCTGGCGTTATCTAAGGTAATGTAAGGCATTCAATGCTTTCTATAGGTTTTTTTCATCTAGCTACTCAGCTAGGTTTTTATTTAACATGGCGCGGATATTGGCCATACGGGCTTTGCCATGTTCTTTGCTGGCAAGCGCCTGATCAGGGTTGTTGAACGGATTGCCGAAATGACGCACATCATCAGTTGGCAATTCGCTGATAAAACGGCTAGGTTCGCACATTTCCATTTCTCCGGCACGTTTACGTTTTTTGCACCATGAAATATTCAATGATTTCTGCGCGCGGGTAATGCCAACATACATCAAGCGGCGCTCTTCTTCGATTCTTTCGTTATCAATACTTTCACGATGCGGCAAGATACCTTCTTCGCAACCGATCAGGAACACATGGCCAAACTCAAGTCCTTTTGCAGCATGTAAGGTAGACAATTTTACAGCGTCAGGTTCACCTTCCTCGCGCCCTTCCAGCATGCTCATTAATGAAACCATTTGTGTTAGTTCGAGCAGATTTTTGTTTTCAGATTCATTACCGTATTCGGTGCTGCCTTCACCTTTTTTGGTGAGCCAGCCAATGAAATCCAACACATTGGTCCATTTGCTTTCTGCTGCACGCGGCTCTTCAGAGTCATACAAAAACGCTTCGTATTGTATGACTGTTAGTAAGTCATTCAACACTTCGCCGGCAGGATCACGCACAGCACGCTCTTGTAGCTTATTGATATATTGGCAGAAATTCAGTAAATCTTCTAATTGACGATGGCCAATATCACTTTGAAAGCTGCTTTCAAATGCAGCAGCGAATAAGGATATTTTATGTGCACTTGCATATTCGCCCAGGCGTTCGAGCGTAGTGTTACCTATACCACGCTTGGGAGTTGTTGCTGCACGGATAAATGCAGGGTCATCATCTTCATTAGCGATCAAGCGCAGATAACTGACAATATCCTTGATCTCTGCCTTATCAAAAAATGATTGGCCGCCAGAGATGGTATAGGGAATCTTATGGTTACGTAATTGCTGTTCAAAAATGCGCGCCTGATGATTGCCACGGTACAGAATGGCATAATCTTTATGAAAAGTGCGGTGCTCGAATTTATGTGCCTGCAGCTTCATGATCACGGATTCTGCTTCGTGCTCTTCACTCATGGCGGCGGATACCTGGATCATGTCACCGGTACCTAGTTCGCTCCACAATTTCTTTTCAAACAGTTTAGGGTTGTTGCTAATGACCTGATTGGCAGCCCGAAGTATCCGCACGGTGGAGCGGTAGTTCTGCTCTAATTTTATCACTTTGAGTTTGCTGAAATCGGTGGTGAGTTGGCGCAGGTTTTCAACGTCTGCACCACGCCATCCATAGATCGCCTGGTCATCATCACCTACTGCGGTGAATTGACCGCGCACCCCGGTTAACATTTTTACCAGCTTATACTGACATGCATTGGTATCTTGATATTCATCGATCAGCAAGTATTGAAGTTTGCGCTGCCATTTATTAAGCGCATCTTCATGCTGATCGAACAGCTCGACCGGCAGCTTGATTAAGTCATCAAAATCAACCGCTTGATAAGCCTTTAGCGTTTGCTGATAAAGCTGGTAGGCCTTCGCTGCGGCATGGGTAAGCTCTTCATCCGCCTGCGCTTTAGCTTGGTCTGGATTGATAAATGCATTTTTCCAAGCGGAGATTTGCCACTGAGTTTTACGCAGTAACTGCTTATCGGTAGTGGCGAGGATATCTGCAACGATCTTGAAGGTGTCTGATGAATCCAGGATAGAGAATTGCGGTTTGTAACCTAATAGCGCGGCTTCAGCACGCAGCATTTGCAGGCCCAACGAGTGAAATGTCGCAATCGTTAAGCCTTTGGTATTTCGGCCTTGCATCAGCTTACTGACACGTTCGCGCATTTCCAGAGCTGCTTTATTAGTAAAGGTAATGGCTGCAATCTCTTTTGGCGAATAGCCTGCTTCGTCGATCAGGTAACTGATTTTCTGCGTGATGACGCGTGTTTTTCCGCTGCCGGCGCCGGCAAGCACTAACAAAGGACCATCGAGATATTTAACGGCCTCGCGTTGCGGCGAGTTAAGGGTATTGAGCATGCATCACTTACAAAAAAGAACTATGGCAAAAAAAAGAGCTATGGAAATTCAGGATTTGAATGCGTTAAAAATTACTCACAATTCAATATAGGGATTTTATCGTTTCAGCTTAGAACTGGCTAATACATTCTAAAAAATTATTGTTTCAATTCGTTGAATTTAAATTCAGTAAATCTTATAAATGCATGATATAGAACCAATTAAGTGGATTTAAATCTTATAAAGAAGAGTTGAATACCAATAATAGTTAAGGATTATAAGCATGGATGAGGCACAAACTAATATTCCTGAAAACAAGAAAACTAATACCGAAGGTATTGAAGATAGAATCAATGCTACCGATAGGAGTATAAAAGAGTCTACTGCAAAAAACCAAGCTGGAATTGATCCTGCAGACCCTGCTTTAAAAAATGAAGCTGCAAAGGATGAAATAAAGTTGGCCGATATTCTTAAGCCATCTACCCTGATTACGGCATTAGTGGCTTTTGTTTTATTCATATCGGTTGGCTGGTACCTTTATGTTTTGAAACCGGCGTTGATGGATAATGAGTCAATGATTCATTTCATAGATAGCAACCATTCAAAAGATACAGAGGCGATAGAGGAATCATCCAACTCAGCTATCAATCAAAATGCAGCGGAAAATAGCCCGCAAAAGATGGTAAGTGGTTCAGGAGATAACGCAGCAGCAGGCAGTTTAAGTGCTGAGGGACAAAACAGTAATGTGGACAATAAATCCACAAACTCTAGTAAGCATAAAACACACAAAAATGCGCACCGGCATAAATCCAGGGAAGCGCAATGGTCAAATAACAAGCCTAAATGCACACAAGCTCAAATGGCATTGCATCAATGTAATTAAGCATTCGTTACTTTCACGTTTTTGTTCGCTAATCCACTGATATATATTGCTAAAAGTCATACAAAGGTTATGATACGAGCTCACTATATCCCAACAATAAATCTAAAAAAGGGTATGACCATTAGATAATAATTAAATGAAATGTGGCTATGACTGATAGGCTCAATAAAACCTCAATTTGCAGTATTGTTTTTTTAGACATTATTGATTATTCAAAAAAACCCGTTTCAGAACAAATTGATGATAAAACCTTTTTTAATGAACTCATCAATGAAGCAATACAAAACGTAGCACCCAATGACAGGATTATCTTAGATACTGGCGATGGCGCGGCTATTACCCTAATGGGAGCGCCGGAAGAAGCCTTATTTATTGCACTGACTATCCGCGATGGCATTCTTCAGCATAATAAAGATAACCCTTTACCGTTACTTGTCCGTATCGGCATCAATCTTGGTTCCATCCGTGTCATGAAAGACCTCAATGATCGCCCGAATATCATCGGCGATGGCATTAACGTTGCACAACGCATTATGAGTTTTGCCGAAGCAAACCAGATATTGGTCTCACGCTCTTATTATGAAGTGACCTCCAGGCTTACCAAAGAAATCACCAGTTTATTCAGCTATTCAGGCATCAAGCAGGATAAGCATATTCGTGAGCACGAGGTTTACGTTATTAAATCGAGGGATGAAGAAGCAGCTATCCCACAGCCCGAACCGGATTTTTATACCGTTGGCGGAATGAAATTCCATGGCAGAAAATTCGTAACGTCTCATTTTGCGCCTATCATGGTTGCTGCATTCTGCTTGGCATTAGGCGCATGGTATTTATTAGTGCTCAGGCCTATTCCATCAGGGAAGGATTTGGCGACTGAAGAAGTGCCTGCTATATCGTCAACAAAGGTTTTACCAGCTACTATTAAGCCCGTAGCTGTCGAAGGGAAGGGTGCTCAAGCTGTTACACCTGTTATTCAACAAATAAAAACTGAGCCGAAAGCAGATAACACAAGTGCCAAAATAGCTACTGATGGAGCCACTAAAAAGCTTTCAGAAAAACCTTCTGAAAACACTACAGAAAAATCTTCCGCAAAATCTACAGAAAAACCAATGGTGAAAAAATCAGTTCCTAAAAAAACTAGTCCTAAAAAAGAAGTAGCAGTAACGCATCACAATAATAGCGATGCTACAGCTAAGACCGAGGCTGAGTCTCATAAGCCAAGTACTAGCACTGCGCCTATTGTCAAACATGTCTGCACACAAGCAGAAATTGCTATGAACCAGTGTAGATAAGTGAGTCAGTAATGGAAATTGTATTAAAGGAATTTAATGAGGTCTACTAAGGCAAGTGCAGCTGTAGAACGACTCAACAAGCGCAGCGGTATTAACTATTCAATGTCTTTTGCGAGCAATGGCATGTTCTGCTTGGTGCTAAAAGATGATCAAGATGAAGCACAAAGATTATGCGAACCCATGCAGATGGATGATTTCGTAATATTTGTGAATGCTTACGGTCCCCAAACACCTAAACGCGTCAGCAAGCTGGATATAGAGTTCAGCAAGCAGCTAAATAAAAATAAAAAAGATAATTAGAATGTGGATGGATATGCGATCGGCCTCATATCCACCCGATACCTAACAATCACTTTCATTAAGCAGCCACATCCATAGCAGTGGATAATGCAGCAAAAGTCTTATCTACATCCATATATAAAGCTACAGCTGTTTCTACGCCAATGACGAGGGGTGGAGCTAATCTGGTAACTACACAGCCGGCTTTTTTCAGCAATCGTTCAACTGCCGTTGTGGTGACAGTCACGTATTGCTGGATGGCATGTTTCTGGCCGTAAGCCATCATCTCTCTGATGCATTCAATAGTTAAATTGGCAAATCCAAAACTATTGTTTTGATCTGCTTCAATTGCAAATCGACTCAATTCCCATATCTTTTCATCTTCAGGTGCAGGTGCACCATCTAACAGTTGTGGAAATGAATCCTTAAGCATGTAAGGCCCTTCGGTAGGCAAGATTCTCCAACAGCCTCGCACTTGTCCGGTACGCTCTTTGACGAGCATGTAAGTCGGGTCGATCGCATCATAACCATCAATTTCCATGCCGCTTAGTATCGGCACCTCCCATCCCATCCTGTCTTTGAAAACTCGTGCTCTAAGTGCGTGCATTGCCCATAGATCCTTGCTTTTGAAATGTTTCCGTTTCGCAATCCGTATCTTCAACATCATGACATATACCCCTTCTCAAAAAGTTACCCACGAGGCATAAAGAATTATGCTAAATGCATATTTATGTAACTGTAAGAATTGCTAGGTTGTTCAATGAATGTTGGATGATGAAAAATAGCAGTTCTATAAAAACTGATTAATTTTGTCGTGATGGAAAGCGAAAATTATGAAAAACACGAGCGATAAACCAACGTTAAGTCCGGAAACTTTGAAGGAATTAAGGAAAACACGCAGGGAGAATCAAACCAGGTTTTGGAAAAGATTTGGCGTAACACAATCAAGAGGGAGCAGGTTTGAGCAAGGCATGGAAATACCTTCACCGGTCAAGATTTTAATCAGGCTCTATTTTGAAGGCGTAGTTAAAGAAAGAGATTTGCAGCAGGCACGCAGAAATACTACGTTTCAAATGCCGATGATTGAATAACTACAAATATTACAGCTGGATAATGCCGAGCTTCAGGGCTTTGATAATTGCTTGTTGCTTGGTATTAACGTTGAATTTTTGGCGGATATTGCTGAGATGAAAGTTTATGGTTGATTCGGAGCAATTAAGGATTTTAGAAATCTCCCAGGAAGATTTTCCTGCAACCGTCCATTTTACGACTTCGTTCTCGCGTGGCGTTAGCACAATCTGGGCTTCAGGTTCCGGCGTCACAAGGAATTTCTTTGAAGATTCAAAGACATAATCACGAATAATCGATAGAAGTGCCATCGAATGCATCAACTCTTTTTGCGAAGCGGGATTTGCCAACTGCTCTGATACGAAACTCATCATACCGAATTCGCCATTCGGTCCGTGAATGGGGAATATGATTCCTGAGCGCAATCCATAACCGGTGCATTCTTCGTACATATTTTTTTGGTCCGGGCGGGTGAAGTTATCCGGTGTCCACAGCAATGGAATGGTGCTTTTTAAGCAATGTGTAACGGTAGGGTCCACATAGCCTAATTTATTGCTATCGTAGGTATCTCGCCATTCTTTTGAATAATTGCTTCGTAAAAAAGCATTTTCAATGGGCTCATCTTTTGATTTCAGTACTGCGTATAAGGTCTGATCAAACCCTAGATTAGTCGCGATCGAAAACATCATATCCGACCAGTCTTTTTCAGTGGTTGCGTCAAGCAGGCTAGTAAATTGATCGTATCTCAAGCACCGTCCCTAATTTTTCAGTAAGAAAAATACCCCAATTTGATATTAAACCGAGCGCGTGTTTATTGCTACCTTACCTGTTAAAACTACTAGTCATTAAATGGCACTCTATATGACATAGTTGCAGCACTGCCAAAAGCAATAAAAATTATAAGGCAAACGGGAGTAAGTGCATCAATATTTGGTGACTAAATTTTTTGGATTAAGGAGGTTTAAGGGGAACTTGATATAGCAGTGCGACAATAAGAACAAGACGAATAATAACAACAAGAAAATGGCGTTAACTAGATTAGCGCCAAGCTAAAAGTAGTTTGATCAAAGGGATGTATTCTGCGGGATTGGGTTGTTATGTGAAAGCATGCGCTCTACTGTTAACGTTACTAATTGATTTTACTCATGCCCCGCTGCGGTAGCCCGAGAGGACTACCGCAGTTTTTATTTTATAGTCGAATCAGATATTCACTCTTGAGCCAAGCTCGATAACGCTATTAGCCGGAATATTGAAATAACTTACTACACTGCCAGCATTCCTCGACATAAGTGCAAATAAATCATCTCGCCATTTAGCCATTTTGCCTCCAGGACCAGATACTACGGTTTCCCTGCTTAAGAAAAATGATGTTGTGAATGGATCAAGCGTGACATTTTCTATTTGGCAGTTTTCCAACGATTTTGGGATATCCGGCGTTTCCATAAAACCGTAATATAGGGTTATTTGCCAAAAGCCTGAGCCCATCTCTTTAATATAAATCCGCTGTTCCTTGGCTGCGACCGGAACATCCAAGGACTCTACCGTTAGAATCAAGTTGGTCTGATGCAACACTTGATTGTGTTTTAAATTATGCATTAATGCTTGTGGCACATTATCTGGGTTAGCGCTAAGGAACACCGCTGTGCGTTTTATCCTCATTTGCTGTGTTCGGGCGATATTGTTCACAAAGTCTTCCAGTTTCGGGTCATTTTCATGAATACGCTGAACTAAAATCTCGCGGCCCTGTTTCCAAGTCCACATGACGATAACAAGAACCATGCCCAATGCTATGGGAAACCATCCGCCTTTAAAAAACTTGATCGAACAAGAGGCAAGTAAGAGGGTATCCAAAGCAATAAAAAAGCCTGTAGCAGCCAAAGCCAACCACAAAGGATACTTCCAGTGATGCCTTAATACAAAGTAAGTCAATATGGTTGTAATTAACATGGTACCGGTCACCGCTATGCCATAGGCGGAGGCGATGGCGGAAGAGTTTTGAAAGGCGATGGTAGTGGTGACTACAGCTAACAGTAAACACCAATTGATGAAGGGCACATAGATTTGGCCAGACTCACTGGCAGAGGTGTGCAGAATGCGCATCCTGGGTAAAAATCCCAATTGGATGGCTTGTTGCGTAATCGAGTAAGCTCCGGAAATAACAGCTTGCGAAGCAATGATGGTGGCTAGTGTCGCAAGGATTACCGCTGGTATCAGCAATTCTTGTGGGAATGACAAATAAAAAGGGTTGCTCACCGCTTCCGGGTTGGCGAGCAACAAGGCACCCTGACCTAAGTAATTCAGTGCCAAGCCGGGCAAGACTAAACACGACCATGCAATACGGATCGCAGGTCTGCCGAAATGCCCCATATCTGCGTAGAGGGCTTCAGCGCCGGTAATTGCGAGCGTCACTGCGCCTACTGCTAAAAATATTGCAGGACCGCGATCTGTTAAAAAATGAAATGCGTAGATTGGATTAAGCGCATGCAATATGACCGGGTTTTGCGTAATTTGATGTATACCAACGATGCCTAATACTACGAACCAGATTACGATCACAGGGCCAAAAAACTTCCCTACGGTATCAGTCCCATGTTTTTGAAACATGAATAATGCAACCAAGATGCCGATAGAACTTGGCATAATGAAAGCGTTTAAGGTTGGGGTGATGAGCTCTATACCTTCCGCAGCAGATAACACTGAAATGGCTGGAGTTAAGATGCTATCGCCATAAAACAGTGCCGCACCAAATACTCCTAAGCCTAGCAATACTTTTTTGCGTTGAGGAGCAGCGTTCGCGGTGGAAATTGCTAATGCCAGTAAAGCCATAATGCCGCCTTCACCACGATTATCGGCTCGCAGTACTAAGAACACATACTTCAACGTTACGACCAGCATCAATGCCCAAAATACGGCAGAAATTGCCCCTATGATATTCGCCTGCGAAAGTGCGATACCAGTCGCGGGGCTAAAGATTTCCTTGATGGTGTAAAGCGGGCTAGTGCCTATATCGCCATAGACCACACCGATTGCGCCTAACGTGAGTGCTGCAATACTTTTTGATGGGGCTTTTGATGGTAGTGCTGTTTCTGATAACGTAGTTTCTGGTCCGTTAACGGCTATTTCTGCTTGCGAAAGTGAACTCATGATGGTTAAAAATGATTCTGTGAAATGGAAACAGGTTCATTAAATCAAGAAGCATGTATCAATCACATAAACAAATAAACTAGGATTATTTAAGCTGCTGCGAGCCTATAGCCTACGCCTGCTTCAGTCAAAATATACCGCGGGGCGGCAGAGTTTTTCTCGATCCTAGCGCGCAATCTGCCCATATGAATGCGTAAATAATGAGTATCATCTACGAACTCTGCGCCCCAAACCTCTGTAAGCAACTGACGGTGCGTAAATACTTTCCCTGGCTTTTTCGCCAATAAAAACAATAGCTTGAATTCAATCGGCGTAAGATGTAATTGTTGTTGATCAAGTAGTACTGTTGAGTTAGCCGAATCTATGGTTAAGTTATCCAGTGTGAATATGTCATCGCGCAAAGTCATCATGGCAACACGTTTTAATGCTACTTTCACCCGTGCAAGCAGTTCATTGACGCCGAAAGGTTTGGCCAGGTAATCATCGGCACCTGCAGCGAAGCAATCTACTTTTTCCTGTTCGGACTGGCGCGCAGATAGCACGAGGATTGGAATATCTGAACTCATTCGTACATATTCAATAAAGTCGCGCCCATCACCGTCAGGTAGATTCAGATCCAGTATGACTAGGGCAGGTTTGCTTTCAGCGAAAAGAGTTTTGCCATTACTTAGATTTTTGGCATGTACCGTTTGGTAGCCGTTTGTCTTAAGGCTGGATTGCAGGAATTGTGCAATCTGCAAGTCGTCTTCAACGATGAGGATATGCTTTTTATCAAGCATCAATGCTCAATTCAGGTACAGGAAAGCTCAATGTAGCAGTTGCGCCACCGCCATCGCGGTTATGAATAGTGAAGCATGCATCATGCGATTTAGCAATGGCTTGCACTATAGATAGGCCCAAACCAAAGCCTTTCGCATGGCCGGAAGAAAACTTTTTTACCTGCGCTACAGTAAAGCATTCATCGAAGCCTGCGCCTCTATCGCTCACGCTGATATCAATGCGGTCATTGTTTTTAGTAACGTCGATCAAGATTGGACTTTCATCAAGCTGAGCTTGCTTTGCGTTATCTATCAGGTTCACTAAGGCCTGAGTAATGAGCGTGGCATTGGCTTTGATCAGGAGTTCAGACTCGCTGATAGTCGCATGCAAAGTGACCGGATTGCCTTGGTTTTCGTATAGCGCAGTCACAACACCAATCAGCTCTTCTGGAGATTGCCAATCCATGGGAATTTGGGTATCGC
Organism: Methylotenera sp.; assembly: GCA_035460225.1. GTDB lineage: Bacteria > Pseudomonadota > Gammaproteobacteria > Burkholderiales > Methylophilaceae > Methylotenera. Next base: position 21,442 of record DATHWX010000011.1, read on the forward strand.
TGCTAGACTCCAAACGCACGAGCGAAAGGATGTTTTCGGTGGTGGTCGCCAGGTAACGTGCTTGCGAAGTGATCAGTGATTTTAATTTTTCGGCTTGGACCGTATCGGTATCAGCTTGCTGTAATGCGGTTGCGGCGCCAAGTATCGAAGTTAGCGGGGTGCGCATGTCATGTGAGATTGAAGCCAGCAAAGCACTTTGAATGGCCTCTTTCTGTGTAGCCAATTCTGCAAGCCTTACTTTCTCTGTATTAGTAAGTCGTTGATAGGCCTGGGAGATTTGATCTACACAAGCCTTAATTGCGGTATAAGTTTCGATGCTATTGGTATTGCTGATTCCATTATCCGAATCGGCTACATCAGAGCTGTCATTGAAGTTTTTTTCAGTATTACCTACTACCAAAATTGGATCTTTGCTTGGCAGGCGGTTGAATGGCAGCAGCCATTGTTTGGATTTCGTGATGCTTTCAGTCCAATAGTCAGTATATGGGCTGATAGGCTTTCCATTCGTGGTCACCCAATGCAATAAACGATTATCCGGCGCAGCTATTGGCCCGGATTTTATGTTCAGACTATAAGTATCGTCAGCTTCCAGTTGCGCAACCGCAAAAGGCATAACGAATTCAGCTTGCAATAATTCGCAGGTTTCTTGCAGGAGTTGGTTAACCTCTGTAGCAAGAGCCAGTTTTTCTGCCAGTGTTCTGGCAAACTGCGCATGCTTTGTGGCAATGGAAGATTGCAGCGTTTGGAATTTAAGCTGTTTTACTAGCGAGGCAATTACCATGGAGACGATCAGGAAACAGATCAGGCTGGTCCATGACTGGATATGCGCAACTTCAAAGGTATAAAAGGGTTCGGTAAAAAAGAAATTAATCGCTAGAAAAGCCAGTAAAGCTGTGGTTGAGGCAACGATGAATTCACAAAAATAGGCGGCAACTACGACAACCAGCAGGTTTAGCAAGGTAATGCCGGTAATACCCAAAGAGCTAAAGAAGTTATAGTTAACTGCAGTGACAATAGCCAGTAAAACCGCCATGCCTAAAAGCTGCAAGCACTGTTTTTGCATTCACAACTCCTCAATTCACACCAAGCGAATTTATTTGATCGTCATTGATATTACCAATTGGCATATATCAATGGCATAAACATGCTAAGCAATGGGTAGTTTTAGTCTAGCTTCGGTTCACCGTCTTCAATATCAAGTTCTTGCATTTCTGCGTCATTCACCGGCAAGCTTTCCTGCATCATGAGTTTGCGGCTTTCCGGCGTTTCGAGGCTAACCCTGCCAATGGCGCCACTGCGGTAATCCGTTAAGAAAGCTACTGCGGTTTTTTCCATATCCCATAAGCCATCATGGCGCTTGTATGAACGGCGCTTTGCAATGGCTTCCAGTAAATCCACGCCATCGATTTGAGTGACGTCGATCTTCATGGCATCCAGTTTGTAACGCGCATTCACGAGGGCGGGGTAGTTCTTAAGCAAATTGTCTGCTAAGAATAATGCTACGTCTTCATCAATCACCGCATTGCGGCCAATCGCGTGGCTGGCTGCCAGCATGTAGCCATCAGACTCATATTGGATCTTTGGCCACATCATACCGGGAGTATCAGTGATGCTCATGGTTTCAGATAAATCAAAGCGCTGCTGGCTTTTTGTCACAGCCGGTTCATCGCCCACTTTTGCCACGCGGCGATTCAATAGCGCGTTCATCAGTGTAGATTTACCCACGTTCGGAATACCCATAATCAACATGCGTAGCGGCTTCAAATGCGTGCCGCGGTGCGGTGTTAAACCAAGGCAAAGCTTGGGAATTTTATTCGCTTCGCCAGGTTTTTTACAGGAAAGTGCAACAGCTTTGGTATTAGGCTGGCGGTTAAAATAATTGAGCCATGCTTCAGTAGCTTTCGGGTCGGCAAGGTCGGATTTATTAAGTATCTTTAAGTTCGGCCGCTGGCGGAATAAACGCATCTCGTTAATGACCGGATTATGGCTAGCCTCGGGTATGCGTGCATCAAGAACTTCGATGACAATATCCATGAACTCTAGCGTTTCTTCAGCCTTTTTGCGGGCTTGGGTCATGTGGCCCGGGTACCATTGAATCGCCATTTATTTCATTTCCTCATCAATTCTGACTTTGTTGCCTGCGCCTTGCCGTACAAATTGCGTACTGTCTTCGGCTTGTCGCCTCGTCATCCTTTGATGATGAAACGAAATTAGCTAACAATTAATGCGACATTTTAACATTCAGTTGCTAAACCCAAGTTTTTATCTGTGAGCGAGCGCTTAAATTAGAAGCCCGTAGGATTTATGCCTTAAAATATCGAAATGCAAATTCCAGAAATCAAGCCGGATCAATCTATTGAACTGCTTAAAGCGCTGCATATTCTAACGCGTGATGGCAAGCTTAACCAGGATAGCCGCCGCAAGCTTAAACAGGTCTATCATTTAGTCAATTTTATTGAACCTTTATTCAATGATGTATTGACCAATAACCCATCTCCTATATTGGTAGACCATGGCGCAGGCAAGTCCTATCTGGGTTTCATCCTCTATGACCTACTATTGAAAAAATTTGAACAAGGTCAGGTGATAGGCATTGAAACTCGCGATGATCTGGTAGAAAAATCTAAGCAGTTAGCAACAAATTTACATTTTGAGCGCATGGATTTTCAGCATTTGAGCGTCGAAGAGTCTATTCAATCCGAAACTATCCCAGCTAAAGTTGATATCGTCACCGCACTGCACGCCTGCAATACCGCGACTGACGATGCGATTCAATTTGGCTTGCAAAAGCAGGCTAAATATATGGTGCTAGTGCCGTGCTGTCAGGCTGAAGTAGCGGAAGTATTGCGCAAACATAAAAACGAAAGCTTTGGCAAAACGCCTCTGTCGGAAATCTGGCGTCACCCGATACACACCCGCGAGTTCGGCAGCCAAATTACCAATGTCTTGCGGTGCTTACAATTAGAAGCGGCGGGTTACCAAGTGACTGTTACCGAGCTAGTGGGCTGGGAACATTCCATGAAGAATGAATTGATTATTGCCAAATACACAGGGCAGAAACGCAAGAATGCCAGCGAGCGCATAGAGAGTATTTTGCGCGAATTTAATTTAGAAGAAATGCAGCAACGCTTTGCTGTGCATTAATTGGGAAGGAACCGTATGAAATTTGCTGTATTGATATTAACGCTGTTAGCCAGTTTAAACGTCTATGCCAGAAAAGTGGCGCCAGCAGTGGCTTACCAGGATTACAGCGGTGTTTATACCTGTACCGGCGATGATGCCCATGAAGGTAAATACACCGGTACAGTGAAGATGACACTGAAACCAGAGCATAGCCACGACAGTTATGCCAGTTATGATTTCAAACTGGAGGTGCCGGAATATGGTACCTATTTAGGCCATGCCGCAGCTAACGGTAATAATGTCGCCATGCATTTTGGTTTAACCGACCAAACCACCAAAGATTACGGTACCGGCATTGCCAAGATGACCAGAAATGCCAAAGGGCAATGGACAATTCATAAGTTCTATTTCGAACCGGAATTCAAAGGCGGTAATACCGGTATTGAAGACTGCATTAAACAATAGTATCCATCAGCCTTATAAGGTGGCGTGATAAAATTCGCGCCATATGAGCATTAACATCAATACTGCGCAACAAATCCAAACGCTAGTTAAACAACTGCCAACCTGCATGCTGGCAGATCGCTTTCCCTTGAGAAATCGCCTGAATCAGGCACGAACGCTATCCGAACAGAATAAACCTGTTGAAAAGTCGCTCAACGAAATAGCGCAAAAAATACGGTCATCTCAAACTAAATATGCTGCACGATTAAACAATTTACCTAAGCCAGAATATCCGCTAGAGTTGCCAGTAAGTGGCAGAAAATCTGAGATAGCTGAAGCAATCAATAAAAATCAGGTAGTGATTGTTTGCGGCGAAACTGGTTCCGGTAAAACTACGCAACTTCCTAAAATCTGTCTGGAATTAGGCCGTGGTGTTTCGGGCTTAATCGGACACACGCAGCCGCGTCGCATTGCCGCTCGTTCTGTTGCCTCGCGTATCGCTCAAGAGCTCAATAGTCCATTGGGTGAGGTCGTTGGCTATAAAGTCCGCTTTAACGATAAGCTTTCCGAAGGTAGCTACGTCAAGCTTATGACCGACGGCATTCTGCTCGCTGAAACGCAGGGTGACAGGTTCTTAAATGCGTATGACACCATCATTATCGATGAGGCGCATGAGCGCAGCTTGAACATTGATTTCTTGCTTGGCTACCTCAAGCAGTTATTACCGAAACGTCCTGACCTGAAAATCATCGTCACGTCTGCAACGATAGATGCAGATAGGTTCTCGAAGCATTTCAATGGCGCGCCTGTGATTGAGGTTTCCGGCCGTACATACCCGGTCGAGATTCGTTATCGTCCGCTGGGTAAGGCTGGCTTCCGTGCCAAAGAGATTGCTGAGACTGATAATGCGCAGTTTGATGTGGACGATGAAACAATCTTTGGTATAGCACGCAAGGCTAAAACAGAAGCACGATGGCTGGAAGAGGATGACGAAGAAGAAGCCATTGAAGAAGCGATTTTGGATGCTGCTGATGATTTATTGCGTCAAGGCGATGGCGATATTCTGGTATTCCTTCCGGGTGAACGCGAGATTCGTGATGTGGCAGACCATTTGCGTAAATACCAAGGCCGTTCCGCAAAGCTTAAGCATATCGAAGTATTGCCTTTATTCGCACGTTTGAGCATAGAAGACCAGCAAAAGATATTCAAAAGCCATAGTTCGCGAAGAATCGTGTTGGCCACCAACGTGGCAGAAACTTCACTAACCGTACCGGGTATTAAGTATGTAATTGATGCGGGTCTAGCTCGCGTAAACCGCTACAGCCCGCGTGCCAAGGTTGAACAATTACAGATTGAAAAGATCAGCCAGGCAGCAGCTAAACAGCGCGCAGGCCGCTGCGGACGTGTTTCCAACGGCATCTGCGTGCGTTTGTATTCTGAGCAGGATTTTGAAGGAAGGCCGGAATTTACTGAGCCTGAAATTCTGCGTAGCTCGCTGGCTAGCGTGATTCTACGTATGGCCGCGTTAAAACTTGGCGACGTCACTGAGTTCCCGTTCATTGAAGCACCAAGCTCCAGGTTGATTGCAGATGGCTACCAACTTTTGCAAGAGTTAGGCGCTGTCGATAATAAGCGCCAAATCACAGAAACAGGCTTGCAGCTTGCCAGGTTGCCGCTAGACCCACGGGTAGGGCGCATGATTCTGGCGGCGAAACATGAAGGTTGCCTGAACGAGATCCTGATTATCGCCAGTGTATTGAGCATTCAAGACCCACGCGAGCGGCCAATGGATAAGCGTGAAGCGGCCGATAATGCGCATGCCAAGTTTGCCCAGACTAATACATCGGAAAGTCTAGGCTCAGATTTTATGAGCTACCTCAAGCTATGGGACTTTTTCGATAATGCATTGAAAACCAAGAAATCCAATAAGGATTTGCTCAATCAATGCCATAGCAATTTCCTATCGTTTTTGCGTTTAAAAGAATGGCGCGAACTGCATGGACAGATCAAGCAAATTACCGATGAGATGGAATTTAAATATAACGACAAAGAGGCTAATTACGAGCAGATCCATAAGGCTTTGTTAGCTGGTTTGCTAGGCAATATCGGCTTCAAAGATGGCGACAGTGATTCTTACGCAGGTGCACGAGGCATCCGTTTTCATATCGCGCCGGGTTCTACGTTTAAAAAGACACGGCCAAAGTGGGTCATCGCTGCTGAGCTAGTGGATACCACCAAGTTATACGCACGCTGCGTGGCGAAAATCGAGCCCAATTGGATCGAGCCATTGGCACGAGGCTTAACCGAAAGCCAATATTCAGACCCGCGCTGGGACAGAAAAATGGGCATGGTGAATGCATGGGAGCGAGTCTCTTTATACGGCTTAACCATTATTCCGAAACGTCGCGTGCATTATGGGCCGATTAACCCGGCTGAATCTCGCGAGATATTTATCCGCGAGGCATTGGCAAATGGTGAATTTGATACACGTGCGGCGTTCTTTGTCGCCAACGAGCGGCTGATTGCCGAAGTGGAAGAGCTTGAGCACAAAGCACGCCGTCAGGATGTGCTGGTCGATGAGCATAAACTTTTTGCATTTTACGATGCAAAGATTCCGGCAGATATCTACCAAGCAGCCACTTTCGAAAAGTGGCGTGAAACTGCAGAGAAAGATAATCCCAAACTACTTTACCTGACTCGTGATGATTTAATGCGCCATGGAGCGGATGCGATCACGGCAGTTCAGTTTCCGGAAAAGATTACTCTAGACGGCGTTGAAATCACACTCAAGTATCGCTTTGAACCTGGTCATGTGTTGGATGGCGTAACTGCGACCATACCGCTGGCCTTATTGAACCAGCTCAATCCTACGCAAACAGAGTGGCTAGTGCCGGGCATGTTGCGTGAGAAGCTTACCTATTTAATCAAAGCTTTGCCTAAGGCTTTCCGACGTGTTTGTGTGCCAGTGCCAGAGTTCGTGACCAAGTTCCTGGATGAAAATAAAGTCGGTGAACTGCCCATCAAACAAGCACTGGCGGCTCATATCCAGAAAGTAACTACACTTAAGATCGGAGTGGATGATTGGGTAGAGGAAACGCCGCCACATCTGCTCATGAATTTCAGTGTAGTAGATGATGCCGGTCGCGAACTGGCGATGGGGCGTGATTGGAATGCACTTAAAAAACAACTGGGTTCAGCTGCGCAGTTGACCTTCAGGAATACGCTGCCGGATATCGAGAAAACCGGTTTGAAGCAGTGGGATTTTGGTGATTTGCCAGAGAAGTTATCTTTTGAGCGCGATGGGTTAAAAGTGACCGGTTACCCGGCGCTGGAAGACAATGTAGATAGCATTTCGGTAAAGCTGTTTGATACTGAACTTGAGGCAGTTGTAAATCATCGTAAAGGTGTTTGCCGCCTGATGCGTTTTGAGCTAAAAGAGCAGATGAAGCAGCTGGAAAAGAGCCTGCCTAACTTTAACCAATACGCACTGTTGCTAAGAAATGTGATGTCACCGGACGATTTGCGTGAGGATATGCTCACGGCTATAGCTGATAGGGCATTCATAGGTGAAGATGATTTACCGCGTACCAATGCAGATTTTATGAAGTTGAAACAGCGTGCAAGAACCCGGCTGCCGGCTGTTACACAAGCGGTTGTAAGGCTAGTGCAAGCTACAGCTGCTGAATATCAGTTACTCACTGCACAGCAGGCTAAAATGCCGGCGACGGTGAATAGACTGAAGCGCGATGTAGAACAGCAAATCGGTTTGCTGGTATATAAAAATTGTTTCCATCAAACGCCCTGGGAACATATGCAGCATGTGCCGCGTTATCTAAAAGCCCTGCGTTTAAGGATAGAAAAGCAACCCGCAAATCCTGACCGTGACGGCAAGAATGCCGCCAGCGTAGGTTTGTTATGGCAAAAGTGGGTAGAAGAGGTTGAAAAACAAAAGAAAGCGGATAATGTTAGCGAAGAACTGTTGAATTTCCGGTGGCTGATTGAAGAGCTCAGGGTGTCATTATTCGCGCAAGAACTAAAGACACCTTTCCCAGTCTCGATTAAGCGCCTGGAAAAAATATGGCAAGACATGCGTCACTAGAGGCATGTCATAGGTAGAGATGGCAACACAATTATCCCCCGATCAAACCCCTGAGTTCCTGCTTACGCCGCGAGGCGATAAGCTCATCCGTATCAATATCAGCCGCAACACGCTGATTGCATTGATATGCTCGCTGATTATCCATGCCCTGATATTGCTTGCGGTAGTGCCACAAATTCAATTTTCTCCGCCGGATTCCGACCGTACTACCATTGAAGTCAGCCTGGCGCCACCTAAGCAACCCGAGCCGATAGTAGAACCACCACCGGAGCCGCCGCCTGAGCCGATTAAAGAGCCGGTGCAGAAACCAAAAACACCAAAAGTGATGACGCAAAAACCTAAGCCCAATGCTCCACCACCTGCATTTAAAGTGCCGGATGTGATTGCCACGCCCAAACCTGCACCTGAGCCAATTCCGCCTAAAGAGACTACCTATCCTGATATGCAGTCTTACATGAAAGCGCAGCAGGCGAAACGACAATCCGTAGAATCAGATGCCGCACGTCAGAATGCAGAGGCAGTAGCGAAAGAAATCGGGCCTAGCGAAGAAGAAAAGCGTAATCAGCGCATCAGCAAGAATCTAAAAGGCGGCGCTGGTGGCACATTTACGTTGACGAGCATGGATCCTAACGGTAGACGCGCGACCATTGCGTTTAACGGCTGGGTGGATAATTTAAGTAACCAGAAAAAACAATTTTTCGAAGTGGAAGCCAAGTCCGGGCAAAACCTTAAGTTATTGATCGTGAAACGGGTGATTAGCTTTATCCGCGAGAGCTATCAAGGCGACTTTCCTTGGGAATCACAACGTTTAAATAAGGAAATTACGCTATCTGCTCGCCTGGAAGACAATAGTGGCTTGGAAGATTTCTTGATGACCGAATTCTTTGGCAATAACAACAATTAACGATGAGCCACCAAGACTATCAATCTTTATAGCTGTGGAATTTTTTAGCTGTAAGTGCTTATAGCTAATAAAAATTCCAGCTAACAAAAATTTCAGCTATAAGAATAGCCAGCTGTAAAGACAGGTAGCTATAAATTTTTTCAGCTATCAAAATTTACAGTATATGCAAATTACAATAACTTGATTCCATTTAGTTTTTCAGCACACACATCACGAATAATCCGCGCCAAATCTTTGGCATAAGGTCGCAGCATCATCTCATTGGTGCCAATCGCATAAAGCTCAGACCATAGCCCCTTAGCGCCTATAGGCTTGGCAATCACATAGTCATGGTCTACATAGCTTTGAATACCCCAGCTAGGCAATGCGGCCAAACCACGACGACTGGCAACTAGCTGCATGATGGCAATGGTCAGCTCCGCAGTACGGCGGTTAAACTCAATATGGGTAGGCTTTAGCACCTGCCGAATCAAGTCGATCCGTTCCTCAGGCACGGGGTAGGTGATGAGCGTTTCATTGCTAAAATCTTCAGCTGCTAGTCTGGCTTTATTGCGCAAGGTATGGTCAGTAGGTAGTACCGCCATAATCTCGAATTTGAATAAAGGCAGATGCTGCAGGCCACTTAATTTTTCATGACTCTGCTTGGTGGAATGGACAGGCAAACCACCAATCACAACATCGGCTTTTCCTTCATATAATAAATTCCACGGATCGCTATGGAAACCTGCCACTAAATCAATTTCTACTTCCGGCCACGCACGTCTAAATGCGTCCATCACGGGTGTCAACCAATCAAAGCAGGTGTGGCATTCCAGCACGATGCGCAACTCCCCCGACTGATCACTTTTCAGGCGAATCAAATCACGTTCAGATTTTTCTATGAGTGGTAACAACTCATTGGCTAAATCCAATAAACGTTGACCAGCTGGCGTAAAGCGCAAGCCTTGCGGGCTGCGTTGAAATAATGTGATGTCGTAATGTTCTTCAAGTGCTCGAATCTGGTGGGATAGGGCAGATTGCGTCAAGAACACGCGCTCGGCAGCCAAACCTAATTTGCCGGTTTCAGCGATAGCCTTTAAGGATTTTAAATGTCTTATTTCTAACATCAGTATTTCTTAATATGAATTTAATTCAAATTTATCATAAAAACTTTCGCTTTATTAAATTATTTTGTAGTCGGACAATGCACGCCTTGGAATTTATTTGGTAAAAATGAGGTGGAACATGACAACAAAAACAATTAAAGCCCACATTTTGGGTTACCCACGCGTGGGTGCTAAACGCGAATTAAAATTTGCGCTGGAATCATTTTGGCGCCGTGAAATTTCGTCTGAAGAATTGCAGAAGGCTGCTAAAACACTGCGTGCTACACATTGGAAAAAACAGCAGGACGCTGATTTGGCATTCGTGACCACCAATGACTTCACGCTCTATGACCATGTGCTTGATCACACCGTATTGTTCGGGGCTCAGCCTAAGCGATTCAAAAAGCTGCCATTCGGTGAAAAAAATGTATCGCCTGAAAATGCATACTTTTCGTTAGCGCGCGGTAACCTGGAACAGCCAGCAATGGAAATGACCAAATGGCTAGATACGAATTACCACTATATCGTGCCGGAATTGAATGCCGATACGCAATTCACCATCAACGCACATGATTTCCTGGCGCAGATTGACGAAGCAGAGAAGCTAAGCCGTGCAAATTCAAGCCAGAAAATAAAACCGGTGTTGTTAGGCCCAGTCAGCTTTTTATATCTAAGCAAAGCGCGCGGCATCAATAAGCTGGATTTGCTGGATAGCCTGGCTCAGCAATATGTCTATTTGCTGCAAGAACTTAATGCCAAAAAAGTGGAATGGGTGCAAATTGATGAACCTATCTTTGCCCTGGATTTAAATGACGCCTGGCTGAAAGCCTTTGACCGTGCCTACGCCTGGTTCAGGACATCTAGACCGAAATTACTGCTCACGACTTACTTTGCCAATGTTTCCCGTTATCAAGCGTTTATTACCAGCTTACCTGTTGATGGCATTCATATTGATCTGGTGCGCGCTCCAGAACAGTTGGGCCCTTGGGTCAATGCGATTCCTAGCCATTGGGTGCTCTCTGCCGGCGTGATTGATGGCCGCAATATCTGGCGTACAGATTTGGATAAAGCATTGGCCTTACTGGAGCCATGGGTACAGCGTTTGGGCGACCGATTATGGATTGCGCCTAGCTGCTCATTACTGCATACGCCAGTGACGTTAGCGCATGAAGACAAGCTGGATGCTGAAATCAAGTCCTGGTTAGCATTTGCCGATGAGAAACTCGTTGAGCTGAGCATTATCGCTAAAGCCTTGAATAATGGCGCTGATTCAGTCGCTAATGAACTGGTTATTTCACGTGCTGCTATTGCATCACGTAATCATTCTGCACGTGTACATTCTGATAGTGTAAAAGCATGTGTTGCTGCGCTCAACACTGTAAATGAAAACCGCAATAGCATATTTGCTATCAGGCAAAAACAACAACGCGCACGTTTAAACTTGCCATTGCTGCCAACCACTACGATAGGCTCATTCCCTCAAACACCGGATATTCGTGCCAGCCGCGCTGCATTCAAGAAAGGCGACATTGACCAAGCACAATATGAAGCTGACATGACTGCGCATATTGAATACGCGATTCGTGAGCAAGAGGCATTGGATTTAGACGTGCTGGTGCACGGTGAAGCTGAGCGTAATGATATGGTCGAGTTCTTTGGCGAACAGCTGGCAGGTTACACCTTTACACAAAATGGCTGGGTACAAAGCTATGGCTCGCGCTGCGTAAAACCACCGGTGATTTATGGTGATGTGTATAGACCACAACCAATGACAGTTCAAACAGCGAGATTTGCACAATCGCTATCTGCTCGCCCCGTGAAAGGCATGCTCACAGGCCCAATCACGATGCTGCAATGGTCTTTTGTACGTAATGACCAGCCGCGCGAAACAACGGCTTTACAGCTGGCTCTGGCAATTCGTGATGAGGTTGATGACCTACAAAAAGCAGGTATCGCCATCATTCAGATAGATGAACCTGCTTTGCGTGAAGGCCTGCCTTTGCAAAGTGCTGCATGGGCACATTACTTGGCTTGGGCGGTGCGCGCATTCAAGCTGTCTGCTAGCGTGGCAAATGATGATACGCAGATTCACACGCATATGTGTTATGCAGAATTCAATGATATTTTGCCGGCGATTGCCGCTATGGATGCTGACGTGATTACCATCGAAACCTCACGCTCTGCGATGGAGTTATTGGATGGCTTTGGTGAGTTTTCATATCCTAATGACATTGGCCCCGGTGTGTACGATATCCACTCGCCACGTGTGCCTAGTATAGAGGCGATGGAAAAGCTCATGAAACGTGCATTTGAAGTCATACCAGTGGAACGTTTATGGATAAACCCGGATTGCGGTTTGAAAACTCGCGGTTGGGAAGAGACCAAACTCGCGCTGCAAAACATGGTAAATGTCGCCAAGAGCTTACGTGCAGAATTTGCTTTAAATGCACAAATAAGTACTTAATAAAAAACTGTTATAAAACATATATATAGAAATTAATTTGATAAATTATCAATATATTGTGTTTTAAATGTTGAAATACCCCGTTATATTGCGTTATAGTTTGTACATACGGTTCTGGTGTTTCATCCGAAACTCTAGATAAAAGGGAATCCGGTGCGAGGTTTGTTTTAATAATAAACCTCAATTCCGGGGCTGCCCCCGCAGCTGTAATCAGCGAGTCATTTTGTGCTTACTTTGCCACTGAACATATGTTCGGGAAGGCTAACAAAATGATGAAGACCTGAAAGCCAGAAGACCTGCCGTAGCACTTTTTTGCGACTTTAATGTAGTCGCAAAAGTAATTTTTATAACGTTTGAGGCGGGGTGTCCTCGGCAGATGGAGTGGCTATCAAAATCACTCCGCCATGCTGGTCTTTATTAGCAGGCTTTTAATCAATTAAAGTCTTTGCGACATAAAGCGTACCTGCCCTTTATTTAAAGGGAAAACCAAATGGATGATATTAGACCATCACCGAGCAGCACATTAGGCGCTGATTCAACACAATCCACACTATTACCTATGTTGCAGGTGATTCGCCGTAATGGCGCCGCTGTCGCATTCAATCTCGATAAAATCTCGATTGCGATCACCAAGGCTTTTCTAGCGGTAGAAGGCAATCAAAGCGCTGCTTCACAGCGCGTTCGCGATCAAGTAGCAACGCTTAGCCAGTTGGTGAATAACGCCTTGATTCGCCGCCTACCAGCGGGTGGTTCTATTCACATTGAAGACATTCAAGACCAGGTTGAACTGGCCCTGATGCGCAATGGCAATCACGACGTAGCACGTGCTTACGTGCTTTACCGTGAAAAACGTAATGCCGAACGTGCCGCTGAAAAAGCAAAGTCGGACGAACCTGGCCATACGCTCAATGTAAATATCGATGGCAAACTAGTTCCGCTGAATATCAAGCAATTGAATGACATGGTCGCTGAAGCCTGCTTAAACCTTGGTAACGAAGTTGATGTTAACCTTGTGGTAGACCAAGCAGTGCGTGACTTGTACGATGGAATCCCGTTTAACGAAGTGTACAAAGCGCTGATTTTATCTGCGCGTAGCCTGATTGAAACTGAGCCTGCCTACAATTACGTCACAGCACGTTTGCAATTGGATTTAGTGCGTGCTGAGGTACTGGGTGAACGTGTAAGCCATGCTGAGATGGATGCACATTATGTGGAATATTTCCCGCGCTATATCAAAATCGGTATCGCGGCGGATTTACTGGATCCACGTTTGGCGCAGTTCGATTTGGACAAGCTTGCCTCTGCTTTGGTAAAAGAGCGCGACTTCCAATTTGGCTACTTAGGCATTCAAACTTTATATGACCGATACTTCCTACACATCGAAGAGCGCCGTATCGAATTGCCGCAAATCTTCTTCATGCGCGTGGCGATGGGCTTAGCAATCAACGAGATTGACCGCGAAGCGCGCGCAATCGAGTTCTACAACGTGTTGAGTACGTTCGACTTTATGAGCTCGACGCCTACTTTGTTTAATGCCGGCACATTGCATTCGCAGCTTTCATCTTGCTACCTCACTACGGTGAGCGACGACTTGGATGGTATCTACCAAGGCATTAAAGAAAATGCACTATTGCAAAAATACGCAGGAGGCTTAGGTAACGACTGGACGCCAGTACGTTCATTAGGCGCGCGCATTAAAGGCACCAACGGTAAGAGCCAGGGCGTGATTCCATTCTTGAAAGTGGTGAACGACACTGCGGTAGCCGTGAACCAGGGTGGTAAGCGCAAAGGTGCAGTTTGCGGTTACTTGGAAACCTGGCATTTAGATATCGAAGAATTTTTAGATCTGCGTAAAAACACGGGTGATGACCGTCGCCGTACACATGACATGAATACCGCACATTGGATTCCAGACCTATTCATGCGCCGTGTGACTGAAGCGGGCGAATGGACTTTGTTCTCACCATCTGATGTCCCGGATTTACATGATAAATATGGTAAAGCGTTTGAGACAGCATATGTGGAATATGAGCGTCGCGCAGATAATGGTGAAATCAAATTATTTAAGCGTATGCCTGCTTTGCAGATGTGGCGCAAAATGCTTTCCATGCTGTTTGAAACAGGCCATCCTTGGATCACGTTCAAAGATCCATGCAATATTCGTTCGCCACAACAGCACGTGGGCGTAGTGCATAGCTCAAACTTGTGTACGGAAATCACGCTGAATACTTCTGATACAGAAATAGCGGTTTGTAATTTGGGTTCAGTGAACTTATTGCAGCATTTAAAAGAAGTTAATGGCCATTTAGTGCTAGATAACGACAAATTGCAGAACACGATAAAAGTCGGCATGCGTATGTTGGATAACGTGGTTGATATCAATTTCTATCCGGTTGGCAAAGCGCGCAACTCCAACACGCGCCATCGTCCCGTCGGTATGGGCATTATGGGCTTCCAGAATTGCCTGCACGCGATGCGTATTCCTTATGCAAGTATGGAAGCGGTTGAGTTTGCTGACCGTGCCATGGAAATGGTGTGCTACAACGCTTATTGGGCTTCAACCGTCCTGGCAGAAGAACGCGGACCATATTCCAGTTTTAAAGGCAGTTTGTGGGATCAAGGCATCTTGCCACTCGATACATTAGATCTGTTGACTCAAGAGCGTGGCGCCAATGTAGAGGTAGATAGAAGCAAAACCTTGGATTGGGATGCGCTACGCACTCGCATCCAAAAAGTAGGCATGCGTAACTCCAATTGCGTTGCGATTGCGCCAACGGCGACGATTTCTAACATCGTCGGTGTATCAGCCAGCATTGAGCCAGAATACCAGAACCTGTACGTGAAATCTAACTTATCCGGTGAGTTCACCATTGTGAATGAGCAACTGGTGAATGACCTGAAAGCACGAGGCTTGTGGGATACCGTGATGGTGTCAGACCTTAAGTATTTCGACGGCTCTTTGGCACCTATTGAACGTGTGCCGGCAGACTTGAAACAGCTTTATGCAACAGCGTTTGATGTAGACCCGACTTGGCTGATTGAGGCAGCAGCGCGCCGCCAGAAATGGATAGACCAGGCGCAATCACTCAACCTGTATTTTGCGGTGCCTTCAGGTAAAAAGCTCAACGATACTTACTTATTAGCTTGGCAACGTGGCTTGAAAACGACGTATTACTTACGTTCATTGGGTGCTACTGCGGCTGAGAAATCGACAGGTAGCGGAGGTGAGCTGAATGCTGTCTCATCAAGTGTTCCAGACCCAGCACCGAAGATGTGTTCGATAGATAATCCTGATTGTGAATCCTGCCAGTAGCAAGCGTCTGCGAGCCATCCATTGCTTGTTACAACAATGCTCAAAGACTGCGCCGTACTATTTGTACTGTCTTGTCTTTTGCGCTTGTCGTGCCTTGCACTGAATAGCTTTCGCCAGCTTGCTAAAAATGATAATAAAGAAATTAAGGAAAAAACATGCTTTCATTTGAAGATGAAGTTTACGTAGAGCCAGCTAAGTCACAACTGGCACCAGTGCGAACACCAACCGTTGCACCAATTGCGGCAAACCAGCCATCTATTTCAGGTCGTGTTAACGCATCTGACAAGCGCATGATTAACGGACAAACGGATGTGAATCAATTAGTCCCGTTCAAATATCATTGGGCTTGGGATAAATACTTGGCTGGTTGTGCGAATCACTGGATGCCGCAAGAAGTTTCCATGAGTCGCGATATTGCGCAGTGGAAAGACAGCACCGCGCTGACAGATGACGAGCGCTTGATTGTAAAGCGCAACTTGGGTTTCTTCACTACGGCGGATTCATTGGCTGCCAATAATATTGTATTAGGTACATACCGCCACATTACTGCCCCTGAATGCCGCCAATACTTGCTGCGCCAAGGTTTTGAGGAAGCGATTCATACCCATGCCTACCAATACATTGTGGAAAGTTTGGGCTTAGATGAGTCTGAAGTATTTAATGCTTACCAAGAGGTTGCGAGCATTAAGGATAAAGATGATTTCCTCATTCCGTTCATCAATGTGCTGACCGACCCTGAGTTCAAAACCGGGACACCAGAGGCTGATCAGCAATTACTGCGGTCACTCATCGTGTTTGCCTGCATCATGGAAGGCTTGTTTTTCTACGTAGGCTTCGTGCAGATTCTTGCATTAGGCCGCCAGAACAAGATGCAGGGCGCAGCCGAGCAGTATCAGTACATCCTGCGTGATGAATCTATGCATTGCAACTTTGGTATCGACGTCATTAATACTATCAAGCTTGAGAATCCACATCTGTGGACGGCTGAATTCCGTGAAGAGATTAAAGACTTAATCCGACAAGGTGTTGAACTGGAATACCGCTATGCCGAAGCGACTATGCCACGCGGAGTATTAGGTTTGAATGCCACGATGTTCAAAGAGTATTTGCGCTTCATCGCAAACCGCCGTTGCCAGCAAATCGGTTTGGATGTGTTGTACCTAGGCGCAACCAATCCGTTCCCGTGGATGAGCGAAATGATCGATCTCAAAAAAGAGAAAAACTTCTTTGAAACGCGTGTGACCGAATATCAAACCGGCGGTGCATTAAGCTGGGATTAAGACTAAAAATGTAGTCAAAATAGCCGGATGGTAATTTTTACCGAGATGCTTCAGAATGCAATTAATGCATACTGCCTACATCACGCATTCGGTTTTTTTGAAGCACGACATGGGACCAAGCCATCCTGAAAGTCCTGCGCGTATCCGTGCTATAGAAAACCAGCTGATAGCTTCGAATTTATTAAATCGCTTAATTCATTATGAAGCACCTGCAGTCACTAAAACCCAATTAACGCGTGTGCACACCAGCCAATATATCGAACGGATATTTAAATTATCCCCAAAAACCGGTTTGGTCGAGTTGGATGGCGATACGTCTATGAACCCCTATACGCTGGATGCGGCTTTGCATGCGGCGGGTGCCGCCATCAAAGGCGTTGATCTGGTGATGGCGGGCAAGGTTAAGAATGTGTTCTGTAATGTGCGTCCGCCCGGACATCATGCGCATCGCAGTAATAGTGCCGGGTTCTGTATCTTCAATAACGTCGCAGTGGCCGCTGCGCATGCCATCGAACATCATGGTTTAACACGGGTAGCGATCGCAGATTTTGATGTACATCATGGGGACGGCACAGAGGATATCTTTCATGACGATCCGCGTGTCATGCTCTGTTCGACTTTCCAGCATCCGTTTTACCCACATAGCGGCGCGACAAGTGGCAATGACCACATGATCAATGTTCCTCTTGCTGCGGGCGCAACAAGTACGGAGTTCCAGGCAGCAGTGAACAAATATTGGTTACCAGCTTTGGAGCGTTTCAAACCGCAGCTACTTCTGATCTCTGCGGGGTTTGATGCGCATGAGCAGGACCTGATTGGCGGCTTGCAGTTAAAAGAAAGCGATTATTTCTGGATAACAGAAATGCTAAAAAAAGTTGCTAATAAATACGCTAAAGACCGCATCGTTTCAATGCTGGAAGGCGGTTATACACTGGATGCATTAGGACGCAGCGTAGCAGCGCATGTTAAGAGCTTGAGCAGTTTATAAGTAAAAAGCTTAAATCTGCATCAATGCCTTGCGTACTTCAAGTTCATCCAAACCTTTGCCGATAATCACGATACGTGAGCTTGGCTCTTCTTCGCTCCAGCCTTCTAGCAACGTCGGTGGATAGGGCGTGAAATGTACAGCATGTATCGCTAGTGGCGCTGGCTGATCTTCCGCATAGATAATACCTTTGAGCCTCAATAAGTTTTTACCATAAGTTTGGCAAAACTTGAGTAGATGGGGCCTTAATTGCGACCATTTGAGTGGCTGCGGCATGGTGACAGTAAAGCTCACTATGTCGTTAGCATGTGTGCTTTGAGGCAATGTGCCTTTCGGTAGTTTTGGCTTATAAGGTGCGCGTAGCCAACGTTGCGGCTCTGGCTGTTTGGTGGCGATGTCGAATAAACCTACATCAATCACAAAAGCCGGATCCAGCTCACCTTGCACAATTCTATGCTGGGTCGCACCGGGATTGATGCTAATGAGTTTTTCTTTTAAAGCGCTAATTTGCTCATCGCTTGCCAAGTCAGTTTTGGTGAGTACAAGTACATCAGCAACCGCGGCTTGCTTAAGCGCTTCTTCATTATTTTCTATCTGTTGTAAACCATATACGCTATCGATAGTCACGATAACCGCATCCAGGCGGTAAGTCGATTCAATGACAGGCTCATTCATGAGGTTTGCCAGGATAGGGCCAGGATCCGCCATACCGGTGGTTTCAATCACCAGACGCTTGAATTCAGGAATCGCCTGTAGTGCACGTTTAAAAAACAGGTCGCGCATAGTATCGGCCAATTCGTTTTTAAGTGTGCAGCAGAGGCAACCGGAGCTTAATAACACTGTGTTATCTGCGATATGCTCATTTTCGATATTCTGCGCCAGATTGCTATTGGCAAATACCTGGTCAAGTCCGGCGTCACCCAGCTCATTAATGATGATGGCTGTATCCTTCATCGAAGGATGATGGAGCAGTTTGTTCAATAAAGTAGTCTTGCCACTGCCTAGAAAGCCAGTAAGTAGCGTAACGGGAATGCGTTTATCCATTTGTTTCTAATCGAAAAAGTAAAAAAAGTAGAGACTGCTATATTAATGGCTTGTGAGCCTGAAAATTCCTCATTATTCAAATCAACGGTAAAATGGGCTGGTATACTGCTCGACTATTTTTGATTCTGCTTAATGATGCCAACAAAACATTAAGAAAAGATCCAGCCCCAGCCAACGATTAAGTGAATAATGAACGTATTTTTTGAAGAAGACGGCACTTTCAAAGTAGCCTCTATCATGACCGAAACGCAAGGTTCTATGCAAATAGAATCTGCCAGTGGCAAGCGCAGCAAAATCAAATCCAGCAATGTTTTGTTACGTTTTGAAGCGCCTATAGCCGGATTTTTGGAAGCGGCGAATACTGAAGCTGAAACCTTAGAGCTGGATTTCCTGTGGGAATGTTGCGGCGAACCTGAATTCGGTTTTGAAGAATTCGCAGCGGATTATTACGGCCGTAAACCTACGCCTATTGAGGCTGCAGCCGTAGCGATCAAGCTACATAGTGCTCCCGTGTATTTCAACCGCAAGGGTAAAGGCCGTTACAAGGCGGCACCTGCGGAAATATTAAAAGCTGCACTGGCTGGACTGGAAAAGAAACGCCTGCTGGCAGAAAAAATGGCTGCTTATGTAGAGCAGCTTAAAGCACATACAATGCCCGATGAGTTGAGGCAAAAGCTGGACATGCTGCTGTATGAGCCTGATAAAAACTCATTCGAATATAAAACTTTAGATGCTGCCGCAAATGAGTTGCATCTTAGCCACCATAAATTGCTACAAGCTTGCGGTGCTATTCCTTCGGCGCATGATTTCCATCTGGGTGCTTTTTTACGCGAATACTTTGCTAAAGGCACCGATTTCGCTATTACTAAAATTAATGCGATACCAAGTGAGTTAACGCTTGCAGATGTTGAAGCATTCAGTATCGATGATAGTACGACCACAGAAATCGATGATGCTTTTTCTATCAAGCAGTTATCGGATGGATGTATGCAGGTTGGTATCCATATTGCCGCACCGGCGTTGGGTATTGAGGTTGATAGCGCCTTAGATAAAGAAGTCATGCAGCGTTTATCCACCGTTTACATGCCCGGGAACAAGATTACCATGCTGCCGGAAGCCGCGATTCGACCATTCAGCCTGGATGCGGGCGAGATTAAACCGGTATTGTCTTTATACCTCCATGTGGCTGCAGATTTCACCATTACACAACGTGACACTAAAGTAGAGCGCATCAAGATCGCCGATAACTTACGTCATGATGAACTGGAACCATTTTTTAATGAAACTACTTTAGCGGCTGACAGCGGTCATCCTTACTGGGCAAAATTGTTATTCTTATTTAACCTGGCAGAGGTTTTGGAAAAAGCCCGCGGTAAGCATGACCCGAATAAACCGATACAGATCGACTACAATTTTTACGTCACTCAAGGCAAAGTCAGCATCATTGGTCGCCGTCGTGGCTCACCTATGGATAAGCTAGTGGCTGAGCTTATGATAGAAGCCAACAATCAATGGGGTGCCTTACTGGCAACGCATGAAGTGCCTGGGCTTTACCGTGCACAGACCGGTGGCAAGGTATTTATGACGACTAAAGCTGAGCCACATCAAGGTCTAGGTGTAGCGCAATATGCCTGGAGTACCTCGCCTTTGCGCCGTGCAGTAGACCTTATCAATCAGCGCCAGTTAATAAGCGTAGTGCAAAATACCGAGCCGGCTTATCCGTTGAATAGCGAAGCTTTGACAACGCACATGCGTAATTTTGAGCAAACGTATAATGTCTACAATGAATTCCAGACACGAATGGAACGCTACTGGTGCCTGCAATATCTAGTGCAGGAATCTATAGAGAACGTCAGTGGATTTGTATGGCGCGATAACTTGGTACGTCTGGATGAGGTGCCTTATATCACCAAAGTATATGGCTTGCCGGAGTTGAAAGCAGGAACACTGGTTAATTTGCAGATTCAGGAAGTCGATACATTGCTAATGGAATTGCGCACTAAATTCATTAGTGTCATTGAACAGGATGGTGGCGAAGAGCCGGCACAGACAGAAACCATTATTATCGATGAAGATAACCAGGAAGCGGCCTGATGTTTCGTGTCGCTAAACATTTAATGAAAGCCATCGTCGGCGATTCGGTCGATGTTAGCGAATCAGATGGCATCCGCTCCCTGCATTTAGGCTCAGTCACTGTGCAAAGCGCTATGCGCATCCGCGACCCGTTTGCTCTAGAGCTTGCTTATACCCGCGGCATGATGTGTTTCCTGTTATACGGATTTGATGTCAAAAATGTGCTGGCGATCGGCTTAGGTGGTGGTTCTTTACCTAAATATATTCATGCATATTGCCCGGAAATTTCCACTAAAGTCATTGAGATTAACCCCAAAATTATCCAGGTAGCGCGTAGTCAATTCTATGTACCGGAGAATGATGAACAACTGGAAATCATCGAAGGTGATGGCCTGCAGTACCTTGCCGAACATAAGGCAAACGCGGATGTGCTATTGATCGATGCTTTTGACAGCAATGGGATTCCGCCGGATTTTTGCAGCCAGGACTTTTTTGACCAATGTGCAAATACGCTGACCAGTGACGGTGTTTTGGCTATCAATCTATGGGGTAGCGATAAGAATTTTGATATATATCTGCAGCGCATCGAGCAAAGTTTTAAAGGCAAAGTTCTGATCCTGCCAACAGGTAAGCCCGGCAATATCGCTGTATTTGGCTTTAATCGCGAACCGGCCGATTTACGTATCGCAAGTTTGCGTGAACGTGCGAAAATGCTGGAAAAGTCACACAAAATAGAGTTCCTGCAATTTGTTGAAAAACTTGCAGAACACAATCAAAGTAGTAACAACCGAATTTTCATGTCTTCTGATAACAAAGACTCATTCATTAAGTAAAGCGACAAAATAAGCATGGCACCTAATAGATACTTCGCAACCTGCCCAAGAGGCCTGGAACAGCTACTGGTAGATGAACTGGAGCAAATCGGCGCTAAGTCTGTTAAGGCTACCGATGGCGGTGCGAGCTTTGATGGCGATTGGGCAGTTTGTTATGCAGCAAACATTCATTCTCGCATTGCAACACGTATCATGTGGCAAGTGGCGCGCGGTAAATACCAGAACGAAGAAGATTTATTCAATGCTGCTTATAAGCTGAATTGGCCGCAATGGTTCGATGTAAAGCATGACTTTATGGTTAAAGTCACAGGCGTGAAATGTCCGTTAAAAAGCCTGGAATTCGCTACCTTAAAAATTAAGGATGCGGTCTGCGATAAATTCAGGTTGGCTGTGGGAAGCCGTCCTTATATCGATACAAAAACGCCTGCGGTACGCATTCATGCTTATTTGGCTGCTGATGAATACCAATTTTATTTAGATACATCAGGCGCTGCTTTGTACCAGCGCGGCAATCGTGGCGCTAGCATAGAAGCGCCTTTACGCGAGAACCTTGCAGCCGGTATTTTGAAATTATCCGGCTGGCAACCGGGCCAGCCTTTGCTAGACCCAATGTGTGGTAGCGGTACATTTTTGCTTGAAGCAGCCATGGTCGCGCTTGATATGGCACCTGGATTAAATAGGAATTTCGGTTTCGAAAAACTGAAAACTTATGAATCAGATACCTGGAAGAAAATTAAGAACCAAGCAACTTCAAAAGTTAAGAAAGTCTCTTTTCAAAAAATCTATGGCTCTGACCTCGATTTACGTGCGGTACGCGTAAGTAAACAAAATCTGGAAGCAGCTGGCTTGTTGGATGCCGTTCAATTGACACATGTGGATATGGTGAATGCGATTCCGCCTGCAGACCATGGCGTGTTAGTGGCGAACCCACCATATGGAGTGCGTATCGGTGAGGATGAAGAGTTAGCAGCGCTGTACCCAAAAATGGGCGAGGCACTCAAAAAGAAATTCGCCGGCTGGAACACGTATTTTCTGACCAATGATCTGCGTATGCCTAAACTGATGCGGCTTACACCAAGTAAGCGTACACCGCTATTTAATGGGCCGCTCGAGTGTAGGTTGTTTGAGATCAAGATGGTGGCTGGCAGTAATCGCAAATAAGCCTGGAGCGCATTCATGAGTGATTCATTGACTGAACTAAAACAAAAGCTGCAAGCCTTTGTAGATGCGCGCGATTGGGCACAGTTTCACTCCCCTAAGAATCTGGCCATGGCAATGATCGTAGAGGCTGCAGAACTGGTCGAGCATTTTCAATGGGATACCGAAACGGAAAGCCATGTGCTGTCGGCGGAGAAGCGTGAGCAAGTAGGGCATGAGTTAGCTGATACTTTTGTATATTTACTTAGAATTTCGCAGGTGCTCGATATCGATCTCATTCAAGCAGCAAACGATAAAATCGAACTTAATGCGAAGAAATATCCTGTAGAAAAAGCACGTGGCAAAAATAACAAATATACCGATTACCAGTAATTAATCGTACATGTAATAAGTCCAAACTCAACCAAAAACCCATAAAAAAGCCCGCAATTAGCGGGCTTTTTTAACAGCGTTTAATACTATTTTAATGCCGCTAGTGCTGCATCATAGTTTGGCTCGTTAGCGATTTCGCTTACCAACTCAAAATGCTTGATAGTATTGTTTTCATCTAATACCACTACGGCACGCGAAGCCAAACCCGCCAGTTTGCTAGTGTGGATTAACACACCGTAATTTTTTAAGAAATCACGGCCGCGCATTAGTGACAAGTTCTGTACATTTTCCAGTCCTTCAGCAGCACAGAAACGCGTTTGCGCAAAAGGTAAGTCGGCGGAAATGTTCAAAACAACAGTATTTTCCAGGCTGCTAGCATGTTTGTTAAATGCACGTACAGACATTGCGCAAGTTGGCGTATCTACGCTTGGAAAAATGTTCAGTACTTTGCGTTTGCCATCAAAAGCATCTAGCGAAACGTCTTGCAATGCTTTGTCGACTAAAGTGAAGTCAGGTGCTTTTGAGCCTACTGCAGGCAAATTACCTGTAAGTTCGACTGGGTTTCCTTTAAGGGTAACGTTACTCATTTTGATTTCCTCATGCTTGGGTTATTAAGATTATTAAATTTGCTGGAATCTCTTGTAAATGCATCATAAAACAAAAACGCCCATTTAGAACAGGGCGCTTTTGAATTATTACCAACTAGTGATGCTTATCCTGTGCGCTATTTACATTCTGATAGCACAGGATCAGATAAGTTGCTTAAGCGAGCAGGTTTTCGCTTAAATAACCAATGGTCATAGTTTGGTTATGGAATACGGTATCGTTGGTATTTGGACGCGGCGCGATTTCACCATAAGAATAAAAACCAGTCAGTGAAGTTTGAGGTCCTAATACTTGCTTAACCTGCTTCACTTCATCAGAGGTTAGCTCGGCCATTACACCTTTGCGGCCTACACAGCTAACGCATAAAGCCAAACCAGCTTGATTGGTAGAAGTGTTTGCCAGGTTGCCCGTTACCAAATGTGCGGCTTCTCCTGCGCCTTCAACCAAGCGGTCATGATTGGTTTGGCACATGCGGATAGACGAACCTTCAGGCACGTTACCGAAAAAGCTCACACTATTGTTGGTTGCATCGAACGAACCCAATGTACGTATCTTCTCCACATCACGGCTACCCGGTTCCATTACAGCAAACGGGAATTTTAGGCCGCTGCCCGGTAAACCTTTAGAATAATGATCGCCAATATACATGCGGTATAGCGGTAATGCTGGTTTGCCATCTAATTCAAATACGGTATTTTTGTCAGATTTAGTTACAGTGCGTAATGGACCGTATGGTTTCCAGCCACCTAATGCGCCGGTTGCCGTGATCAGGCTATTGCCATAAAGGCCAACAGCAATAACTAGTTGGTCTGAAATGGTGTCATTGATCATTTGGAATGTTTTGGTGAAAGTGGCGCCATCGCCAGCCATGCCGCCGAACAAAGGAATCTTATTGCCAAGTACACTTTGGAAGCCTAGTACCAGCTCTTCTCCGTTTTGTGAGAGGCCATCACCAATAATCATGACAGTACGCAGGGAATCCGCTTTCAGCTGATTCGCAAGACCTGCGCCGATTTCAAAAGAGCTTTGTGAACCGCCAGATTTAACGTGGCTTACGCGTTGTACGGTTTTTTCCCAAAGGATAGCAGTGATCTGCAGGCTGTCATCAAATACGCCATCAGGGCTGATTTCACCAGAAGTCGTACAGCCAACAATTTGAGCTGATGGGTAACGCGCTTTTAAAGTGGCTTGTAATTTAGCTTCATTAAAGCGTTTTACCGAGCCAAAAACTAATACTAAACTGGCCGTAGGTAATGGCGATGCGGAAGGTAAATCTTTAAGTGCCATTTTGGCGGTGAGTGATTCCTGTCTGACTATCATGTTTACCCCTTCACATTGTTAGCATTGAGTGCTTGCATTATGCACATCATGTAATTATTGAAATTTATTATAGTCTACCCTTATGGGGGATTGAAATATAAAAATATATAAAAATATTATTTTTTTTATTTTTGTGGATAATATACCAAATAGTATTGCTTATTAAGTAAGTCTGTATATAAAATGACTCATAAATAATGCTTCATAAAGTGTTTAGTTTAATGCACGCCAATATAAAAGGAGCTTGCTGGTGAGCCAAGAACAGCTAAGTCAAGAAAAGCTGAATCCGGAGAAGTTAAGTTTGGATCAGCTATCCACAATTAAAGTAATGGTGATAGACGATAGTAATACGATACGTCGTAGTGCTGAGATTTTCTTGAAAGCTTCCGGCTGTGAAGTGATACTGGCTGAAGACGGCTTCGATGCCTTGGCAAAAATATCCAATGAGCACCCAGACTTGATATTCGTAGATATCATGATGCCACGCCTAGATGGCTACCAAACCTGCTCCCTCATTAAAAGAAATGCCCGCTACAAAACAACTCCCGTTATTATGCTCTCCAGTAAAGATGGTTTATTCGATAGGGCGCGTGGCCGTATGGTTGGCTCAGACCAATATCTGACTAAACCTTTTACGCAGGAAACCTTAATAGACGCAGTACAGACCTATGCTGCAATTAGTAAAAACAATCAACAAGAGGCGGAATAAACATGGCGATACAAAAAATCTTAGTAGTAGATGATTCGGCAACTGATCGATTCTTTTTAACTGAACTGCTTGAGACTGCCGGTTTTGAAGTGACAGGCGCAGAAAGCGGCGAAGAATGTCTGGCTAAAGTTGCCTCCACTCCGCCGGATTTAGTATTGATGGATGTAGTGATGCCTGGCTTAACTGGTTTCCAAGTCACTCGCACGCTGACAAAAGACCCGGCAACTGCGCATATCCCAGTGATATTATGTACCGGCAAATCACAGGCTACTGACTTGGCTTGGGCATTAAAAATGGGTGCGAAAGCCTGTGTGACAAAACCGGTAGTAGGGTCTGAACTATTAAGCCTGATCAAATCATTAGGTCAGTAAATAGCGTCACTAGTGTTGGTGGATAATAATTAAAATTGATTGAGTAACCGTGGCTAAAACCTCAAATTTACGTGAATTCCAAGAAGCAATCTTGCAGCGGCTTAAAGAAGTTGCGACGCAAGGTACGGCCGTTTCTAGCTCTCGTTTGGGCGTTACCGTAGGTGGGAAAAGGTTGCTGGTGAACTTGAATGACGTACGAGAGGTTATTCCGGTTCCTCCAGTACAGTCTGTGCCTCTTACGCAACCTTGGTTCTTAGGTGTGGCTAATATCCGCGGTAATTTGTATAACATTACCGATTTAGCACAATTCCTGGGAATGCCACCAACATCTAAATCGAGTAATACCCGTATACTGCTGTTGAATTCAGAGGTTACAACGCAAGCCGCTCTGGTCATTGGCAGCTTAGTTGGACTACGTAGTATTGATGCGATGAAGCCGAAAGAATCTTCAAGCGATGAAGTGTTTTTTAATAAACAAACGTACGAAGATGCGGACAATAACGAATGGCTTGAAGTCGATATTGATATGTTGGTGAAAAATAAAGATTTTATTCAGCCAACTATTAGTTAAAGTAATTGTATAGTTAAGTTAGATTTGTGGAAGGTAATTGAAGTAGGGCGAAGTTTTGGTAACGAATAACTAATAAAAATAAACAATAAAAATAGTAGTAAATATATTAGCAAACTAGTAAAAGTTATATTTTATAAAACACATAGTGTTTGTAATATTCTATGAATTGGGGCTCAAAATGGCATTAAACCTAGCAACGATGAAAAGCTTGCCGCTGCAGATTGGCAATTTTTTTAATAACTTGAGAAACAGGACTGCTAGTGCAAGTAATACTTCGGATTCAACAGGCTTGGCGGCCGGTTACCGACAATTATTCCTGCAAATTGTGGCGTTTATCTTGTTCGCATTGTTGAGTTTTTGGGTTATTAACCAAGTTCGAGTCAACGGTCCGATTTTTAATACTTTGAAAGAGTATCAAGACCTCACAAAAGATACGTCACCACCGCCAATGTATCCTTTGGATGCTTTCGCGTCATACAACGAGGCTTATGTTGCTTCAACAAACTTTAACAATCTTAAGCGCGATAAGGCTTTAGAGAATGCGGCAAAAAACGAAGCGGATTTCAAGGCCCGTTCTGAATACTGGCGCAAAAACCTGACTAACCCAAAATTACAGGGCTCACTCGAGGCTGTGATTAAAGCTGGCGAAAACTTCTTCCAAGTAGCTAACGCACGATACATTCCAGCGTTACCGTTAGGTACTGTGGCTGCTTCTGCACCGTTATCCGATTTAACGGCAGCTTTCGAGGTTACCAAACAAACGGGTAATGCATTTACGGCCGACATTCAAAAAGAAAACGAGTCCTTAATCCAGTCACAAACCAGTTTCATTAAGTTGGTGTTGTTAGGCTTGCTCTTATTGGGTCTGGTGTTATTACTCTTGATGTATTTCTACGGTAGAAAACAAACGGTTCAATCTGTAGCACTGACCAACCAGTTAGCACAAGAAGGTCAGGACAACCAAGAAGCGGTTCTGCAGCTACTTGATGAGATGGGTGACTTGGCTGACGGTGACTTAACGGTAAAAGCGCAAGTGCGCGATAACATTACAGGCGCGATTGCTGACTCTATTAACTACACGATTGATAGCTTGCGGGACTTGGTTGTGGAGATTAACAGGGCGACGGAGCAGGTAACGTCAGCGACGTCAGTAGCGCAAGGTACATCGGAACAATTGTTGACTGCTGCTGAAACGCAAGCGACGCAAATTACGCAGACTACTGAAGCGGTTACAGACATGACGCGCTCAATTTTGCAAGTATCAAGCAACGCGGCGCAGGCTTCACAGGTTGCGCAGCGTTCACTGCAAGCTGCTAACCAAGGTTCACAAGCGGTACAGAACACCATCTCAGGGATGAACGAGATTCGTACACAGATCCAGGAAACTTCTAAACGTATCAAACGCTTGGGCGAAAGCTCCCAAGAGATTAGTGAGATCGTGGAGCTGATTTCTGACATTACCGAACAAACCAACATTTTGGCGTTGAACGCGGCGATCCAGGCAGCGTCAGCTGGTGAAGCTGGTCGAGGCTTTACGGTGGTTGCGGAAGAGGTTCAGCGTTTGGCGGAACGTTCATCTGAAGCTACTAAACAGATTAGTGCGATTGTGAAGACGATTCAGACCGATACCCACGGCGCGGTTGCCGCGATGGAGAAGTCAACGGAGGGTGTAGTTGAGGGTGCCCGCGTTGCGGATGCTGCGGGTCAGGCGCTGACCGAGATTGAAACGGTTACGACCAGCTTGGCTCGCTTGATCCAGTCAATTTCTGCTGCAACAAACGCTCAGACTGACTCTGCAACAACGGTGTCTAAGAACATGCAGATGATTCAGGAAATTACGACCCAAACGACCCAAGGTACTAAATTGACAGCAGAATCCGTAGGTCAGCTCACCGCACTTGCGGAAGAGCTGCGCGACTCAGTGGCCGGTTTCAAACTATAGTCGCTTCACTTTAAAAATAGCTGTCACTGGATACTGCATGAAAAAATTACCAAACAGAATGGGGAGACAAAATGCCTGAAGCATTTGATACTGGCCCATTGTCTTGGGTAAAAGACGAGATTGACCAATCACTAAAAAAAGTACTGGCTAGTTTTCAAAATGTTGCGGATAAACCGGAAGATTTTGCTTCATTACGTTTTACCGAAGCCCATTTATATCAGGTAAGTGGCGCCTTGGACATGGTAGGCCTTGAAGGCTGTAAACGCTATTGTTCAGAAATCGAAAAAGTGACCAGCAAACTGGAAAAGCAAGTTATTCCGGTAACAGATTCGGTGATGGCCGATCTCATGCGTGCGGTAGATACTCTGGCTCAGTATTTACAAGACTTGCTTAACGGTATGCCGGACATGCCAACAAGGCTTTATGACACTTTGAAACCGCTGGTTGAGTTACAAGGTGAGGCGCTAGAAGAAAGTGAGCTGTTCTACCCAGACACTAGTTATAGCGCGCCTAAAGATTTATCCACTAATCCTATCGAAGAATCCGCAGTTCCTATTTTTGTAGCCGAAAAACGCTCGACTTTCCAAAAATCGCTTTTAGATTGGCTACGTACTAAAGATGCCGATGCATTGAACAGCATGCGCGACTCATTGCTTAGTGTGCAGCAAGTCCAACAAAAAAATGCACAAAAGACTTTATGGTGGACGGCCACAGCGTTTACCGATGCATTAGCACAGGACAAGATCGCTGAGCATACTGGCGCTAAAAAGCTATGCCGCAGGCTTGATCACCAACTGCGTAATATGGCAGTAGGCGATGCCAAAGTGCCTTCACAGTTATTACGGGATTTGTTGTACTACGTCGCCATCAGCGATCGCAGCACCGATGATATTGCAAAAGTTAAGGATATCTTTGAGCTGGATGAGCTGTTGCCCATGCAAACCAGGGGTGACAGCGTAGCAGCCACTGCAGCTGAGCGTGCAGCATTAGCCCAGTTAACTGCAGACTTGCCTAGCTTGAAAGACTTGTGGGCAGATATTAGCCCAACTAATACGCATGATCTTGAGACATTCATCAATAAATTGGATGCACTTGTTTCAGTTGAGCAAAACCTGAACAACAAAAAAGTTTTAGCTCTATTTACCAGCATACAGACAGTGGCTAAAGCACTTAAGTCAGGTCAAGCCGCCATTAACGAAACCTCATTGATTGAAATCGCGGCATCCCTTAATCTCTTGGAATATATCGGCGAATATTACCAACAGCTAGATTTGGAAGCGCATCAAAAGATTGCCACTCAAACAGTACGTTTGCAGTTAATTGCAGAAGGTGGTGAATTAGCACCTGCTTCTGACCAATTTGCTACAAGTAAACTGGATGCAAGCGTTGTTGATGCTGTAGCGAAACAGATTCTTGAAGCATTAGGCATCGTTGAAAAATCGCTGGATACCTTTTTCCGTAGCCCAGAAAATATCCAAATACTGGAAGCAGCTGCCAAACCATTACAACAAGTTGCAGCTGCCTTTGACATGCTGGAAATGCCTGTACCTAAGGCAATTGCAAATCTAAGTGCCAAATATGCTGAACATTTCAGGCAAAATCCTGCGCAACTAGACAACAGTCAATTTGAGCTGGTCGCGGAAAGCTTGAGTATGCTGGGCCTGTATGCAGAAGAACTACCAAATACGCGTGCAGAATCAGAAACAGCTTTATCAGGTGCATTACATCGCTTGGAACTAGGCGCTACAGGCATGGCGATGAAATCAGAGTCAATTCAAGAAGATTCAATGCCGGTTGCTGCTGAAGAGCCTGCTGCAACTGAGTCAGTTATGATTGTAGATGAATTACCTGCTGTAGCCGAGGCGTCACCTTCTGTAAGTGATACAGATACAGCTAACATCATTGATAAAGCCATTGATCCTGAATTACAGGATATCTTCCTGACTGAAACAGAAGAGGTGCTGGCAAACTTAGCTCAACATCTTCAAACCTTACGTGTAAACGCAACCGATAGTGAAGCCTTGGTTGAAGTACGTCGTGCTTATCACACATTAAAAGGCAGCGGCCGCACAGTTGGCCTAAGCGCGATGGGTGAGGTTGCGTGGTCAGTAGAAAAACTGCTTAACCTGGTCATGGAACGTAAAGCCTTTCCAACGCCGGCACAGCTCGCTTTCATAGAAAAAGTGAGTGCGGAATTTGCAGGTTGGGCAGCTTATTTACAAACCAATGGTGAAGTCGCATTGAATCCTGCACCATTCATCCAGCAAGCTGCCGAACTGGAATCAGAATTCCAGGGTGAAATGGCGAGTGCTAAACCGCAAGCGCAAAAAGAAGAAGTACTGATAGGCGGCACAAGAAAACTTAGCCGTGCATTCTTTAACATTTTCATAAGCGAGGCGCAGCAACATCTGCAAACGCTCATAGAAGCACAAGTGGCTATTCAGTCTAACTCTACTGAATTACCAAGCGAAGCAAGCCGTAGAGCGGCTCACACGCTAGGTAGCAATGCTTTAACCGCAGGCTTCAAACAAATTGGTGACTTGGCACGTGCGCTCGAACGTTGGTTAGATGAACATACCAGTGTATGGACAGAGCAGCATGTTGATTTATACGGCAACGTTGTTAAGGCACTTGAAGATGGTTTGGAAAAAGCCAAAGCGCTTAAAAATGCTAAATCCAGCCGTGCTTTGATCTTGGCATTAGGTGAATCTACTGCAGCTATGCAAGCGGCTGCCACAGAAAAAGCTGAAGCTGAGCTCATACAAGCGGAAGCGAATAAACCTGGTAAAAAATCCAAAGCAGCCAAGCCTATTAGCAAAGATATTGAATCCAGTATTAGTGCGGTGGAATTACCTGTTGATATTGCAGACATGCAATTTGTTGCTGAACCCGCTCTTATACAGCCGGTCATTGCTGAACCTATTGAAATGCCTGAACAGATAGTAAGTGAGCCAAGTGAAACAATTGGTCAGCTTGATATTAGCAATGAAGTAACAGCTTCTGCCGAAGTGCAAGAAGCCAATATGGATACGCTAGCAGACTCAACAGGGGTCGAAGTTACTTTCAATAGCCAAGATCAAAGTATAGACCAGGAATTGCTGGCCTTATTCGTTGAAGAAGCACGTGAACTAGTACCGCAAGTCGGGCGTGACTTACGTGGCTGGCGCGCTAATCCTCAAGAAGGCGAATATGCCGATTCCCTGCAACGCGCACTACATACCTTAAAAGGTAGTGCCCGTATGGCAGGTCAATCTAATATCGGCGATAGTGTGCATCACATGGAAGACCGTGTTTTACGTGCATTGAAGCATAAGGTCACATTGGATGACTTTGACGATATGTTCGTAGATTTCGACCGCATCGGCTATATGCTAGAAGAAATTACCGGTGGTACAACGCCAACTGCGGAAAATAATGATGCCGCTGCAAAAGTCACTGCACCGACCCGCTCTACGGACCGTAAAGCCCAGTTCCTGCGGTTACGTGCAGATGTTCTGGATAGGCTCATCAATGAAGCGGGTGAGGTGTCTATCATGCGTTCCCGGATGGACAGGGAAATGCAGAACTTCAAACAATCCTCGACTGACCTGACAGACAGTATCAGCCGGCTTCGCGGATACCTGCGCGAACTTGAGATTGAAGCGGAAACACAGTTGCAATCTCGTATGAGCTTGCTGCAGGAAGCGAATGAGACATTTGACCCGTTAGAGTTTGACCGATTTACCCGTTTGCAAGAGCTGACCCGCATGATGGCGGAAAGCGTGAATGACGTGGCCACGATCCAGCATGGGCTATTGCTCAACCTTGACCAGACGGACGCTGCATTGCAACAGCAGAACCGCATGAACCGTGAGTTGCAACAGGGCCTCATGGGTGTTCGTATGTTGCCTTTCTCAACCATTTCAGAACGTCTGCAACGTATCGTTCGCCAAACTGCACGTGAATTGAATAAACGCGTGGAAATGGTCATTGAAGGTGAAGCGATCGAAGTTGACCGTGGCGTATTGGATAAAATGGGTGCTCCGCTCGAGCATTTGTTACGTAACGCGGTAGCGCATGGTTTAGAGCCTCCTGCTGATCGCAAGCGTTTAGGTAAGCCTGAAACCGGTCAAATTAAACTCAAAATTAGCACTGAAAACGACGAGATCACTTTGGTGATTACGGACGATGGTTCCGGTATCAACCTGGCACGCGTCAAACAAAAAGCCATAGATCAAGGCATGGTTACTGCTGATCAGGAGTTGAATGATCAAGCATTAATGGCCATCATTTTTGAGCCTGGATTTTCAACTGCAGACAGCGTTTCACAGATTGCCGGCCGCGGCGTAGGCCTGGATGCGGTACGTAGTGACATTGCAGCATTAGGTGGCCGTATCGACGTTAGCAACCTTGTTAACATGGGTGCGATGTTCAATATTTACTTGCCTGTCACGCTCTCCGTTGCTCAGGTTGTAATGGTGCGGGTTGGCACTAAAGAATTTGCCATTCCTTCTGTGATGGTTGAACAGGTACAAAAACTCAAACAAAACGATTTGATCAGCGCCTATAACGCGAACAAAATCGAATGGGCTAACCGTGAGTATCCATTACATTTCTTATCCAAACTAATTGGGGATGTTGATCACGTTGCCCAGCACCATGCCTATACACCGGTGATCCTGTTACGAAGCGGTACCTACCGGACCGCAGTACACGTTGACGAGATTATCGGTAACCAAGAGGTGGTGATGAAGCCTATGGGTACGCAGTTGTCACGCGTACCAGGGATGATCGGCGCTACCGTATTAGGTGATGGTGCGATTGTATTGGTGATTAACCCGGTGCAGCTTGCTAACCGTGAAGCATTGTCAATCGGCGCTATCAAGGTCACTACCTATGTGCCAGTGGTCGAAGAAGTGAAACAGATTGCCTTGGTCGTTGATGATTCGCTCACTATGCGTAAAGTGTTGTCCCGCGTACTTGAGCGCGAAGGTTTTGAAGTGGTGACGGCCAATGACGGTATGGATGCGGTGCAGAAATTGCAGCTCATTATGCCGGATATTATCCTGACCGATATCGAGATGCCGCGCATGGACGGTTTCGAGTTCTCGCGGCATGTTCGCGATAATGCGAAAACTTCAGACATCCCATTGATCGTCATTAGCTCGCGAACTGCAGAAAAACACAGGAATGTAGCAAAAGAGTTAGGCGTAAATGCCTTCTTGGGCAAGCCTGTGCAGGATGATGAGCTGATAGAGCAAGTCACTTCCTTGCTTAAAAAATAATGATTTAATCGACAGGTGATGGCTAATTATAGTCATCGCCTGCATTAATTTTTTTGCTATCTAAAGCGATTCAAATTTCATAAAATTTGAAACAAGTACATTAAATTATTTAAATAATTCCTAGTAAAAGTCTTCCCCTAAATAAGGTAAAATTTGCCTTATGTCCGAACAGAATTCATCACCTGAAATGCCCAGTTTAGTACCACCTGCAACGCCGTTGAAGTTCGTTCATCTGCGCTGTCACAGTGAGTATTCTATTGTGGATGGCATCGTTCGTATTGATGACTACGTTAAACAGGCCTGTGATGACAGGATGCCAGCATTGGCATTAACGGATCTTAGCAACCTGTTTGGAGCGATCAAGTTTTACAAAGCCTCTCGTGGCAAGGGGGTTAAACCCATTATTGGATGCGACATCTGGCTGGAAAATCCTAGCAATCGCGACCAGCCACATCGCCTATTGCTGTTATGCCAATCTCATGCCGGTTATTTATTATTATGTGAGCTGATTAGCCGTGCCTATTTAACCAACCAATACCGTGGACGTGCTGAGTTCAGGCAGGAATGGTTTAACGAAGGCACTGAAGGTTTATTACTGCTATCAGGCGCATTATCCGGTGATATCGGCCAAGCTTGTGTTCAAGATAATCAAACGTTGGCTTTAAAGCAGGCTGAACAATGGCAAAAACTATTCCCTGAGCGTTTTTACCTGGAAGTACAACGAGTTTCCACTGGTAATGCAGCACAAGAACGCTATATCCAGCATGTTAAAGCGATTGCAGGCACCCTAAAGCTACCAGTAGTCGCTACACATCCTATTCAATTTAACACTGAAGACGATTTCCGCGCGCATGAAGCGCGTACCTGCATTGCCGAAGGCTACGTACTTGCAGATAGCCGTCGTCCGAAAAACTTTACGCAGGAGCAATACTTCAAAACTCAGGCGCAAATAGCTGAGTTATTTGCTGATATGCCGGAAGCCCTAGCCAATAGTGTGGAAATCGCTAAGCGCTGTAATCTGACGCTGACTTTAGGCAAAAACTATCTGCCTAATTTCCCTACACCAAACAATGAAAGCCTGAATGACTACCTGATCTCCGAAGCGCGGGCGGGGCTGGAAGAGCGTTTGCAAGTGCTTTACCCTGATACACATATACGTGAATCCAAAAAGTCTGAATATGCAGCCAGGTTAGACTTTGAAACTAACGTCATTAACCAGATGGGTTTTGCTGGCTATTTCCTGATCGTTGCTGATTTCATTAACTGGGCCAAGAATAACGGCGTACCTGTCGGTCCTGGCCGTGGTTCCGGTGCTGGTTCGGTAGTGGCTTACAGTCTCGGTATTACTGATTTGGATCCGCTTGAATACAACCTTCTTTTTGAGCGCTTCCTGAATCCGGATCGCGTCTCTATGCCCGACTTCGATATCGACTTCTGTCAGGAAGGGCGCGATCGCGTCATTGACTATGTGAAGCAGAAATACGGCATCGCAGCAGTAGCACAAATCGCCACCTTCGGTACCATGGCTGCGAAGGCGGTGATTCGCGATGTAGGCAGGGTTCTGGATTTGCCATTCAACTTTGTAGACGGCATTGCCAAGCTCATACCGCTCGAACTAGGCATTACACTTTCTGCAGCGCTGGAGAAAGAACCGCAGTTAGCCGAACGTCGCGAGAATGAAGAAGAAGTTCGTGAGTTGCTTGAGTTGGCTTTACGCTTAGAAGGCGTGGTACGTAACGTTGGTATGCATGCTGGTGGTGTGCTGATCTCGCCAGGCAAGATTTCCGACTTCTCACCGATTTACTGCCAGGCTGATGGTGCAAGCCTGGTTAGCCAATACGATAAAGACGATGTGGAAGCAGTTGGTCTCGTAAAATTCGACTTTCTGGGCTTACGTACATTGACCATATTGGATATGGCGCTTGAAAATTCCAATATACAGCGTGCTCAGGAAAGCCTGCCCCCATTGTCATTCGAGACTTTGCCGCTCAATGACAAGCCTACATTCCAGCTATTGAAAACAGCTAATACCACGGCGGTATTCCAGCTAGAGTCACGTGGCATGAAGGACATGCTCAAGCAGGCGATGCCGGATTGCTTTGAAGATATTATTGCCCTGGTAGCTCTATATCGTCCTGGTCCAATGGATTTGATTCCGGATTTCTGCCGGCGCAAACACGGTAAACAGCGTGTTGAATATCCACACCCATTGACTGAACCTATCCTAAAGGAAACCTACGGAATTGCGGTTTATCAGGAACAGGTGATGCAGATTGCGCAAGTGGTGGCTGGGTATAGCCTGGGTGGTGCGGATTTACTACGTCGCGCCATGGGCAAAAAGAAAAAAGAAGAGATGGATGCCCAGCGTAAGACCTTTACCGAGGGCGCCGTGAAAAACAATATGACGGAAAGGCAGGCCAGTGAGTTATTCGACTTGCTAGAGAAGTTTGCCGGTTACGGTTTCAATAAATCGCATGCTGCTGCTTATGCGTTGGTCGCATACCAAACCGCTTATCTAAAAGCGCATTACCCTGCGGCATTCCTGGCGGCCACCATGTCCGCAGATATGAACAACACGGACAGCGTACATATTTTTTACGATGATTGCGCACCTAATCAGGTTGAAGTATTGGCCCCAAATATTAATCAAAGTGAATTCAAATTCAAGCCTATCAGCAAAAATCAGGTGTTATATGGCTTAGGCGCGGTAAAAGGCACAGGCTGGGCGGCGATCGAAGTAATTTTGCAGGCACGACGCAAAGATGGACCATTCAAAGACTTGTTCGATTTCTGTAATCGCCTGGATCTGCGTAAAGTGAATCGCCGGGTCGTTGAATCACTGATACGCGCTGGAGCTTTCGATAGCCTGTCGCCAAATAGGAACGCCATGCTATCGGCTGTAGGAATGGCTATGGCGGCGGCTGAACAGAATAGTGCGAACAGTAATCAAAATAGCCTGTTTGGTGCGGCCGCAGATAGCGAAGTACATGTATTGCCGAACGTAGCGCCTTGGCCAGAGCAGCAGCGCTTGCAGGAAGAGAAAGCAGCACTTGGTTTCTATTTTAGCGGGCATCCTTACTGGGCATACCAGAAAGATTTGAGCCAATTTATCAGTACTACGCTGGCGAATTTGAGTCCTAAAGAACAGCCGCAGTTACTGGCTGGTATTGTCACTGGCGTCCGTGTCCGGATGACTCAGCGCGGCAAGATGGCGATTGTGACTTTGGATGATGGAACTACGAGAATAGAAGTGGTAGTAGGTAACGAACTACTAAACCAGCATCCACAATTATTAAAAGATGACCAACTCATTATCGTAGAAGGCCGCGTTAGCAATGATGAGTTTTCCGGCGGTATCCGCGTTAATGCAAGGAAGCTGCATGACTTATCCAGCTTGCGGAATAGTAAGGCAAGCTTCTTGAAAATATCCTGCAACGGTCAATCCGATGCGGTTAAATTGAAAGCGCTGTTAAAGCCTTATCTCAAGCAAGTCTCCGATGAGCAACGCGGCTGTGCGGTGAAAGTGGAATACCACAACAAGACTAGCCGGGTAGAATTGATGTTGGGTAATGACTGGCGCGTCGATTTGCATGATGAACTGATTGCAGGCTTAACTGAATGGTTAAGTCGTGACAACGTAAAAATCCTATATAATTAAGCCCAATGTCTGCCTAAGATTTCCGGAACAAGTTAAAGCATGAAAATAAGTTATTTAGATTTCGAACAGCCTATTGCGGAGCTGGAAGCCAAGATTGAAGGCTTGCAATCGGCGCATGATGACAACGATGCCTTGGACATCTCCAAAGAGTTGTTAGCATTGGAAAAAAAGAACAAAAAGCTATCGGAAGAAATTTACGGCAACCTGACTGCCTGGCAGATTTCGCAATTGGCACGTCATCCACAGCGGCCATATACGCTGGATTATATCAATGGCATGTTTACCGAATTTGAAGAGTTGCATGGCGACCGTGCTTATTCTGACGATCCTGCAATCGTAGGTGGTCTAGCAAAGTTCGAAGGTCAGCCAGTCATGGTGATCGGCCACCAAAAGGGCCGAGATGTAAAAGAGCGCCAATACCGTAATTTCGGTATGCCGCGTCCGGAAGGTTACCGTAAGGCTTTACGTTTATACCGTCTCGCAGAAAAATTCAATATTCCTATCATTACCCTGATCGATACGCCGGGTGCTTACCCTGGTATCGGTGCTGAAGAACGCGGTCAATCTGAAGCGATTGCACGTAATCTCTATGTAATGGCTGAGCTGAAAACTCCAATCATCGGCGTTATTATTGGCGAAGGTGGTTCCGGCGGTGCATTGGCATTAGGTGTAGTAGATAAACTCTTGATGTTGCAATACGGCACTTATTCAGTAATTTCACCTGAAGGCTGTGCTTCCATCCTTTACAAGAGCGCGGATAAAGCCTCTGTAGCTGCGGAGTCATTGGCTATTACAGCAGATCGCCTGAAGGTGTTAGGTTTAGTTGATCGTATCGTGACAGAGCCTATGGGTGGCGCGCATCGTTCGCCCGAAACCGTGATGAAAAGCTTAAGTGCAGCTCTAAAAGAAGAGTTGCCAAAACTTAAAATTAAATCTGTTAAATCCTTATTGGTTAGCCGTTATGAGCGCTTAATGGGCTATGGTAAATTCAAAGAAGTTGCCGAAAAACAGGCATAGTCGAAAATTAGCTTCCAGTCCTGAAATGGCCGTTTCAGGACATCCCCTGGCAATACAGCTTAATTCACTCCTCTCCAAGCAACTCAAGCCAAAAACACAACTATTGTTAGCCTTAAGTGGCGGGCTAGATTCTTGTGTGCTACTGCATTTGCTTGCTCATGCAAAAAAAACTTTGCCTTTTGAACTGGAGGCCATGCATATACATCATGGCCTAAGTGCTAATGCTGACCAGTGGGCAGACTTTTGCAAGAAACAATGTGAACTGCAACAAGTATCACTTAAAGTAGTTCATGTGGACATCGACAAAAACATGGGCTTAGGGATTGAAGGGATAGCTCGTGCCTTGCGCTATGAAGCTTTATTTTCGCATCAATGGAATGAGGTATATCCCAATTATGTAGTGACAGCCCATCATCAGGATGACCAGGCTGAAACTTTATTACTGCAGTTATTCCGTGGTGCTGGCATTAAAGGCTTATCAGCCATGGCTATGCTTGATGACAGCAAGCGTTTATTGCGACCGTTATTGAACACACCATGCCAACAGTTGATGGATTATGCCAAGGCATATGGTATTAGCTGGTGTGAAGACGAAAGTAACGACAATACGCATTATGAACGCAACTTTGTACGACATGACGTAATGCCGCTATTAGAAGCGCGTTATCCCGCCGTGAAATCAGCCATCGCAAGGACCGCAATGCATATTGCTGAAGCAAATGATTTGCTTAATGATTTAGCTAAGATTGATACCGAACCATTACTGCAAAATAATAGCTTATGCCTGGATGGTTTAAGGAATTTAGATAATAAGCGCGCCAAGAATAGCCTGCGTTGGTGGTTTGCACAAAATCAATTGCTCATGCCGAGTACAGAACAATTAAATCAAATAGTGAACCAGTTACTAGATGCTAAGCCAGATGCAAACCTTTGTATCCAATTGCAAGGTAAGCCAATGCAAGGAGTACAACAGCAATTTTTCGTTTTAAGACGCTTCCAGAATAGAGCGTATTTGAGCCTGCAACCCTCAATCACACAACCAGAAGCTACTTATGACCTGGTATGGAATGGAGAGCGCGAACTTATTTTGCCTAATGGTAGCAGGTTGGAGTTCAGGGATGTGGCAGGTGCCGGATTAGCGATCAAGTTGGGCATTAATAAATTGAGGATCACTAACCGTCAAGGTGGAGAACGATTCAAACCTAATGCTGCAAGGCCAACACGCACCCTTAAATATTTAATGCAGGAAGCGCACATTCCGCCTTGGCAACGAGAGAAGATGCCATTGATCTATTGGCAAGATACATTGGCCTGTGTGCCTGGTATCGGCATCGCTCATGAGCTGCAAGCCAATCAAAATGAGCACGGCTTAGAAATTAACTGGTTAGACCCGACCGCCTAGACGAAACTGGCTAATATTCATTTTTTAAGTAACGGTTTTAATAATGGCCAGACGTTTTCAAGTATTATCGGCTGGCCTTGTCGGTTAGGATGTAGTCCATCATCTTGGACCAGTTGGCGTATACCAGCTACATTTTCCAGCATGAATGGCACCAGAGGTATCTGTTCTTGCTTACTTAGCTGAGTGTAAGTATCGCCGAAAGATTGAGTATATTGAGGTCCATAATTTGGCGGTATCTTCATGCCCAGCAACAACACTTTTGCGCCAGATTTTTTGCTTTGCTGAATCATGGACTTGAGGTTCTCTGTCATATTTTTAATGGGTAAGCCACGCAAGCCATCATTCGCGCCTAATTCCAAAACGACAATATTAGGCTTGGTTTTAGCCAGCGTTGAAGCAAACCGGCTTAAACCACCGCTGGTAGTCTCACCACTGATGCTGGCATTGGTCACAGTATATTGGTAACCTTCGGAATCGATTTTTTTCTCAAGTAGCGTAACCCAACCTTGTTGCTGTGAAAGACCATATCCGGCGGATAAACTGTCGCC
Organism: Methylotenera sp.; assembly: GCA_035460225.1. Classification (GTDB taxonomy): domain Bacteria; phylum Pseudomonadota; class Gammaproteobacteria; order Burkholderiales; family Methylophilaceae; genus Methylotenera. The sequence goes on from DATHWX010000011.1 coordinate 62,027, forward strand.
AAAGATGAGTATCACAGGCTGTGCTGCCAATACTTGCGGTGACCATGCAACAAAAACCATACTTAACAGACTAAGAGATAGCATTGATCTAGTAGGTGCTATTGTCTTAAAGAGTAGCTTAATAAAGCCTTTTAACATTAAAAATAAGCGGAATAACATTAATGCAACATCCTTTAATTATCCAGGCACAAGATTTATTTTATGAGATTCATAGCAATGATAGCGACATTCACATCATCCAAGGCTTAAATTTAGCGATCACAGCCGGTGAGCAAGTCGCGATTATCGGTAGTTCCGGTTCTGGTAAATCAACTTTACTTAGCCTGCTAGCAGGTTTGGACGTGCCTACAAAGGGAATCGTTCAAATACAGGGTAGGCCATTTAGCAGCCTAGATGAAGACGGTAGGGCGCTGGAACGAAGCAAATATATGGGCTTTGTGTTCCAGTCATTTCAATTGCTGCCGTCTCTCACTGCGCTGGAAAATGTGATGCTGCCTCTACAGCTTAAAAATAACGCTGATGCTAAAACATTGAGCTTAGATGCTTTGGCTAAGGTAGGATTGAGTCACCGGCTTCAGCATTATCCAAAACAACTTTCCGGCGGTGAACAGCAGCGTGTAGCTATTGCCCGCGCTTTCGCAACGCAGCCTTTGATTCTATTTGCCGATGAGCCGACCGGTAATCTTGACAATGCTACTGGCCAAATGATTATTGAATTGCTATTCAATATGAACACCGGAACTGGGACTACTTTGGTGTTGGTAACGCATGATGAGCATTTGGCAAGCCGTTGCCATCGACAGCTTAAACTCGAAAATGGTGTTCTAAATGAGTTGAATCTGTCATGAGCTATAAAGACATAAATACAGCGTTAATGAACTTCAAGCTAGCAAGCTTACAAGCCGCCAGTTTATGGCGTGCCGGCGCATTGCGGGTAATGGTATTTGCTTTGGTTTTGGCGGTCACGGCAATTACTGCAGTGGGATTTTTTACCCAACGGGTAAGCTCAGCGCTTAATCAACAGGGCGGGCTATTATTAGGCGGTGACATTGCTATTACTGCCGACCATGTAGTGCCTGCGGTATTGGAGAAAGACGCCATTGCTCAAGGCCTTCGAACCGTTAAAACCTATGAGTTTCCCAGCATGGTAATTAATGGTGATGCTAATCAATTGGCTGAAATTAAGGCGGTAGGAGATGGATTTCCTTTACGTGGCGATTTGACTATCGGCAATGATACGACTGCTACTGGAAAGTTGATAAGATCCGGGCCTAGACCTGGTCAGGTTTGGATTGAGCCACGGCTTGCGCATGTCCTTAACCTGAAAACGGGTGATAACGTAACGATTGGCGAAGCTAAGTTCATTGTTGCTGCGATCCTCTTACGTGAACCTTCGCGCGGCGGTGATATGTTCAGCTTCGCACCGCGCTTGATGATGAATGCTGCGGATTTACCTTCTACCAAACTTATTCAATATGGCAGTCGAGTAAGATATCAGCTGATATTGGCTGCTGAACCGCAAAAAATCGACCGGTATTTTGCCGAAACTAAACCTAAATTGGCTCGCGGCGAAAAGATAGAAGATGTACGTAACGCACGTCCGGAAATCAAGGCTGCACTTGAAAAGGCACAACAATTCCTGGGTCTTTCAGCAATGGTGAGCGTGATCCTGGCAATGGTCGCTATGCTGCTTTCCAGCCTTCCCTACATCAAGCAAAGCCTGGATACATTTGCCTTGATGCGTTGCTTTGGCGCTACCAAAAGTACTGTGATACAGGTTCTAGCTTGGCAAACCATGCTGATCGCTTTTTTAAGCGCTTTAATCGGTGGCATACTTGGCTTTTTAGGTCAACTAGGTCTCGCGAAGTTAGCGGGCAGTTTATTCCTGGAAACACTACCAACCGTGTCTGCAAGCCCCATTTTTGTGGGCGTGATCGCTAGCATGGCGATGATGTTTGCCGTAGTGGTACCGCACGCCTGGCAAATGCGTAACTTATCGACTATGAACATATTGCGCAGGGAAACATTAGTACAGCCTATTTCTGCGCAGGCTAAATTTCTGCCTGCCGCATTGGTGATGGGCGTTATGATATTCTGGCAAGCGCATGATATTAAAATCGCCTTATCTGCCATATTAGCTATTCTGGGATTATGCGTAGTGATTGCCGGGTTTTCATATGTTTTGGTCAGTTTGGCAAATCGCCTGTTAGAGGCGACTCCACAAAGCGAAACCATCAATTCGATTAGGCTTGGTGTACAAGGTATCAAGCGCCGTTTCGGATTATCTACAGTGCAGATGATTGGTTTCAGCATGGGTTTGATGGTGCTGATGTTACTGGCTTTGATACGTCATGATTTAGTTCGTAATTGGCAGGCTTCCCTGCCTATTGATGCGCCTAATCGCTTCATTATTAATATTCAACATGAACAGATAGATAGTATTAATCAATTCTTTAAGCAGGCACATATCAGTAATACCGCGGTATTCCCTATGGTACGAGGCCGCTTGATCAGCAAAAACGGGCAGGCTATTAATACTGTGGATTGGCAAGATGAACGTGCCAAGAAGCTGGCAGAACGTGAATTCAATCTGTCCTGGGCTGCAGAGATGCAAAGCGATAATAAGCTGCTACAAGGCCGCTGGTGGAAACAGGATGAGTATGGCAAGCCCTATATGTCTTTAGAAGAAGGGCTGGCGAAAACCCTTAACATCAAGCTGGGGGATAAACTCAATTTCGATATTGCCGGTAATCCCCTGGCAGTCACTGTCACAAGTATCCGCAAGGTGGAGTGGGATACCATGCGGGCTAATTTCTTTGCGGTAACGCCGCCGGGGTTACTTGATAACTATCCAGCCAATTACATCAGCAGTTTTCATTTACCCATAGGTGCAGACGGGCCTTTGAATCAACTAGTAAGGGACTACCCAAATATTACGGTGATCGATGTCGCAGCGCTTATGCAGCAGGTACGCGGCATTATGCAGAGAATGAGCGATACCATTCAATACGTATTCATTTTCAGCCTGATAGCGGGTATCGCGGTGTTATATGCATCGCTGGTAGCGACACGTGAAGAGCGGGTTTCGGAAGCAACCTTGATGCGGGTATTTGGCGCATCTAGACGTCAAGTCAGCATTGCCTATGTGGCTGAGTTTGCATGCGTAGGCGTTATTGCTGCTTTGGTAGCGAGTATCGCTGCAAACCTGCTAGCTTATTATGTGAGCGTGCAAATTTTGGATATTCCATTCCAGTTTAATGCCGGCTTAGCGGTCGTTATATTAATAATCTCAATGATCGTTATTCCTTTGTTTGCCTGGTTTGGATTGCGCGGCTTTCTGAATGTGCCTCCAAGGCAACTTCTTAATAGTATTTAATATGGTTGTAAATAACCAATTTGGTGGTTGTTTACAACCAATATTAGTATTATTTTATTTCCATTCACGCTAGAATTGCATCTAAGTAATTCAATACAAAGCGATTTTATTCAAGGCGTCAGAATATTGGAAAGGGTATGGAATTTGCTGTTACATGTAAGTAAATGTACAAGCTTAATAATTCATACTTTAGCCAGGGAAGTAATAATGCGTAATACACAATTCATATTGAAATCAACCGTTGCTGCTGTAATTGCCGTGCTTGCGAGTCCGCAGTTTGCAATTGCTGCCGATGAAAAACAAGTCATCGAAACTAAAAAAATCGAGGTGATTAGCACTACGCCTTTACAGGGCGTAGGTCTGCCGTTGGAGCAGATTCCTGCGAACGTACAAAGCGCTAAGGGCGAAGCCATTGAGCAGCAAGGCAGCCTGAGCATTGCAGACTTCATGAGCCAGAATCTAATTGGTGTGAATGTGAATGAAACCCAAAACAATCCTTACCAGCCGGATGTGAATTTCCGTGGTTTTACCGCTTCACCTTTGTTAGGTACACCACAAGGTTTATCAGTATTTGTGGATGGCGTTCGTGTAAATGAGCCATTCGGCGATGTGGTGAATTGGGATCTAATCCCAGTGAATTCTTTAGCTGGCATGTCATTGATCCCAGGCTCTAATCCGGTATTCGGCTTAAATACCTTAGGTGGCGCATTGTCATTGCAAACGAAGAGTGGTCGTACCAATCCTGGCGGTGCGATAGAAGCTTATACCGGTTCTTGGGGCCGTAAAGCAGGCTCAGCAGAGTTTGGCGGCGTTTCTAAAGATGGTTCGATTGATTACTTTATATCCGGTAATGTATTTTCTGAAGATGGCTGGCGTGATGCTTCACCAAGCGATGTAAATCAAGTATTTGGTAAAGTAGGTTGGCAAGATGAAAAGAATGAAATCAGTTTAAGTATTACAGGTGCCGATAATAAATTGATCGGTAATGGCTTGCTACCGCAGGACTTCATTGAGAACTTAGGGCGTGAGTCTATCTTCACCAAACCTGACATTACTAAAAACGACCTGATTTTCTTGAATCTAACAGGTAGCCATTGGTTTAATGACAATACGCAGTTCAGCGGCAATATTTATCTACGTGATGCACATACCTCGACTTATAACGGCGATTTGAATGATGACTACGATGATGGAATAGCGTTAGATAATGATCCTACTTCGCCTACTTTCAATCCTAATGGTGCAATCAACACCACAAAATCTACTCGTAAAGGCGCTGGTTTTACAGGTCAAGTGACTTTTAATCAGGACTTATTCGGTCGCAAAAACCAATTCATCGTAGGTGGTGGTTATGATTACGGTCATACCGAATTTAGCCAGAAGAGCCAGCTTGCTGCTTTAACGGCAAGCAGAGGCGTGACAGGGCTAGGTGTATTTAATGATGATAGCGAAGTGAATTTAAGAGGCATCAATCGTACTTGGAGCGCTTTTGCAACCGATACCCATTCACTTAATGAGATGTGGAGTTTGACTTTATCAGGTCGTTATAACACCACAACTGTGGATAATAGTGACTTCCTGATTCCGACTGGTATTGATTCCCTGAGCGGTCGTCATACATTTAACCGCTTTAATCCAGCTGTAGGTTTGAGCTTCACACCTAATAAAGATTTAACGGCCTATGTGAGCTATAACGAAGGCAGCCGTGCGCCAACAGCCATTGAACTAGGTTGTGCTAACCCAAACAATACATGTAAATTACCAAATGCGTTTGCCGGTGACCCGCCGTTGGACCAAGTGGTGGCCAAAACTATTGAAACAGGTTTGCGTGGTAATTTAAGTAACTCTCTTTCTTGGTCAGCCGCAGTGTTCCGTACCGAAAATCACAATGATATTTTGTTCGTTGCTTCAGATGCTGTATCCGGTGAAGGTTACTTCAATAATTTCGGTAAGACCCGCCGTCAAGGCTTAGAGTTAGGCGTAAATGGTAAAGCTGAGCGCTTTACCTGGGGCGTTGGTTATAGTTATGTAGATGCCACTTACCAATCAAGTGAGTCTATTGTTTCAGCCAATAACAGCACTGCAGATGTGAACGGTGTGATTCAGATCAAACCGGGTGACCGTATTCCGGGTATCCCAAAACATCAGCTCAAGCTTCGCGGCAACTTTGCAGTAACGCCAGCCTGGTCAGTCGGTGCCAATGTAGTTGCTTTCTCTGACCAATATTCACGCGGTAATGAAAACAACGACCATGAAGGCGACGGCGCCAAGGTGAAAGGCTATGCGGTAGTGAATATGGATACGCGCTACCGCTTCGGTAAAGGCTGGCAGGTATTTGGCCGCTTGAATAATGTGTTTGACCGTGACTACAATACATCCGGCTTATTGGGCGAAACATTGTTCAACGCCAATGGTACGTTCTCAGGAACAGAGAGCGAACAAGCTTTCTACGCACCAGGTGCACCTCGTGCAGGCTGGATAGGCGTGCGCTATGAATTTGGCAAACCTAAGGCAACAGCATATGATTTGGATTAACTAAGTATCTGTTTGATATAGAAACTTAATTCAGGAGTATTTTTTGCAATTAGCACACCTTGTACCCAGTGACACTTCGGCAATAGTTGCCCAACGATCAAAACTATTGATTGTTGAAGATGAAGCGTTGTTTGCGCGCGCAGTGATGCGTCGTTTGCAAAAGGCCGGGTATGAGTGTGAGCATGTCGAGTCCTTGCAGGATGCCAGGGCTATCTTAAAACAATTCGTACCGGATATTGTATTGCTGGATATGCGCTTACCTGATGGTAACGGCCTGGATTTACTGGCTGAATTTGTTGCCAAGAATGCCGTGGTGATCGTGATGACTGCGCATGGAGAGATTAGCGACGCAGTGAATGCCATGAAGCAAGGCGCGATTGATTACCTCAAAAAGCCTATCGACCTTGAGGAATTGCTACTTTCTATTCAAAAGGCAGAAGCCGCTACGGTACAAACTATTAGCCTGGATTATTCACGCCAGCGTAATGCCCATGCAACGGAAGGTGTTGAGTTATTAGGCGATAGTCTAGCCATGCAAACCGTCAGGCTGCAAATCAAGCGTATCGCGCAATTAGTTGCGAGTGACACCGTACCACCTACAGTGATGATAGGCGGGGAAACCGGTACCGGTAAGGATGTGGCTGCTAGGCTTCTGCATTTATCCTGCGCTAATAACGATAAACCTTTCGTGCATATTGATTGCGCTTCGTTGCCTGCAGACCTGATTGAAAGTGAGCTGTTCGGTCATGAAAAGGGTGCTTTTACCGGCGCACAAGGCACAAGGCCGGGCCTGATAGAAGCAGCGGAAGATGGTACGTTATTTCTTGATGAAATCGGTGAGTTGCCTTTAGGCCTGCAAGCTAAATTGCTGAATGTGCTGGAACGCCGCGTCGTGAGGCGTTTAGGTTCCACCAAAGAACGCCCGGTGCCAGCGCGATTTATTGCTGCCACAAACCGTGACTTGCATGAGATGGCGTTAAATGGCCGTTTCAGACAAGATCTTTATTACCGCTTGAATGTCATGAGTATCGCCATGCCTCCATTACGTGAACGGGAAAAAGACGCGATGTTGCTAGCGCGGCACTTTGCAGCCCAAACTTCAAGGCGTTACGGCTTAGCAGAGCCGACCTTTTCAGCTGGTGCGATCAATATGATTGAACGATACTCTTGGCCGGGAAACGTGAGGGAATTAAAACATCAAGTGAGCCGTGCGATGCTGCTTTGCCATGATGGTTATATTACGGATGCAGATCTAGCATTACCTATGCATCAGGCAACGCAGTCAGCTAGCCTGCCTATAAGTTCGCAAACCAAGTTGGATGAAGCAGAAAAGACTATTTTGCTACAAGCGCTCACAGAGGCCAAGAATAACGTATCTGAAGCCGCACGTAAGCTTGGTATTACACGTATGACCATGCGCTACCGTATGGATAAACATCAAATAAAACACTGAGTTTTTCAATCAGTTTCCCAATCAACAGAATCATTCCCAATAGTACTTTTCAGTGATTCGGTAATGCCTGCATGGTATGATTTCACCTATCTGAAATCGAAAGAATTCCATGCAAATCGGTACTCCTCTAAGCCCTAATTCTACACGTGTGATGCTGCTAGGCAGCGGCGAGCTCGGTAAAGAAGTCATTATTGCGTTACAGCGTTTGGGGGTAGAAGTGATTGCGGTTGACCGCTATAAAAACGCACCTGGGCATCAGGTGGCGCATCGTTCATATGTGATTGACATGACCAATGATCAGGCACTTCGCGATTTGATTTCGCAAGAAAAACCGCATCTCATCGTGCCAGAAATCGAGGCACTTAACACTAATACCTTAGCCGATATTGAAGCTAGTGGTATCGCGACGGTTATCCCTACCGTTAAAGCAGTACAGCTTACGATGAACCGTGAAGGCATCCGCAGGCTGGCTGCTGAAGAATTAAGTTTACCTACTTCACCTTATGCATTCGCCAAAAGTGAAGTAGAACTACAGGCCGCGATTGATGCAGGCATCGGCTACCCATGTTTTATCAAACCGACCATGTCCTCATCTGGCAAAGGCCAATCGCGCATCACACAAACTTCTGAAGTCAAAACTGCATGGGACTTCGCTGCAAGCGGTGGCCGCGTAAACCAAGGTGTAGTGATTGTGGAAGGCCAAATTGATTTTGATTATGAAATCACCTTATTGACGGTACGTGCGAAAAACGCGCAGGGCGAAATCGAAACCTACTTCTGTGAGCCTATCGGCCATGTGCAAGAGAAAGGTGACTACGTGGAAAGCTGGCAGCCCCAAGCGATGACAGCTGCCGCTTTGCAAGAATCCAAGCGTATCGCCAAGGCTGTCACCGACAGCCTTGGCGGCCTGGGCTTATTTGGCGTAGAGCTGTTCGTGAAGCAAGATAAAGTGTGGTTTAGTGAAGTCAGCCCACGTCCGCATGATACCGGCATGGTAACGATGGCAAGCCAGCGTTTTAGCGAGTTTGATTTGCATGCCCGCGCGATTCTAGGATTACCTGTTGATGTGAGCCTGCGTGACGCTGCCGCAAGCGCTGTGATATATGGCGGTCACGAATCGACTAGCCTGGCGTTTGATGACGTAGAGAAAGCACTGGCAGTGCCAAAAAGCGATATCCGTTTATTTGGCAAACCTGAGTCGTTTATGCGTCGACGCATGGGTGTGGCACTTGCCACAGGTAAAGATGTTACTGAAGCGCGCAACCGCGCCAAACTGGCAGCAAGCCTGGTGAAACCTAAAATCGTTTAAATAGTTATGCTCAATAAAATAGAAGAAGCAGGTAGCAGCAAACGTACCTTTTTTGAACTGCTTGGCGGTGCCGAAAATGGCGTTGAAAATATACGTAAGCTGGTAGAAACCTTTTACGATGTGATGGACAGCGATCCGAAAGCGCAAGGCATACGTGCCATGCACCCTGCAGACTTAACGTCTGCGCGCGAGAAACTGTTTATGTTCTTAACGGGTTGGACAGGTGGACCGCAGCTTTATATCGAGCGCTACGGCCATCCATTTTTGCGGAAACGTCATATGCCATTCGCGATTGATGAATCGGCACGTGACCAGTGGATGTACTGCATGATACAAGCCATGCAGCAGTTAGGTTACGACGATAAACTCATGACAAAACTGGCTGAGCAGCTATATGGTGTCGCAGATTTTATGCGTAACCACTAACTGCTTCAGTAGCCAATTATTTGTTGATTCTTAACCCACCCAATAATACTGCCACTGGTTTTTTACTCGCTTGTGAAGACTTGATGTTGGAAGTCTGCTGAACGATAGTGGCTTCGTAAGGCTTATCAAACCAAGGGTCTGAAGGCTTTTTCTTAGGTAGCATACGTTTCGTTTCACCATGTTTGCTAGATGAAGCGTCATGATGAGAAGCGCTGCTGCGGGATTTGCTTTCACTGCTTCTTGCAGGCGCTGACCTGCTCTGTTTTTCAATCGCGACGGTTTCTTTAGGAATCTGGCGTTTGATCAGCTTTTCAATCTCAATAAAATATTTTTCTTCATCCGAACTGACGAATGAAATAGCAATGCCTGATGCGCCTGCACGGCCGGTACGGCCAATACGGTGTACGTAGTCTTCCGGTGCGCTTGGTATCTCATAATTGATCACCATAGGCAGATCGGTAATATCCAAACCACGTGCAGCAACATCAGTTGCAATCAATGCGGTTACAGTGCCGGCTTTAAAGGCATCTAGCGCCTTGATACGCTCTTGCTGGGTCTTGTCACCATGGATCGCATCGGCTGCGATACCAGCGCGCTCTAGGCTGCGACTTAAACGGCTTGCAGTCAGTTTTGTCTTTGTGAATACGATGACTTGTTCTGCATCTGCAGCTTTTAATATTTGGGTAAGTAGCGCTTCTTTATCAGATTGTTCAACCTGATACACTTTTTGAGTGACGTTATCGTTGGTCGCGTTACTGCGCGCCACTTCAATCAATTGCGGTTTCGTTAAGAAATCATCCGCTAATTTTTTAATATCGTTTGAAAACGTGGCGGAGAACATCAGGTTCTGCCGCTGTTTTGGCAATAGCGCCAAAATACGTTTCAAATCAGGCATAAAGCCCATGTCCAGCATCCTGTCAGCCTCATCAAGTACCAAAATCTGTACTTGATTGAGCTGCAGTGTTTTTTGTTCGATATGATCTAACAAACGACCAGGCGTCGCTACCAATACTTCCACACCAGACTTCAAGTGCGGTGTTTGGGTCTTGATATCTACACCGCCATATACCACCAAAGAGCGTAGCGGCGTATGTTTTGCATACGCTTTAACGCTTTCTTCTACCTGAATGGCCAGTTCGCGCGTTGGCGTTAAAATCAATGCGCGAACCGGATGTTTGGCAGGGGATGCGCTATTGCTCGCAAGCGGCAATAGTTTCTGCAGTAATGGCAAAGCAAATGCTGCTGTCTTGCCCGTACCGGTTTGGGCGCCTGCCATCAGGTCGCCGCCAGCCAAAGCAACAGGAATAGCCTGGGCCTGGATTGGAGTCGGTGTGGTATAGCCAGATTCCGTCAGCGCCTTCAATAATTCAGGTGCTAAACCTAAAGTACTAAAACTTGGCGCTTCGGTAGTTGTATCGGTCATTTGTTTAGTCATACTCATTCAATTATACGAAGCTACGTGGGCGACGTGGTGTAGTGTTACCAGCGCCTGCAAAGCCACGTGAGTCGCCATTAGAACCGCCGTTAGGACGAGCTGCACTACTTCTACCTTCGCTGCGAGCTGGTGAACGACCTTCTGGTTTCGCATCACGGCCTTCGTAACGTTGACCTAGCACACGATTAGGGTTGCTGCGGTTAGCGTCCGGACGATTGCCACGATTATCATTACGTGAATCACCACGACCTGCACTTGAACGGTCTGAACTAGCTTGACCATCACGTGCATAAGGTTTCTTACCGAAAGCTACGCTGTCGCCAAAGCTGCGGTTAGGCGCGCCGGCATTTGCTGGACGCTCATTACGGCTGCGGTCACCACTTGAATTAGGGCGGTCACCAAAAGAACGTGGGCGATCGCCAGCTGGGCGTTCCGTACGGTTGAAATCCGGACGGGAAAATTCAGGACGGCCTGTATTGCCATTGGCTTCACGTGGCGCTGCATCACGGTTAAAACTTGGACGCTCGCGGCTGTCAGGACGTGGCTCATTACGGCTAGCTCCACGGCTGTCACCGCGATTGCTGTCACGGCTACCAAAACCACCACGGTCATCACGTGGTTTAAAACCACCGCGACCACCTGGTTTATGACCATCACGACGACTGCTGCCAGGGCCATCCATCTTGATAGCGCGTTTTGGTTCAAAACCTTCAATGACTGCTGGTGACATGGTGTTACCAGTGAATTGTTCGATCTTGCGAAGGATATGTCTATCCATGTTTGAAGCGAATGAAATAGCGATACCGGTATTACCTGCGCGGCCTGTACGACCGATACGATGTACATAATCTTCAGCAAATTTAGGTAAATCGTAATTGATTACGTGGGTAATGCCGTGTACGTCAATACCACGTGCTGCAACGTCAGTTGCAACCAATACTTTTACATCGCCATGGCGAAGCTTAGTTAATGTGCGGTTACGCGCGCCTTGTGTCATGTCTCCATGTAAAGCAGCAGTTTTGTGGCCGGCTGCATACAAGTCTTCAGCCAATACGTCTGCGTGACGCTTAGTTGAAGTAAAGATAATGACTTGGTTGACTTCAGGTGCAATCAATAGATGCTCAAGCAATTTGTTTTTATGCGTCATGTCATCAACGTAATGCAAACGTTGTTCAATGTTCGCATGTTTTTCACGTTGCGCAGCAACCTGAATTGTTTTTGGATTTTTCAGGATTTGGCGAGCGATACGGCCGATATCGCCATCTAAAGTCGCTGAGAATAATAAGGTCTGACGCTCAGCACTTAATTGGCTGCAGATACGCTCAACATCAGGCAAGAAGCCCATGTCCAACATACGGTCAGCTTCGTCAAGGATCAACATTTGTAAACGTGACAGATCGATACGACCGCGTTCCATATGGTCCAGCAGACGACCTGGCGTTGCAACCAAGATATCTAAAGGTTGTGACAATAATTTGTTTTGTAGCGGGTAAGGCATGCCACCTACGATACTTACGGTACGGGCGCGTAAGAATTTACCGTATTTACGTGCAGCTTCATTCACTTGCGCAGCCAGTTCACGTGTTGGTGTTAATACCAAGATACGTGGGCCGCGGCTTTTAGATTCATGCGGTGTTGCTAATAGATTTAATGCAGGCAACATGAATGCTGCAGTTTTGCCAGTACCGGTTTGGGCTGAGGCCATCAAGTCATGGCCTGCAAGCACTTCAGGGATTGCCTGTGCCTGGATAGCGGTAGGAGTGGTATAGCCAGACTCTTCAATAGCACGGAGGATGGCAGGATTCAGGTTTAACGATTCAAAAGACAAAATAGTCCCTTTCAAAAATAACAAAAAGGGCGCTAAGCAAATACGGGCATATCAGTTGAACATAGACTTAGAATAAGTGTATGAACACAATCAATATAAACGCGAGAGAATATTTGTTTGACTCAGCTTTAAATTTAATAGCGAATTAAACGGGTTAATATCATCTTTACTAGCGCACGGGCACAGCCGCTAACCAGTAAAAATCAATATTTCGATTTCTTGATAGTTGCTTCAAAACTTCACGAGCAACAGTAGGGTCAGGGCAATGATTCAAGCAACCTTATAAACAACAAGTTGCGAATGAAGCGCGCAGTATAACCATTTGAAAGAGAAAGTCAATTAAAAATAGCCTAAATGTTGCATGGCGAAAATTAATTACTTGTTTAGTGTGTTAAAATCGCCGCCTTTCCAATGAACTGGCTATACACATGTCCCGCAATTTAAGAAACATCGCAATTATCGCCCACGTTGACCATGGTAAAACAACTATGGTGGACAAGCTTCTACAACAATCCGGTACTTTCGCGGCTTACCAAGCTGTGACGGAACGCGTGATGGACTCTAATGACTTAGAGAAAGAACGCGGCATTACTATTTTGGCAAAAAACACTTCAGTGATCTATGAAGGTACCAAAATCAATATCGTGGATACACCGGGCCATGCGGACTTTGGCGGTGAAGTAGAACGCGTATTAGGTATGGTAGATGGCGTGGTATTGCTAGTGGATGCGGTTGAAGGCCCGATGCCGCAAACGCGTTTCGTAACGAAAAAAGCCTTAGCGTTAGGTTTAAAACCTATCGTAGTGATCAATAAAGTTGACCGTCCAGGTGCGCGTACTGACTGGGTGATCAACCATACATTCGATTTGTTCGCTAACTTAGGCGCAACCGACGAGCAATTAGACTTCCCGGTAGTGTATGCCTCAGCATTGAACGGCTTTGCAATGCTAGACATGAAAGAAACGTCTGACAATATGCGTCCGTTGTTCGAAACTATCCTGAAGCATGTAGAACCACCAAAGGGCGATAGCAATGCACCGTTGCAAATGCAAATCTCAGCGCTTGATTACTCTACATACACCGGCCGCCTAGGCGTTGGACGTGTAGTCAATGGTCGTATCAAAACTGGCCAGCAAGTAGCTGTAATGAATGGCGACAAGCAAGTTGGTCAAGGCAAAATCAACCAAGTGTTAGGTTTTGTGGGTTTGGAACGTGTGCCGGTCGAAGAAGCCGAAGCAGGCGACATTATTATTATTTCCGGTATCGACAATATTGGTATCGGTTTCACGATTGCTGACCGCGAGAATCCAGTTGGCTTAGAAGTGATGGGTGTTGATGAGCCTACATTGACCATGGACTTTATGGTGAACTCATCCCCGTTAGCCGGTACAGAAGGCAAATTTATCACTTCACGTCAAATTCGTGATCGTTTAACAAAAGAGTTATTAGTTAACGTGGCATTGCGTGTAGAAGAAACAGAAGACACAGATGTTTTCCGTGTGTCTGGTCGTGGTGAATTGCATTTAACGATCCTATTAGAAAATATGCGCCGTGAAGGTTTTGAGCTAGCGGTAGGCAAACCAAAAGTGGTTTACCGTGAAATCAATGGCGTTAAATGTGAGCCGTATGAGATTTTGACAGTTGACCTTGAAGATGAAAATCAAGGTGTGGTGATGGAGGAATTAGGTCGTCGCCGTGGTGAAATGCAGAATATGGAATCAGACGGCAATGGCCGTACACGTTTGGAATATAAGATTCCTGCACGTGGTCTTATTGGCTTCCAGGGTGAATTCCTGACCATGACGCGCGGTACCGGTTTAATGTCACATATTTTTGATGAATATGGTCCGATTAAACCAGATATGCCCGGTCGCCGTAACGGTGTGTTGATTTCCGCTGAGCATGGCGAGGCTGTAGCATACGCTTTATGGAAACTGCAGGATCGCGGCAAAATGTTTGCCGTACCAGGCGATAAACTTTATGAAGGTATGGTCATTGGTATTCACAGCCGTGATAACGATTTGATCGTGAACCCGATTAAAGGTAAACAACTGACTAACATTCGTTCTTCAGGTACGGATGAAGCCGTACGTTTGATTACACCAATTGCATTGTCTTTAGAGTCAGCCGTAGAGTTTATTGATGATGATGAGTTGGTAGAAATTACACCTAAAACTATCCGTATCCGTAAGCGTTACTTGCTAGAGCACGAGCGTAAACGTTCTTTGAAAGAATAGTTAATTTGCAGCTAAATAAAGCGCAATAAAAAACCCAGTTTAGCTGGGTTTTTTATTGCTTGTAAGTCACATTATTGAAACTATGCAAATACGTTATGGCCTTTATATTCCGAAATGAATTCTTCAAGTAATTCCGGTGCTAAAGGTGGGCTGGCATAAAAGCCTTGATACATATGACAGCCATGAGATTCAAGGAAAGTAAGCTGTGAAGCCGTTTCAACGCCCTCGGCAATCACCTTCAAATTAAGCGTCCTGCCAATGGCGATAATCGTTGCAGTGATTGCGCGGTCATCTTTATCGTCTTCCAAATCTTCCACAAATGAACGGTCAATCTTTAACACATCCAGCGGGAATCGTCTTAAATAGGCGAGGGACGAATAACCGGCACCAAAGTCATCTACAGCTAAGGTAATACCTAATTCCTTGATCTGGTAAAGTTTTTTAATTGACTCTGCTTCCCGACGCATCAGGATACTTTCGGTTAGTTCCAGCTCTAGATTTTTGGCAGGGAAGCCAGTTTTCTTAAGGATATTCCGAATGATCTTGGTAATGTCGCTATGATAGAGCTGTGTGGCTGACAGGTTTACAGCGATAGAGAGATTGATGCCTTTATCCTGCCATATCCTGCCTTGACGGCAAGCTTCTTCCAATACCCATTCTCCGAGCTTAGTAATCAAGCCGGTTTCTTCAGCGATACCGATAAACTCGTTCGGCATGATCATGCCAGCTTTAGGGTCAACCCAACGTACTAGTGCTTCTACTCCGACAATTTCACCGGAGAAGATGTCCAATTTAGGTTGGTAATGTAATCGGAGTTCGTCACGATTAATGGCTTCACGCAGCCTAGCTTCCAGCTTGAAGCGTCGCCTTGCTTGGCGTGTAAGGCTTTCAGAGTAATATCTAGCGACGCCGCGGCCTGACCCTTTTGCTTGATACAAGGCTGCGTCTGCATGTTTAAGCAGGTCAAGCGCATTGTCCCCATGTTCTGGATATAGGCTAATGCCGATACTTGTACCTACATACACTTCAGAATGGTTCTGCAGCAGCCATGGTTGCTGTACAGTCTCAATGATGTTTTCAGCAACTTTGGCGGCATATTCTGGTTGATGTACGTCTTCCAGTAATATGACAAATTCATCACCGCCCAGCCTTGCGATCATGTCATTACCGCGCAAGCGTGCTTTCAGCCTGATTGCTAATTGCTGTAATAGATCATCGCCAGCCAGATGGCCGAAACTATCATTAATATTTTTGAATCTGTCCAAGTCTAATAACAGCAGGGCGATCTGCTTGCCATTACGTTTAGCGCCTTCCACCGCATGCGAGATATGCGAGATCAGCATCATACGGTTAGGCAGGCCGGTCAGGGCATCATGATTGGCCAGGAAGGCGAGCCGCTCTTCTGTATTCTTAAGGCTGGTGATATCAGTAAATACGCTGACATAATGTGTGATCTTGTTCTTAGCGTTTTTAACTGCGGTAATGCTCAAGATGCCCGGATGTACCTCGCCATCTTTACGTCGGTTCCAGATTTCACTTTGGAATACACCGGTTTCCTTTAGCGATGTATACATCGTAGAAAAGTACTCTTTGTCATGCTTACCGGAGTTCAGGATATTAGGATTTTTCCCCATGATGTCTTCAGGCGTATAGCCTTCTAGCATGGTAAAAGCCTTATTGACCATCAATATATTGGCGTTATGATCGGTAACTAAAATGGACTCGCGCGAGTTATCCAACACTACACCCGCCATATATAAGCTTTCCTGTACCGATTTCAGTTCGGTAATATCAGTTAGCTGACCGACAAACCCATTGAAATCACCTTTGTCATCATGACTAGGCTGCGCCTGACTCTTTACCCATACAACTTTGTCATCGGGGTGAATAAAACGGTATTCCATGTCAAACGCAGTTTTATCATGCAAGCTGTGCTGGAATGCTGCCAAGACCGCTTTGCTGTCCTCCGGGTGGATAGAAGCTGTAAACGGGATGCGCGATTTAAGCTCATTTTGGGTAACGGCGGTAATTTGCTGCCATATGTCATTGTAATAAATGAGATGGCCTTTTTTATCGGTCCGGAAGATACCGCCTGGGGAGTTGCTGGCCAAGTTATGGAATAAGGCTTCACTTTCGGTCAGGGCTTTTTCGGTTTTCTTACGCTGATTTTCGCTGTCTTCAATTTCCAACGCGAATGAAATGTCGGCAGCGAGTTCTTCTAATAAAGAGATTTCCTTTTCGTTAAAGGCCTGCGTCTCGTCAGAGAATAGGCTGAAATTGCCTACAACCTTGCCATATTGTGCAATCGGTAAAGCTACCATTGAGCGATAGCCGCTTTCCAAGGCGCTGGCAACCCAATGCTCCTCATAATCTGCATTTTCCAAGTCATTACAGATAATGTATTGGCCTTCAGTAATACATTGGATGGCTGGGATCCTGTAATCAAAATTTTGAAGATTATGGTCTAGCGATTCAATAAAATTGGTAGAAACGCCTGCATAAGTAATGCATTTAAGTTGATCCCTTCCTTGGGTTAGCAGCCCCACCCAAGCGAAATTGAAACCGCCTTCTCTTACCGCGATCTTGCATACTTCATTAAACAGCACGACTGAACCAGGTTTACGTGTAATCAGCTGATTAGTATTTGTGATCATCGATAGCAGGCGATTAAGCGTGATGATCTCACGATCGGTCTTTTTAAATTCGGTGATATCGGTATTGGTACCGCTGATACGAATCGCCTTGCCATTTTTGTCCCTGAGGATGTAACCGCGGGTTAATACCGGTACATAATGGCCCTCTTTATGGCGTAACCGTAATTCAACTTCATATAAAGTATTTTTGGTTGCTAATACTTTACGTAAATAGGTGAGGGCGCGTTCAAGGTCATCCGGATGCGTTAATTTTTGCCAATTTAACGGATCATAGTTATCCATATTGGTTTCATAACCCAACATGGACCACCAGCGGTCAGAATGATAAGCCGTATTAGTAATGAGATCCAAATCCCACCAGCCATCATGGCTGCCTCTAATCACCAGGTCTAAACGCTCTTCGGAGGCCTTCAAAGCCAGTTCTGCTGTCACCCGCTCGGTGATGTCCTCCACTGCGACCACTATGGTTTCTATCGCTTCATAATCATTACGGATAGCGGTGATTTCCACGTGAGCATGTATCAACTTTCCGGATTTGTGGATAAAGCGTTTTTCACGCATGTAGTGACTGATCTCGCCGGATTTTAGCTTGGCATAAAAATCGTTGTCGGTTTCCACATCATCAGGATGACTCAGCTGTATGTATTTTAAGCGCATCAATTCCTGCGCGGTGTAGCCAAAAATCTCACATAATCGCGGGTTCACCAGAGACCACTTTCTAGTGGTCGCATTTACTGTTCCTGTGCCGACGAAAGGGGTACTATGGAATTTATCCAGCAGTTTGTTTAACTCTATGTCCTTGAGGTCCAGGGCTAGCCGATAAGCTGATTTTTGCTGTTTCCAAAGTAGGAAGAGCACAATGCTGATAATGCCTAAGGCAATTAAAGCGGCAAAGCTGGTCCAGAATAATAGGTTATCCAATCCCGCCATGACCTCATCCTGGCCTACCTCAGTCACGAAATACCAGGAAGTTCCGGCGATAGGGATACTGGCGCCGAAAGCCATTTTCCCCATGAGGTTCTTACCTAGAGCTAATTTTTGTTGCAGCTTATAAAGTGTTTTTGAAGCGCTAGAGATGTGATGTATGCCTTCGCCATTAAAATCCTCAGAGGTGGCATCTACTACGACCAAGTTGCCATGATCGCTTTTAACTAACATGGCATCAGAAGTTTTGCTTTTGGTGGGCCACATCTGTAAAGAGGGCAGGATGGACTGATAAAAACCGGTTTGAATCAAGACTAAAGCCACCAGCGTTGATTCGCCATTCTTATTGATAGAGATTGGGGCAAGTACTTGTAGATTTAGTGATTTCCTCTGGTCGATAAAGAAGTCGCCGTGCTGCACTTGACGATAATTACGTACAGAATCGATAAAACCTTGATCCATCGCTATAGCATCGTAATTACTACCTGCTTGTAATACCGGTTTGCCGGCTGCATTTAATAGCGTGATGCTTTCGTAATGGTAAGAGTTCAGTATGGCATCGAAACGCGCTTGAATTTCTTGAGCGCTAGTGTATGACTCGTGATTAAGGAAGCGTTCAACATTGAGTGCAAACTGCTTATCAGCTGCTAATACATTGGCATCTGCCACACGGTAACGCAGCCAGCGTCTTAATTGCTGAACTTTGAGGCTGGCAATAGCCTCAAGGTTGTCATAGGTCTTTGCTTCAACTTTAGGTACCTGATGACGATAGATCCCCAGGTTTACCATAGGGATTAGTAGCAAGATAATAAAAACCCAGCTTAAATAAGTAAGTTTATTTTTTAGGAATTGTTTATTGTTCCGTGCATCAGACTGCCCATAGCTTTTTAAGCTGATGAGCAGTACATGGAAGATTGCAGTAGATGCAACGAGAATAGAAAAATCGATGAACAGATTGGTTGATTTCGGCAGGAAGGTATTGCTTGGGAAAATCGAGATAAGCTCATGTTTATAGCCTACAAAAATCCCACCTACCAGGAAATACAAGAATGTAAATTTGGCAGGATCAATCACATGCAGAATCTTTTGCACAAATTGTTTCACACTATTTTTCTTTTTGTGATTCGCTTAAGCGTCAACGCCCTGGCTAATTAGATAATCCTCGTAGTTACCGGTAAAGTCAATAATTTCATTTTCCTTGATTTCTAATATGCGCGTTGCAATTGAGCTTACGAATTCGCGGTCATGGCTGACAAAGAACAGGGTGCCTTTGTATTTATCCAAGGCCGTGTTTAAGGCCTCGATAGACTCCATGTCCATGTGGTTAGTTGGTTCATCCATGAGCAATACATTGGTGCGTGCTAGCATTAATTTACCATAGAGCATACGGCCTTTTTCGCCACCGGAAAGCACTTTCACGGATTTTTTAGTATCTTCACCAGAGAATAATAACCGGCCGAGCATACTGCGCACGGTTTGATCGTCGTCACCCTGTTGAGTGAAGCGCGACATCCATTCAAATAGCTCATCGCCATCTTCGAATTCATATTCATGGTCTTGTGCAAAGTAACCAATGGTCGCTTTTTCTGCCCATTTCACTTCACCATGTTTGGGCTGTAAATCGCCTGCTAGGCAGCGTAGGAAAGTAGTTTTACCGATACCATTTTCGCCAATGATGGCGACTTTTTCACCGGCTTCAAACATCATATCGATATCATTGAATAAGATACGATCAAAGCCATGGCTTAGTTTTTTCAACTCAACGGCATTGCGGTGGAGTTTTTCGCGTTCGTCATATTCAAAGCGGATGAATGGATATTGACGGCTTGAAGGCTTGAATTCTTCAATCTTGATCTTATCAATCTGCTTGGCACGACTGGTGGCTTGCTTGGCTTTGGAAGCATTGGCAGAGAAACGGCGCACAAAGTCCTGTAAATCAGCAATTTGCTGCTTGGCTTTGGCATTATCTTTTGCTTGCTGAGCACGGGCTTGTGTAGAAGCTTCCATGTAATCATCGTAATTACCTGGGTATATGGTCAGCTTTCCGTAGTCCATGTCGCAGGTATGTGTACAGACTTGGTTCAGGAAGTGGCGATCATGCGAGATTATTACCATCGTACAGCTGCGATTATTCAGTACATCTTCCAGCCAGCGGATAGTATTGATGTCAAGGTTGTTAGTCGGCTCATCGAGCAGCAAGATGTCTGGGTTAGCAAACAATGCCTGCACGAGTAATACACGCAGTTTCCAGCCCGGTGCAACAGCGCTCATAGGGCCATTATGCTGTTCGATAGGAATGCCTACGCCTAATAGTAACTCGCCAGCACGGGCTTCAGCGGTATAGCCATCGTATTCTGCAAACACAGCTTCCAACTCGGCTGCACGCATGTAGTCATCTTCTGTAGCTTCCAGGTTTTCGTAGATCGCATTCTTTTCTACGTTGGCTTTCCACATCTCTTCATGGCCCATCATCACGACGTCCAGTACACGCTGGTCTTCATAGGCGAATTGATCCTGACGCAAGAAAGCCATGCGTTCATGGTTATCCAGCGAGATATTGCCGGAAGTGGGTTCCAATACTTTCGCTAAGATCTTCATGTAAGTCGATTTGCCGCATCCATTAGCGCCAATAAGGCCATAGCGATTGCCATCGCCAAACTTTACGGAAACGTTTTCAAACAGTGGCTTAGCGCCGAATTGCATGGTGATATTGTTACTGATTAACACTGGTAATCCTTATGATTTATTGCTTGTAAACTTTTGGTCTATTCGGCTTTAATGAATACTAATTCTAAATAGTTATGCGCAGGTTATAACTGGTTTAAGCGGCAAATTGATTTTCGATGACCACTTCATGCATTTCGAGTTGGCCACCGCGCGGTAATGCTTCTTTAATGCCTTTGCCTACGGTAACGAACATTGCTGGCGTATGGTCATGAGGTAAATTAAGCAACTTTGCGACGGCATCAAAATCAAATCCGTCCATCGGGCATGTGTCGTAACCCATCTCTTTGGCAGCCAGCATAATGGTCATAGCAGCCATACCGCAAGAACGCATGGCTTCATCACGTTGTACTTGTTCACGGCTATCGTAATATTGGCCAATGGCCGGCACAAGAAAATCTGCTACCGCTTGTGGTGCGTCTTTCCAATAGCGGTGCGGCTGCTTAGCCCAGGATTTAAGGTCTGCAGTCAGTACAATGAGTAATGATGCTTCTTCAACTTGTGCCTGATTCCAGCTGACTGCACGAATCTGTTTGCGCAATACAGGATCAGTCACTACTACAAAACGCCAGTTCTGGATATTAAAAGCAGTAGGGGACAGCATAGCCAATGACATAAGCTGGTCAACTTCAGCCTTGGTCATTTTGTGTTGTGGATCATAGTGTTTAATGGAACGGCGGTTCTGGATGGCCTGGTGTACAGGCATGCCATGTAATTGCGAAGTGCTAGCTTGCATTATTTAAGTACTTTCTAACTAAAACGTGATGCTGATTATTGTTAACAGTGTATTACCTATGGGACGATGCCATTCAACGCTATCGCCAACTTTTCGACCAATGAGCGCTTTGGCGATTGGCGACAAATAACTTACTTTATTTTTTGCAATATCCGCTTCGTCTTCACCGACGATGTGAAAAGCATGTTCTGTGCCATCTTCATCTTCTACTACGACGTGAGCGCCAAACAGGATGGCTTCGGCAGCATGCGCCGTGTTATCTACCAATATGGCACTACTTAAACGTGCAGCGATATATCTTAAATCGCGTTCAATCACCGCGAGTTTTTGTCTTACTTGCGGGTCTTCGGACGTTAATACTTGCCCCGATTTGGTACCTTGCAGTTTTTTTAACGCTGCTTTTTCTTGTTCTAATTGATCGGCTTCTGCTTCCAGCTCTTTTAAACCGTTAGGCGTCACATAGTTAGGGTGATTGCTAATAGGACGCTCGGGAATATCGATTCCTGCGTGTTCTAAATCATTTTCTTTAACAAATGCGCGGCTCATTGTTCTGGCTAAATTCACTCAAAGGGTACTGCTAAAAAAAATTAAGCCGAGCAAGCCCGGCTCTAATTGAACGTAATAGCTGAAGTCTAAGCAGGTGAATCCATAAATTCAATATTCACACCGGCGCTTTCAGCCAGGCTTCTTAATTTGCCTTGATTTGTCTTACCGTTTACGTAAATGATCTTCGCTCCGGAGATTTGGTCTTTGCCGCTTACCAGTGCTTTTTCAAGGGTAGCAGCTGTCAAATCTTCATCGTTACCGGCGATAATTACCGTAGAAGTTTTAATCTTCAATGACGAAATGATTGCCACCACTTTGCCAGAGTCAACTCCTGAAGAGACTTCTTTTACCGCTTCGCCAGGGGCAATAACGCCCTCAGGCGCACCGATGAAAATAAGGTTAGTACGTTCATCCGGATATTTCTCATTGGCTTGCTGAATCAGGTTTTGCGGTAGTAGCGCCATTTTCGGGCCGTCATTCGCACATGAAGCTAATGCTAGCAACACTGTAGAGGAAATCAGTACATTTAATAATTTCATAACAGATCCCAATGATTAATCCAATAAACGCTCCGATATTAACACGTTTAAGTTTTTGATTATATTACCAATTGTAAACAATTATTCCCATTCGATAGTCGCAGGTGGTTTACCTGAGATATCGTACACCACACGGTTGATACCACGGACTTCATTGATAATGCGGTTAGAGACTTTACCCAACAAGTCGTAAGGCAATTCAGCCCAGTGCGCAGTCATAAAGTCACTGGTCACCACAGCGCGTAACGCCACTACGTAATCATAGGTACGGCCATCGCCCATCACACCCACGGATTTTACCGGCAGGAACACGGTAAAAGCTTGCGAAGTCTTTTCGTACCATGATTTGCCATCGGCATCTTTTGCAGCACGCAATTCTTCAATGAAGATCGCATCAGCCAAACGTAACAAATCAGCAAATTCTTTATTTACCGCACCCAAGATACGTACGCCCAAACCCGGGCCAGGAAAAGGGTGGCGATACACCATGTCATGCGGCAAGCCAAGCGCTACGCCAAGCTCACGGACTTCATCTTTGAATAGATCGCGTAGCGGTTCTAACAATTTGAGGCCCAAAGTCTCAGGTAAACCACCTACATTGTGATGGCTCTTGATGCTGACGGCTTTTTTGGTTTTTGCACCGCCGGATTCGATCACATCAGGATAAATCGTGCCTTGCGCCAAGAATTTAGCGTTGTTAAGTTTTTTGGCCTCCGCCTGGAAAACTTCCACGAATTCACGGCCTATGATCTTGCGTTTAGCTTCCGGATCAGAAACATCTTCTAAATGACCCATGAATTGTTCAGTCGCATCCACATGGACCACTTTCACATGCAAACGGCCGGCAAACATTTCCATGACCATTTTTCCTTCATTGAGGCGCAGCAAGCCATGATCTACGAATACACAAGTCAGTTGGTCACCAATGGCACGGTGAATCAATGCTGCTGCAACGCTAGAATCTACGCCGCCAGATAAGCCAAGGATTACTTCTTCATCGCCCACTCGCGCCTTAATTTTGGCAACGGCTTCTTCAATATAATCACCCATCACCCAATCCGGTTTTGCACCGCAGATATCCAGCACAAAACGATTTAACATCGCCTGGCCTTGTTTGGTATGCGTCACTTCAGGATGGAACTGTACGGCGTAAAATTTGCGCTCTTCATCTGCCATCGCGGCGATTGGCGTCGTGTCATTGCTAGCAATGACTTTAAAGCCTGCTGGTAATTCTGTGACTTTATCACCGTGGCTCATCCATACTTCCAATAAGCCGTGACCTTCAGTATTGCTGCGATCCTGAATATCCTTAAAGAATGCTGAATGACCGCGAGCGCGGACTTCGGCAAAACCGAATTCTCGCTTGGTACCGGCTTCTACCTTGCCGCCTAATTGCTGCGCCATCGTTTGCATACCATAACAAATACCCAAGACTGGCACACCTAGCTCAAATACCGCTTGTGGCGCTTTATCTGTTTCTTCTTCGTAGACACTGGCATGGCTGCCAGATAATACAATGCCATCGGCCCCGAAATTGCGGACAAACTCATCTGTAACATCGCAAGAGTGAATCTCACAGTACACATGGGCTTCGCGTACGCGACGTGCGATCAGTTGGGTGACTTGTGAGCCGAAATCGAGAATAAGGATTTTTGAGTGGGACATAGAGTTTAGATATCGTGAATCACAAAAAAAGAAATGCAGAACACGGTGCTTGTGTAAGCAATCGCGTTCTGCAAAATATTATTATTAATCAATACGGTAATTAGGAGCTTCTTTGGTAATCTGTACGTCATGCACATGCGATTCACGCATGCCAGCAGAAGTAATTTGTACAAATTCAGCTTGCTCACGCATTTCTGTAATGGTGCTTGCGCCAACGTAGCCCATAGAAGCACGTAGACCGCCCATTAGCTGGTGGATTACTGCCAACACGCTACCTTTATAAGGCACGCGGCCTTCAATACCTTCCGGTACTAATTTATCAGCATTGCCGTTATTGTCTTGGAAGTAACGATCAGAAGAACCTTTTTGCATGGCGCCGATAGAGCCCATACCGCGGTAAGATTTATATGAACGGCCTTGGTAGAGTTCAATCTCACCCGGCGCTTCTTCAGTGCCAGCGAACATACCGCCAAGCATTACACTGTATGCGCCTGCAGCGATCGCTTTTGAGATATCCCCGGAGAAGCGGATGCCGCCATCTGCGATGAATGGTATGCCAGTGCCTGCTAATGCTTTTTCCACATTCGCAATCGCAGAGATTTGCGGAACGCCCACACCAGCGACGATACGCGTCGTACAAATAGAGCCTGGACCAATACCTACTTTAACGCCATCTGCACCTGCGTCAACTAGTGCTAAAGCGGCGCCGGCAGTAGCGATGTTGCCGCCAATGAGTTCAATATGCGGGAAATTTTTCTTAACCCATGTAACACGGTCTAATACACCTTGAGAATGTCCATGCGCGGTATCCACCACAATCACGTCTACACCGGCTTCTGCAAGTGCTGCAACGCGTTCTTCAGTACCATCGCCAACACCAACTGCAGCGCCAACGCGCAATCTGCCTTGATTATCTTTACAGGCGTTCGGGTGGTCTGTTGATTTCTGGATGTCTTTAACAGTGATAAGCCCTTTAAGGGTATCTGCATCATCAATCACCAATACGCGTTCAAGACGATGTTGATGCAATAGGCGAATCACATCTTCTTTTGCGGCGCCTTCACGTACGGTAACAAGCCTGTCGCGTGGCGTCATGATGTTTTTGATAGGCTGATCTAGGTTGGTTTCAAAGCGTAAGTCACGATTGGTCACAATGCCAACCACTTTGCCGTCGTCGACCACTGGTAAGCCTGAGATTTTGTGCATTTGCGTGAGTTCAATCACGTTACGTACCGTCATGTGGCTTTGAATGGTAATCGGATCATTCACAACGCCGGACTCAAAACGTTTTACTCTAGCTACATGCGCTGCCTGCTTGATCGCAGTCATGTTCTTATGAATAAAGCCTAAACCACCTTCTTGAGCCAATGCAATAGCAAGAGGCGCTTCAGTCACCGTGTCCATAGCGGCAGACAGCAAAGGTATGTTTAGCTGGATATTGCGGGTCAGTTGGGTAGCGAGGGAAACTTCGCGAGGGAGCACATTTGAGTATGCGGGAACTAATAATACATCGTCGAAAGTGAGGGCTTGTTGCAACAAACGCATGTGAAATCCTTAATTTCCAAAACGAAATTATACAGATTTCGACGTAAAGACGCGAGTGTTCGTTAGAAATCAAAGCGTGAAAAGCGTTAACTATCAAATCGTAATTAAAATTCGGCTGATTTTTATGAGCCTTAAACTAGCTAATTGATAATCATCTTTTATGGATATAAACATCATTTCTGATTTCGAATGGATTATCTAGTCGTCTCTCTTTACACCTTTTACCATTGCGGATGCCAAAAATTTAGCGTTAAATAAGACATATTAATAAAACCTAAAAAAAAAACTTTAAGATAAATATTCACGGGATTACCTTAATTCGAATAAACCAATCCAACAATAAATTGTTTGAAAATCTAACTGATATGCATTTAACTTGATAAGTTGATTAAAACCTTGTTAAGAATTTGGGAGTTAATAATGAAATTACGAATTATATTGTTATGTTTAGTAGTGTTGCCATTAGCGGTAAATGCGGAAATTTATAAATGGAAAGATAAAGACGGTAAAGTGCGTTATAGCGATGTGCCGCCACCTTCCAACATGCAAACAGAGTCTTTATACGGTAAGAAAATTCCACGGCCTACAGGTCAGCCTCCTTTAGCTCCAGTTGAAGGAGATGCGACAGTAGCAGCAAACAAACAAAAAGAAATGGATAAAGCAGGCGGTAAAGAAGTGATGCCTCAAACCAAACAAGAAGAGGCTGCCAAACGTGCTAAAGATGCTGAAGAAAAGAAAAAAGCTGATTACGCAAAAGCTGAGTCAGAAAAAATCAAACAAGAAAATTGTAAAACTGCTCAAAATCAATTAACTACTTACACAGCAGGCGGCAGGATGACTCGAATTAACGAAAAAGGTGAACGAGAGTACTTAAGTGATGCTGACATTGCATCTGCAAAAGGGGCTGCACAAGCGGATGTAGAAAAATATTGTGGGAGCTAGGTACTAAAAGGTTACTTTTATGGTTTGGATTTTGCGCGGTGTTTTCGAATTGCTTTAGGATCTGCGCGCAAACTCCGATAAATTTCAACGCGGTCCAAATGTTTTAAGGCATTATTTAATTTTGCTAATTTTCCAAAGATGCCTAATTTATTAATACTTAAATCAATTTCTGGGAATTTTGAAAGTATTCCTGAATCTTTAACAGCCTGTTCAATCGTTATACCTTCATAAGTTTTGATGGATAAAACCAAATGTTCTTTTGGAGAGGCATAAGCTATCTCTACAATAATTTTCTTGTTCGACATCTTAACTAGTCTTTGTAAACAGCATCCGCACGACCTACAAAGCCATCTACAAATGTATTGGCAATATGACTAAATACTGGCGCAATGATTTTTTCCAAGAAGCTATTCGCAAATTCATAACTCAGCATAAATTCGATTTTACATGCGTGTTCATTGAGTTCTATGAATCGCCATATCCCTTCAAGATGTTTGAACGGACCGTCTTTTAATCTGATTTCCATTTCACTGGGATAGGTCTTGTGATTTTCAGTCGTAAATTTTTGATGCAAACCATGATAAGCAATATGTAATGTAGCGATTGTAGTTTGCTCATCTTGTTTAAGCAGGTCGACTCCACCACACCAAGGCAGGAATTCAGGATATTTCTTTACGTCATCCACAAGTGCATACATGCGTTTTGCAGAATGATTAATCAGAACTGTTTTTTGTACTTTAGCCATGCTGAATCTTCATAGAGTTTATTAGCTCGCTGATACTCCATGATGAAGTAGAGTAAAATACAATTTTAAGTCATTTGCTAAGAATATTCAGTTTTTATGAGCATCGCCCAGAATAAAAAAGCGTTTTTTGATTACTTCATCGAAGAGAAATACGAAGCAGGTATTGTGCTTGAAGGATGGGAAGTCAAAGCTATTCGCGATAACCGTATCAATATTAAAGAAGCCTATGTCATTATTCAGCGTGGTGAAATCTTCCTCATAGGTTGTCATGTAACTCCTTTAGGAGCCGCTTCTACCCATGTGCGCCCTGATGCTATACGTACGCGTAAGTTATTGTTACATAATGAAGAAATTGCAAAGTTGATTGGTAAGGTAGAGCGTGCCGGTTATACACTCGTTCCACTTGATATGCATTTTTCTAAAGGCAGGATCAAGATTCAAATCGGACTAGCTAAAGGTAAAAAACAGCACGATAAGCGCGATACCGAAAAAGCCCGTGATTGGGAGCGCGAAAAAGGTCGCATCATGCGAGCGCATAACAAGTAACCTTGTAATTAATTAATTCGTCCTTATATAAAGCGTATAATAGTAATTCTGTTTTGGGGCTGACCAGGTTTCGACGTGGGTTGCAAAGCAGTGCAGGGCATACCGAGGATCAGCTACCTCGTAAATACAACTGAAAAAAGTATAGTCGCAAACGACGAAACTTACGCTCTAGCCGCTTAAATCCGGCTGGACGCTGCACCATCTCTCCCGTGGGGTGGGTGGCCTTAAAACCATCGCAGCGTCATATACACGGGATACGTGAAGTGTTGGGTTACTTAGCACCTCATTAAATCCAAGGTAGCTCGTCTTGCAGTCGCTTGTCGGTTGGTGCATGCAAGATCAAACTAAACAACCAGGCTAAGTATGTAGAACTGTCTGTGGAGGGCTTGCGGACGGGGGTTCGATTCCCCCCGGCTCCACCAATAAACAAAAAAGGCTACCAATTTGGGTAGCCTTTTTTGTTTCATAGTGTTGATTCTTTCGATCTAGTTAGTCCCAGCTTAATGCCCCCCCAGTTTGATACTCCGTTACCCGCGTTTCAAAGAAGTTTTTCTCTTTCTTCAAGTCCATCATTTCGCTCATCCATGGGAATGGATTGGTCGCACCAGGATATAGCACGTCCAGGCCGATCTGCTGGCAACGGCGATTGGCGATGAAGCGCAGGTATTCCTTGAACATGCTGGCATTGAGGCCTAGCACGCCACGTGGCATGGTGGCTTCGGCATAGCGGTATTCCAGCTCGACGCCTTGCTGCATCAGCGTCTTTATTTCCTCACGGAACTCGGCAGTCCATAGGTGCGGGTTTTCCAGCTTAATGGTGTTGATGAGGTCTACGCCGAAATTGCAGTGCAGTGACTCATCACGCAGGATGTACTGGTATTGCTCGGCAGCGCCCTGCATCTTGTTCTGGCGGCCCAGGGCAAGAATCTGCACAAAGCCGACATAGAAAAACAGGCCTTCCATGATGCAGGCAAACACGATCAATGAGCGCAGTAGCTGCTGATCTGTTTGCATGGTGCCGGTCTTGAACTCAGGGTCTGTGAGCGTGTTGATAAAGGGGATGAGGAAATCGTCTTTGTCCTTGATGCTGGCGACTTCCTGATAGGCGTTGAATATCTCGCTTTCATCCAGGCCCAGGCTTTCCACAATGTACTGGTAGGCATGGGTGTGGATGGCCTCTTCAAAGCCCTGGCGCAGCAAGTACTGGCGGCATTCCGGCGCGGTGATATGACGGTAGGTGCCAAGCACAATATTGTTCGCGGCGAGTGAATCTGCCGTGGTGAAAAAGCCCAGATTACGCTTGACGATGAGACGCTCGTCCTCGGTGAGCACGGTGCTGTCTTTCCACTGCGCGATATCGCGGCTCATAGAGACTTCCTGCGGCATCCAATGGTTGGCGCAACCAGCCAGGTATTTGTCCCAGGCCCAGTGGTACTTGAACGGCACCAGCTGATTCACGTCAGTCTGGCCGTTGATGACGCGCTTATCGCTGGCATTAACGCGGCCGGAGACCGAGGGCTGGTTGGCGGCAAACGGTATGGCTGGTTTTGGTGTAATTGCGATTGGTGCTGCGGGTGTTTCTTCTACAAATACTTCGTCTTCAAATGACAGCATGTTTTTTCCTTTAACTTAATGTCTGGCAAAAAATTACAAAGTTCTAAGCGATAAAAATTGCTGAGCAAAGTCGTATCGCGACGAAATTTGTGATTTTGTTTACTGGCAAGACTCACAACCGGGATCATCAATCAGACACTGTTTAGGTGGTAGCTCCACCTCCGGCATGACGGATGAAACCGAGTTAAGCTCACCACCAGTACCAGTCGATTTCTCGGCTGCAGTAGCCCCCAGTGAACGCAGGTAGTAGGTGGTTTTCAGGCCACGCTGCCATGCCAGCATGTAGGTATCGTTGAGCTTCTTGCCGGATGGCACTGCGAAATACAGGTTGAGCGATTGCGCTTGGTCTATCCATTTCTGGCGGCGTGCTGCGGCTTCAACCAGCCAGGTGGGGTCGACCTCAAATGCAGTGGCGTAGAGTGCCTTAATCTCGGTGGGAATCCGCTCGATGGACTTCACTGAACCGTCGTAATACTTGATGTCGGCAATCATCACTTCGTCCCATAGACCGAGCGCTTTCAGCTCACTCACCAGGGCTTCGTTGACTACAGTGAATTCGCCTGAAAGGTTGGATTTCACATACAGGTTCTGGTATTCCGGCTCAATGCTGGCGGCGACACCGACGATATTGGAAATGGTCGCTGTTGGCGCAATCGCCACGCAATTGGAGTTACGCATGCCGACGGCTTTAATGCGGGCGCGCAGGCTATCCCAATCCAGTTCGCTATCGAGATTCACCTCCACGTAACCACCGCGTTCCTGCTTCAGCAGTGCCAGCGTATCCAGCGGCAAAATGCCCTGATCCCACAGGCTGCCCTTAAAGCTGGAGTAAGCACCACGCTCTTCAGCCAGGTTCGTTGAGGCCCAGTAAGCGCAGAAACAAATTGCTTCCATAGCCTGGTCGGCGAACTCGACCGCTTCCTGTGATGCATAAGGGATGCGCATGGCATGCAATGCATCCTGGAAACCCATGATGCCCATGCCGACCGGGCGGTGGCGGTAGTTGGAATTACGTGCATGGCCAACGGCGTAGAAATTGATATCAACTACGTTATCCAGCATGCGCATGGCGACGTTGATAGTGGCTTCCAGCTTGGA
This sequence comes from Methylotenera sp., assembly GCA_035460225.1. Taxonomy (GTDB): domain Bacteria; phylum Pseudomonadota; class Gammaproteobacteria; order Burkholderiales; family Methylophilaceae; genus Methylotenera. The sequence goes on from DATHWX010000011.1 coordinate 92,904, forward strand.
TTTATCCAGTTCCAGCTTGCCGTTCACCTCTTTCAAATGTGCCATCAGGTTGACGGAGCCCAGGTTGCACACGGCGATCTCGGTGGCCGAGGTATTGAGTGTGATCTCGGTACACAAATTGGAGCTGTGCACGACGCCCACATGCTGTTGTGGCGAACGGATATTGCATGGGTCCTTGAAGGTGATCCATGGATGGCCGGTCTCGAACAGCATGGAGAGCATCTTGCGCCACATCTGGGTGGCGGAAACGCGCTTGAAGAGCTTGATCTCACCGCGATCAGCCTGGCGTTCGTATTCCACATAGGCTGCTTCAAATGCCTGGCCATACAGGTCATGCAAATCAGGGACGTCGGAAGGGGAGAACAATGTCCATTCGCCATTCTCGCTGGCGCGGCGCATGAACAGGTCAGGGATCCAGTGGGCGGTATTCATGTCATGCGTGCGGCGGCGGTCGTCACCGGTATTTTTGCGCAGGTCGAGGAACTCCTCGATATCGAGGTGCCAGGTTTCCAGGTAGCCGCACACCGCGCCTTTGCGCTTGCCACCCTGGTTCACTGCCACGGCTGTGTCGTTCACGACCTTGAGGAAAGGAATCACGCCCTGGCTCTTGCCGTTGGTACCCTTGATGCGTGAGCCGAGTGCGCGCACCGGTGTCCAGTCATTGCCGAGACCGCCTGCATATTTCTGCAGCAACGCATTTTCCTTGATAGCCTGGTAGATGCCATCAAGATCGTCGCTAACTGTAGTCAGGTAGCAGGATGAAAGCTGGGAGTGCAGGGTTCCGCTGTTGAATAGCGTTGGCGTGGAGCTCATGAAATCAAAGGTGGATAGCACGTTGTAGAACTGGATAGCGCGGTCTTCGCGGTCTATCTCGTTGATCGCCAGGCCCATAGCCACGCGCATGAAGAAAATCTGTGGCAGCTCGATGCGGCGCTCTTCAATATGCAGAAAGTAGCGGTCATACAGGGTTTGCAGGCCGAGGTAACCGAACTGGAAATCGCGGTCGGCAACAAATGCCTTACTCAGCTTATCCAGGTCAAACTGCGCCAGGCGTTTATCCAGCAGCTCTGCCTCAATACCCAGCTTGATATATTGCGGGAAATACTCGGCATAGCGTGTCTGCATGGCAGCATGGTTGACGTTTTCACCCAGCACTTCTGTGCGAACTGTGTCGAGCAGCAAACGTGCCGTAACGTAGTTGTAGGCTGGCTCACGTTCGATCAGGCTGCGTGATGACAATACCAGCGCCCGGCGTACTTCATTAAATGGAATGCCATCGTAACAATCGCGTACCGCTTGTTCGACAACGGTTTTTGGATCGACAACTGAGCCTAAATCCAGGCAGGCCTCGGCTACCATGGCAGTCAGTTTGGCGACATCCAGTGGCTCGCTTTTACCATTGATATTGACCTGCAGCTGCGGTGCATCATGAGGCTGGCTGGCGCGCTCGGCAGAGCGCTTCTCACGATACAGCACATAAGCACGGGCCACGTCATGCTCACCGGAGCGCATGAGCGCCAGTTCGACCTGATCCTGGATGTCTTCGATATGCACGGCACCGCCAGCTGGCAGGCGGCGCATGACTGCCGTGACTACCACCTGGGTGAGTGTGGCGACTTGTTCGCGCATGCGGGTGGATAGAGTGGCCTGGCTATTTTCTACAGACAGGAATGCCTTGCTCAACGCGATGGAGATTTTTTCAGCATTGAATACTACGGCTGCGCCATTACGGCGGATTACCTGCAAGGTTGGTGTGTTTGGTAAAGACTGATGAAATGCTGAATGTGCCACAGTGGGCGTTGCTACTTGTATGTCATCCATTTAAAACTCCCTGTGAAGGGACGGGAATCGCAGTTATGAAGCACAAAAATCTCAGGCGTGTTGAGACTGCCTTGAAAATCTGCACCAGTCATAAAGACCAGCATGGCGGAAGCTGCATAAAGAAATGCACCTTCCATCTGCCGAGGACACCCCGCCTCAAACGTTACGAAAAATAATCCTGTGTTGACTCAATATCTGGATTCAACAGCAAAGATTGCTAACGGCAGGTCTCCTGGCTCTCGGTTTTTGCTTGTGTTTAATATTTACTGGCACAAGCATGCGTTTGTTGCCGGCCTTCCCAAAACTTGAATACCTTGATATTCAAGCTTCAGTGACCATTTCGGTTGGCAACAAACTCACCGATTACAGTTGCGGGGGCAGCCCCGGAATTCAAGCGATTTCATTACTTCGCCTGTCACCGGATTCCCTATTATCCGAACTTCAAGAAGAAGAAATTCAGAACCGTAGTGCATTTAATATAACGTAAGAATTGCGTTTTGTCTCCACTAAAAACACAACATATAGATATTTTTTGTATTAAAAAATCTATATGTCTGTTTATTTTCGCTTTATGTAATTTGCAAGTTAGAGTAATTTTTTGGAGTGATGGAGTTTGATCCAGATAGTCAGCAAGGTATCTGAGACTTACCAAGCTGATTGCTTAGGGATATGATGAGGAAGCAATTAAAAACACACATATAAAAATAAGTATTACAAACGGGGAGAATGTGATGGCTGATCATGATCGTTCCAATAGTGCGGGTCTAAGTAAACTGCCTGCCACTCAATCCACGCTTAAGCAACACCCTCACCTGTATCAGATCAACACTTGGGCATGGCTCGATGCCTTATCAGCTAAAGCCGGGTATCAAATCAAACTGGCCGACGTGCCGGATGCCGAATGGGATCATATCCAGTCGCTGGGCTTCGATATTGTTTACCTGATGGGCATCTGGCAGCGCAGCCATGCCGGGCGCCATATATTCCGCACAGATGCTAATGCCTTCAAGGGTTTTGACCATGCGTTGCCGGGATGGACGATAGAGAATGTCGTTGGTTCGCCTTTTTCGATTTCTGATTACCAGCCCGATGCGCATATCGGCGACTGGAAACAGTTGGATGCGGTGCGTGCCAAACTGCATGCGCGTGGTATGCGACTAATCCTGGATTTTGTGCCCAACCATACCGGGCCCGACCACCACTGGATATACAGCCACCCCGAGTATTTTTTACGCGGTACTGAAGGCGATTTTCACCGCGAGCCCAGTGCTTATCATTTGATAGAACCTGAAAACTCGCCCGCTTACTATGTGGCGCGTGGGCGCGATCCTTACTTTGCGCCATGGGCAGATACTGCCCAGCTGGATTTTTATAGTGCGGAAGCGCGTTCCGCCTTGATCGAGGTACTACGCAATATTGCCAGGCATTGCGATGGCCTGCGTTGTGATATGGCGATGCTGGTGCTCAATGATATTTTCGGCAAAACTTGGCAGCACCTGCTACTACAACGCCCAGCCCTGACTACTCATTTCTGGCAGGATGCGATTGCGGCCTTGCCGCCCGATTTCATCTGGATGGCGGAGGTGTACTGGGATATGGAGCATCAACTGCAGGATTTGGGCTTCAGTTATACCTACGACAAGCGCCTGTATGACAGGCTGTGCCATTCCCCGGCACGCGAGGTGAGGGCCCATTTGACAGCGGAAGTGGCTTATCAGGGGCGCATGGCACGCTTCCTGGAGAATCACGACGAGCCACGCAGCGCTTCAGTGTTCGGTGCTTATACCCTGGAGGCTTTTGCCGCCTTGATTGCCACCTTGCCCGGGCTGCGTTTTTTCCATCAGGGACAGTTCGAGGGACGGTCTATCCATCTGCCAATGCCACTCAATGCAGCGGCACCTGAGAAGCAGGATGCCGCGCTGTTAAAAATGTATGAGAAAACTTTGTGTATCGCTAGCGATGAGTGCTTTCACCAAGGAGAATGGAGGTTGCTGGATGTACATGCGGATACCGATCATAGCAACGAAAACCTGATTGCCTATCGCTGGCTTTCACCTGAAGGTTACCGGCTGGTGCTGGTCAATCTGTCGGAACATGTGGCGCAAGGGCGGGTGTTTATCGCAGAGGAGTTGGCAAGCGCCAAGGAATACGAGTTGCAGGATTTACTCAATGGCGAACGCTATGTGCGTGAGCATGATGATATGCAGCAGAATGGCTTATACGTGAGGCTCAATGCCTACAGTGCTCATATTTTCTCAATTTGAACTCTTACCAAAACTAAAGCCAGAGCTGGCCTTATAGCAGTTTCGCCAGCACACTTGGCAACATCTCTGGCAAGTCCTCAGCAATCAATCCTGGCCCGAATTCATTGGCGGCCTCGCCATGCAGCCAGACCCCGGCAGCGGCCGCCATAAACGGCTCCATACCTTGCGCAAGCAGCCCTAGAATCACGCCACTTAGTACATCCCCGGAACCAGCGGTTGCAAGCGTCGGCGGGCTGTTGCTATTGATGATGGCACGCCCATCCGGTGCGGCGATGACGGTATCGCTGCCCTTGAGCACAACAATGGCGCCACTTTCCTGAGCAGCCAGTCGCGCGCGTGTGAGTTTGTCTTGCTTACCGATAATCAGATGGTCAAATAGTCTGCTGAACTCACCCTCATGTGGCGTCATGACGCATGGGCCTTTAATGGCGCTTTTCAAAGTAGGGAGATGATTGCTGAACGCAGTGATGGCATCAGCATCAATGACGATGGCCTGGCCAGTAGCCAGCATGGATAGTGTTCTTTGCCGCGTTCGCTGCAATGCAGCCTCATCATTACCGGCACCCGGACCAACCAGGTAGGCCGTAATGCGCTTATCGTTGAGCAGGCGCTCAAAGTCTTCTGCCTTGGCAATCGGTGCGACCATGATGCTGGTGAGGGCAGCAGCATAGACCGGGAATGCAATCTCAGGAACGGCAATCGTGGTGAGCCCGGCACCAGCCCTTGCGGCACCACGCGCCGCAAGCCGTGCTGCACCTGTTAACGGGTAGCCACCATAGATCAGGGCATGCCCACGCGTATATTTGTGGCTGGACTCTGTAAGCTTTGGCAGTTGTTCTTGCCAGAGTGAGGGATGGTTTTCAAAGAGGGTGGGGTTTATTTGTTCCAGAACATCAGCCTTGATACCAATATCCGCAACGATCACTTCACCACAAAGCTGGCGCCCAGGCTGCAAGAGATGCGCTGGTTTTTTGCAGAAAAAAGTCACCGTGAGCGTGCTGGCAACTGCGCCAAGCGCCTCACCGGTATTACCCATCAGGCCGCTTGGAACATCAATGGCGACTATGGGTATGCCCATCTGCGAAGCTGCTTGCAAGGTGGCCGCTGCTTCGCCTTGCAAGGCGCGCGTCAGGCCCGCACCAAACAATGCATCTACCACCAGTTCAGCGTTTTCCAGTGCCGCTAATGAGACTGACCCTATCACAGCCTGCCATTGATCGGCATGGTAGCGTGCTTCACCTTGCAAGTTTTCACGTTCTCCAAGCAATGCCACATGTACAGGCCAGCCTTCCGCAGCCAGCAGGTTGGCGACGACAAAGCCATCTCCACCATTGTTGCCAGGGCCGCAGAGTACGGTTACGCGCCGCGGTGACCAGCGTTGCTCTATTGCTTTTGCTACCGCCAGCCCGGCATTGGCCATGAGCTGGTTGGCCGAAATTCCGGATTGCGTAGTGAGGCGATCAGCCTCGGAGGTTTGTTCAGTGGTCAGTATGGCGCTGAATGTTGTCGTGGCATTATGCATGCCGTATTTGAGCATTTTTGCCCATTAAATGATAGTTGCTCGTGCTTAGCCTTGTTTAGTTCTGCCCAGCATTAGCCAGGTCAGCAAGGTAATGACCAGGGTAGCAATCCATGCCGACATGAGTGTATGACTTAAAAAATGCGCACCACGCATTTGCTGAACCCATCCGAGTAGCAGGCCGACACCAAGACCTAACACATACACCAGGGCGGCCTTGCGCGGATGATGTGGTAGCCAGAACACAGCCAGGGCTGCCAGCCACAAGCCACTGGTTGCATGCCCTGCAGGAAAGCAGTGGCCTGCCTGGAAATGCGCTGGCACCGCATCAAGTAGCCGCAAATAAGGCATGTTGCCGCCGTAGCGGTCTATGTCCCACGGGCAATGTAATGCAGATCGACTTTTCATCAGGCTGACTGCAGCAGGAACTAGCGCGGAAGAACATGCCAGTAAGCGAAGTCTCACCCGATAATAAGGATTGATACTAGCTATGGGATGTATCAGGTCAATCAAGCATAGTACGATGGTGCCTATTGCCGCGGCGATCAGGCCATACTTGATCCACGCATGCATGAAGACCTTGGCAAACCAGCTTTCTTTCCACGGAAACGTGTGCAGTCGCCGGTCATAAAAATAGTCCGCCAGACGCACATCGATATCGCTGTAGCTATTGAGCCACAGGATAAATATGAGTGAAACCAGCAGCGCAATCGCTGCAATGCGGAGAATAGGGCGCATTGCAACAGTGTCAGCCGAATTCCCGGTGGGATTCTTAGTGGCACTCTCGTTCATGCGCATCATGAACGGCTTTTAAGTGTATTCGCGCTTAGGTATTGCTTGGTTCTATAGGCATTGCTGTCAGCATACTCTTTCAATGCACCTTGCTTGAAAGAGCGTGAGGCAGTCTGGTAGTAGGCAATTGCCTCTTGTAATAGCACGGGATTGACAGCGGTTGGTTCGGACTCAAGCGTGACTGGGTCTACCTTGAAAGCCTGTATTTTTTTCTTGGGGGATAACACTATCAGCTGGTCGCTCTTGTAATAGCCTAGCTCCTGGTAATTGCTGATAAATGCGCGTGCCGGCTCTTTTTCGGATTCGAATAATGACTGTCCAAAGAAATGGTTATCGCCACTGGCGCCCAATAAATCAAGCAGGGTGGGCGGTATATCGATCTGGCTCGCCATGCGATTGTAGGTGCCGGGCTTGAGCATATCCGGCGCATAAAAAATCAGCGGGATATGGTACTTAGCGACTGGCAGCTGCGTTTTGCCTGCAACCGAGGCGCAATGATCTGCCACGATTACGAATAGGGTGTCCTTGAACCAGGGCTTGCTTTTGGCATCCTCAATGAATTTACCTATCGCGTAATCGGTATATTTGACTGCGCCAGGACGATGGCCCTGGGGTAAGTCAATGCGGCTTTCAGGGTAGCTGAAAGGGCGGTGGTTGCTGGTGGTCATGAGCTGCACGAAAAATGGTTTCTGCTGAGCCTGCGGCTGCGCTTGCTCCTGATCTAGTACTTTCAACGTGTGGTTGAATAAACTTTCATCGGCAACTCCCCATACGTTTTCTGACGCGATCTCGCTTTTGTCAAAATCAGTACGGTCAATGACGTTGTAATCATTGGCCTTGAAATAGGAATTCATGTTGTCGAAATAGCCATAACCACCATAGATAAAGTAGGTAGCAAAGCCCTGTGCTTCCAGAAACTCCCCAACGGTGGCAAGGTGTTCGTTATCGGGTCTATGGATAATCGCTTGACCGGGAATAGGTGGAATACCCAGGCTCAGCGCGTCCAGGCCACGTACCGTGCGGGTGCCTGTTGCAAATAGATGTTCAAATTTCAGGCCTTGTGCAGCAATCCTGTCCAGGTTGGGGGTGAGTCTCTCTTGGCCGCCATAGCTTCCCAGATATTCAGCCGACAGGCTTTCTACCGTAATCAGGATGATATTTTTAGGGCGCCTGCTAAACCTGCCTATCTCTTCCGGCTCATGTTTGTCTACGACCTCGGCCTTGATGAGGGCCTCAGACAGCGGTAGCCTAGCTACATCCAGCTTCTCTAATGTCTCATCGGCCTGTCGCTGTGGAATGGTTTTATAGAATTGGTCGTAGTCCAGCTCATTGCGGCGCATCGCGGCTGCCAAGCTAAACAGGCCATTGCCGGAAAGCTCATTGGCATAGGCATTGGTCGTTTTCTGCATTTGGTCGACATTAGCGACAACCATGCTCAGCATAGGCAGTATCAATGCGCTGCCTAGCAGTAGCGCGCGATGCCTGAAGCTGTGAGGCTGATTATCGAATTCAATTCTTCGTGACAAAGCCCAGACCAACAAGCAAGCGGTTGCAGCGATGATTGAAAGGATTAATGGTACCGGGTAGGATTCACGGATATTGCCGATAACCTCATTGGTATATATCAGGTAATCCACTGCGATAAAGTTGAACCGCGTGGTGAACTCCTGCCAGAAAATATATTCAGCAACCACTCCGAATAACAGCGCTGCTGTCACCAGCCATGTGAATCCCCAGCGTGCAATATGCACTGGGCGGCTAGCGCGCCATTTATCAGGAAAGAGGGCTACAGCAAGCAGCAATGGACTGCTTAAATAGGCTAGTGCCCAAACATCAAACCATGTACCAAAAGCGAAGGCGGTGAGTGTCTGTTCAATCGTAATCTTGGAGATACCGACGTCTGCCCATAACACCAGGCGCAAGCCTAACCAGAGTACCAAGGCGATGATCCCGATGACCACTGGAAATGAAACCTTAAATGAATCCTGCTTGCGCTGTATTTTGCTAGATGTAAAAACCTTCAAACCATACCCCTTTAGATAACACTTATTGCTGCCTATGAATGTTGGCGAGCTTCTTAGAGGGTATAGTTTGCAACCGCTGTGCCAGCGACTTATTGGGGTGGAGTTAATTCATAACTTAATGATTTTAAATTAAATTAAATTTTTATTTTGGAATTAATCAAGAAGGTAATACGGAAAGTTGCATGCAAATTTAGGTAGCTGCAGATGTAATTAACAAAAATTGCAGTTAAAAGATAAAGGTCAGGTAGCTCATTGCTACATGGGCAGGATTGGGAGCAAAGCGGGTTTTAAAGGATAAACTGGGCAACCGATGGGATGCCCAGTGATGGTTTGAGCTGGAAGGGATTAGTGTGCCTTACCGTAAAGAGCCTTAGCGTAGTGAGCCTACATATTTGCTAGGGTCAATTTCCCCTACATTATCTTCATCATTGCCACCATCAATCTGAGCTGGATTCTTGGGTATTTCTTCATCAACTGGTTTGGGTTTGACAGCACTTGCTGTCACGCTACCAAACATCAGGTTCTCCAGGTGGGAGGCATAGTCATTCAGATCGGACAAATCCAGCTCGCGCGAAATATTGATAATCTCGCGCGCATACTCCGGATTTTTCACCAGCCATTTCACGTCAATTACGCGGTTGATTTTTCGGCGTAAGATCACGCTAATAAGCGCTGCAACAGAGGTTTTTTCAGTCTCGCTCATTACAGCACCCTTTCTGCATGTTGTGTCAGATCAAGACCATCATGTTCTTCTTCAGAATCAACACGCAGGCCAATTGCGTAATCAACGATGAACAACAAAATAAGCGTCACAATTGCGCTGTAAATCAGGGTGCCAAAAGCGGCCACCGTTTGTAGTATGACGCTGCCTTCTGCACCACTGATTGCCTTATCTACGAATACACCGGTGAGGATCGCGCCTATGAGACCACCCACACCGTGAATGCCGAATACATCAAGGGCATCATCTGCACCCAATAAGCGTTTGAGCCCGGTGGCGCCCCAGTAGCATCCAACGCCAGCGGCTAGGCCTATCGCTAATGCACCCGAGACCCCGACAAACCCGGAGGCTGGGGTAATCGCAACCAATCCTGCAACTGCACCGGAAGCGCATCCCAGCATAGTGATACGTTTCTTGACTATCCACTCAACGGACATCCAGGTCAATGCAGCAACTGCGGTAGCAGTTTGCGTAACGAGCATGGCCATACCAGCACGGCCATCAGAGGCGACCGCGGAGCCGGCATTGAAACCGAACCAACCTACCCACAATAATGAAGCACCAACCAATGTGTAAACCAGGTTATAGGGGGCGAAAGGTACTTTGCCGTAACCAGCTCTAGGTCCAAGCATGTATGCGCATACCAGGCCAGCGGCGCCAGCGTTGATGTGCACGACAGTGCCGCCTGCGAAATCCAGTACGCCTTGTGAAGCGAAGAAGCCTGATGGCTCCCATACCCAGTGCGCTACTGGCGCGTATACAAAGATGGACCATAAGCCCATAAACACGAGCATCGCAGTAAATCGCATACGCTCGGCAAATGCACCGACGATCAGTGCAGGTGTAATGATGGCAAATGTCATCTGGAACATGATGAAGACTGATTCTGGAATGCTTGGGGCCAGATGACTTACGCTAAGCTGGCTGGTTTCCTTTAGATATGAAAGCCCGGAGAGCATGACGCGATCCAGACTGCCGATGAAAGGGCTATCGCTAGGGGTGAATGCAAGGCTGTAACCTATCAGCACCCAAATCACGCTGACCAGACAGCAGATTGCAAAACTCTGCAGCGCGGTGGATAACACATTTTTCTTGCGCACCATGCCCGCATAAAACAGAACCAGGCCGGGAATGGTCATCAGCAATACGAGGGCGGTGGCTGAGAGCATCCATGCGGTATCGCCCGAATTGATCTCGTCGAACTTCACAAGATATGGGGCGGAAGGTGCCTCGGGAGGTTCAGCAGCTTCTACTTCTGTATTAGGTGGCTCAATAGCCGGTGTTGCTGCTGGCGCCTCAACCGGGGTAGCAACAGGTTGTTCTGCCTGCACATTTGCTGCTGCATCAAGTGGCTGAGGGGTGTCTGCAAGCGCAGTGCCAGTCATTAGGACCAGGCCTAGCGCACAAACCCAAAAACTCGTATTTAATAAACGCATTTTCTACCTCACTTAATAATTTAGCTTTACTGCAAGAAAAATTAGCTTAACCACAAAAATCTTCTTAACTTGAAAAAATAATATTTCAACTATTCAATTACAAAAGAGCAATAGCCATGCCATTCAGTTTTAATGCTTTTATATAAAGTTATTAGGCGAGTATTTTCTGCCAAATGCTGTAACTTCGGTCTCTATTAGCGCTTGTTTAAGCAGGTTGCTCGCAACAGCTTTGCCTAACTCGTCTGCCATCCATGAGCGGAAATGCTTTAGAAATGCTTTAAGCTGATCTGCACGATAGGTGCGTATTTGCACAGTGCTACCGTTCACAAGCAATGACATAAGCTGCTGTTGTTGTGCCTCAGACCAAGGCATATGTTCAATCACTTCTTCAAGGAACCTGTGCGCGCTGAATCTGAGATCATCTCGATTCTCTTCAACAAGCCTGAGCAGGTTAAGCAGTAACACTTGAAACGTCTGAAAATCCGGTGTTGAAATAACCTCTTCATCAATCGCAAGTTCTGCAGGCGCTTCGCTAATATCAGGCCGGGGAATAGCGCGTGAAGGCCTTTCTGCTTTTTTTGCAGCACTGCTATTCGATGTGCCGCTATCTTTGGTGAGCAGTGCGCGATTCAGCGCTTTAACCAGTTCACGGTGTTGACCTGTTTTGCCAAAGCTATCGCAAATGTCTCTGGCAAATGCATTGAGACCGCTGAATACCGAGCCGGATTCGCTAAAGTAAGTAGACCAGCTTTCTAGTGCTGCAGTCGCTTCAGTCTCGGTCAATATGCTAGTTAGTCCTAAGTGGATTGCGCGGCGTTGGCGCATTGTTTCCGGGGGTAATTCTTCAAACTTGTTGGACATAATGTTGGGCTAGGTTCTCTCAAGTGTAATGGCTGTATCTGCTATAGATAAGCAATCGACGTGCCACAATTAGGAGGCGGGACCATGATGCCAAATTAGTGCGGAAAATTAAATACATGCATTAAATTAATGCATGCCGTATGCCGCTATCAGTCTGGGGTTTGTGAAATTTTGCACTGCATGGGTGCATATGCTTGTTTTGCAATCACTCTATTTTGAGCTTTTCACAAGCGCAGGACAATAAAAAAGGGAGGCTAATCTCCCTTTTTAATGTCAAGTTTATGACGGCATTGACTTATTTTACGCGGTTCCTGTATTCAAGAGTCCGTGTGTCAATTTCGATTTTATCGCCAGTAGCGCAGAATAATGGCACCGGTAATTCAAAGCCGGTTGCTATCTTGGCTGGCTTCATTACCTTGCCTGAAGTATCACCCTTAACTGCTGGTTCTGTGTAGGTGATTTCACGCACTACAGAGTTTGGCAGTTCTACAGAAATTGCCTTGTCGTTATAAAACTTGACGTCACAGACCATGCCGTCTTCGAGGAAGTTAAGTGCGTCCGTCATGTTCTCGGCTTCTACTTCGAACTGGTTGTATTCGCTGTCCATGAATACATATAGCGGGTCTGCAAAATAGGAGTAAGTGACTTCCTTCTTTTCCAGAACCACGACTTCGAATTTATCATCAGCCTTATAGATGTTCTCGCTTGGCGCTTCGGTCAGCAAGTTTTTGAACTTCATCTTCACCACGGCTGAGCTGCGGCCTGATTTGTTGTATTCGGCTTTTTGCACGACCAGCGGATCGTTGCCGATCATGATTACGTTACCGACGCGGAGTTCCTGAGCTGTTTTCATAATTATGTCCTGCGACTATGTCGTCTTAAGTTTAAAGACGTTGTCTTAAATAAAAGTGGTTTAAAAAGTGACTGGCTAAAAGAGGCTAAATCAAAGCGCGTGATTATAACCGATTTCCGCAAAAATTCACCAGCTTAGCGGCAAGATCAGGCTGTTGGGCTAGTCGCATTGACTGCCTTGCGTGATACGCCTGCAGCTCATTCATGTTTTGCAGCAGCGCTTCCCAATGTTGCAAATCAAAATGTTGCCCGCACCAGTCAAGATGGCATGCACGCGCTGCTGCCTTAGCCTCTGTGTCTGGTGGTCCATAGTAGCTGTCAAGAAACGCATTGCGCTTCACGATATGGGTATCTTCCTGCTGAAAATAGGGTTGCCAAATAAGGGGTTTTGCCGCCCAAATTGCACGCACCCAGCTATCCTCACCGCGCACAAAATTAATATCGCAAGCCCATAGTAGCTGGTCGTATTGTTGCTGTGATAAAAATGGAATGATTTGTATTGTTAAATTGCCATAAGTGATTTTTTCGCCGACTTTAATCGACTTTAACGCTAATAATCGGGATATTTCAAGGATGATAGTGCTTTTCGGGATCAGACAAAGCACTGGTCTGGATGAGCTTTTCAAGCACTCAAGCAAAGATGCGATTGGGGCGTGTGGATAGCAGAATAGGGAGATTGCAAGGGAGTCATTTTTATCAGCTCCAATGGTGTTCCAGAATGCCTGCTGTTGAGTGCTTGAGCCTTGAAAGGCATCGCGCTCAGCGATAAGGTTTTTCTCCCTCAGCAGACCGCCTGTTTGTTTGGTAAAGCCGGGGAAAAAGAAATGCTTGTCCAGGCCTGTAGCCTGATGCCGTGAGTTTTTGGCATGAAATTCATCTATCCATGATTCTGCAGAGAGGTATTCAAGATTAATCCATACCGGTTTTTTCTCTGTCATTGCAGAGATATAGCTTGGCGGTAACTCACAAGCAAACGCCTCAATCACAACATCAGCTACCTCGATGTTGAAGGTGACGGAAGATGAAAAGTCTTCCTGCCATTGGCAAATTTCAACATTTTCAATCAGCTGGCTCGCCCGACTGGTATTTATCTCTGGAATAATCTTCTTCGCTATTGCTAAATCATCTACCCACAAGCGTACCTGTAATTCATACTCATTCGACAATTGTTTGCTTAATCGCCAACAAACGCCAATATCGCCGAAGTTATCGATAACTTTGCAGAAGATATCCCACTTTTGATTCAATCAGCATCCTTGGGCGCGTGATAATTCACTTCTGAGATTTCGTAGCGCTCTTCGCCGCCCGGGGTGATGACTGCAATGATGTCACCTATCTGTTTGCCCAGCATGGCTTTGGCGATAGGTGAGATCCAACTGATATAGCCTTTGGTTGGTTCAATCTCGTCCTTGCCAACAATGCGGTACTTAAGCTCGCCATCATTTTGAATAGAGTACAAGGTCACCCATGCCCCAAAGAACACACGCTCCAGTTCTTGCTGGGTGGCGGGGTCGACAATCACGGCAAGGTCCATACGTTTCATCAGGTGGCGGCAACGCGAGTCAATCTGGCGCAGGCGTTTTTTGCCATAGATGTAATCGCCATTCTCGCTGCGATCGCCGTTGCTGGCGGCCCAAGAAACATCGCGTACTACACTTGGGCGCTCCACCTTGTATAACTGCTCAAACTCAGCTTTGAGCGTGGCATAGCCTTCGGGCGTGATGTAGTTCTTCTCATCATTAATAGCCATGGGTTTTGTAGTTGCCATACTTTTACACCTCTTCAATGTATCTATTTTAACCTCTGGGGCCAGCGGTGATTGTGCTAATTTTCTTCATGATATTCGATGCAAAACGCTGCTGAGCACAAGACAAGAATGACCATGGAGAATGTTAGAATGCAGTATTGCATTTCAATTATTCGGCGCTGCCCAGAAAGTCTTACATGACCACCACAGAAAGTTTTATCCCGGGCAAAGATGCCTCTCTTGAGTTTTCCATTCAATCCATGCAGGCCAAGCTCACTGGGCTGGGCTTTCATATCGAAGAGCGTTCATGGTTGAATGAAATCGAGGGTATCTGGTCGGTGCATATCCGCGACCGCGATTGCCCCATCATGTTTTCCAATGGCAAGGGCGGCAGTGAGCTTGCTTCACGGGCAAGTGCACTGGGTGAATATTTTGAGCGCCTGAGCACTAATTATTTCTGGACGCACTTCTACTTGGGTGAGGAAATCGCCAGCCGTGACTATGTGCATTACCCGCAGGAACAATGGTTCCAGCCTAATGCTGACGGTAGCTGGCCAGCGCACTTGCTGACGCCTGAACTGCATGCTTTCTATAATCCTGAGAGCAGCATCAATTCGAACACCCTGATCGACCTCAACTCCGGCAATGCCGAGCGCGGGATCTGTGCCATTCCCTATGTGCGCCAGCGTGACAATGCAACCGTGTTGTTCCCGGTGAATGTGATCGGCAACCTTTACGTAAGTAACGGTATGTCAGCCGGCAATACGCAGACTGAAGCGCGCACCCAGGCCTTGTCAGAAATTTTTGAGCGTGACGTCAAGGCTCGCATCATTGCCGAAGGCATCTGCCTGCCGGATGTACCGGAAGAAGTGATCGCGCGATATCCACGCATTGCGGCGGGTATCAAGGGCTTGCGTGAAGCCGGTTTTGGCATACTGGTGAAAGATGCCTCATTGGGTGGTCAGTATCCGGTGATGAATGTCACTTTGCTCAATCCCAAGGATCAGGGCTGCTTTGCCAGCTTCGGTGCGCATCCGCGCTTTGAAGTGGCGCTTGAAAGATCACTGACCGAACTGTTGCAGGGCAGGGCGTTGGAGTCCCTGGGTGGATTCCCGGAGCCGGGCTTTGACCTGGAAGAAATCGCCAGTTCCACCAATATTGAAATCCATTTCGTGGATTCCAGCGGTGTCATCAGCTGGAATTTCCTTAACGACAAGCCGGATTTTGAATTTGTGGATTGGGATTTCGGCGGCACCAGTGCCGAGGAATGTCAGTGGTGTGTGGACAAGATTCATGCAGAGAAGCGTGATATCTATATTGCAGATTTCAGCCATCTCAATGTCTATGCCTGCCGCATCCTGGTGCCCAGCATGTCCGAGATTTACCCGATTGATGACCTGGAGTGGGAGAACAATAGTGTCGGCAACCTGCTCAGGCCGGCTATCTTGCGCCTGCACGAATTAAATGCAGAAGAGTGCAGCCAGTTGCTGGATATTTTTAACGAGCTGGGGCTGGACGATCACAAGCCTATCGTGACGATTATCGGCCTTACACCAGATGCAGATTCAGTCTGGAAGGACTTGCGCGTAGGTGAGCTCAAAACGCTGCTTGCGCTGGCGATTGGCGATAAAGATGCTATCCAGGAAGGCTGCGATTGGCTCAAGCACTATAACCAGCTGAGCGAGCCACGCCTGCGCGTTTACCGCTGCATTGAAACAATGCTTAACCTGGAAGGTGGCGCAGCTTCTTACTTGGGCTCATTACAACATCTGTATGGGGCCGATGTGGTCAAAAAAGCCATGGCGCTGCTGAACCCGGCCGGCAACATGGCCGAGCGCTTTTTTGGCCTGACTACACTTGGCAAGAATTTTGAGGGCAGCAAAATGCATCAGCAATTGTTGATTGCCTACGACAAGCTGCATGCGA
The DNA here is from genome assembly GCA_035460225.1 of Methylotenera sp. Taxonomy (GTDB): domain Bacteria; phylum Pseudomonadota; class Gammaproteobacteria; order Burkholderiales; family Methylophilaceae; genus Methylotenera. Next base: position 108,867 of record DATHWX010000011.1, read on the forward strand.
GCAAACTGAAAGTGGCATAGCCTTGATTAAGTAATGGCTGAATTGCAAGATACTCTGATTCTCTGTTCCACCGCTAGGTTGGCGCGAAGCGTAAGCCTGGCACATGCGCGCAGGCAGCGTGCGCAGGGCATGATGCAATGGCAACCTTTGCCGGTGCTCACATTGAATATATGGCTGGCTAAGGTCATTGAGCAGGCTTTGCTGCAAGGTCAGATCGCGCTGGAAGAAGTGCCGCGTATGGTGCTGAATAGTGCACAGGAGCGCGTGTTATGGGAGCGGGTGATCGAACGTACCCTGACAGGCGATACCGCCGTCTTGTTTGATCGTGTCGGTCTCGCGCAAGCTGCGCAGGACGCTAATCGCTTGATACAGGAGTGGAATATTGCTATAGCCTCAGCTTGGGCTGACAACGCATATACACACCTGCCGCAAAGCGAAGAAACTACTCAATTTCTGCAATGGCGTAATGAGTTCCGCAAGCAATGTAAAACCGCAGGCTGGATGGAACCGACCCGCTACGTGGATTGGCAGATCGCACAGATTGCAAAAGGCGCGGTTGAGTTGCCACCGCATATCAGCATTGCCGGATATGACCGCATTAGTCCGCAAGAACAACGCTTGCTCGATACCTTGACTGAACGCGGTGTAGTGGTGGCGCAATGGTCTCACCTGTTGTCTGAAGCACCCACCAATGTTAGTAAAACAGGTCTGGCAGATTCCGAAGCAGAATGCCGTGCAGCGGTGGCCTGGGTTGCAGACAAGCTAGCAGCAAACCCTGCAGCACGCATCGGCATTGCGGTGCCAGAGCTGGCGAATTTGCGTGGGTGCTTGATTGCATTGCTGGATGATACCTTGCATCCCCAAACTTTATCCCCAGCCTATGCCGAGCAGGAGCGACTGTATGATCTTTCGCTGGGATTGGCTTTATCACGCAATCCACTGGTGGCTGTCGCGCTTGATCTATTGAGGTTAGCGAGCAGGCAGTACCAGATCAATCAGCAAGATTTTTCAAACATGCTGCTGGGGCCATACTGGTCTGCCAGTATCAACGAGGCCGATACCCGCGCTTTACTCGATGTACGCATACGTGCTCACCTGCCACTTAACCTTACGTTGCAGCGATTAGCTACTTTTATTGCAAGGCAGCAGGAGCGTGGCTTGCGCTTGCCACGGCTGAGTGCTGATCTGCAAGCGATGCAGCAAGCCTTGCAGCAGTTGCCCTTAAGGCAACTGCCTTCGCTGTGGGCGCAGAGCCTGCAACAGCTATTAAAATCTGCAAACTGGCCAGGTGAGCGCAGCCTCTCTAGTCATGAGTATCAAGCCGGCCGCGCCTTTGATCAGGCGCTTGCAACACTTGCAGACTTTGATGCGTTGTCTGGTCCCGTGACCCTGCCACAGGCTGTGCAACGCCTGAACCGACTATGCACTGACCAGGTATTTCAACCGGAATCTGGAGATGATCCGCAGGTTCTGGTCATGGGTATGCTGGAAACCGTAGCCGAGCCTCTGGATGCGATGTGGGTGATGGGTATGAATGACCATGTATGGCCGCCTGCCGCCAACCCCAATCCTTTATTGCCCGCCAGTTTGCAACGGGCGGTACGCGCACCCAATGCGGATGGCCCTGTACAGGCGGAGTTCGCAGGCCGAGTCCATCGGCGCCTGCTGAAAAGTGCGCATGAGCTTATATTTTCATGGGCGCATAAAAGTGGCGAGAGCGAACTGCGCGTGAGCCCCCTGCTTCAGGATATTCCGCCCGACACCAATGCTCTGACGCTCGCCAGCACAATTGCGGAGCGGTTCGCACAAACAGCTATCCCTGATAATAAGCACTGGCTGGATGATCACAAGGCGCCGCCTGTTAGTGCTGGCGAAAAAGTGCGCGGTGGCGCCGGGCTGATACGTGCACAGGCGATTTGTCCGGCCTGGGCCTATTATCGCTATCGTCTGGGCGCACGCCGTCTGGATGACCCCACAGAGGGGCTGGATGCGATGGACAGGGGTAATCTGGTGCATGCCGTTCTGCAGAGCTTCTGGCAGGGTCGCGACTCCGAATATTTGCAAGCCTTGGACGATCAGGCTTTCACAAAGGCTATCCTCAGCGCAGTCGAGCAGGGGGTTGCCAGATTCAGTGAGTCGCTGGAAGAGCCCTTGCCACCCAATTTCCTGATGTTGGAGAAACAGCGTCTGCAAGCCTTGCTCAAGGTGTGGCTCGTGTTTGAGAAAACGCGCCCGGCTTTCAGTGTTGAACAATGCGAACAGGATGTCAGTCTTGATATCGCTGGCATGACTGTGAAGCTCACTCTGGATCGTGTCGATAGACTGGCAGATGGCAAACTGGTGGTCATCGACTATAAAACAGGTAGCGCTATCAGCCATAGCAGTTGGGCCGAGTCGCGCATCACGGAGCCGCAGTTGCCGATTTACGCTTCGCTGGCCTTGGCGGGCGAGCAGATCGTTGCCGTGTGCTTTGCCCAGGTGCGCGCAGATGAGCAGCGCTTTATCGGCGTCAGTGACGATGCCGAAGTCTTACCGGGTATTAAGAGCCTGGATGAAGCAGACAAGCTATTCCCGCCCGAAACATTCCCCACTTGGGATGCGCTAATTGCGCACTGGAAAATCAGCATACTCGACTTGGCTGGCGAGCTCATCGCTGGCGGTGCGGCGGTGGTGTTTGAAAATGAAAATGCGCTGATTAACTGTGAAGTGCTGCCTTTGCTACGTCTGCCAGAGCGATATTTGCAGATAGAGGCTAGTCAATCAAGCCAATGAGCAGATGAAAAATCAGGTTGAATTATGATGTTGAAACACAAAAGTGACTGCTTTGGTTCGATAGCAGGAGCAAGTAGAGTTCAGTCTATGAATAAAAGTCTTCTTTGTGTTTATGTGGGAAAAATAAAATTGTCAGAGGGCGCAGCATGAATAGAAGATATTGGCTGGTAGGCATGATACTTATCGGCTTATTAGCAGTTGGGATATTAGAAATGGTCTTGGCAAAATATAATCAAAAAAAAGAGATTATGGCTGCGTCTGTTATTACTACACCAGTAGTTGAAGAAATCGTCAATAAACCCATAGAGGAAGCAAAGGCCTATATCCCTGAGGAAATCGTTTGTCCCGCACAACTTCCTGATCTGGACAAGTTTTACAAAGACACTCCGCGAATAAAAGAGCGCTGGGATGCAAATACCATAGGCATTGTTAAAGGCTATAGATACTCATTTGGTAAAGGCGTTCTGGAATTAAAACCAGGGATGGTAGTGGGCGGCAATACCCCCATCAATGCTCTCAGAACGGTATTGTATACAGAGTTTTACTTTCCTAGTTTGCGAGGATGGGATGATCCAACGATATCGGATGAACGTGTTAAGCATATGCTCAAAAATATGCCAAAGAGACCAAACAAACCATTTCCCCCATTCCCTGAAAAACCAATATTGGTCTCAATTGACCGTGTGCCTGATTGGAAAAATTTACCAATGACGCAGGAAATTGAATTTTGGAAAACATACTTCAAACCCAATTTAACATCGCAACAGATAGCTCAGGCACGCAAGGAGTATCAAAACGAGGTTAATTGGATTAAGAAAAACCAGCCAAATCGCTATATCAAATATGTCGCTGATTACGAGCAATTGGGTTTAAAGGAGTATATCTCAGGAAGAACAGGTTTGTTTTACTACGAACCGATTAACAACACCAATCCCAGCCCTTACGGTATGCCGCGTTTTTCGTGTGATGGTCCTGGCCACTTGGGAGTGGGCGGATGTGTAGGGCATATCAAAATGGATGATCAGTATCTAGTGACATATGACATCCCATACGAATTAATGCCATGTTGGCAACAGGTGGAAGAAGGCGCAAAGCGCGTACTGCGGCTGAATACGCAAGTCGCAAAATGATTTGAAAATCATCAATCAAATATTCAAATAACTAGGTGTCGGCTTTGTGCCGTAAGGTTAGCTTTAATATGAAAACCAGCCTGCAAGATGAAAAAGCATCGCCAAGATGATACATGACGAATTACTAAAGCTGGATGCCGCAAACCGTGAGCGTGCCATCGATCCGGATTCTTTCATCGTCGAGGCACCTGCTGGCGCTGGTAAGACGGAGTTGCTGACGCAGCGCTATCTGGCTTTGTTGAATATCGTGGACGAGCCGGAGGAGATCGTCGCGATTACCTTTACAAATAAGGCGGCGGCTGAGATGCGTAGCCGCATACTCACCAGCTTGCAGGATGCGGCGAATAACGAAGCTGTCGATAAGCCGCACAAGGCTACCACGCGCAAGCTGGCACTGGCGGCGCTCAAGCAGTCTGACCAGCAGGGCTGGCAGTTGCTCACCCAGCCGGGTCGTTTGCGTATCAATACTATAGATTCGTTCAGCAGTTTGCTGGCGCGGCAAATGCCCTTGCTCAGCCGCTTCGGGGCACAACCCGGTGTGATTGAAGATGCCAGCCCTTTGTATCTGGATGCGGCTAACCGTGCCATAGCTGCGCTTGAGAGCGAGTCGGATGATGCGCAACAAGCAGGGCCGGTGCGGATTGCCTTGCAATATTTTGATAACGATGTGGCGCGCTTGAGCAAACAGCTTGCTGATATGCTGGCCAAGCGCGATCAATGGCTGCCTCATGCCAGCAGGAGCGGGGATGAGCATCCATCGGTAGCCGATCAGGCGGCAGAGGCTTTTCGGCATTTGATCCATCATGATATTGCCAGTGCTGGACGTGCGCTGGATGCCGATCTGCAAGCGCGCCTGATGCCAATCGCACGCTATGCCGGCAGTAACCTGCCTTGCGAGCATTGCGTATCGCTGTTGCTGGATTGGGATACGCCCATACTGCCAAGGTATGAGTCTCTATCGATTTGGCTGGCGGTGTGCGATCTGCTATTAACGGGCGACGGTTCGTTTCGCAAGGAGCGTGGACTTACCAAGAATCAGGGTTTTCCTGCCACCGATGAAGGCCGTGCCTATAAACAGGCCTTGGGCGAGATCATTGAACTGATCGCTGATGCCGCCCCGTTAGCCAAGCTGCGTCAATTACCAGACCTGAAAAATATCGATGATGAGCGCCGTATCGTGGGGGCGCTGGCTGATTTGCTCAAGCTGGCAACCGCACACTTGTTATCCGTTTTTCAGGAATCCGGCGAGGTCGATTTTGTGGAAGTGTCGCAACGCGCATTGTTCGCGCTGGAGGACCAGACCGGCCCGACTGATCTGGCACTCAAGCTGGATTACCGCATTCGTCACTTGCTGGTTGATGAGTTCCAGGATACCAGCCCTATGCAAGTGCAGTTGCTGGAAAAGCTCATGGCTGGTTGGGAACCGGGTGACGGGCGCACTATTTTCTGTGTAGGCGACCCTATGCAATCCATCTACCGCTTCCGCAAGGCAGATGTGGGCTTGTTCCTCAAAGTGGCGGAGCAGGGCATTGGTCACCTACCATTGGAAAGCCTGCACCTGACGCGCAACAACCGCTCTTGTCCTGCCGTGATTGATTGGGTGAACCGCGCATTTGCCAAGGTATTCCCGCAACATGATAGCGTCACGCGCGGGGCTATCAGCTACCGTGAGTTTGCCGCTACGCGAGACAGCCTGCCCAATGCAGGCGTACAGGTCGGCGCCGTCATCGCGCCACAAGAGGCCAGCGGTGAGGCACTCGCTGCCTTGGAAGCACAGCGCATCGCTGACATCATCGAACAAGAGCAGGCCGAAGACCCCAGCCGCACCATTGCCGTACTGGTCCGTGCCCGCGCACATTTGCACGCTTTGGTCGCTGAGATTCGCCGCAACAGGCCTAACCTTAAATTCCAGGCCGTGAAAGTTGAGAGTCTGGCAGAGCGGCAAAGCATACAAGACGTGTTGGCGCTGACTAGTGCGCTGATACATCGCGCGGATCGTGTGAACTGGCTGGCGATTTTGCGTGCGCCCTGGTGCGGGCTGACACTGGCTGAACTGCATGTACTGGCGGCAGATGACCATCAGTCTACGATTTGGCAACTGATGCAGGATGAAGCGCGTATCTCGGCCATGAGTGCAGATGGCCAGCAGCGCTTGCTGCATGTGCGGCAGGTCATGGCAGAAGCCTTGGCGCATCAAGGCCGCCTATCGGTGCGACGTTGGGTGGAATCGACTTGGCTCAAGCTGGGTGGTCCGCAATGCCTGTGGGATGCAGGCGATGTGCGCGATGTGCAGGCTTTATTCGACTTGATCGACAAGCTGGATGCCAGCGCGCGCTTTGATGTGGCCACGCTGGCCAATGAGGTAACCAAGCTATATGCCGCGCCGGATGTGCATGCTGAAGGCAACTTGCAGTTCATGACCATTCACAACTCCAAGGGCCTGGAGTTTGATACCGTGATATTGCCGGGTTTGCATCGACAATCTGCCAATGACGATACACCCTTGATCTTGTGGGAGGAAGTCGCTATCGAGGATGCCGCAAGCCAGCTAGTGGCAGCGCCATGGCGCCCCAAGCACCTGCGTGATGAAACGCCTAGCACCTATGATTACCTGCAAGGGCTGGAAAGCGAACGGTCTACCAATGAAACCGCACGCGTGCTGTATGTGGCGGCCACGCGCGCGATTCGTCGCTTGCATCTGGTAGCTGCAGTCAAGCTGAATGCAAAAGGCGAAGTTAAAGCACCTGCTGGTACTTTTCTGGAACAACTATGGGATAAAGTAGGTGGCGAGTTCTTGCGTGCTGTAGAGAACTTGAATCCTGCTGAAACTGAGCCGATTTCAATGGCTGATGAATCTATATTTGTGCCGCAGTTGATACGCCTCACTCAGCCCTCAGTGCACGAGATTTTTAGTCAGTCTGGCATATCCTCTCAAGCTGCATTTGAAAATACAAGGGGGGAAGAAGAAATTGGCAATAGGCTGGATGCGCATATCGACACTGATATTGGCATATTGGCGCATCGTTACATGGAGATCATCGCCCATGATGGCCTGGTTGCATGGAGCGCAGAGCGTCTTGCATCGCTGGTTCCAGTGATGCAGCACTGGCTGGTCGGGCAAGGGCATGTTGTCGAGGAGTCCGCACAAGGAGCAAAGCGTGTCAGCACAATGCTGGCACAAGTGCTTAATAGCCAGGATGGGATATGGGTACTTAAGTCACGTGACAATAGTGGTGACGAGCTGGCTATTACGCGCGCCGATCCTCAGCAGGTGGCGACCCATATCATGGACAGGACTTTTGTAGATGCGGGCGTGCGCTGGATTATCGACTACAAATCGGTGGCACTGGATGCACATACAAATGAAGCTGCATTAAAGGCTATTGCCGGCCAATATCAACCCCAGCTTGATCGATATGCCGGCCTGTTTTTGAATGAAGGCCTGCCGATTAAAAAAGCGATACTTTTTCTAAGTGCAGGTAAGCTGGCTGTCTTAAATTAAAGGGCATTCGCCTGCAAGGTTGATTTATTTGTGTTGATCAAGATGATGGACTTTTTTCAATGCCTTGAAATGGCGGCGCACATACCACACCGCAAAAACGACTCCCACTACAGCCAGCACATAGTGGAACTCATGGAAATATACTTTCAGGCTTTCCCAGTTCTCACCGGTTTTCATCCCCGCATAAGCTAGCAACCAGCACCATATTAGTGAACCGACAAACGTATAAGCGATAAACTTACCCATGTGCATACGGGCAATCCCGGCGGGAAAGGCTATAAAGGTGCGAACCGCAGGCAGCAGCCGACCAATAAATATGATGATGTCACCATGCTTGGCAAACCAGCGATCAGCTAGCGCCAGGTCATGGTGCGATATCAATACCCACTTGCCATACTTCTCCACCAATGGCCTGCCGCCATACATGCCTAGATAATAAGCTGGAATGGAACCTACCACACAGCCCACAGCTCCTGCCAGTGCAACTCCCCACAACACCATCTCACCTTTTGAAACTAGAAACCCCGCAAACGGCATGATGATTTCCGAAGGCAGCGGAATGCAGGCTGACTCAATCGCCATCAGCAAAACGATGCCGCCATAGCCCATAGTGGATATGACGGTGATAATAAAGGTGGCAACTACTGCAATGATTTTTTCTAGCATAAGGGCTGTTTTCAACTGAGATAAAAGTATGGTGCAAGTGTATGACAAATTCTGCTTTTAATGGAGTGCCATATATTGGCAGAATTTCAATGACAATATTGTGAATAGTACTTTAGGGCTATTGCTTATGTTGCAGACAATAGGCACACTTTGGGCAACTAAAAATTAACAAAAAGTAGCGCCCGATGGCCAATATTTCGTACTCCAATTTCCCTGCCTTAAATTTAAGCCAAATTTCAGGAAACCTTGCTTCTATTGATAGCAAATTTACCAGCCTTAATGACACCCTTGTTGAGTTGAAATACCAGACTATTTTCTATGACGAAAGTACGGTAACCAATAATAATGTATCTGGATCATGGGGTGGCTATTCACTTGCTGCGTCGGGAAGCAATTTTCTGACAGGTAATCCTGCAGTAATCGCTATCTCAAGTTTTACTTTATCAGGTTTTTCAGAATTCGGTTTGCCAACAAGACTGGGATTTTCCGGGAATATCAATCTCAATACCGGTGGCACCATTAGCTCAATGTCGTTAAATGATGGCCAGACTAGAGCTGTTTATACAGGTACTTTCAAGCTAAATTCACAGCTTGATTTCAGTAGCGCAGTCATTAAAGCAGTCACTATTACCTCTGGTGGTTATACTGTTGCCCTTGCTGGCAACATGACTGTTAATGTTAATAGCAATGAAGTAGGTGGTACAGTCAGTAGTTTTAGTGTTACCGATAGCAATGGTAACAAGTTTGCCATTGCTGGTGTCTCTTTGAGCTTTACAGATATACAAGCTTTGCTTGACCCTGCTAACCATGCAGACCTGTCCGACCTTCTTAGCACGATCAGCCTGACAGGCAATGATGCAATCACAGCAGGCGCAGGTGCGGATAGTATATTTGGGGCTGCTGGCAACGACAACCTCACAGGAGGGGCAGGCGATGACACACTGAATGGAGGAGTCGGTAATGACACCATGAATGGCGGTGCTGGCAATGATGTTTACATCGTCGATTCCCTCACCGACAGTCTTGTAGAAAGTCTCACC
>DATHWX010000012.1:0-25568 GCA_035460225.1 Methylotenera sp.
AACTCCCGACATCCTGCTCCCAAAGCAGGCGCGCTACCAGGCTACGCTACACGCCGAAGAGGCAGAAATATAGCGCAATCCAGCCTTTTGGTCAATTCGAATATGTTAAAATACGCAGATTATTTTCAATAACGTATAAATTTTAAGCATTAATAATAAATGACCGCACAAATAGCACAAATAATAGACGGCAAGGCAATTGCCGAAAACCTTTTAAACAATATCAAAACGCGTATCGACGCTCGTTTGGCTTCTGGCAAGCGCGCGCCAGGCTTAGCGGTAATCTTGATTGGCGCTGATCCGGCATCTGCAATCTATGTACGTAACAAACGCCTGGCTTGTGAAAAGGTGGGCATAGTTTCAGTGGCCTATGACTTGCCAGCGACGACCAGCGAAGCCGAACTGCTAAGCTTGATCGAAAAATTGAATCAGGACTCCACAATTGATGGCATCCTTGTGCAGTCACCATTACCTGAATACATTAAAGATGAGCGCGTCATTGAGTGTATTAGTCCCAATAAGGATGTAGATGGTTTCCATCCTTATAACATCGGCAGCTTAGCAGTTCGTCAACCTACCCTGCGCTCTTGCACGCCGTTCGGTGTGATCAAGATGCTGGAAGCGATTAATATTGATCTGATGGGTTTGGACGCGGTTGTGGTGGGTGTATCTAATCATGTAGGCCGCCCTATGGCATTAGAGCTATTATTAGCCGGCTGCACGGTGACTAGCTGTCATCGCCACACAAAAGACTTGGCAAAAGCCATCAGCAATGCAGACCTTGTAGTTGCTGCAGCTGGCAAAGCTGGCTTAATTAAAGGCGAATGGATCAAACCAGGTGCTATAGTAGTGGACATCGGCATCAATCGATTACCATCCGGTAAGCTTGCTGGGGATGTAGATTTTGAAGTGGCTAAAACACGTGCCAGCTGGATTACGCCGGTGCCAGGTGGCGTTGGCCCAATGACCGTAGCAACATTGATGGAAAATACCTTACTTAGCCTGGAATTAAGTGAAGCTTAATTACAAAAACAGGTAAAGATACAAATAATTCAAGTAATTAGCAGGATTTTGCATCAAAACCTTATTCAGTGTACACTCATGCGCTAAATTTTATAACCAGTAACTTTTTTGAGTTTTAGGTCAACATTATGGCTGAAGTAATCACTAAACAATTCACTCCTTACCAGCCCAAAGCCGGTGAAGAGTATATGAACAAGAACCAGCTTAATCATTTCCGCAAGATATTGAACGACTGGAAATCTGAGCTTAGTCACGACATCGACCGTACCGTACATACGATGCAGGACGAGGTGACGATGTTTGCTGACCCAAACGACCGCGCCAGCCAAGAATCTGACATGGCTTTGGAGCTCCGCAACCGTGACCGTGAGCGCAAACTGATTAAAAAAATCGATGAGACTTTACGTAATATTGACGAAAACGAATATGGCTACTGCGAAGGCTGCGGTATTGAGATCGGTCTTAAACGTTTAGAAGCACGTCCAACAGCAACATTGTGCATCGATTGCAAAACATTGGATGAAATGAGAGAGAAGCAAGTAGCAAAATAATAATTTGCGCGACTTTATAGCTTCATCATCGGATTGAATTAAATAAAAAGCCCGCATTTGCGGGCTTTTTTACATTTCAAATCTTACTCTGCTGAGTCAGACTTTTCCTCACCTGCTGGCGGGTCTATCAAAGCTTTCATGCTTAAACGCACACGGCCTTTTTCATCAGCTTCAACTACTTTCACTTTCACTACATCACCTTCTTTTAAGAAGTCACCTACTGCATTAACGCGCTGATGTGCGATTTGTGAGATATGCAACAAGCCATCTTTACCTGGAATCAATGATACGATCGCACCGAAATCCAGCAATTTGATGACTGTACCTTCGTAGGTCTGGCCTACTTCAACTTCAGCGGTAATCGCTGCGATACGACGTTGTGCTTCAGCACCCTGCTCAGAACTCGTACATGCGATTTTCACTGTACCGTCATCTTCAATATCAATCGTTGTGCCAGTTTCTTCCGTCAATTGACGAATCACAGCGCCGCCTTTACCGATTACATCACGGATTTTCTCAGGATTGATCTTCATAGTAATGATACGCGGTGCGAATGCTGACATTTCAGTATTCGCTGTGCTCATTGCTTGCTTCATGATGCCCAAGATGTGCGTACGACCTTCTTTAGCCTGCGCCAAAGCCACCTGCATAATTTCTGCCGTAATACCGGTAATTTTGATGTCCATTTGCAGCGCAGTAATACCCTCATCGGTACCTGCCACTTTAAAGTCCATATCGCCCAAGTGATCTTCGTCACCCAAGATGTCGGTCAATACTGCAACACGGTTGCCTTCTTTGATTAAGCCCATCGCGATACCTGCTACGTGATTTTTCAATGGCACGCCTGCATCCATCATGGCCAATGAACCGCCACAGACTGAAGCCATAGAGCTGGAGCCATTTGATTCAGTGATTTCTGACACGATACGTACGGTATAACCAAACTCTTCTGCTGTCGGCAATGCTGCAATCAAAGCACGTTTAGCTAAACGGCCATGGCCGATTTCACGACGTTTTGGTGTACCTACGCGGCCAGTTTCACCAGTTGCGTACGGAGGCATGTTGTAATGCAACATGAAGCGGTCTGTGTACTCGCCTTGCAATGCGTCAATCACTTGCTCATCGCGGCCTGTACCTAGTGTAGCGATTACCAAGGCTTGTGTTTCACCGCGTGTGAACAATGCAGAACCGTGGGTACGCGGTAATACACCGGTACGGATGCTGATTGGACGTACTGTGCGTGTATCACGGCCATCAATACGTGGCTCGCCATTTAGGATTTGGCTACGAACTGTTTTAGCTTCCAGATTAAACAATTCGCCTTTAATTTTATTGGCTTCAGCAGTTGAAGTTTCTTCAGTCACCAACTCGCTCAATACGCGATTGGTGATTTCAGACAGCTTAGCTGAACGTGCGCCTTTGGCTTTGATTTGGAATGCAGCATTAATATCTGCCGCTGCTAAATCAGCTACTTTTGCAATCAACGCTGTATCAGGCTCTGGAGCAACCCAGTCCCAAGCATCTTTACCAGCTTCTGCAGCTAATTCTGCAATCATTTTAATCACATCTTGCATCGCTTTATGGCCAAATACCACAGCGCCCAGCATGACTTCTTCAGATAATTCTTTCGCTTCTGATTCCACCATCATTACAGCGGTTTCAGTTGCAGCTACCACCAAGTCCAAATCAGTTTCAGCCAATTGGGCTTTTGTAGGGTTTAATACATATTCATCATTGATATAGCCTACACGCGCAGCACCTAGTGGGCCAAAGAATGGGATACCAGATAATGACATTGCTGCAGAAGCACCGATGATTGCAGGAATGTCTGCATCAATTTCCGGGTCAGATGACAATACTGTAGCAACTACTTGCACTTCGTTATAGAATGCTTCCGGAAATAATGGACGCAATGGACGGTCGATTAAACGGCTTGTAAGTGTTTCTTTTTCTGAAGGGCGGCCTTCACGTTTAAAGAAGCCACCTGGAATTTTACCGGCAGCATAAGTTTTTTCCATGTAATCCACTGTTAGTGGGAAAAAATCCTGGCCTGCTTTTACTTCTGATTTACTAGTAACAGCAACTAATACCACTGTATCGCCATAGCTCACCATCACAGCCGCATCGGCTTGACGTGAGATTTCACCTGTTTCAAGAGTGAGCGTATGCGCACCGTATTGAATACTTTTGGTCACTTTATTAAACATTGTTTTTCCTTTGTCTTATCAATAAGTTGTTATTCACTGAACCAATAACAACCTTGTATTTTCGAATCAATTTAGACTCTAAACACACTATGTAATTTACTTCTTTGTGATAGTTTTTTAAAAGCAAAAAGCCGACGCATATCACAATGCAATCGGCTTTCTTACAATTATAAAAGTGCGCTAGAAACCAAATAACAACTTCTTAGCAAGCAAATCACTTTTATAAAAATTACTTACGTAAGCTCAAACGCTCGATCAGTGTTTGATAACGGCTTACATCTTTACGTTTTAAATAATCTAACAGGCTACGACGTTGGCTAACTAAAGCCAATAGACCACGACGTGAGTGGTTGTCTTTTTTGTTAGATTTGAAATGTTCTGTTAGGTAAGCAATACGGCTAGTTAAAAGCGCAACTTGCACTTCTGGGCTTGCTGTATCGTTTGGAGCACGTTGATATTCTTTAACGATTTTTGCTGTATCTTGAGCTGTATTTGGCATTCTTGTTTCCTAAATAGTTAGCGACAATGGAAAGGCAGGTGATTTAAATATTATCCCGCCTAAACATTCATTTACTTAATTGCATAAAGCTATACGACCAAGTAACCGCGCATTTTAACTATAAAACTATGATTCATCAAGTATTTTATGCTTGTCATCATCAATGGCTTTATTGATTACCAAACGTTTAGGGCCGACTTTGCCATCCGGCAGCAATTCCCCCAAGCCTAAAAATACTTTTTGTTCACTATATAGCCGCAGCAGTCCTTTAGGAATGACACCGCTTTGCCAGACCGATTGGCCTTGCTGTAAATAATGGACGCTATCATTATCAACAGTCATTGCTGGTAAATGCAATACCGCTGTATCTGCAGGTAGTAATGACGCTATACGTTCATCAGGCGATAGCGCTTCTAATTGCTCCAATGTCATTGATTGTGCTATTTGATAATTGGCTGTGGCAGTTCTACGCAAGCCAATTAGATGAGCACCGCAACCCAATTGTTTACCTATATCTTCAGCTAAAGTGCGGATATAAGTGCCCTTACTGCAAGTTACAGTAATTTCAACAATGTCATTTTCAAAAGTATTAAGTTGAATTGACCGGATAAATACTGTGCGGGCTTTGCGCTCTATTTCTACACCGGCTCGTGCATATTCATAAAGCGCTTTACCTTCATGCTTCAATGCTGAATACATGGGTGGCACCTGGCTGATTTCGCCTAAGAAGCTTTGACAAGCTTGTTCAAATTGCGATTGACTGACATTGACTGCTTGTGTGGATAAAACTTCGCCTTCTGCGTCACCCGTATTGGTTGTTATCCCTAACTTAATTATCGCAATGTAAGTCTTATCCGCATCGGTTAGGTAATGCGCAAATTTGGTGGCCTCGCCAAAGCATAATGGTAGTAAGCCAGTAGCCAAAGGATCCAGGGTGCCAGTGTGTCCGGCTTTAGCTGCTTGCAGCAACCATTTGGCTTTTTGCAGCGCCTGATTGGAGGAAAAACCTAGAGGCTTGTCCAGCAATAGCACGCCGCTAATAGGTTTTTTGGCTCTTTTGTACTGCAAAGGAATAGATGGAACTAATTTAAGAGGTTTACTGCTTATTGTCTGGCTTTGAAGCGAGCGCTTCATCAATCAGCTGCGACATTTTCATGCCATTATCGATAGAAGCATCGTATACGAAATGCAATTGCGGCACTGTACGTAGCAGCATGCGCTTAGCAAGCTGTGTGCGTAAAAAGCCGGCAGATTTCTCTAAGCCTTGCTGCATTGCTTCGCTAGCTTTTGCCGCACTATAGAAAATCTTGGCGTGCGCCATGTCGCCAGTCACTTCGACTGCAGTAATTGTGACCATGCCAACGCGCGGATCTTTTACTTCAAACTGAAGCAAATCCGCCAATTCGCGCTGCATTTGCTCTGCAACGCGGTGACTACGTGAAAAATCTTTGGCCATATTTTTATATATCCGATACTTAAAATTCTAAATGAGACTAGGCGCAAAACTATCAATGGAGCGCGGCATACGATTTGTATGTAAGCGAACATTTATAGTTTTGCAACGAAGTATCATGACGAATTTTTAAGTTATAAAGTGCGTGCCACTTCAACCATTTCATAAACTTCTAAAATATCACCCACTTCAATATCATTGTAGTTCTTCAATGACAGACCGCACTCGAAGTTATTTTTAACTTCTTTAACGTCATCTTTAAAGCGTTTGAGTGAGTCGAGTTCACCAGTATGCACGATCACGTTATTACGTAATACACGTACTTTAGAGTTACGTTTGATCAACCCGTCCTGTACGTAACAACCGGCAATCGCACCTACTTTAGAAATGCGGAATACTTCACGCACTTCTACGGTACCGATCATTTGTTCTTTCTGCTCTGGAGCTAACATTCCGCCCAATGCCGCCTTTATTTCGTCTACAGCTTCATAAATGATGTTGTAGTAACGTACATCTACGCCCAAGTTATCAATCAGTTTACGTGCGCCTGAATCAGCACGGACGTTAAAGCCGATCAATACTGCTTTGGAAGCTGCTGCCAGGTTAACGTCAGACTCACTGATCGCACCAACACCGGTATGGATGATATTCACTTTCACTTCGCTTGTAGAAAGTTTCTGCAAGCTGGTAGCTAACGCTTCGTAAGAGCCTTGTACATCGGACTTGATGATGAGGCCAAGCGTTTGCACTTCGCCTTCAGCCATTTGGTCAAACATGTTTTCAAGCTTGGCAGCCTGTTGTTTAGCCAATTTCACATCACGGAACTTACCTTGACGGAACAAGGCAACTTCACGTGCTTTGCGTTCGTCATTCAACACAATGACTTCTTCACCTGCGCTCGGTACATCTGATAAACCTTGGATTTCTACTGGAATCGATGGGCCGGCTTCCTTGATGTCGTTACCAGCTTCATCCAACATGGCACGTACTTTACCGAATGTAGAGCCAGCCAAGATCATGTCACCACGTTTTAAAGTACCAGATTGGACTAAGATAGTCGTTACAGGACCACGGCCTTTATCCAAACGACCTTCAATTACCAGGCCTTTAGCCGGTGTATTTCTCGGGGCTTTAAGTTCGAGAATTTCAGCTTGCAACAATACAGCCTCTAGCAACTCATCGATGCCTTTACCGGTTTTTGCCGAAACTTCCCTGAACATAGAATCGCCGCCGAACTCTTCCGGCACCACTTCATGATTTACCAGCTCCATTTTCACGCGTTCCGGCTGAGCATCAGGTTTATCAATCTTGTTAATCGCAACCACTAGCGGTACACCAGCTGCCTTAGCATGGTGAATCGCTTCAATCGTTTGTGGCATCACGCCGTCATCGGCAGATACTACCAAGATGACTACGTCAGTCGCTTTGGCACCACGGGCACGCATGGCAGTAAATGCCTCATGGCCCGGTGTATCAAGGAAGGTCACCATACCGCGCGGTGTTTCCACATGGTAAGCGCCGATATGCTGGGTAATGCCGCCTGCTTCACCTGAAGCGACACGGCTACGGCGGATGTAATCCAATAATGAAGTTTTACCATGGTCAACGTGGCCCATCACCGTCACTACCGGTGGGCGCGTTTCCATAATCGCTTCTGCGTGCTCTTCCTCTTCCAGGAAAGCATCCGGATCGTTTGGCGCTGCGGCTTGAGCTTTATGGCCCATTTCTTCAACGATAATGATCGCAGTTTCCTGATCCAGCACCTGGTTGATGGTTACCATCATGCCCATGCCCATTAGAGTCTTAATCACTTCGCCTGATTTGACGGACATTTTATGCGCCAAGTCCGCGACAGTAATAGTTTCTGGCACCAATACTTCATACACGATGGCCTCAGTCGGCGCAGTAAATGCGTGTTGCTGGTCATCATCGTGATGAGATTTATTCTTACCTTTTGGCGCGCGCCAGCCTTGTCCGGTGGTTACGGCACCACGTGTTTTCAAGCCACGCTTTTTATTCTCGGCATCGGTCCACTCTTTGTTATTGCCTTTGCCTTTTTTCGCATCTTTTACAGCTGGTTTAGCAGCACCTTCTTTAGCAACTGGCTTATGCAGAGTACCTTCAGAAAGTTTTGCCGCTTTGGCTTTTGCAGCTTCGGCTTCAGCCAGTTTTTTCGCTTCTTCATCTAAACGACGTTGGGCTAATTCTTGTTTTTTACGGCGATCTTCCGCTTGCATCGCCAATAAAGTAGCGTGACGTTTTGCTTCTTGTTCGCGTATTGCAATTTCGTTTGCGCCCAATAAATCTTTACGGCTAATTGTTGGTTTCGCAGCCACTGGTTCATTCACAGTTTCAGGCGCTGCTTCCGCTTCTACAATCTCTGGCGTTTCTTCAACAGGAGCTTCTGCGACTACTTCTACTTCTGGTTCTGCAATAACTTCCGGAGCTTCTTCTACAACTGGTTCAACCGGCAATTGCTGCGCTTCGACGTTATCTGCGAATTGGTTATCTTCAACCATTGGTTCTTGTTCTGGTGCACCATCTTCACGACGTTCCAGCACACGCTTTTTGCGCACTTCAACCTGAATAGTACGCGCTTTACCGGTGTTGTCAGTTTTGCGGATTTCGGTACTGGATTTACGGGTAAGCGTAATTTTATTTTTAGGCGCCAGTGTTCCGTGCTCTTTGCGCAAATGGTCCAGCAAAGCTGTTTTATCGCTTTCGCTCAATTGGTCTTCAGCATTAGATTTATGCACGCCAGCACTTTTTAGCTGCTCTAATAACAATGCTGTTGGCAGCTTTAATTCGCCAGCAAATTGTTCTACGGTTGTTTGTGCCATTTCGTTACTCCAGTATTCTTTTTCCAGGCTTTATTGCCCAGCTCAACTACGTTTATTCGTCTTTTACATGATTTATCTTTTTTCATGATTTACATGCGTTATTTGAACTCTTTTTGTTACGCTATTTAAACCCTTATTTGAACCAAGGCGCACGAGCTGTCATGATCAAGGCTGTTGCGCGTTCCGCATCCATCCCGGTCAATTCAACCAACTCATCTACCGCCAGCTCAGCCAAATCGTCCATAGTCGCTACGCCTTTAGAAGCCAAGAGATGAGCAGTGGTATCATCCATACCTTCCATCGTCAGCAAGTCTTCTGCCGCTTCTTCTACTTTCTCTTCTTTAGCAATCGCTTCGGTCAACAAAGCAGCGCGTGCGCGTTTACGTAACTCTTCGATGGTATCTTCATCAAAAGCTTCAATTTCGTTCATTTCAGCAAGTGGTACGTAAGCGATTTCTTCCAGTGAGCTAAAGCCTTCTTGAACTAGGATTTCTGCCACCTCTTCATCCACGTCCAGTTTCTCCATGAATAATTGGCTGACGCTTGCGTATTCTTCCTGATTTTTCTTAGCAGCTTCATCAATCGTCAGAATGTTCAATGTCCATCCGGTGAGCTCGGAAGCCAAACGTACGTTCTGGCCATTTCGACCAATTGCCAATGCCAATTGTTCTTCGTCAACGACCACGTCCATACTATGTGCATCTTCATCAACCACGATGCTTGAAACTTCTGCAGGGGCCATAGCGTTAATCACGAACTGTGCCGGCTCCATAGACCAAAGCACAATATCCACGCGCTCGCCAGCCAATTCACCGGTCACAGCTTGCACGCGTGAACCGCGCATACCTACGCAAGTACCCACTGGATCTAAACGTTGGTCATTGGTTTTTACTGCGATTTTTGAACGCAGGCCAGGGTCGCGTGCTGCTGCACGAATCTCTAGCAAACCTTCTTCGATTTCCGGCACTTCCAGTTCAAATAAACGCACCAGGAAATCTGGTGTGATTCTTGAAAGAATCAATTGCGGACCGCGGCCACCACGCTCGATACGTGACAAGAAAGCACGCACACGGTCACCTACGCGCAGATTTTCTTTAGGAATCATTTGTTCGCGTGGCAATAAAGACTCGATACGGCCGACTTCAATAATCGCATTGCCTTTTTCCATACGTTTGATAACGCCGGTCACCAATTTTTCATCACGTGCCAGGAAGTCTTCCAGAATCTGCTCACGCTCAGCTTCACGCACTTTTTGCAATATAACTTGTTTGGCAGCTTGCGCGCCAATACGGCCGAACTCAATGCTTTCTAGTGGCTCTTCATAATAATCACCAATGTTCAGGCCTTTAGCATGTTCGCTTTCTTCGTCGATCTGATAGGCTGAGTTTTCCAGCAGGTCGTAATCTACATATTGCCAGCGCCTGAAGGTTTCATACTCACCGGTTTCGCGATCAATGCTGACGCGCACATCGGCGTCATCATGGTGTTTTTTCTTGGTGGCTGAGGCCAATGCAAGCTCCAACGCAGTAAAGATCACTTCTTTACTGACGTTTTTTTCATGCGCCAAGGCATCTACCAATAATAAAATTTCGCGACTCATCATCTATCTCCGACTAAAAATTGCAGGTTCTTTTCGTTTACATTAAAACTCAGGATTCAAACGCGCTTTATCTACATTTGTAAGGGCGATTTTATATACTTCGCCTTCACACTCCAGCTGCAGCACGCCAGCATCCAACCCACGTATGTATCCTAAAAAATTCTTTCTTGTTACTTTTTCTTCTTTGCTTTTTGATTCTTTATTCGCTTGCGGCAGTTCCATAGCTACGCGTAACTTAACGGTCGCACGCTCACCGATAAAGCGAACGAAGTCCGCTTCTTTCTTGAGCACGCGATCCATACCAGCTGATGAAACTTCCAGCCTGTCGTAATCGATATCATTTTCTACTGCTAACAAGTTGCCAAGCTGATTACTCACTAGCACACAATCATCAATATTGACGCTGTCCTTGATATCCACTGGGTTCTTCTTATCGATAAACACACGCAGCAGCTTGCCGCGGTTAGAAATCTCTAAATCCACTAAATCGTAGCCCAATTGGCTTACTGACGTTTCAATCAATGTATGCAAATCTTGCATCGTCTTACCTTATCATGCCGTTCCGTAGCGCACATGCGCAAGTTCCAGAAACAAAAAATGGGCACAAAGCCCATCGAAATTTATCCGCGCATTATACCAATCAATTCAATGAATTGGAATTCATATCTACAAATATTGAAGCTTTGCAATATTAAAAGGCTTTATATTCTTTTTACTTATAAAAATATAAAAATAAATTATTTTTAATTATTAAAAAAGAATTTTATAGTGCACGCATTCTTTGTTTAAGTTGATCTGAGGTTTATATGTCAATTGCGCCGACTTTAATTAGCACTAATAGCAACGCTGCTTCTACAACGAAGCGGGAAGTATCCCAGGAAATTCTGCGTGCAGTTGAAGAACTACAACAGGGTTCTGGGTTTGGTTCAATTGAGATCATATTGCATGAAGGCCGCGTGACGCAGATTGAGAAGCGTGAAAAGTTCCGGTTCAACCAACATTCGAATCAAGAAAACCAAAAAGAAACCCAATCTAAAGAAACACACAAACTTAACCCTACTGTTAAAGCAGCGGGTAAATAGAATCAAATAAAACTTACCCATCTGGCTGACCAGTAGTCTGGAAGCCAGCCACAGGAGATAAAAATGCAATTTAGATTTTCAAAATTTGCCACTGTGCTCATCGCCAGCGGCATTATTTCATTACCGCTGACAGCTTCTGCTAACGATAGCTCAGAACTGGAAGAGCTGCGTGGCTTGGTCCAGGAATTAAGCCAGCAAGTAAAAGTGTTACAGCGCAAAGGGGAATTAAACGAGGAAGATGCTGCGGCAGCCAAAAAAGCTACGCCTGTAGTTAAAGCGGGTGATACTGGCTTTGGCATCGAATCAGCTGACGGCAAAAACTCTATTAAACTTGGCGGTTTAGTACAGTATGACTATCGCACCTTTGATCAAGGTGCTAATGATGTGCGCAATCGCAGCGATGCTCGTGCTGGCACTTTGGATACTGCAACAGGGTTTCATGACGCTAACGACACTTGGTTAGCACGTCGTTTACGTCCAAATATTCAAGGTACTTTGTTTGGTAAATACGATTATCGCTTCCAAGAAGAATTTGCAGGCGGTAGCGCTTCTGTTGTCGATGCTTATGTAGATGGTCGTTTTGACCCAGCTTTCAAAGTTCGTGTAGGTAAATACAAACCTTATGTAGGTTTGGAGCGCTTACAAAGTGGGGGCGATTTGAAATTCATCGAACGCAGCTATGTTTCAAATAATATCCTCCCTAACCGTGACCAAGGTATTGCTATATACGGTGACATATTAGGTGATAAATTAAATTACGCAGTTGGCTTTAACAATGGCGTAGTGGATGGCGGCAATGCTAGCACGAGCTCTGAATTTGATAATGATAAAGAAATCACTGCTCGCTTATTTGCAACACCATTCAAAGATGACGCTAACGCATTGTCAGGCTTAGGATTTGGTGTAGCGGCTACTTATACGGATGCTACAGCCGAGAAAAACTTAAATTTCACAGATACGAGTGCAGCTGATGGCACACGTAATGGCTTGCCTAGCTATGTGACCAATGGCCAACAAACATTTTTCCGTTATAGCCCTGCAGCGATTGCTGATGGCAAACGCTTCCGTGTTGCACCACAGGCTTATTACTACAATGGTCCGTTTGGATTAATTACCGAATACGCACGTGTTTCACAAGACGTAAGTTTATCAACCGGTGGTTCTGTAGCAGCGGGTGGTGCAGGCGGCAACAATTTATCTGACGCGACTAATAGGATTGTACAAGGCTCCCGCAAAAAACTTAGTAATGATGCTTGGCAAATCGCTGCTACCTACTTAATCACTGGGGAAGATGCATCGTTCAAAGGCGTGAAACCTAAAAACAACTTTGACTTTGATAAAGGTGGCTGGGGTGCTTGGGAATTAGCCCTTCGATACAGTGAAATGAATATCGATAGTGACACATTCAAAAACTCTAACGGCATTCTAGCGCGTCAGGCAAGTTCAGGCGAAGCGTCTACCTTAGCCACTACGGATGCGGTAATACTAGGTACTTCATTCGCAGATCCAACCTATAGTGCAAAAAAGGCTAAAAGCTGGACTGCCGGTATCAACTGGTACCTAAATTCAAATGCGAAAATCGTGTTGAACTATGAGCAAACTTCATTTGATGGTGGTAACGGAGCCGGTCCAGCTTTTACAGGCACAACAGCAAATACCTTTAATGCTGCTTCAAACCGCGTAAAAGACCGCCCAGATGAACGCGCTTTATTTGCTCGCTTCCAGGTTGGTTTCTAATTAGTTAACAAAGCAGCCATTAGAAATGGCTGCAATTAAAATATATTTTCAAGGATAAAAATGAAGAAATCTCTTTTAGCCATCACGTTGTTAGCTAGCGTATTTAGCATTGCGGCGCCAATCACCGCTTCTGCTAAAGATGTGACCTTACTCAACGTTTCTTATGACCCTACGCGTGAGCTTTACCAAGATTTTAACGCAGCGTTCAGCAAATACTGGCAAGCCAAAACCGGCGATAAAGTTACCGTAAAAACTTCACATGGCGGTTCTGGTAAACAGGCACGTTCTATTATCGACGGCTTAGATGCTGACGTTGCGACATTAGCTTTGGGCTACGATGTAGACCAGTTATACGACAAAGCAAAACTAATTCCAAAAGATTGGCAAAAACGCTTGCCGCATAACAGTTCACCTTACACATCAACCATCGTATTGCTGGTGCGTAAAGGCAATCCAAAAGGCATCAAAGATTGGGATGACTTAGTAAAACCAGGCGTTTCAGTGATTACACCTAATCCTAAAACTTCAGGCGGCGCACGTTGGAATTACTTAGCTGCATGGGCGTTCGCTCAGAAAAAATACGGCGGCGACGAAGCAAAAACCAAAGAATTCATTGGTAAGTTGCTGAAAAACGTACCGGTATTAGATACAGGTGCCCGCGGATCTACGACGACTTTCGTTGAGCGTGGTATCGGTGATGTATTGATCGCTTGGGAAAACGAAGCATTCCTGGCGCAAAAAGAATTAGGCGTAGGCAAGTTTGAAATCGTTGTACCTTCGCTCTCAATTTTGGCTGAACCGCCAGTCACCGTTGTAGATAAATTTGCCAAGAAACATGGTAATGAACAAGTAGCAAAAGCCTATTTGGAATATCTTTACACTGAAGAAGGCCAGGAAATCGCTGCGAAAAACTACTATCGCCCTATTTCAGAAGCAGTCGCTAAAAAATACGAGAGCCAATTTCCTAAAGTTTCTTTCGTGAAAATCGATGAAGACTTTGGTGGATGGCAGAAAGCGCAAAAAACGCACTTCTCTGATGGCGGTACTTTTGACCAAATCTACCAGAAGTAACGAGGATATAGCACTCAGCATTAATTCAGTAACTTCACAGGGCCAGACAAAATTTGGCCCTGTGTTTTCACAGGAGGCTCTTATCATGAGTTCATTAGATTTAAATATTTCAAAGAATTCCGCGTTGATTGTGGGCGGTGACCAGATCGACGGTATCAAGCAGGTATTATCCAACTATGGCATTGACCATATCAATCACTGGTCTGGCCGCAAAGTGGGTGATGGCAATAAAATCATTCCACAAGATACTAAATTCATCGTGCTCATCACTAATTGGATCAGCCACTCCATTACACATAAAGTGAAGAAAAATGCGATGAAGCGTGGCATCAAAGTGATCTATACGCCAAATGGTTCTGCTGCTTTGCGCAACCGATTACAAAATATTGAGTCAAATACTGCATCAGAGGCTGATTGTGAAAACCCTATCATTCATTATCATTAAGCGTATTTAAGGAATTTATTATGAGCAACTCGGTAGACGTCAATGCGGATTTTCCTCGCATTCCCCGGATTAACGAACCTGCGCCTGATTTCGAAGCCAATTCAACCCGAGGGCCAATTAAGCTTTCCAGTTATAAGGGCAAGAAATGGGTTGTACTCTTCGCGCACCCGGCTGATTTCACACCAGTGTGCACGACTGAGTTCATCGGTTTTGCCAAATATGCAAAAGAATTCGAAAAACTCAATGTACAGCTGTTAGGCGTTTCAGAAGACAGCAACTTTAGTCACTTGGCTTGGATCGATAATATCAAACAGAATTTTGATGTGAGCATTCCATTCCCGGTGATAGATGATCGTGCTGGCCATGTAGCAGCTAAATTTGGCCTCATACATCCTAATGAATCGCAGACCGCTACGGTACGCGCTTTATTCATTATCGATGAGCAAGGCTTGATTCGTGCGTTCATCTATTATCCATTGACCACAGGCCGCTCAGTAGAAGAGGTGTTGCGTGTAGTTGAAGCCTTGCAAGTGGCAGATAAACATAAAGTGGCAACGCCAGAAGGCTGGAAGAAAGGCGACAAAGTCATTGTGCCTGCACCAGCAACGCAGCAGGCTGCGGAGACTCGTCATACCGAAGGTTATGACACGGTAGATTGGTACTTCAGTAAAAAATCCTTACCGGTTGATGCTGTAGATTAAACTAAAAACGGCTGACGAACCTAATCCGGCAATTCTTAAGAATGCCGGATTTTTTTATGTTGCGATTATTACCGACCTAGGCTTTAACTGAGCTAAGCTTTAGCAATGCATTAATCAATACATCGATCTCTGCATAAGTATTATAAAAAGCCAAGGATGGTCTTACCGTGGTTTCTACGCCAAAGCGACGCAAAATAGGTTGTGCACAATGATGTCCTGATCGAACTGCAATGCCTTCTTGATTCAAGGCAGCGCCTACTTCTTCGCTCTTATATCCATCTAAAGTAAACGACAATACGCTGGCTTTATCTTGCGCGGTACCGATCAAACGTAAGCCGGGTACTTTGCTCAATCCGGCAGTGGCATAAACCAATAACTCATGCTCATAGCGGGCAATATTATCGATACCAATACGCTCCACATATTCCAGTGCTGCACCCATACCGATTGCATCGGCGATATTGCCGGTACCTGCTTCGAATCTGGCTGGGGCTTCATGATAGACCGTCTTATCGAATGTCACATCCTGAATCATATTGCCGCCACCTTGCCAAGTAGGCATGTCTTGCAGTATGTCTGCTTTACCATACAAAGCGCCGATACCAGTTGGGCCAAATACTTTATGGCCTGAGAACACAAAGAAATCTGCATCCAGGTTTTGTACATCGGTACGCATGTGCGAAACCGATTGGGCGCCATCTAACAAGACTTTTGCACCCACTCGATGCGCCATCTGTATCATTTGTGCTGCTGGTGTAACTGTACCCAAAGCATTAGAAACCTGCGTAAACGAGACCAGTTTGACCTTGTGAGTTAAGAGCTTTTGATATTCATCCAGCAATATCTGGCCGCTGTTATCTACTGGCGCTACTTTTAATTTAGCACCGGTTTCCTGGCAAAGTTGTTGCCAGGGCACGATGTTGGCGTGATGTTCAAGATGTGAAATCACAATCTCATCGCCAGCTTGTAGAAACTTCTTACCCCAAGTTTTAGCCACCAGGTTAATGGCTTCAGTAGTTCCGCGCACAAATATGATGTTGTCTACGGATGGCGCATTGATAAATCTGCGTACAGATTCACGTGCCTCTTCATAAGCATCTGTGGCGCGTGCTGCCAGTTCATGTGCAGCACGATGGATATTGGAGTTCTCATGCTGGTAAAAATAGGAGATTCTATCAATCACCGCTTGCGGCTTTTGCGTTGTTGCCGCGTTATCAAACCAGATGAGCTGACGACCATTCACTTGTTCTTGTAGAATCGGAAAGTCTTTGCGTATCTGATTTACGTCAAATGCGGGATGAGCCGAAGGAGCTAATGGTGCATTCGCCGTTACATTCAATGGCAAGTCCTGCAGAAAATAATAACCACTATTTGCCGGCTGGCTTTTATCAGGCAAATATCCGCTATTGATATCAGCTAATAAAGCATTTAACTGTGCTTCATAGGGAATCTGCATACCGCTATTGAATTGACTTATATTCAAATGGTTTTGTGATGGATTTTGTAAGCCATTTTCCGAACCAGACGCATATTGTAAATAGGTCGCGGTAATATCCGTCACGTCCTTGTTGGAGGCAGCACTTGGCGCTGACGTAAATAAAGGTGTTTGCGTGCCAGATGACAGTGGGGAAGGCGATACTGACGGATAGCCTTTAGCAGTAGGTTCTCTTGCATCGGACAATGATGCGGTTGAGGGAATTTGCTCAGTCTTATTCCCAAAAGCACCGGCGGGAAAGCCTTCTGCATAAAGCTCATTGGCAATGCGCGATAATTCGGCAACATCCAGGTGTCCGGTTTGGCTGGCTTCACGAGCTACTGCAAGCCCTGCTGCCATACGCGGATGTTCGCCTGGTAATGCCGCCAGAATGGCTTCCGGCTCGAATGATGACAAATCATGCACCGCAGCTAAATCCAAGCCGCTTGTATTTACTCCATTATTTATACTCATAATAGTTGCCTACATCGACATTTTCCAGCACCGCGATCGCGTCATCCGTAAGTACTGCAAGTGAGCAATAAAGCGAAACCAAGTAAGAGGCAATGGCTTTATGGTTGATACCCATAAAACGCACTGACAAGCCCATGCTTTGCTGGCCTGGCAGATTAGGTTGGTATAAACCTACGACGCCTTGTCGGCTTTCACCTGTACGTAATAGCAAGATATTAGTTTTGCCTTTGGTCACTTTCAATTTATCACAAGGAATTAGCGGTACACCACGCCAAGTAATGAATTGAGAGCCAAATAATGCGACTGTTGGCGGTGGTACACCACGGCGTGTGCACTCACGGCCAAATGCGGCGATTGCTTGCGGATGTGCCAGGAAGAACGCAGGTTCTTTCCATACTTTTGCGAGTAGCTCATCCAAGTCATCCGGTGTTGGTGGACCATTGCGCGTTTTTACCCGTTGTGTAGCGGCTACATTATTTAACAGGCCGTACTCAGCATTGTTAATAAGTTCGCTTTCTTGGCGCTCTTTCACTGTTTCTATGGTTAGGCGTAGCTGTTCTTTGATCTGGCTATGCGGGCTGCTGTATAAATCAGATACACGGGTATGCACATCAACCACTGTATTCACAGCATTCAATACATATTCACGACCCCACTCTTCGTAATCTACAAAGGTGTTTGGTAATGCGCGCTCATCTTTGGCTGAGCAATCCACTTCAATCGCACCAGGATCTTTGGCTTTGTTGACACGGTAAATACCTGCTTCAACCGGTACCCATTGCAGTAAATGCACTAACCAGCGCGGAGTAATGGTACTGAGCATTGGTACCGTTTTAGTTGCATTGGCAAGCGTCCGTGCGGCGACGTCGCCCAATGCGGTTTGAATCTGTTGTTCTGCCATGTAAATCTCCCTAATAATTAATAATTTGGCTAATGATGCTGTGAAATTTTTTGCTTGCCAGCTTGATTACTTGCGGATGCAAGTTCTAAGTGGCCTGTGTTTCCTTCATTGGAAGCCACATTTAATGGACTTGCCAGTGTTTGCGCTTGGGTAATATTGCTATTGGCCGGCACACTGCGTGTGAGCCATACATTGCCTCCGATAGCGGAGCCTTTACCGATCGTGATACGGCCTAAAACCGTAGCACCTGCATAAATCACAACGTCATCTTCAACAATAGGATGGCGGGCATGGCCTTTAAGCAAGTTGCCATCTTCATCGGTTGGGAAACGTTTTGCTCCTAGCGTGACTGCTTGATAAATGCGTACGTGCTTACCGATGATGGTGGTTTCACCAATGACAACGCCAGTACCGTGATCAATGAAAAAGCTTTCATCGATAGTGGCACCTGGATGAATATCAATGCCTGTAGCAGAATGGGCGATTTCCGAAATCATGCGCGCAATGAGTGGCAGGCCCAGCTTGTGTAATACATTAGCTAAACGGTAATGAATGATGGCTAATATGCCTGGGTAACATACCAATACTTCGTCTACGCTCCTGGCAGCAGGGTCACCTTCGTATGCAGCCTTGATATCTGTATCCAGCAATAAGCGTATTGCCGGTAAGTGCCTGGCGAATTCCTTAACTATCTCTATCGGATTTTTATGCATGGCCTCAGGCTGTGTATTCGCGGATTCCTTTAGCGTATCTGCTGCGAAGTTAAGCTCTAACTTCACCTGGGTAACAAGTTCGCGCAGCACAACATCCAATGTATGTCCGACAAAATAATCCAGACCTTCATCTTTTAAATCCGGCATACCCAAACGATTAGGGAATAACGCTGCTCCTAAGCCTTCGACTATCGATTGCAGCGCCTTCCGTGAAGGAAGTTTAGGCGGTTTATCACGACGCTTTCTATGTTCAAGCGATGCAAGG
The DNA here is from genome assembly GCA_035460225.1 of Methylotenera sp. Lineage (GTDB taxonomy): Bacteria > Pseudomonadota > Gammaproteobacteria > Burkholderiales > Methylophilaceae > Methylotenera. The sequence goes on from DATHWX010000012.1 coordinate 19,037, forward strand.
CGTAAAGTACGCAGCTGCGATACCACTTGGGTAATACCTAAATCATTGGTAGCTGAATCGTTACCAGTATCATCGCTCATGCCTGTCTCCACATTCAGCGCTATATCAATAAATTTTTGAGGCTGCAATTCATTCATGTTTTCAAAACGCAAAAAACAAAAAAGCCAGGGCGTCTTTCGACGCACTGGCTTCCGGTTATCCGGTCAGCTTTAGCTAACATGAAAAATAAATTCTTAAAGCAATGATTTTAAATTGCTTACTGATTGCAATATACACCACTACCGTAAGTAAAAGTAGGTAATACGTAAAATTGCATGGTTTTATTTATATACCATTTATTTATATTTATATTATTTATTATTCTTTTACATTATTTTAAAACTTACTTAAAGTGCTGGTCTTGCATAATCAAACTCATGGTCATTACAAAAATATATGTTAAAAAAATTACTGTTTACCGGTTTACTTTTCAGCTCCACAGCACTATTACCCGCAACTGCATCTGCATCTGCTGATGCAAGCTTACTAAACGTGTCCTACGATGTTACGCGTGAGTTTTATAAAGACTTCAACCCTGCTTTTATTAAATACTGGAAACAAAAAACCGGCGAAACCATCACCATCAATCAATCGCATGGCGGTTCAAGTAAACAGGCCCGCGCCGTAACCGATGGCTTGGAAGCAGATGTGATTACCATGAACCAAGCACCGGACATTGATATTTTATATGATCGCGGCAGGCTGATTCCGAAAGACTGGCAGAAACGTCTACCAAATGCCAGTTCGCCAACCACTTCAACCACTGTGTTCCTAGTGCGAAAAGGTAACCCCAAACACATTAAGGATTGGGATGACCTTATTAAACCTGGTGTAGCAGTCATTGTGCCTAATCCAAAAACTTCCGGTAACGGTAAGTATAGTTATCTGGCGGCTTGGGGTTATGTACTGCAAAAAGGCGGAGATGATGCGAAAGCCAAAGAGTTCGTTACCAAGTTATTCAAGAATGTACCCGTGTTAGATACCGGCGGCCGTGGCGCAACGACTACATTTGCCCAACGTGGAATCGGTGACGCATTACTGACTTTTGAAAACGAAGTGAACCTTATCAAAAAGGAATTGGGCGACCAGTTTGATGTGGTGTATCCATCGGCAAGTATTTTGGCAGAGAACCCAATTGCTCTTGTAGATAAATTCGTTGATAAGCATCATACCCGCACTGTGGCGCAAGCCTACTTAGATTACCACTTCTCAGAGGCTGGCCAGGAGATCGCTGCTCAACATTATTTAAGGCCACGGCTCGCATCTGTGGCAGCAAAACATCAAGCTGAATTCAAACAGATCGATTTATTCACAGTTGATGAAACTTTCGGTGGTTGGACCAAAGCGCAAAAAACGCACTTTGCTGATGGCGGAACGTTCGACCAGATTTATCAAAAATAACAAAAAAGAAAATATTAAAGGATACAAAAATGGCAGAAATCAAGATTACAAATTCACATGTTGAACAACTACGTTTGCAACTTAAAGAATCATTATTACTGGATTTAGATGAATATAGTTTAGCCGAGCAATCGACCGGAGAATTCAATAGCACTTTCCTTGGAGTACGCTTGAATAGCGCTTTCCAACCGATTTACGATAGCGAAGCTGGCGACTTATATGGCCATGAAGCCTTATTAAGGCCTTCACTTGGGGGCGAACTTGCCAGCACGCCGGAGTTCGCATTTAGCTATGCGGAGCAAGCAGGGAAATTAGTCCAGTTTGATCGCGTAAGCCGTACATTGCATGTGCTGAACTTCCGCCAGATTTATGCAGAAAATGGATTGCTGTTCTTGAATGTTCATCCAAAATTACTCATTGCGGTGAATGCTCACGGTAAGGTATTCGAACGCATCTTGCATGACAATTCCGTGCCTACTGAGCGTGTAGTAATTGAGATTCCTGAAAGCTTGGTTGAGCAGGACAAACAGCTGGAAGAGGCTATTGATAACTACCGTGATCGCGGCTATCACATCGCTATCGACGACTTCGGTAAGAAAAAAACCAATTTAGACCGCTTATGGAAATTATCGCCTGATTACGTAAAACTGGATTTAAGTATCATTCAGGAAGCGGAACACAATATCAAAGTGCGCAAAGGACTACCGAGTTTGATCAGCCTCATTCGAGATCTTGGAGCGAAACCGATTATTGAAGGAATAGAAACCCAAAACCAGCTGGATATTGCCGTACAGGCAGGGGGTACATTACTGCAAGGTTACTTCCTCGGCAAACCAGTTACAGCAAAAGAGTTGCAGCCTTCCAGTTTGTTTAAAGCTGGGGCTAGAACGAATGTACGCAAAGCAGCTTAATGCTGTTCCTTTAGCTTAAATAGTTATATTAATATAGCCATATATTCTTTTTAAGTTATATCTAACTCTGTTAAATTACGCGCTATCTAAACGACGCCACCTTATTAAAGACGCGTCGTTTGCTTATAAGAATCGAATATATGGCAAAACGAAAAAATGTACTTCCGGGCTTTAGTCTTTCATTGGGCTATACGCTACTCTATCTAAGCTTAATCGTATTAATTCCATTAGCTGCAGCATTCATAAAATCGACTGAACTGAGTTGGCATGAATTCTGGTCTGTCGTAACCGCACCGCGTGTTGTTGCTTCTTATAAGTTAACCTTTGGTGCGTCGCTAATTGGCGCATTAATAAATGCGGTTTTTGGCTTGCTTACCGCATGGGTATTAGTCCGATACAATTTCCCCGGTAAGAAGATCGTAGATGCTTTGGTAGATCTTCCTTTCGCATTGCCCACTGCAGTCGCCGGTATCGCGCTAACAGCAGTGTATTCTGCCAATGGCTGGATCGGCAGCATCATAGAACCGCTAGGGATTAAAGTAGCATTCACACCTTTAGGCGTGATCGTAGCGCTTACTTTCATTGGCTTGCCATTTGTAGTACGCACGGTACAGCCGGTGCTAGAAGATTTGGAAGCCGAAACTGAAGAAGCTGCGGCCAGCCTTGGTGCAAATCGTCTGCAGACTTTTACCAAGATTATCCTGCCAGCGATCTGGCCTGCACTGCTAACCGGTTTTGCCTTGGCATTTGCTAGAGCAATCGGTGAGTATGGCTCCGTAATTTTCATCGCAGGCAATATGCCTATGGTTTCTGAGATCACACCGCTCATTATCATCACCAAACTTGAGCAATATGATTACGCCGGCGCCACTGCTGTCGCTGTTGTCATGCTAGTGATTTCATTCGCATTGTTGCTATTGATTAATGTACTGCAATGGTGGACAAATCACCGTTTAACAGTCGCTCGATAATTAGAAAAATAGGTACTTTAAAAATGTCCGAAACAGCTGTTCTTAACCCAACCAGCCAATACTCACGCTACAACACTAAAGTGGCGAGCAGTCGCGCCACCTCTGAACCTGTATGGATTCGCTGGTCGCTTATTGCCGTAGCATTGGTATTTTTGAGTCTTTTCTTATTTGTACCATTAGCTGCCGTTTTTACGGAAGGTTTACGTAAAGGCTTTGCGACATACATCGCAGCCATAGTAGAACCGGATGCGCTTTCATCTATTAAGCTGACATTAATTGCAGCTGCAATAGCCTTACCGCTTAACCTTGTATTTGGCTTGGCTGCAGCATGGGCGATTGCCAAGTTTGAGTTTAAAGGCAAGAGCATCCTGATTACCTTAATCGACTTGCCTTTTGCGGTTTCACCTGTTATTGCCGGCCTGATATACGTATTGATATTCGGTTTACAAGGCTGGTTTGGCGAATGGTTGTCAGATCATGATATGAAAGTAGTTTTTGCGATTCCGGGCATCGTGCTGGCCACCATATTCGTTACTTTCCCGTTCATCGCACGTGAGCTTATTCCGCTCATGCAAGCTCAAGGCAAAGAAGAAGAAGAAGCGGGCCTGGTATTAGGCGCTTCCGGCTGGCAAATTTTCTGGCGTATCACAATTCCCAATATCAAATGGGGCTTGTTATATGGCGTGATTTTGACCAACGCACGTGCCATGGGTGAGTTCGGTGCAGTATCTGTGGTATCAGGCCATATCCGTGGCTTAACGAATACCATGCCATTGCATGTAGAGATTTTATACAACGAATATAACTATGCGGCCGCGTTCGCCGTGGCTTCACTATTAGCCTTTTTAGCACTGTTTACCTTAGTACTCAAATCCTATGTGGAATGGCAAACAGCGAAAAATGCTTTAAGAAATGAAAACAGTTAAAAATGTTTAAAATAATTATTAGAACGGAATCAAAATGAGTATCGAGATTCGTAATATCCAGAAGAATTTCAATAGCTTTAGTGCATTGAATGATGTCAGCCTTGATGTGCCTAGCGGCGAGCTTGTTGCCTTGTTAGGCCCGTCAGGTTGCGGTAAAACGACCTTGCTACGCATCATTGCAGGCTTAGAAACTGCCGATAAGGGCAGCATTCATTTCCATGGCAACGATACTACCCATCGTGATGTGCGGGAGCGCGAAGTTGGTTTCGTTTTCCAGCATTACGCCTTATTTCGCCACATGACCGTATTCGAGAATGTTGCGTTTGGCTTACGTGTACGTCCTAAAAAAACTAGGCCTAGCGAAAATGAGATTCAGCGTCGGGTACACGAGCTGTTAGAGCTTGTCCAACTTGATTGGCTCGCAGACCGCTACCCGCCTCAGTTGTCAGGTGGCCAGCGTCAGCGTATTGCCCTAGCCCGTGCTTTGGCTGTAGAACCAAAAGTGTTGTTATTGGATGAGCCATTTGGCGCATTGGATGCAAAAGTGCGTAAAGACTTACGCCGCTGGCTGCGCCGTTTGCATGACGAACTGCACATTACCAGCGTATTCGTAACGCATGACCAGGAAGAGGCTCTGGAAGTAGCTGACCGTATTGTTGTTATGAATCACGGTAAGGTTGAGCAAATTGGTTCTCCACAAGAAGTGTATGACAAACCTGCTTCTCCGTTTGTTTATCAATTTTTAGGAAATGTGAATCTATTCCATAGTCGCGTCAATGAAGGCAAAGCCAATATTGGTGATATTTCTATCGAAGTCGATAGCTATAAAGAAACGCACGATACTCCAGCATTGGCCTATGTACGACCACATGATATCGATATCCAAAAAGAGTTGAATGGTCAGCAGCCGGCTTTCTCAGCGGTTGTCAGTTATATCCATTCTTTAGGACCATTGGTAAGGTTAGAATTACAACGTGAGGATCAAACTGAAATCGTAGAAGCTGAATTGACCCGTGAAAAGTTTTTGCAACTCGATTTATCCGTAGGATCTACAGTTTACGTACACCCGCGAAATGTCCGTGTATTCTTAAATGATAGTAACTAAACTAACTGGGTATACATTTGGCGATTTGGCTAGCTTATCGTAGATTCATTTAAGCTCATGTGATATTAAAGAATATTTGCCATAGTCACTTAAAATCTAGGGCTTTAGACTATGAAGTGGTTATTTTTGTCGATATTTTTTGGCGCCGTTACCTACGTCCATTATCGTGGAAAAATCCGGCTGATTTATTGGAGGCAAGTCATTGATCATTCTGGGTTAATGGCGCCTATCAATATTTTTATGTACGCTTTCTCCAAGGTACCTACGACCCCATTCTTGGCTAAGGAAATGTTTCCGGAGTTAAGCCCTCTGGCTGAGAACTGGGAAGTCATCCGCGATGAAGCAATCTATCTTCGAGAGCAACAGCACATTCAGGCGGCTTTCAAAAATAATGATGCTGGGTTCAATTCTTTTTTTAAATCAGGTTGGAAGCGGTTTTATCTCAAATGGTATGATGCCAGTCATCCGTCTGCTCCAGCTTTATGCCCGAAAACATTCGAACTTCTCCGGAAAATTCCCATAGTAAAAGCGGCAATGTTTGCGGAATTGCCTCCGGGTGCGACCTTGAATCCGCACCGTGATCCCTATGCTGGCTCGATTCGTTATCATTTGGGATTAGTGACTCCAAATGATGATGGCTGTTTTATCCTTGTTGATGGCGAGCGCTATAGCTGGCGTGATGGTGAATCCGTATTATTTGACGAAACATTCATCCACGAAGCGCATAATAAAACTGACATAGATAGAATTATTCTGTTCTGTGATATTGAACGCCCTATGCAATATCGCTGGGCACAATCAATTAACCGATTTTTAGGTAGCACTTTAATCACCGCTGCTAGCTCACCAAACAAAATATATGACCAGACCGGGATCATTAATCATATATTTCACTATGTTTGGGTCATTGGTGAGTACCGTAAAAGATTCAAACGCTGGAACCGTAAGGTTTATAAACTTACCAAAATAGCGTTGATAATTTCAGTAGTTGTGGCAATTATTTATCTCTAAGATGGAATTTGGCTAAGAATCTTAGGCAATAAAAAACCCCAACATTTTCATGTTAGGGTTTTTTGTATAAATAGCTTGGCAGTGACCTACTTTCGCATGCGAAGAGCATACTATCATTGGCGCTGGTTCGTTTCACGGCCCTGTTCGAGATGGGAAGGGGTGGGTCCA
>DATHWX010000013.1:0-24583 GCA_035460225.1 Methylotenera sp.
ACTTTTAAATCGTTTGGAGATAACATTGTCATGGTGATGTCTCATATCATACACATTGGAAAGCTTAAATTACCAACAATTCCCCAGACACACACTCCGAACCTTGCTTTTGAATTCAACGCTTTATCCACTCTCTGTTACCGCTATAATTAATGTATGACCACACCTAATAAATATCAAGCCGCCACCGATTTCCTAAGCAGCCTGGACTCGGATTGGGCGGCATTAATCACTACCGTAGGGCCATGCAGCTTTGAATCGCGTCCGGAACGCGAGCCTTATGAAGCACTGACGCGCGCCGTAGCCTACCAGCAACTACATGGCAAGGCGGGCGATGCGATTATCAGGCGCTTTAAAGAAATATATGGCGGCAGACCGCCAACACCTACTGAGCTATTGAAAACCGATTTTGATACCTTACGCGCCTGCGGCTTTTCTGGCCGCAAGATTGAAACCATACAAGGTATCGCCCAGGGTGCGCTTAGCGGCCTTGTGCCTAGACGTGCAGAGGCAGATGTGATGCCTGATGAAGAACTGATTAACCGCTTAGTCGCCTTAAAAGGTATCGGCCGCTGGACAGTGGAAATGATGCTAATCTTCACCATGGAACGTCATGACATTTTACCGATTGACGATTTTGGTGTGCTGGAAGGTTACAAGCGCCTGAAAAAACTGGAAACCGCACCTAAGCGCAAAGAGCTTGGACAAATCGGCTTAGCCTGGAGCCCGCACCGGACGATTGCCAGTTGGTATTTATGGCGAGTGCCTAAATAACTGTTTAATTGCTTAAAGTTAACACCAATAAAAAAACGGGTAAGACTTTATGTCATTACCCGTTTGGCTTTCTAAGCTAAGAATTTAGCTAGATTTCTTTTTGCCTGTTTTGCCTTGTAACAAAACAGAGTCGATAATGTGGATCTCACCGTTGTCTGCTTTGATATCGCCGCCGCCAACTGCTGCTGCACCGTCAACTTTAATGCCTTCAGTCACGTCAAGTTTCAGTTCATGGCCTTCAACTGATTTAACTTTACCAGCTGAAACGTCAGCGCTAGTCAATTTTGCTGCAACGATGTGAGCGTTCAATAATTTAGCTAGGGCATCTTTATCTTTAAGCAATGCATCTAATTTTGCTTTTGGTAATTTAGCGAATGCTGCGTCGTTTGGTGCAAACACTGTGAAAGGACCAGCACCCTTCAAAGTACCTTCTAAACCAGCCGCTTTAACTGCAGCTACGAAAGTTTTTAAAGAACCGTCAGCAGTTGCTGAATCAACGAGGTCATCTGCGTAAGCCACATTTGTAAAAGCTAAAGCCACTAATGAGGCGAGTAATACTTTTTTCATAACATTCCTTAAGTAAATTGATTAGTACGCTAAATTGCATGCCGCGGCATGACAAGGCTGCGAGAGCTTACACCATTGCGTCACGATGTCGATAGCGATGTGAAACTTCTTTGCCCAAGGCTAAACGCCAGACTTTGTAGGCTGGTTGACACTGATGTGAAAATTTTTTGAAGATTTGAATATGAGGGTTAGTGCGCCTAATCTATATCGGCAGAGTCACACTAGGTCAATGACGACTCATCGGCGTGGTATAAGCACGCTTACTACCTTATTCACTGCACTAACGGTTTGATTTTAACGCATCCCACTATAGTTTCGTTCAAGTATTAAGTCCGTTCAAACTATTACCTTCAAAAACCGCTGCATCAGTTTAGGTAATATTGCCCTTAACCATTAAAATAGTCGCTTATCGCAATTAACCTTTCCATATGAACCAGATTTTCCGTAACCACAATTACGCTTTCCTCAAACTTTTAACGTTCCGTATCCAAATCGTGCTGGCTTACCAGATCATGTCAGTCGTGGTCGGCTGGCATATTTATGAGATTACGCACGATACCTTGGCATTAGGTCTGATCGGCCTGGCAGAGGTTATTCCCTATTTCGCCAGCGCGCTTTTTGCCGGTCACGCGGTCGATCATTTATGTTCACGGCGATTTTTCGGCATGTTGGCAGGCACGCTATTGGCCATCAATGCATTCACCCTCACTGCTTTATCCATGGGCTGGGTAGGCGGTAATGCCAGCTTATGGATTTATGGTTCCATCACCTTCACCGGTATCGCCCGTGCATTTATCGCACCTAGTTACAGCACACTATTTGCCTTAATCTTGCCGCGCGAAGAATATGCACGCGCTTCAGGCATCGGTAGCGCCATATTCCAAGCCGGGTTAGTGTTCGGCCCGGCTATTGGCGGCTTACTAGTAGGCTTTGCTAGCAAAAGTACGGCCTATTCTGTTGCCACAATATTATGTATAGGCTCGGCCATCGCCATGTGGTCATTAAAAGTAAAGGAACCGGTTGCCGATGAAGATAGCCCGGCGGTATTTACCAGTATCGCGCAGGGCTTGCGTTTCGTATTTAGTAACCAGATTATCTTGGGGGCGCTGTCGCTGGATATGTTTGCCGTACTGTTTGGCGGTGCGGTCGCGTTGCTGCCTGCATTCATTCAAGACGTCTATCATTTAGGCCCGGAAGGCTTGGGCATCATGCGCGCTGCGCCTGCAGTTGGAGCTATTTTCACCGGCTTATGGCTAACGCGCCACCCGATTAACAAACACGCAGGGCGCTGGTTATTGGGCGCAGTGGCCGGTTTTGGTATCTGCATCATCAGCTTCGCACTCACCACCTATTTCTGGCTGGCCGCTTTTATATTATTGCTTTCCGGTGTATTGGATGGCATTTCAGTCGTAATGCGCCAAACCATCATGCAGTTGGCTACACCGGATGCGATGCGCGGCCGCGTTTCTGCCATTAACGGCATATTCATTGGCTCTTCTAATGAATTAGGCGCGTTTGAATCCGGCCTGATGGCACGCCTGTTAGGCCTAGTGCCTTCGGTCATATTCGGCGGGATGATGACATTGAGCGTTGTTGGCATTACCGCTAAACTGGCGCCGAAGTTGCGCAAGCTTGAGCTAAGTCAGCTGCATTAACAGGTTTTACTCTTTGCAGGTAAATATCCTCAACTTGCTTGCAATGTAACTTTTATAACTTGGCGCTGTCCATTATTGGTAGTTATTTTCATAATGATTGGACGCGATCATGTTGCAAAAAAAACTCATGCAGTGGGCTGCCAAAGTCCGCGAGCAATCCAATATCCAGGCGCGCTTCGTGCTATGGAACGGCCAGCAGTTAGATCTCGGCCAGTTCGAAGCACCGCCTGTCACCCTGCATATTAAAGATCCCAGCTTTATTTCTGACCTGCTGGCACCGAGCATGAGCAAGCTGGGCGAAGCCTATGTACGCGGCAAGGTGGATTTTGAGGGCAAGCTCAGTGATGTGATTGAGCTGGGCTTTTCTATTGCGCGCAGTATTAACGTCAATAAATTACGCTTTTTTACGGATTATTTCCCGCATACCCGCAAAAGCGATATGCAATCCATCCAGTTTCATTACGATGTTTCTAATGAGTTCTATAAACTGTGGCTAGACTCGAACATGGTCTATTCCTGTGCTTATTTCGAGAACGGTGATGAAACGCTGGAAGCCGCGCAGATCAAGAAAATCGATCATATCCTGACAAAAATCCAGCTACAGCCGGGGCAGACATTGTTAGATATAGGTTGCGGCTGGGGTGCGCTGGTAATAAGGGCAGCAGAAAAATTCAATGCCAGATGCGTAGGCATCACGCTTTCAAAAAACCAGTTGGAGCTGGCCCAAGAACGGGTTAAAGCGGCGGGTCTGGAAGATCGCATTGAGATTCGCCTGCAAGACTACCGTGATGTAAAAGGTAAGTTCGACCGCATTACCAGCGTTGGCATGTTTGAACATGTGGGCCGCAAAAACCTGGTAGCTTACTTCCGCATCATTCATGACTTGCTGGCAGATGAGGGCGTCGCCATGAACCATGGCATCACTTCAGTCAGTACCGATATGAAGGACACCAACTTGGGTGCGAGTGAGTTTATCGATAAATACATCTTCCCGAATGGTGAGCTGCCGCATGTGGGCGAAGCGATCGTTGCATTACAAGAGGGCGGCTTGGAAGTATTCGATGCGGAAAACCTGCGTAAGCATTACGCTCGGACATTGTCTATCTGGGCTGATAATTTTGAACGGAATGCTGACGCCGTTAAACAATATATAGACCCAGAGCGTTACCGCGCCTGGCGTTTGTACCTGGCTGGCTGTGCTTACTCATTTATGCATGACCAGATGTCTATCTATCAATTGGTCTGCCATAAAGCAGATCGCATGGCGGATGGTATTCCGTGGTCGCGCCGCTACATGTATGATTAGTTTTTTACCTAATGGGATTTTTAATAAATGTTGAAATTTTTTGATGTATCTGTAACGCCCTTAGTACGTGCTCTTAACAACTTATCTAACATATTGAAAATCGGTGCAGAGCACGCTGACATCAAAAAAATTGAACATAGCGTATTGTTAAACTCACGGCTTTTTCCGGATATGTTTCCATTGGTTCGCCAAGTTCAGATCGCCACAGACATGAGCAAAGGCGGCGTTGCCAGGTTAGCAGGCATTGAAATCCCTAAATTCGATGATAATGAAACTACTTTTGAAGAGTTGCAGGCGCGCATCGCTAAAACTATCGCGTTTTTACAAACCGTGAAACCTGAGCAATTTGAAGGCGCTGAAACCAAAGACATTACGATCAATGTACGTAAAGTGGATATGCATTTTAAAGGCCAAGCGTATTTACTTAATTGGGTGTTTCCCAATGTGTATTTCCACGTGACCACTGCCTATAACATTTTGCGTCATAACGGCGTGGAACTTGGCAAGCCGGATTTTCTCGGTCCTAAAGCTGATTAAGATTTAGAAACCGAGCGGAAGTTAAAAAGTAGAAATAATAGTTAGGCTGGTACCGTGCTCATCCTCAGGCATTCATCCATACATAGGTAGCATGCCTGGGCGCAGTCTTTGCAATGCTGTAAATTGTGACGGCTGCACTCATCGCCGCATTCGCGGCAGATTTCACCGCAGTCTTCACATATCAATGCGGTATATTCGCTATCGCGCTCCATAAATCGCACGGCAAGTTTGCCGAATTCCGCACAGTCGGTGTCGAGCCCTATACAACGTCTCATCATTGCCGCGTTACCTTCAGTTCTGCAAGCTTCTGCACACGCTTCACATGCCGCAATCATTTTTTTGCAGGCATCGATACAGGATTGGTATTTTTCATTCGCCATATTCAGTCTCCAGATAAAGTTAACGGCAGCGTAAAGCTGCCGTTTTGTCGTCACGGGAGATAGGTCTTAAGATCTGATAGTTTCTTAAGAGCTACCAAATAGAAACGACGAGTTCAGATTACTCTTCCCCTTATTCTGGCTTTATAGGACTCATCTGATTTTTTTGTAAGACTTCACGTATGTAAAGAAATGCTAAAAATAAAAATCATTAATAAACAATGGCCTACATCAAAATATCTACCCGTGTGATTTAATAAATAAATCCTTATGTACGTTAGGGCACAGACCCTAAGTGAGCTAAACAGCAAGATTTTTACAAGCGTAAGTGTAACCAACAAATCAGGTCTATATGAGCTCTTACTTTGTAACTATGCTGAAGGTGTATTCATAATGCCGAAATATAAAATTGATGAGGCGATCCAATACGGTTTGGCTCAGCATATTGATAAATCTTCAGATGTAAACGCTGTGACCGACACGATGGTGAACCTTTGCCAGCAAGTGGCGCAGCGGCTAGACCCTGTAATCGGCATGCACGGTACCGAAGTGATTTTCAGCCGTTCTCTAAAGCTCATCAACAAAGATTACCCTTGGTTAGTCATGAAAGATACTCAATCCAATAGCGCCGACCGAATCCATGATTTTTTAAAAGCTTTTGAATATAAGCATGCGAGCCAAGTCACCAAAGCCAGCTATCGATTATTGCTGACTTTTAGTCAGATATTAGTAGATCTGATTGGTGAGTCGTTAACGAGCCGACTGTTAAATCCTGTATTCATACCAAGCGCTGCCGGCAATCCTAAGAACAATTAGGAAGAATGATGTTTCTCTTCGTCAAACTATTGGCCTTCATTAAATATTCCTAAATCGAATCGTAAATATGAAAAGTCACCAAGAGCTTGATAAAAATATAATGATGAAAAAGCTTGAGGAACAGGAAAGCACAATCATCAGCCTGGAACAGGCGCTGCAGATTTGTAAAAAAGAGAATTCCGATAACATCGCGACGCACCGCTTGATTCAATCGCAATTACGCGAAGCCAACGAGAATCTCGTCATTGCCTCCATCCATGCGCAAACCATGCTGGATATTGCAGAACAGGCCAAGACCCAGATGTCTCATATGGCCAAGCATGACACCCTGACCAACTTACCAAACCGGCTGTTATTGAACGACAGGCTCATGCAATCCATGACATTCGCAAAGCGTTATGGACATCAGGTGGCACTTATTTTCCTGGATCTCGATCACTTCAAGAACATCAACGATTCTTTAGGCCACGCTGTAGGTGACCTGTTACTGCAATCCGTAGCCAAACGTTTACAAGGCTGTGTGCGGCTTTCTGATACGGTAAGCCGCTACGGTGGCGACGAATTCGTCGTATTGCTAAGCGAGGTGGCTGACGCACATGATGCGGTGATCATCGCCGAAAAAATCAAGACGGCCATGCTTCCGCCGCACCATATTAACGGCCATATGCTGCATGTGACGACGAGTATAGGCATCAGTTTATATCCGGAAAGATCGACCAATTTAGAAACCTTGATCCGCGATGCGGATACCGCCATGTACCAGGCCAAAAAAAGAGGCCGTAACCGTTATCTATTATTCAGCTCAGATATGAACTTACGCGCGGTCGCCAGGCAATCCATAGAGCAGGCCTTGCATCAGGCTTTACAGCACAAAGAATTTATCCTGCACTACCAACCTAAAGTCGACCTCGTAACCGGATCAATTACCGGAACCGAAGCCCTGTTGCGCTGGCAGAGATTTGAAGACCAGTTGATCTACCCAATGGAATTCGTGAATATCGCCGAGGACAGCGGCATTATCTTACCGATAGGGCATTGGGTGCTACACGAAGCATGTCGGCAGGCACAAGCGTGGTTAAAAGCTGGTAAGGCCTTACAGCAAATCGCCGTGAATGTTTCCGCTACCGAGTTTCATGATAAAGACTTTCTTCCCGGCATTCAGGAAGTTTTGCATGACACTAAGCTGGACCCTCGCTACCTGCAACTGGAGCTGACTGAAAGCGGCTTGATGCAAGACATTGATACGAACGATATATTGCATGCGGTTAAAGATATGGGTTTGCAGATCGCCGTGGATGATTTTGGTACCGGTTACTCCAGCCTAAGCTATTTACGTAACTTCCCCATCGATACACTCAAGATCGACCAATCATTCGTCAGGGATATTGTTGACGGCAGCGGCGAAACGATCGTCAGCGCCATCATCGCGATGGGATTGAGCCTTAAACACTGTGTGGTTGCAGAGGGTATCGAAACGCAGAAGCAACTGGATTTCCTGCGTAGCTCTCATTGTGTTGAAGGACAAGGGCATTATTTCAGTAAGGCTTTGCCTTCAAAAGAGTTTGCCAAACTGCTCCATTAGAAGTTGTCCGTTATTTTTCTTCTGTTTTTTCTTCAGCAATCTGCTCAGCCAGCAAGCGGGTACGCACAAAATTGATATGCCCGCGCAAGCCATAGAACATATCGGCAAAAGCAGCAGGGATTTTAATCTTGCTGAGTTTTGCTTCCAGCTGATCCAGCTCTTCCATGATTTTCTCGCGTTTCGCTTCACTCAAAGATGTCTCAAATGCATCCTTCTCCACTTCCAGTAAGGATCTATAAAACGGATAAATAGCGAGCTGAATCTTCCACCGGTAGACGCTAGGTGCGAGTTTGATAGCTGGCACTAGAATCAATAGCAAAGGCACGATAATGACTATGATGCGATTGATAAAACTGGCTATCCAGAATGGGAAATCCCGATATAGGAAGCTCTTGCCGGATTTGTAATACCGAACAGCATCCGGGCTCACGCGATATTCCTGCGTCGTGAGATTAGGAAATTCACCCGTTTTTGCAAATAGGCCGCCAGTGCTATGTACTTCTAATGCGGCATCCAATAGTAAGTCCGACAAAGCCGGATGCAAATCATTTCTGGCAATAAGCTCCACACTAGGTGCAACAAGATTCAAATCGTTGACTGGGATGTCCTTGCCTAAATCCAGAGACCCTTCCGGTAATACCAGCTTATGCAAATATTTGATGCGTTTGGTATAGCCATCCGCCTGCGGAAAATTCAGGATATTGATGCCTGGCGTTTTCACCAGGGTTTTGATGAGGTCGACCGAAGCAGAATCCCCCATCACAAAAATGGCATCGATCCTATCTTCCAATAAATCCTTTACTGGATTCGCACTGGTCGATTCAATGAGCTTGGTAGCGCCACCGGGCAATATGCCATTTTCTTTCAGCATGCTCAAAGCCAAAACATGGGTGCCGCTGCCAGGCTCGCCAATATTGAGCCTCTGGCCGGTAAATTCGGCAATGGAGTCTTTGCCTTCACCACGGTAAAACACCAATATCGGTTGATAAGCCACGCTGCCTAAGGTCATCAGTTTATCGACCTTGATGCCCTGCGCGATTCCGCCCTGCACAAAGCCAACATCTACTTTAACCTTTCTATCAAGCAGTTTACTAAGGTTATCCTTAGAGCCATTAGAGGGCACGATGGTGAGCTTCACTCCCTGCCTTGCCAATATTTTCTGGTATTTCAGTGCATAGCGCTGGTAGATACTGCCATCTTCACCCGCGGCTATGGTTAAGCTGGTAGGTGCGGCGGAATTAATAAACGTCAGCAAAACGATGCATAGAATCGCCACCAAACCCAGCATCCACGCCAGAAAATGAATGATGCTATTGCCGTACAGCTCCGTTAACTTGGCCCAGACTTTAGTAAAGTAAGTTTTCAAAATTTCCATTCGTGATTAACTTTTTGCGTACATATAGCTTGTACCATGAAATGACATTTATTCAATACGCTCGTTCTATTCAAATATATCCACAAATGTCGTATTACTGCTTCAATTCATTCGCAATGACCAGTTTAACAATTTATTTCATGTCAGGTTTACGTAAGCTTATCGGAATAAAGTGAAGCTTCAGTAAGGTTCCATTCACCAATTATTAGGATTTAAATCATGAAAAAATTAGTATCGTTCGTTGTAGTTCTTGCATTCGGTTTCGCTACATCATTGGCCATGGCCTGTCCAAAAGGTGAAGTACTGACAGGCGGCACGGGTCCGCATCATAAAGGCGGCTCATGTGCACCAAAAGTAGTGAAAGATAAAAAAGCACCGATGGCTAAAGAAGCGACGCCAGCAGCCAAAAAATAATTTCCCATCACTTCCCTCTTAAGTGAGTAAGTCAATAAAACCGCCATCCGGCGGTTTTATTATTTTAACTGCCGGGAAAATAGGATAAAGTTGAATTTAATTAGTCAAACTTGCACCCAAAATTAACAATTTAATAGTCGCTTTTAAATGAAAAGACTTTATATCCCAATTATCGTAGTCATTGCTTTGCTAGCCAGCTACTTTATCTATAACCAGCAAGGCTTACCAGCCCATGCAACGCTGAGTGCTGACCAACAGCAAATGGAGAAGATCGGCTATAAATGCCTGGATTTTGGCGACCGCGCCGTGGCTAAAGATATTCCCATCATCGAATTCCAGAAACTGGAACGCATCAGCAAAAGAGCCAATGTCATCGTCACCTGTATGCAAGACAATGGCTATAAGGTTAATCCTGCCTGGCTTGAATATGCAAAACCAATAGCTACAGCTGACGCTGAGAAAAACAAGATTTCATTTGATGAAGCCATTACTAATTTAAGCCGTAAGGATATGCAGGTTTTTGAGCCGGATGAAAAGCGGCCGTCATATTGGTTAAAGGACAGTCCAGGTAAATAAGTTAAACCAGCTAAGTGATTAGTTTTTGCTTCGCAAGGGCACTAATAATGAAGATAAACCATTATGGTCGATCTCTTGCATAAGCTGTAATAAGCGCCCTAATTCTGTTGCAGGGAAACCTTCACGCGCAAACCAATTAAGGTAATTACCCGGCAGGTCCGCAAGGATGCGGCCTTTATATTTTCCATAAGGCATCTGGAGGGTCACTAGCTTTTGTAAGTCTTCAGGGTTCATAATGAAATGCTAATATTAATGCTTAAAGCGAGATCATAATGGAATCAACAATACATACCCTCAATAATCTATTCGAACAGCTCGGTTTACCGTCAGATGATCTCGCCATAGAGAATTTCATCAATAGCCACAGTCATTTGGATACTGGCCTGACGCTATCGGAAGCGCCTTTCTGGACGCCATCGCAAGCCGCGTTTTTGCGTGAGGAAATATTAAAAGATGCCGATTGGGCGGAAGTGATTGACCAGCTTAATGTGCGTTTACACAGCAATCCTTAACATCAAAGTACCAATTTTCACATGCAAAACAAACTAGAAATGCTTCGTATTTTTAAAGTGGTAGCCGAGTCTGCCAATTTTAAAGAAGCATCCGTCAAGCTTGGCGTCTCGCCGCAATCCGTTACGCGGGCGATTAAAGAGCTGGAAGAACTAGTACATGAACCTTTGTTTTACAGAAGCACGCGCAATACCACCATTACCGAGTTCGGCAAACAGCTTGCGTTAAAAAGTGAAGAAGTCATCAGCCAGGTTGATACGCTGTTGCAGCCGAATAAAAGTTCGGATTCGCAAGGCGTTGAGGGCATCGTCAAGATCACCATGTCCAGCATATTGGGCCGGCGCTATCTGCTGCCTGCCCTCACTGATTTCTTGAAAGACCATCCTGGTATTCAACTGGATTTAAGGTTTTCTGACCTGATCGACAATGTAGTAGCCGAGCAGATGGATATCGGCGTGAGGATCGGCTTTTTTAGCAATACCCGCAACGTTGCCAGACGTGTCAATGAAGTTAATTTCCACATCGTTGCAACGCCAGAGCTTATCGCTAAGACTGGTCACCCGAAAACAATTAATGACCTTTTCAGAATGCCGTATACTGGGCTGATAGACTTGAATACCGGCAGGATGTGGCCTTGGATTTTTGCGAACAGTTCTGAGAATTTTCCCAGCGCGCCTGTATTTGTCACGGATGATCCCGAAGCTGAATTAGCCGCTGTACTGGCTGGTATCGGTTATGGTCAGTTAGGTGATTTTTTATGCGAGAAATATATAGCAGATGGGACATTGGTTCACGTGTTACCGGAACAGTCGCCTACGCCGTGGGGTATTTATATTTACCGACCACAGCGCGGGCCTGTTGCCGAGCGAGTCAGGATAGTCTTTGATTATCTGGTTGAGATACTCAGCGACCCTACTTTCATCAAGTAAATTTCTATAATTCATTAATCCATAATCTGGAATTATCAATTCCAGATTGCTCCGTATTATGATGCGTAACACTATGCGATAGTGTTGTTTTCGTTTTGTATCTTCGATTTCCTTCACATCAAATAGAACTAAAAATAAGGAACATTCCAATATGATTACTTTGAATATCAACGGCAAAGAACAGCAGCTTGATGCGCCTAACGACATGCCAATTCTATGGGCGTTACGCGATGTAGCGCATCTTACCGGCACTAAATTCGGCTGTGGCATGGCGCAATGCGGCGCTTGTACGGTGCATCTGGATGGTCAAGCCATACGCTCATGTATTACACCGGTTTCGGCAGCCGTTGGTAAAAAAATCACCACCATTGAGGAGATGCAAAACGATAAAGTGGGCCAGGTTGTACAAGCTGCCTGGAGCGAGATAGACGTAGTGCAATGCGGTTACTGCCAATCCGGCCAGATCATGGCGGCCACGGCTTTACTTACGACCAATAAAAAACCTACCGATGCTGATATTGATGCGGCAATGAATGGCAATATTTGCCGCTGCGGTACTTATCCACGTATCCGCGCAGCGATTCATCATGCTGCAACCAAATTAGCTTAAGGAGCTGAACTAATGAACGCACCCTTAAAAAATCCTCCGTTGAATATTTCCAGACGCACATTTGTTAAAGCGACTGCCTTTGTAGTTGGCGGCCTTGTGATTGCATTTACCATTCCTCAAGCTAAACGTTTTCTATTGCCGGGCATGCCGGATGCGGCTGCTGGCGCGGGCGCTGATGATAAGAAAAAGCTACCAACGCCAAACGCTTTTTTGCGTATTGGTACCGATAACAGTATCACTGTGATGCTTGCGCACAGCGAAATGGGGCAAAGTATCTGGACGACCTTGCCTATGCTGATTGCTGAAGAGCTCGACGCCGACTGGAGCAAAATTAAGGTTGAACACGCCGCTGCAGCGCCGGAATATGCGCATACCGCTTATGGCATGCAAATTACCGGTGGCTCTTCTACCACCTGGTCTGAGTTCGACCGTTACCGCCAGGCAGGTGCATTAACACGTGCGCTGTTAGTGGCTGCGGCAGCCAAGCAATTGAATGTATCTGCCGATAGCATTAAAACAGAAGGCGGCTATGCGATTAGTGGTGACAAAAAAATCAGTTACGGTGAATTGGCAGAAGTCGCTGCCAAGCTGGAAACGCCTACCGCCGTGACGTTGAAAGACCCTAAAGACTGGAAAATCATCGGTAAGGCGACAAAGCGCTTGGATGGTCCTGAGAAAATCAATGGCACCGCCATCTTTGGCCAGGATATTCACTTTGATGGACTGATGACCGCGATGGTCGCCCGTTCGCCGGTATTCGGCGGGACAGTGAAAAAGTTTGATGCTACAGAGGCCAAGAAATTCAAGGGAGTAAAACAAATAGTACAAGTGCCAACCGGCGTAGCGGTGATTGCAGATAACTACTGGGCTGCTAAAAAAGGCCGCGATGCACTTAAGGTCGATTGGGATTTAGGGCCTAACGCCAGCCTTGATTCCAAAGCTCTATTTGCTGAATTCAAGAAAACTGCTGCAACACCAGGCTTAAATGCTGCAAAAGCGGGTGATAGCAAAGCTGCACTTTCTAAAGCGGCAACATTAGTAGAAGCGGATTATGCCTTACCTTATTTGGCGCATTCACCTATGGAACCTCTGAATTGCTCGGTAAAGATCAGCAAAGACCTTTGCGAAATCTGGACCGGTACGCAAATGCAGACTACAGACCAGCAAGCGGCGGCAAAAATAACGGGCCTGAAACCGGAACAAGTAAAAATCCATACATTATTCTTGGGCGGCGGTTTTGGTCGTCGCGCTAACCCATACGCAGATTTCGTATCTGAAGCGGTGCAAGTGGCGAAAGCAGCTGGCGTTCCGGTTAAAACCGTGTGGAGCCGTGAAGATGACGTTAAAGGTGGTTATTACCGCCCAATGTATCTACACCAAGCTAAGGTTGGCTTAGACGCGCAAGGCATGCCGACCGTGTGGGAACACACCTTGGTTGGCCAGTCCATTATTAAAGGCACGCCGTTTGAAGCATTCATGATTAAAGACGGTATCGACGCTACTTCCGTAGAAGGCGTTGCGGATTCACCATATTTAAAAAACATCCCTAATTACCAGGTGCAATTGCATACAGCCAAAACGACCGTTCCGGTATTGTGGTGGCGTTCGGTAGGTCACAGTCATTCCGCATTTGCCATGGAAAGTCTGGTTGATGAACTCGCCCATGCAGCAAAGAAAGACCCGCTGGAATATCGCCGCGCATTACTGAAAGATCATCCGCGTCATTTAGCCGCGCTTAATTTAGCGGCTGAAAAATCCGGTTGGGGTAAAGCTTTGCCTAAAGGCGTATCTCGCGGTATTGCAGTGCATGAGTCGTTCGGAAGCTTCGTTGCTCAAGTGGCAGAAGTCTCAGTAGAAAAAGGCGAAGTAAAAGTACACCGTATTGTTTCTGCAATCGATTGCGGCTTGGCGGTAAACCCAGACTCACTCAAAGCACAGATGGAATCATCGGTTTCATTTGGTCTAGGCGCAGCATTGCAAAGCGAGATCACCTTTAAAGATGGCATGGTGCAGCAATCCAATTTCCATGATTACCAGGTATTGCGCATGGCTAGCATGCCTAAAGTCGAAGTCTACATCGTACCAAGCACCGAAAAAATGGGCGGTGTTGGCGAGCCTGGCTTACCGCCGGTAGCGCCAGCAGTAACGAATGCCATTTTCGCAGCAACCGGCAAACGCATCCGTACATTACCGATTGGCAACCAGTTAGCTTAGAGACACATCCATGAAATCTGCTGACTTAGAAGTACTGACCCGCGCGCTTGAATGGCTGAATGATGGCTATAAATCGCATCTATTCACTGTAGTGCAGACATGGGGCTCGGCACCGCGGTTACCGGGCGCGGTGTTGGTAGTGAGGGATGACGGGCATCTTATCGGCTCGGTATCAGGCGGTTGTATTGAAGATGACTTGGCAGATAAAGCACGTAATCAAACCTTGCCTAAAACGCCTTCCATCATGGAATATGGCATTAGCCGGGATGAAGCGCAAAGGTTCAGGATTCCATGCGGTGGCAGGTTACAGATTTTTGTTGAGCCGCTTAGTAGCCCTACACAATTATTGCCATTGGTGCGAAGCCTGCAAGACCGCAAGCTCATCAAGCGTTCGGTAAGCTTAAGTACCGGTCAGGTTAAATTACTGGAAGTGTTACCGGAAGGTTTACCTAAGATCGATGGCGACTCGTTCCATACCTATTTTGGTCCGCAATGGCGATTGCTGATTATTGGTGCCAATCAACTCGGTTCCATGCTTGCCAGCATGGCGCAGGTATTGGATTTTGATGTGCTGATTTGCGAGCCGCGCCAGGAAATTCGCGATGAATGGCATGTAGAAGGCGTTACTTGGGTAGAAGGCATGCCGGACGACGTAGTGCTTGATATCAAGCCGGACGGGCATACAGCCATTGTAGCTGTGACGCATGATCCCAAGCTTGATGATATGGCTTTGCTGGAAGCGCTCAAATCCGACGCATTTTATGTGGGCGCACTGGGTTCACAGAAGAACCAGGAAAAACGCCGCGAACGCATGCGGATGTTCGATTTGAACGAAATGGAAATCTCTACATTGCGCGGCCCGGTCGGCTTACAGATCGGTAGCCGCACACCTGCAGAAATTGCCATCGCCATATTGGCTGAGCTTATCCAAGTTAGGGCTCAGCAACTTAAGATGGGCACTTCATTCATTAGCGATGTAAGGTGCGAAAAGGCCTGAGATTAGACACAGGCAGCTTTAATTCAGTAAATTATGCCAGCGATTAGCCTTTAAGGTCTGCTGGCGTATCAATATCAGCCAATAATCCAGCATCATTTGTTTCCAGCAGCGTTACTTCATCCGCATGGCGCTTAATGATTGAACGCGCGCCTTCATCACCTTTTAATGCCAGTAACTCATCTCTAAACTTTGCTGAAAAACCGACCGGGTGCCCGCGCTTGCCCTGATAAGTCGGAATCACAATCGAGGCGCCCGCATTCAGTCGGTCGGATACACCTTGAATCGTAGCAGGTGCAATGTAGGGCATGTCAGCCAGAGCAATCACGAATCCATCATTAGCTTCGTCGAATTTTTGTGAATATCGAATAGCGGTTGTCAGGCTATCGGCCATCTCTTGCGCAGTCTCATCGCAGTAAACTACATGCAGCCCCACTTGCTGTAATAACTCGGCTAACGCTTTATTTCCCGTCCGCACCACGGCAATACTTATAGGAATCGCTTGGATTAAATTTTTAGCAGAAGCTAAGGCAATAGAAGAGCCGTCAGGCAAAGCTTGGAGAAGTTTGTCGGTAATACCAAACCTGCGAGAGAACCCAGCGGCTAATAGAATACCAAGCATTTATTTTGGATAGCGGAATCTAATCGGCGAATTTCAGAATTTCGTCCAGCAAGCCAGGAAAGCGCTTGTTGATGTCTTCACTACGCAAAACATTGCGGTTTTCCACGCCTACTTTGCCGGTTCGAATAATGCCGGCTTCACGCAAAATTCGGAAATGGTGCGACAGTGTGGACTTGGCCATGTTAGGGCAAGGCGCAGCCTCAGAGCAAGACATGCAATCATTCTTCTTGATCATACTGCTCACAATGCGCAGGCGCATAGGGTCAGCCAGAGCGCCAAGCACGCCGCTAAGCGTAATATCTTCTGTAGAAGGATGTACAAACTGAACCATAAATAAAATTATACATGATGTGTTGACTTAGTTCAATAGTTCAATTATATTGAACTATTGAATGATGCTTCATCGTTTAAACAAAAACCAACATTTACATATGGAGACAAAAATGAGCAACAGATTAATAGGAAAAGTAGCATTAGTAACTGGCGCATCTAAAGGCATAGGCGCTTCTATTGCATTACGTTTAGCGGATGAAGGCGCGCTAGTGGCGGTGAATTACAGTTCAAGCAAAGAAGGTGCAGACCGCGTAGTAGCCGAGATTGTAAGCAAAGGTGGCAAAGCCGTTGCCGTACATGGCAACCTTTCCAAACCGGAAGATATTAAAGGCGTAATCGACGCTACTAAAAATGCATTCGGTGCATTGGATATCCTAGTCAATAACGCTGGCGTATATGAATTTTCACCGCTGGAAAACATCACTCCAGAACATTTCCACAAACAATTCAACCTGAACGTATTAGGCTTGTTACTTACAACGCAAGAAGCTGTGCGAGCGTTTAACGACAAAGGCGGTAGCGTGGTCAACATCAGCTCTGGCGTATCTACCATTACCCCACCAAACAGCGCGGTTTATACCGCTACCAAAGGTGCAGTCGATGCGATTACTATGGTGTTATCTAAAGAATTGGCTGCCAAGAAAATCCGTGTGAATTCAGTGAATCCAGGCATGATCGCTACCGAAGGCGTAGTCACTGCAGGTTTCCATGAAGGCGATATGCGCACTTGGATTGAATCAGTTACGCCGATGGGCCGTATCGGTACAGTTGAAGAGATCGCTTCAGTTGTCGCCTTCTTAGCATCAGAGGATGCGGCTTATGTAACGGGTGAGACATTGCACGTTACGGGTGGTTTGCGCTAATTGATTTGCTGGGGAGAGCGTACTGCTCTCCCTTATCATGCTAAGTGTGTGCTAACGCACGGTAAAAAATCCTGAGGTTAGTAGTATGGGTGTTTAGTTTCTATTTCCTATCAGGAGTAATTTATGAGCATTCTTAGCAATATATTCCATAAGATTTTCCCAGCATCACACCCAGCTGTAACCAAGTCACAGACTCCAGCGCAGCCTACTTCTAGTGCTACGAATCAACAGCCAACTCCTACTGCTAGCACCACGACATCCACGGCCTCTGTAACGCCACCGCCAACTCAAAACATTCCGGAAGTGGATGTTGAAGAGATGTTAAACGCTAAGGCTAAAACAGCAGGACAGACTTTGAATTGGCGCAGTTCTATCGTAGATCTTTTAAAATTGTTAGACCTCGATAGTAGTCTGCAAGCCCGTAAAGAACTCGCTACTGAATTGGGCTATAGCGGAGATACCAACGATTCAGCAACTATGAACATATGGCTGCATCGACAAGTGATGAATAAGCTAGCTGCGAATGGGGGAAAAGTACCCGCAGATTTGAAGGACTGACCGATCTTAAAATCTGGACAGCTTAATCTTGATTCTAGTAAACAAAAGGGGCCGAACGGCTCCTTTATTATTTAATATAACTTGTATGGAGGGCGATAAAAATTGATAATTATTTTTATTGCCTATATCTAATTACATTAAAGAGCTGCACTTGAAAAAATTTCTTATCCTATTCATTTTGAGCACCTTTTCTCCTTTATCGCTTGCAGAATGGACGCTCATTCAAACGAACGATGATGGAAACATGTACGTGGATTTTGATACGCTACAAAAAGTTGGGAATACAGTCACGGTCTCAACCCTAAACGACTTCTACAGCCTCCAACAAAAAGACGCGCTATCAACAAAATGGCGTGAAATCCACGATTGCAAAAGTAAACACTTCAAACCATTATCCACTGAGTACTATAGTAAAAATATGGGGCAAGGTAACCTTATAGAATCAATTACTTTTGATGACACCAAAACCGATTGGTCTGAGGTAGTGCCATCCAGTATTGGCGAGCTTAAAACCAATATTATTTGTAGTAAGTAGATGGCTGATTAGTAGATTTTTAAAAAAGGACACGCATAAGCCTGTCCGTATAAGCTAATAAAGCTATATAACTTCAGTTGGAGTTCCTTTGAAGACACGCCAGGAAGATTACCTGGCAGTTTATCCTTATGCGGTAGCGTTTGTGAAAAGCATCGATGAAATACACTGCATAAGCGTTGTAAGAGATAATAGCGCCCACATCATTTTTTGCACCATTCTCGGAATTCTCCCATGGAAATTAAGGTCAACTTTCTCGATAAGCTACGTCTTGAAGCCAAGTTCGATGACTTCACGGTCATTTCCGACCAGCCTATCCGCTATAAAGGCGATGGTTCGGCGCCGGGCCCCTTCGATTATTTTTTGGCTTCATCGGCCTTGTGTGCGGCTTATTTTGTGAAGTTGTATTGCAACACTCGTAATATTCCTACCGAGAATATACGTCTTTCGCACAACAATATTGTTGATCCGGAAAACCGTTACCAGCAGATTTTCAAAATTCAAGTTGAGTTGCCGACAGATCTTTCCGATAAAGACCGGCAAGGTATCTTGCGCTCTATCGACCGTTGTACAGTTAAAAAAGTGGTGCAATCTGGTCCCGAGTTCATCATCGAAGAAGTCACGAATCTGGACGCCGATGCACAGGCGCTGCTGATGATGAATCCGGCTACTAATGCGCTCACCTATATTGCTGGCAAGGATCTGCCGTTGGAACAAACTATCGCCGATATGTCTAGGCTACTTGGGAGCTTGGGCATCAAGATTGAAATCGCTTCGTGGCGCAATATCATTCCCAATGTGTGGTCGTTGCATATCCGTGATGCGCACTCGCCGATGTGTTTTACCAATGGCAAGGGATCGACCAAGGAAAGCGCGTTGGCGTCGGCCTTGGGTGAGTACATCGAGCGATTGAGTAACAACCATTTCTATGCTGGGTCATACTGGGGAGAAGACATCGCCAACGCAGCTTTTGTGCATTACCCGAACGAGCGCTGGTTCAAACCGGGTCGTAAAGATACGCTGCCAACTGAAATTCTGGATGAGTACAGCCTAGATATTTATAACCCAGATGGTGAGTTGCGTGCTTCGCATCTAATCGATACCAACTCTGGCAATGTTGAGCGCGGTATCTGTTCGCTGCCATATGTGCGCCAGTCGGATGGTAAGGTCGTCTATTTTCCGACTAATCTTGTCGAAAACCTTTACGTTAGCAATGGGATGAGTGCCGGTAATACACTGGCTGAGGCGCAGGTGCAATGCCTGTCAGAGATTTTTGAACGGGCCGTCAAACGCGAAATTCTTGAAGGTGAAATCGCCTTGCCGGATGTACCGCAGGAAGTACTAGCGAAATACCCTGGCATTCTTGCTGGCATTCAGGGCTTGGAAGAGCAAGGCTTTCCGGTACTGGTAAAGGATGCATCGCTGGGTGGAACCTATCCAGTGATGTGCGTCACTTTGATGAATCCGCGAACAGGCGGCGTGTTTGCCTCGTTCGGTGCACATCCTAGTTTAGAGGTGGCGCTGGAACGAAGCTTGACGGAATTACTGCAGGGACGCAGTTTAGAAGGCCTGAATGATTTACCTCAACCCACCTTTGCCAGTGAAGCCGTGACTGAGCCCAATAACTTCGTTGAACACTTCATTGATTCCAGCGGCATTGTGTCGTGGCGCTTTTTCAGCGCCAGATCGGATTTCGAATTTGTGGAATGGGATTTTTCCAGCATAGGCAAGGGCAGCAAACAGAGTTCCAATGCCGAGGAAGCTGCAACCTTGTTTGGCATTCTCGAAGCCATGGGCAAAGAAGCTTACGTGGCGGTGTACGACCAGCTAGGCGCGATTGCCTGCCGGATATTGGTACCGGGCTATTCGGAAGTTTATCCGATAGAAGATCTGATCTGGGATAACACCAACAAGGCGCTGTTGTTCCGCGCGGATATTCTGAACCTGCATCGCCTGGACGATGCCAGCCTAAAAGCACTGCTAGAGCGTTTAGAGAATAACGAGCTGGATGATTACGGCGACATTGCCACATTGATCGGCATCGAATTTGACGAGAATACGGACTGGGGTCAGCTAACAGTTCTGGAGTTGAAGCTGCTGATTCATCTCGCCTTGCAGCAATTTGATGAGGCGCATGAGCTGGTGGGTGCCTTCCTGCAGTACAACGACAACACGGTCGAGCGCGGATTATTTTACCAAGCCTTGAATGTGGTGCTGGAGGTTCTGCTGGATGACGACCTGGAACTTGACGACTACGCGGTCAACTTCCGTCGGATGTTTGGCAATGCTAGGATGGACGCCGTAATGGGCTCAGTGGACGGCAGCGTGCGCTTCTTCGGCTTGACGCCAACCAGTATAGAACTGGAGGGGCTCGACAGGCACCACCGCCTGATCGACAGCTACAGAAAATTGCATACGGCTCGGGCCAATATGGCGTAAAACAAACCAATTTAACGTTAATTTACACACGAACTGCCCACGTAATAAGGTATTCTCGGCCCCACCGTACCTTGCCGTCGGCGGCACGATAGCCCTCAAGGTAGGAAAGTAATTCATGACGAAATGCTAGCAGGGCGTCGCCCTGAAGGCTTGCAACAGCCCGAACGGTTGGCCCATAACGGGTCGAGAATAGTTCCCAAATGTCTTCAGGCGAAGCACCGAACTGCGGGCAGTCGCCGTTAGTGAAAGCGAACTCGTGGAAAGTGCTCCCGAGGAGTTGCTGCACCTTTTGAGGATCGCCCCAATTGAATGGACTTGCGAGGCCAATTGGCGGCGGAACATACTTGTTAGTAATGCGAAACCAGCCACCGAGACCACCTTCTGGCGTCCAAGCAAGAAAAACGACTCGGCCGCCTGGTCTGGTGACGCGGGCTATCTCAGCGGCTACCTGCTCCTGATTCGGCGCAAACATATGCCCACAGGTCGAGAGCACGACATCAAAAGTGGCGTCCGCAAAAGGAAGAGCCTCTGCATCACCTTCCATAAAATCAATATCCTCGAATCCCGCTTCCTTGGCTTTATTTCGTGCGACCGTCAGCAGCTCCGGCGTAATATCCAACCCTGTAACCTTTGCACCACGTTCGCGTGCGGCAATGGCTGTAATGCCTGTACCGGTTGCAAGGTCCAGCACGCGCTCTCCAGGACGAATCCGTGCAACACGCAGTGTCTGGTCTGTCGAGATAGTCAAACCATCCGCGATGCGATCATATTCGCCCAACGCCCATGTAGCGCGTTGCTTTTTCTTAAGCTCTGTTAAGTCTGCCATATATTCAAATTAACTTGAGGTCCAAGGCCCATATGCAAGCATGATCTGATCTTTCGAAGCGACATCGCTTGCTAATCTGGACGTTAATTTCCTACTTTATATAAAAATGTATTGCAGTACTGTACGGTTCCCCACATTAATGATTCATATGAAAAAATCATGTGCTTACAAATTTAATGGTTACGCGTTTGTAAATACACCTTGGTCAGCATCACCAAACAGTTTTAGTAAATCAGCACCTTTGAGTGATAAAGCAAATCCTAAAACGCCACTACCAATCACTACAGTTTCATAGTCTTTTACACTGTTATCGACCAAAATTTTAATGTCTTCTGGCAGCGCGATAGGTGGGACTGCACCTACAACATAGCCTGTGGCTTCAGACACTTCATCAAATTCAGCCATCCGACATTTACGCTCATTTAAATGTTTGCGCAGAACAGCCCAATCAGCACGGCCACCACCTGCAACAGCTAATAAAACAAACTTGTCTGAAGCTGTTTTAAACAACACACTTCTTACAACTGACTGTGGATTTATATTTTGCTTTAAAAGTAACTCCTCCAGATTTCTAACAGGTTTTTTATCCTCTGTTAATGGAATTTCTATCACATGATAAGCAATGTCCTGATGTTGTAGCAACTCAGTGACAGGGGAGGTAATGGATATACTCATAATCAATCATTCCAAGTAAGCTAATTCAATTATATTTTTAAAGGTGAAAAGTAACAGGAACATCGCTAAACCCGCCGCCGCGCCACAATGACGTTCGGCACCTGTTGGATCAGTGCAAGTAGGCGGCTAAGTTGGTCAAGGTTCGAGATCTCGATCGAAAATTGCATCAGCGCCAGATTGTTCCTACTCATAGTGTTGGCTTTGATGGCATTGACCTTTTCGCGGACGAATAGATCACTGATGTCGCGTAGCAGGCCTTGGCGGTCGTGGGCTTCTACTTCGATATCGACGACCGTACTCACATTCTGGTGGCTACCCCATTGGGCGCTAAGCAGGCGATTGTGCCGCTCCTCCGGCAGTCGCGCTATGAAGGCGCAGGCTCTGCGATGGATGGTCACCCCATGGTCGCACGTAAGGTAGCCGACAATCGCCTCTGGGGGCATAGGTTTGCAGCATTTGGCGGTGTTAGTCTGCAGGTTGCCGACGCCTTCGATCACGACCCCAGTCTGAGACTGAGAGGGCGTAATGCGTCTAGGGGTGAAAGGTCGGGTGATTTCTTCTGGTTTAGGCGCTACCTCTTCCTGAATGGCGAGGGCGATTTGATGTTCGCTGACATCTCCACGCCCAATTGCGGCCAGAAAATCTTCAAGTTTCTGGAATTGCAGTTTCTGCGCGATTTTTTCCTGATTGATGGCGCCGACACCGGCCCGGTGCAGCTCGCGATCCAGTTTTGCCCGGCCCTGTGCAACGTTTTCCTCGAAATGCTGGTATTTGAACCAGTGCCTGACCTTGGCGCGTGCACTCGGGCTTTGCAGGAACCCAAGCGAGGCATTGAGCCAGTCGCGGCTGGGCGAGCCAAGTTTTGAAGTGAGGATTTCCACGCGCTGGCCGTTTTGCAGCTTGGTGTTGAGTGGTACGATGCTTCCATTCACCTTGGCGCCGCGCGTGCGGTGCCCCAGATCGGTATGCACGGTGTAGGCGAAATCGATCGGCGTGGCGCCCTTGGGCAGATCAATGACCTTACCCTGCGGCGTAAGCACGTAGACCTTATCTTGAAACAGTTCGCTCTTGAATTGTTCCAGGAGGTCGCCGCTGTCGGAGACTTCGTCCTTCCATGCCAGTATCTGGCGCAGCCAGGCAACTTTCTCATCGAATTTGGCGTCGGACTTGCCGCCTTCCTTGTAGCGCCAGTGTGCCGCAACACCCAGTTCAGAATGCTGGTGCATCTCGAAAGTTCGAATCTGAACCTCTAGCGCTAAGCCGCGTGGCCCACTGACGGCGGTATGCAGCGAACGGTAGTTGTTACTTTTTGGGCGCGCGATATAGTCGTCGAACTCACTGGGGATGGGCTGCCATAGGTTGTGGATCAAACCGAGCACTGCGTAGCAATCCTTGATGTCGTCGACCAGAATCCGCACCGCACGTACATCATAGACTTCGCTGAAATCGAGGTGCTTGCTCTTCATCTTTTTGATAATGCTGTAGATGTGCTTGGGCCGTCCGCTCACTTCCCCCTTGATGCCAGCCTGGCTCAACTCGGATTTTAGCTGGGTCACGACGTCGATGATGTATTGCTCACGGTCGACGCGACGCTCATCCAGCATTTTTGCGACGTCTTTGTAGAGCTGAGGTTCCAGGTAGCGTAACGAGAGGTCTTCCAACTCCCATTTGATCTGCCACACGCCAAGGCGGTTGGCCAGCGGTGCAAAGATTCCCTGGCTTTCCTGTGCAATCTGCTTCTGCTGGGTGGGGCTGGCTCCCGACAAGCTGCGCAAGGTTTGCGTGCGTTCGGCCAGTTTGATTAGCACCACGCGGATGTCTTCTACCATGGCCAGCAGCATTTTGCGCAGGCTTTCTATCTGCTGCGCATGGTCGCCATTTTTCCGGCTTGGGTCGTGCAGACCTTCGACCTCGCTGAATTCCTGAATTTGCTCCATGCGTGAAATGCCGTCGACCAAACCGGCAATATTGGCGCCGAAACGAGTTTCCAGCGTTGGCCGCCAGTCGTCCAGATACTCCGGCACTGCATGCAATATAGTGGCAGCGATTGTTTCGGTATCCATGTTCATGTCGAGGAGGATGGTCGCTGCGCCCAGCGCATGCTGCATCAATGGTGCGCCCGTCAGTTCGGCGTGGCCAGCATAGAGCGGGGCAGCCAAGTCGCAGGCATGGCGGATCAATTCGACTTCGGTAGGCGAGAAACGCTTAGCGGAAGATTCAATCCATGAAGAAAAATCGCTCCCAGTGGCAGCGAGTAAAGCAGAAGATGGGTTATGAACAGAAATCATGGAAGATTATCGCATCAAGCACTAGCTTATGTATTGGACAGATTATGTTCGATGGTATTCGAAAGCATGTAAATTTTCTATAGGCTGCAAATTTAAGGGTACAAGTCTAATTTTTCAGACGCAACCTTAGTCATTGATTAATAAACTGAGACTTTAGTTCATCCTGTGCAAGATCGATAAAGGCGCGTAATTTAGGGGGCATAAAACGCTG
>DATHWX010000014.1:0-45189 GCA_035460225.1 Methylotenera sp.
AAAATGGCGCCTGTCTTAACGATGACACAACGTAACAACAACGCGGGAATAGCTCAGCTGGTAGAGCGCAACCTTGCCAAGGTTGAGGTCGCGAGTTCGAGCCTCGTTTCCCGCTCCAAATTTGGTTTAATTAATATTAGAGTGGCACCTAAATAAAAGTTAATTAAATCGCAAAAAACGGCGAATGCATACATGCTTCGCCGTTTTAGTTTCAGCAAATAATTTTGTAATTGGTATACTAGTGTTTTGCCAATTACAAAATCACATGGCGCGATAGCAAAGCGGTTATGCCGCGGCCTGCAAAGCCGTTTAGGCCGGTTCGACTCCGGCTCGCGCCTCCAGTAAATTTTAATAACTCAGTAAGTTTATTAATGGTCTAATGTCGATAATCTTCTCATCGAATAAAGCATTTGGCATTGCTTATTTAATAATAGAACTAAGCACATTTAAAATTAGTTATTAAATCTTTTCAGCTACAGCTATCTCCATATAGTTAGCCTTTTCAGCCATCACTTGATCATTATCGGCGTAAGAAGCTGCAATACTTCTGAACTCTTCCTGTAACTCTATAAAAGCATCAACCATGTCTGGGTCAAAATGTTGCGCTCTTCCTTGCAGGATAATTTCAACTGCTTTTTCATGGGGCATCCCTTCTTTATAAACGCGCCTGCTTATAAGGGCATCGTAAACATCCGCTACAGCCATTAGACGTGCAGAGATAGGGATATCATCACCTGCTAGACCTTGCGGGTAGCCACTACCGTCCCATTTTTCCTGATGTCCATATGCAATTTCTTTGGCCAATGTTAAAAAAGGCATTTCTATCCCGAGTTGTTTTTCAGCATGCTCAATAGCATCCCGTCCGATAGTAGTATGAGTTTTCATGATCTCGAACTCTTCCGGTTCAAAGCGACCTGGTTTTAACAAAATTCGGTCTGGAATACCAACTTTACCAATATCATGCAGTGGCGCTGATTTGAATAGCATATCTAGCGTTTTGTCATCATCAAGGAAATGCGCAAACCGCGGGTGATGGCGTAGTTTTTCTGCTAAAACCTTGATGTAGTGTTGAGTACGACGAATATGATTACCAGTTTCGTTGTCGCGCGTTTCAGCGAGCGATGCCATGGCATGAATCGTTACATCTTGTATTGCCATAACTTCAGCCGTTCGTTTTTGCACTTCAGCATCAAGAAATTGGTTCTGGTCACGTAAAAAATCCTGCATGCGTTTGAGTTCAAGATGCGTTTTAACTCTTGCAAGCAGGATAGAAGGAGTAATGGGTTTAGTGATGTAGTCAACGGCACCTAGTTCAAGCCCGTAAGTCTCATCTTCCACCTCAGCTTTAGCGGTAAGGAAAATAATCGGAACATGACGCGTATTAGAATGCGTCTGTAAACGAATACATGTTTGATAACCATCCATGCCTGGCATCATAATATCAAGCAGAATCAAATCAGGAGGAGAGTCTGTTTCTGCGATTTTGAGCGCCTTTTCACCGCTATTGGCTACTTTGACCTTATAGGTGTCTTTTAGTATGCCGCTCATCAGGCTAAGGTTGTCTGGCGTGTCGTCCACGACCAGAAGAGTGGGCCTGTCGAGATAGGTAGTGTTCGTGGAATCATTCATGCTCATAGCTCCTTTAGTTATTTTGCCGACTTATTTAGGCAAGCCGGATATATCAAGCGCGATTTTTCTATCGCTTGCAATCTGTATTAGTTGACTCAGTGCGGTTTCATAATCAAACCTAGAGATGGCGCCCTCGAGCGCTGTGAACCGCTGTTGATCAGTAGAAGCTCGCAATAAATCGAAATTCAGCTCCAATATCTCGTTGGCTTCGCTATCATTATCCGCCAGTGAAACGGCCAGTTTTCGCAATACAGGCGTTAAAGCAGTCTCATCTATCAAAGTTGGTTTTTCAACAGCTGCTGGTAAAGCGTGTTGAATCGCTTCAATCAAGGCCTGTTGCATTGATGCGAATACTTGCAGTTTAGGTTCAATGGCATCGAAAGGTGCATCATTGTGAATCATCGATTCCAATTCTGTTGCCAATTCCTGTAATCCAGTTGCTCCAATATTGCCGCTTACGGCCTTGGCAGTATGAGCCGTACGTTCTGCCAGGTCTTTATCATTAATCTTCAAGGCTTGAAGTATCGCATCTGCAGTATTACTCTGACCCACGACGTATTTTTTAAGGAGCTCAAGATACAGCGGTTCCTTACCTAAAACTCGTTTCAGGCCTAACTCAGTATTTAAGCCGTCTATTATTGGTATGGCGATTGTAGACGTTTTAGGCTTGCGCGAAGGTTTCTTAGTTGGAGTTACGTTTCCTGTTGGCTTGATCCAGCGCATAAGTACAGAGAACAAGTCATCCGGATCAATAGGTTTTGCAACGAAATCACTCATTCCTGCTTCATCGCAGCGCTTGCGATCTTGCTCCATGACATTTGCCGTCATGGCAATGATAGGAAGGTTAGCAAACTTCGGTTGCTTTCTTAGCTCGATGGTCGCTGCAATGCCATCCATCACTGGCATCTGCATATCCATTAGAACGGCATCATAAGCTTTATCGTTTATCATACGAATTGCCTGCTCACCATCTTCAGCAATATCGACTTTGAAACCACCATCCAGCAATAGACCGTTAGCAACTTCCTGATTCAGCTCGTTATCTTCCACCAACAGGATAGAGGCCCCTTTAATGACAGCAAGGTCTTCTAGTGTGGTTGAAACGTCACGTGTACTGGCACGGGACTCTACTTCGTCATCGCCTAAAATACGGATTGCGGTATCAAACAGCATAGAAGCATTTACCGGTTTGATTAGAATATCTTGTAGGCCCGCTTTCTCTGCTTCGCGTATGACTTCTTCGCGCCCGTAGGCCGTTACCATAGCCATATGCGGCTGTCGCCTGATGCGCAGATTACGAATTTTGTGAGCAGTCTCAATACCATCCATAAATGGCATACGCCAATCAAGAAATACTACTTCAAATGGATCTCCTGCATTATCTGCTTCTGTAATCATCTCCAGTGCACGCTCTCCACCTGGGGCCTGAGCGACTTTGAATGTCATACTCTCTAGCATCTCCTGCAGGACCTGACGAGCAATCTCATTGTCGTCCACAATCAGGATGCGGCGACCGCGCAAATCTGGTTTAGGTATTAATGGCTTGGATTTGTTGTGAGATTTACCTAAACGCGCTGTGAACCAGAAACGGCTGCCTTTACCAAACTCGCTCTCTACTCCAACATCACCCCCCATCAATACCGCCAACTGTCGAGCAATCGCCAAACCCAACCCTGTGCCGCCATATTTACGGCTGGTAGAAGTATCTGCTTGCTGGAAAGACTGGAACAGCTTGCCACACTGCTCTTCCGTTAGGCCAATGCCAGTATCGCGTACTGCGAACTCAAGCAAGACCTCTTGTTTGGTTTCTTCCAGCACCCGTGCTGAAATCACGATTTCACCTTGTTCAGTAAACTTCACTGCGTTGTTGGCGTAATTAATAAGTATCTGACCCAGTCGTAAAGAATCGCCACTGAAGTAATTTGGCACGGAGGAATCAATATCAAATACCAGCTCCAGCCCTTTGGCAAAAGCCTTTTCCGAGATCAAGTTACTGATATTGTCCAATACTTTAACCAGCTCAAAATCTGCACTTTCGATGCTAAGCTTACCAGCTTCAATTTTGGAAAAATCGAGGATATCGTTAATAATACCCAAGAGATGCTGACCGGAATTTTGTATCTTTTTAACATAGTCACGTTGCCGTGGCGTCATGTCTGTTTTCAAGGCTAAATGCGACATACCGATGATGGCATTCATCGGCGTACGAATTTCATGACTCATATTGGCCAGGAAGTCTGACTTCATACGTGTACTGTCTTCTGCCAATTCTTTAGCTTTTCTTAGCTCGGTCACATCAAAGAACCAGCCAAGTACACACAAGTCTCCACCGTATTGGATATGGAAATAAGAAGCAAGCACCCATATCGGAGTGCCATCTTCCCGGACCAAGCCAACCGGATGATTGATAACATCCTCCTTATTAGCTAAGTGCTGTATGACGGATTGCAGGTCTACTGCATCCTGATAGAAACGGGACGGGTCAAGACCCACCAAATTGCCAGGGTCGATACCCAGCATGTCGGCATAAGATTTATTGGCAAACACTATTTGACCACTCTCACTGCTGGCAACACGGACCGCAACCGGGCTGGATTCCAGCATGACCCGAATCTGTTTTTCGCTTTCACGCACGATTTTTTCTGCTGCAACGCGCTGTGTCACGTCGCGTATAGAAGCGCACACGCTAGGGCCACGTCCGCCTAAAGAAGGTAGAAGTGAGAGACCGACTTCGACCGGGAAAGAGCTACCATCCTTACGCACTCCATTTAATTCGTTGCCTTCTTGACCCATTGAGCGCGAGCCGCCCTTGGCAAAGAAACCTTCTCTTAATTTTGGATGATGGCCGCGTACATGCATCGGTACTAGCATGTCTACCGACTTGCCTAGCATCTCGTCCTGGCTGTAACCAAAAATCTCTTCTGTCTTAGCATTGCAGTGCGTAATAACTCCGCCCGCATCAACCACTAGCATGCCATCAGGTGCAGAACTAATAATACTGCGGTACCAAGCTTCGGTATCTTTAAGTGCCTGTTGCTGCTCTTCTTTATACTTCGCCTCTTTAAGCGTAGCCTGTTTGCTCATTAGCAACTCCAGGCTGAAAGCCACTACCGGAAGTGCATCTGCCAGAATTTCGGCCTGATAGTCAGGTTTATGCAAATATCCAAACTCTAAGACTGCTAAGGTATCGTTGCTCCCTACTACTGGCACGATAGAGACTAGCTGAGGCACTGCGGAAATGATGGAAGACTCGATGCGTACCATTCCATCAATAAGGTCATGGCACATCATGATCTCTCCGGTGACTGCCGCTTCTCCGATTAGCCCTTCCCCAAGTTGAAAAGCCTTACGCACAGTGACATCAAAACCGTGACTAGCAACGCATTCGAATTGATCTCCAGTTTCATTTTTTATAAAAATTGCGGCAACATCTGCGCCTAACCAAGATGCCAGATATTTAAGTAGCCGATGACCGAAAGCTTCGTAGTTTTCTGCGTCCTGCAATTGCTGGGAGAGTTCACCCGCCTTAGCTTTGCCTGATAGGATAGTTTCCTGTTTTTTTGCTTCCTCACGTATCTTACGCAAAGTCAAGTTGAAGCCACGAGTCACTTCAGCAAGCTCTTGATAGGGGCTTTCCGAAAGTTCCGAAACATCAGACTCACCGTTATCTTTTTTACTGGCCAATTGCATCAGCGCATCGCGTAGCTGGGTGATAGGTTTGAAGATGATGCGCATACTCACCAGCAGCAGAAAGGTGAGCGTTACAACGATTGCCAACGTTTCCAGCATTAGCCGTTGAGCGTTTCTCGCGATAGTGGCGTCCAGTCGATCTCTCGTAAAAACGATGGTTAATTTACCGATACGCTCATTTGTATCATCTACATGGAATACATCTTGACTGACTGCAAGCGCATCTAATTTTGGCGCTTTTTGCGTAGTAAACATATTCCCGCGCGCATCTCGTTCCATTGCAGCCAGCAACTTGCCGTCGCTATCATCCACGCGTAAAAAATTAATATCTCGATTCCTGAATTGTGCATGCAGGATGTTGGTAATGGCGTCGATATTAACTTCCCATATCGGGGTAGCCACGCTTTCTGCAACACGCTCAAGCGTAGCCGTTTCCATGGCTTCAAAGTCTTTGTTCAACTCTTCACGAAGTTGCAAATGGCCATATAAGCCGAATACGATCAGGACGGCTGTTACCGCCATAATCGATAGAATGACCAGTTTGATTCGAAGTGATTTGTTCATGTGGTCGCTAATTCTGTAAAGGTTGTTGTTCTACTTCTTGATCGGAAAGTACTGTACGTTATATTTACGATAGATCGCTTCATATCTTCCGTCTTTGCGCATCGCAGCAATTTCTTTATTAAAAGCATCGCGGATTTGAGGATCATTGAATGCTGCTTTGAAGGGCGTCGGCGGAAAAATTTTAAAACTGACATATTCTAAGTTTTTATCAGCTTTGCCTTTTGAGATTAGTTTCTGACGGTAATAATTGAAGATGCTTTCATCCAGGATAACTATATCGGTTCGCCCCAAAAACAGCACTTGAGCTTGAGCTTCTTGCTGGGCAATTTCTTTATATTTGGAATTACGTGTAACCATTTGTCGAAACTCTTCTCCCAACGATTGGCCTGCACCCTGAAAGCCTATAATGGACTTGCCACTGAGATCCGCAATACTGTGTATATCAAAATTCCGAGACTTTAGGGCGAATGCACGATTGTGATACTGCATGTAATCATCAGAATAGAATGTTTCCAGCCCAGAATTAGCCTGAATGATAGTAGTCCCGTCTACCTGTTTTTCAGAAAACATCTTAACTCCACGACCGATTGGGACATAGACAGGTTTTATTTTGTAACCCTTAGCTGACAGCGCGGTTTGGACGATATCCACAACTATCCCTGTATCGTTTTCAAAGACATAGGGAGGCATATATTTTGCGAAAATAATTTTTAGGTCTTGCGCACTTGCACAAGAGAATGCCAGACATGAGTAAAGTAGAAACAGTAAACGCATTATATTTTTCATTTTTTGCGCTGCTTAAATGGAGGTCTAAGATGATTCTGACCACATTTAGCTATGAAGTCAAATGAGAGGGTATGTCTACAAACTTTCTCAAAATAGAGTTAACAGCAAAGCGAATGGTTTTCGAATTACGCGGGCTTTTATGCAAGCGGCTCTTTGATTTTCGATTGGCAAGTGACGCACAAGCTCGAAATGCAATTTTATATAGCAACAATATATCGTAGCCAAAGTTAACAGGTTCAAACGGTGATAATTATTTTAAGCGAATTGGTTTAAACGAACATACTTAATTAAGGCGTAATTAAATAGACTTCGCTAATTAATTGATACCGAGGCATTATTGGCTAGCATATTTTCCCAGTGTTTTTTCCAGTAGATGAACTCGTTTGCCGGCATAGGCTTGGCAATCACATAGCCTTGCATTTCATCGCAACCCGAAGCTGTCACCAAGTCCCAATCCTCCTGGGTTTCTGCGCCTTCAGCCACTATACGCATATCTAATGCCCGGCCCATCTGCACACTTAGATCTAAAATCGCTCGTGCGGATGCATCGCCAGCGGCGCCATTTACAAAAGCGCGATCTACTTTAAGCTCATTGAACGGCAGTTGATTGAGTTTCTCTATGCTGGAATAGCCGGTGCCGAAATCATCGACCGATAAGCCAAACCCTTTTAAGCGTAAACGGGTAATAATCTCCAGGCTAGCCGCAAGATTGCTCATTAAACGGCTTTCTGTCATTTCCAACATTACATTACGAATATCCACACCTGCCTGACGGGTAATATCAGCAAACTCCTCAGGTAAATCCAGGCGCTCAAGATTGTTCATGGAGACATTGACCGATATTTTCAGGTTATGGCCCTGGCGGGTCCATTCGCCATGGCATTCCATCGCTTTGCGGAATATTGCCAAGGTCAATGCATCGATTAAGCCATGCTCTTCCGCAACTGAAATAAAGGCTACCGGAGGAATAAGCCCTTTTTCAGGATGGCGCCATCGGGCCAGGCATTCAGCACCGGTTATCTTGCCGTTGGTTAATGAAATCTGTGGCTGGAAATAAGTCTCTACATAGCCTTCTGATAAACCAGCCTTGATTTCCAGAGGCGAAAGCATTTGCAGGTCAACGTTATTAACCTCGCTAGGCATGGAATCTTTAAGCTTGCTAAGGGCGAATAACAAGTCTGAAGTTTGGATCGGTTTCTGCATGATATCGAGAAACCGCAAGTGATGCGCTTGCAGCAGGCTGCCGACAGTTTTTAATAACCGCGGGTCAGATCCTGAAGATACAATCATCCAGCCGCTGAATCTTCGCGCAGCCAAATGCCGGAAGAACTCGATACCATCCATCCCCGGCATTTTCAAATCGCAAATAAGTAATTGCATAGGACGCAGATGATTGTTATCAACGATACTTAAGGCCTGGCGGCCATCTTGTGCGGTGGAAATATCTGAGAAACCAAGATGCTTGAGCATTTCTTCAAGCAAATTGAGCATGAATATATCGTCATCAATCAGCAGGACGCGCAATGATTTAACAACATTAGGTAAGATAAGTTTTTCCGGCATTGCTGCGTCCTTTCTTATTGATTTTTATTTTTACTACATATTTCAAGCTACTTGCTGTTTTACTTGCAGGGTGATTTTATGCAAATCTGATGCCAGTTCCGGCAATAGCTTTTGAATGGTTGTGATGTCATTCGTTTTGCCGGCCTTTTCAATGATTTCGCATTTTTCAGCTAACGCTATCGCCCCAATAGCACGTGCTGCAGACTTGAGTTTATGGCCTTGCTGGCTAATTGACATTGCGTCATCTTTAATAAAAGCTTTATCCATTTCTGCCAAGGTTTCGCGGGCGGATTCTAAAAATATCAATGCGAATTTACGCACTTTGACCGGGTCGTCAAAAGCGATTTGGTTTAAGTAACTGAGATCGATAGTGGTATCACTATCTGAAGTTTTAGCTTTAGGCGCATCTTCTTCAGGCTTGATTGGGGTTGTTTGCTTCAAGTTAGCCGAACTTGTATTTGCAGTATTTGAATCCGCTGGGCTTGTATTTGGTCGATTTAAATCTGCTGTACTTGTATTTGGCACATTTGGATTTGCCGGATTTACAGCAGACGGAGTTGAATCAGATGGGTTTGAATTCAATGGTTTTGAATTTGATGGACTTACACTGGGTACATTTAAACTAGTTTGATCCGTACTAGGCATGCTCTCTCTGGATTGGGTCTTTTTTAAAAAGCCAGGTCCGGGCATTGTAGGTGCAAATAAATTCTCGGATGGCTTTTTGGTTTTCGTATTGATTTTATCGGCTACAGTTTTTTTATTTTCCGCTTGCTCAGTCGCTGAGGCCTTCGGTGTGAGTGCAATAAAATCTTCATCTGCAGGGTTTGTAATATTTGTCGTTACCCATTTGGATAAGATTTGATACAGATGCTCTGGCGTAATCGGCTTGGTTATAAAGTCGTCCATCCCGGCTGATAAGCAGCGCTGGCGATCCTCAGGCATTGCATTCGCTGTCATCGCGATCACGCATTGAGTGGAGATATCCGGCGTTGCACGAATATGGCGCGTGGCTTCATAACCATCCATCACTGGCATCTGTACGTCCATCAATACGATGTCATACGGCCGTTTGGCAAGCTCCTGTAAAGCTTCTTGCCCATTATTAGCAACGGTGACATTGACGCCGATGTTTTCTAAAAGCTCTTTGGCAACCTGCTGGTTAAAGGGGTTATCTTCTACTAGCAATATATATTTATTGAGCAAGTTCAAGCGAGCATTAGGGAATGCTTCGGAATCAGACTCCGTCTCGCTGGATTCCTTACCTATGCCGAATTTAGCAGTGAATTTGAAGTCGCTACCTTTATCCGGTTTGCTTTCTACCCAAATATCGCCATCCATCATTTCTACCAATCGCTTACAGATAGCTAATCCTAAACCTGTGCCGCCAAACTTACGACTAGTAGAACTATCAGCTTGAGTGAATGGCTGGAATAAATGGTCGATCTGCTCAGTGGATAATCCGATACCGGTATCACTTACACAGAACTGTAATTCCACTTTGTCTTTTCTTTTGCGGCGCATGGCGACCAGAATTTTTACAGAGCCGACTTTAGTGAACTTAACGGCATTACCTGCCAAATTAAGCAACACTTGCCTTAACCTGTTGCTGTCACCAAATAGATATTTCGGTATGTTGGAATCTACATGGAATTCGAATTCCAGGTTTTTTTCACGGGCCAGATGGCCGATAAGTGAATCAACATTGGCTAGCGTGGTTTGCAGGTTGAAATCGGTATTTTCCAACTCCAGGCGGCCAGCCTCGATTTTGGAGAAATCCAGAATGTCATTAATAATGCCGAGCAATGCCCGGGCTGAATAATGCATTTTCGATACATAGTCGCGTTGCCGGTCATTAAGAGCAGTCTGTAAGCATAGATGTGATAAGCCAATGATTGCATTCATAGGCGTACGGATCTCGTGGCTCATATTAGCCAGGAAGTCGCTTTTTGATTGATTGGCATCTTCAGCCTGCTGCTGTGCCCTAATGATAGGGGTCACATCATAAAACCAGCCCACACTGGTATCTTCGCCTTCGTAATCCATATTGAATAATGAGCTGAGTGCCCAGAATTTTTGGCCATTTACATCTTTGAGAGCCAGCATGCGATTGATCACGGGCTGATTTTTTGCCAACTCCTCGGTAATATCCATCAAGTCTTGCGGATTGTCATAGAACTGCGCCGGATTAATGCCTACCACTTCATCCATATTGCTATGAATCATGTTGGCAAAGGCCTGATTTACAAACAGCACCTTAAGATCACTATTCCGTACAATCCGTACTGCAATCGGACTGATTTCCAGCATGGTGCGTAAACGTCTTTCGCTATTACCTAACGCCATTTCAATTTCACGGCGCTTAGCCATCTCAGTCCGGATATTGCTAAATAACACGGCGAATAGGATTGTGGCCACACATAAGGTGCCGAATAACCAATAAAGGGTTGTTTTTTGGTTACGTTTAGCCGCTGATTCACGATCCAGTAATAAACCTGTTTCCACGGCATCCATTTGATTCATCAGGTCTCGAATTTGCTGGACGATGCGAGGACCTTCCTCGGAAATCAAAGCCGTATCGTTGCCACTAGGCTTAATTTTTTCGAGTACCTCAAGTCTTCTTTGAATCAGCGTTCTTAAAGTATTTACGTTCTCTATTTGCTGGGGATTGTCCGCCACAAGTAAAGCCAAGTCATCCGTACGCGTTTTGGCCTCGGTAAGGTAATTTGCATAAACATCATCATATTGTTTCTGCTGAAGTAACAAGCGCGTTAAATAGGCGGCTTGAATATCTGAAATAGTCGAATGTAATTGCGCAATTTCAGCGCGAACTTCATGAGTATGTTTAACCCATGTATCTGCGCGAGAATAGTTAACGCCTGATTGGTAGGTTAATCCTCCGCCAATAATCAACAAAATTAAAGCGCTGATAAAGCCGGTTAGGATTTTTATTTCGACCTGGTTTGGCTGATGATAGGCATCGTTTATCTTTTTGTTAGACCGCGAACTGATAGACAAAGTACCTATGCCTAATAAGAAAAAAGCCAGTGCAGTATTGGCTGCGGGCGGCTTAATTTTAGTATTGGAGATTAATTCACTTACATTCCATATGTAGCTTAGGGCTGACAATGCGCCGATAAAAGTGACTGCTAATGCTGTTACTCTTACCAGCCACCATAATTTGGCATAAGGCTGGATAAATAGCGCGATACCGATAACTGTGAAGGCAATGGCTGAATAAAGAGACATACGACCCGGCAGACCATAAATGTCTTGGGAGTCCATGAAAAATAATTCATCTATATGTAAGTTCACATGCCCATAAAATTCAACAAGAGTAGCGATGCCAAGTGCCAGAGGTAAGACGGCAAGACATTGGCCTAAATTAGAAGATGATTTGGTAGTGCTCTGGCTTAATATAAATAAAGACATGGCCGCAAAAGCAAAACCAATGGCGGTATTGGCTTTCATCTCAATACCGTTCGGCAGGAAGGTTTTTAATAGACTGTTATCAAGGATCCAGCCCATTAACACAATCAGGCTGATGATGAGGACCCAAATAGCTATCAAGCGCGAAAAAAGCGTAGATTTGGGATGCGGGCTTTGACTCATAGCTTCAGTAGTCCTTTAGCATCGCGGCTGGTGGATAACCAAAAGAGAGCTGCGATTTAGTAAGTAACGATACTTGCCAGTTGCCAAGGGAACTCGACGAAAAAATATATCTTACCGATAGGCAATCCATATTAATAAAGCTTGTTTCAGCTTGATTTCCCATTGTTCTTGTTGTTATTCTCAATATAATCCGTTGATAAACGTATTACAACTACGACAAAGCTAGTACTTATTATAGGTATTGAGTGTGGCCAAATAGCCAATTCAAACTACGGCAACCTCTCTTACGACCCGTTCTTAATATAGTTGGTTCTAAACTAATGGCTCAATTAACTAGGCTAACAGCACGCTATAGTTTTTTCTTACGTTTCGCAGCACAGCCTATCAAACCCATTCCCGCAAGCAGCATTGCATAAGTTTCCGGCTCGGGAACGGGAGATATTAAAGATACAGTCCATATACCTGGGTTGTTATTGATTTGGCCGAGATAATCTGAAAATCCTTCATAGCCGCCAAAAGTAAGATCTTGGTCAGTGGACGTGCGAAGAAATGCCTGAAATAAACGGGCCGTTGGCGCACGATAGTTATAATCTATGGACATATCCCAAATAGTAGGAATGCCATTTGCATCAACTGCACCTATATCAAATATCGCATCATAATTAGGATTCGCAGAGGACCCCGGCTCACTGTTAGGGTCGGCATTGAGGTTCGGGTAAGTTAATGTCCGGGTGAAATTTGTATTGATGTCGACAGCGCTGATTGCAAAACTAGAAACGTCATTAATACTTGTACTCGTGGTTAATAATGATTGACTGGTAAATACTACAGAAATGTATTCCTCATTGGTTTCCGTAGTGTTGTAGGCATAAGGAGGATCATTTAACAGAATGATGGAGTTTGTAGTAGTGGTAAATGGATTACCGGTATATTCATATTGATATAAAGCATTTGCCGAAACGGGCAAGATGCAGAACAACCCTAAAACACTGGCTATTAAATTACGGTAGAGAGTTAAATGAATAGGAGAATGTGCTACTAAAAGCTCTGAAAATTGACGATAATTTCTCATGATTAAACCCCTGAGTACATATGGGTAATATCATCAAATGCGAGAAAAACTCTGTCTGTGTGCTAGCTTACATAAAGATATTAATAACGTCTTTTTCCGCGACTACTTAGTTGTAAACGTCCTGGTATCCATCCGCTATTGGTATTAATTAAACGATGTGCCGTTAGGAGCG
This sequence comes from Methylotenera sp., assembly GCA_035460225.1. Classification (GTDB taxonomy): domain Bacteria; phylum Pseudomonadota; class Gammaproteobacteria; order Burkholderiales; family Methylophilaceae; genus Methylotenera. Next base: position 13,086 of record DATHWX010000014.1, read on the forward strand.
CACCAGGTTTTTTGTTGGCTTTAAAACGTACAGTTAAAGCTTGTTCTCCGGTCATTTTCAACGGGCTTAGCATTGCAGGATTATCTGAAAATGGTGCTTCCCCTGGTTTTCTAGGAATAAATAGAGTCCCGGATGAGATGGTGTAAAGAGATCTATGGATATTATTGAGATACCTGACTTCTTCAACGGTTGTTGAGTTTCGTTTTGCAAAACTTCCAAGACTTTCCCCTGGTATTGCTTTCGCTGCAGAAAGGCTTACTAATGCATCATTATCAACTTTACCAGAGGCATCCGAAAGTGTTTTTTTAAGTTTACCTAGTGCATCTTCAGGTAACCAGATTACGCCGTAATTAGGCGGAACAACTTGTCTAAGTACGCCGGCATTTAATAAAGCAAGTTCTTGGCGGTTTATACCTGCTAAGTTGGATATTGCATTAAGGTCTACAGCCTGGTTCAGGTAAATACTGGTAATACGGGGATTATGATGGATTGCCGGAAGTTGTACGCCATTTGACTCGAGGTTTCGAAATACATTTCTAACGGCAATAAAACGAGGTACATAGTTACGAGTTTCTTCAGGCAAGTAAGGTGCAATACTTGCAAAATCCCGGCCTTTACCGGCTGCTTTAGCCTGGTCGATTGCACGTGCCACACAGTTTTCTCCACAGTTATAACTCGCTAATGCTAGATGCCAGTCACCAAACATATTATACAAAGTTTGTAGATAATTCAGCGCGGCACGTGTAGCAGCCAATGGATCACGGCGTTCGTCCCTTAACCAATCTTGTTTAAGACCATAACGGCGCCCTGTCTCCGGAATGAACTGCCAAATGCCTGCGGCTTCTGCTGGTGACAATGCAAGTGGGTCAAAACCACTTTCAATGACTGGTAATAATGCCAAATCAGTTGGCATACCACGTAATTTGAGCATATCAATGATTTCATGGATATAGGGTGAAGAGCGCTGCATCGAGCGTGAAAGAAACCCAGGATTTGCTGCGTAGAGTTTTGTTAGTGAATTAACAGCAGGAGTAGATAAAGGCGGCACGGCAAAACCTTCTAACATGAGCCTCCAAAAATCGACATTTCTTACTTTTATTGATTCTGGCTTTAACTCAGTTTTAATTGCAGAAGCGCTTGGTTGAAGTGGATTGAATCCATCGTCAATATTCGAAGGGCTTGCAGTCACAGCGGGCGCAACATTTAAATCATCAAAGCTTATTAAATCTTCAGCATTCGCTATTTTGTAAACGCAAATTAAAAGCAGAACACTCAATAATAAATTGGCTCGATGAGATATAGATAACCAGTTGGTATTTTTAGTGTGAAGCATTCGATTTAGGTGGCGGGTCAAGTTAGCAGAATTCGCCACGATATTATGAGGCTTAAAGGAGTTTACAAGCGGGAACGAAGCTGAGAATTTCTTGCATATAAAGCATTTGCTAACTGTATTGCGACCATATACTGGAATTGGTGGGCTACGCGAGGTGAAGCATTTTTGAGTTTTTCTAAAGCCTCGCGAGGAAATTGCAATGCGATAGTGGGTTCTAGTGCTACTGCCGTTGTAGGCACAGTCAACCCCTCCACCAAGGCTAATATATTGAATATTTCTCCTGCACAAACCTCATTAACATTCAAGGTGATATCGAGTACAGTATCATGTTGGAACACCCTGACACGGCCAGTAATCAATAAATAAGTAGAGCTACCTGAGTTTTGGGCATCGGAAAAAATATGCCCCTCCGGGAATTCAAATAAACTAGAGCAGTTAATAAACGCCATCAACTCTTCTTCATTGAATCGCTCAAAAGCTGGCAAATCGCGTAAAAAAGGCAGTAAGGTCATAGGCTATTTAAAAGTTAAGTTAATGAGTTACGCGTAACCGCGATGCCAAAATTTCTGAAAGTAATTGCAATAATACTGGGCCAGTGTCATCAGAAGTGAGCAAATTTTCTAAAGGCTGATGTTTGAGTTTTAAAGTTACCATGTCAGAATTGGCTTGTACTGTCGAACTGGCGGTCATTTGCCTGGATAAAATCGATACTTCACCTAATAGTTGGCCCGAATGAATATTGCCAAGGGCGATTGTTCTTTCATCTTCTTCAACAAAAATAGAAGCATCACCCGAAATAACAAAATAAATAGCGTCTGTAGGCATCTTGTCACGTACGATATTCCGGCCCGAGCGAAACTCTACGCGCGAACAATTTTTTAACAAGGTCTCAAGCCCATGTGCAGATAAACGCTCTGCAAAATGGGGAAAAACTCTGCGAAATTCAGTGTTAATCACTTTATCGGACATAAAAAGATTTTCTTAGGATTATTAATTTTAATAATGCTTAACGATTTTGACCTCAATGTTATGATAACGTAGTATTAAGTCAAGCTGGTATTAAAATAAAATCGTGTAAATACATAATAAAACCAGTAAATAACAGGGGTAAGTAGCAAAGTGCTGCTTTAGGAAGCTAGGTAAGTTATTGAATCCAATTTGTTTTGCTCACAGATTGGGCTGAGATGGTCTGGTAGTCAAGGGGAAATCATGCGTATTGTTTTAAGATTTTTGATAACGTTTTGTTTTATAACAAGTGCTTATGCGGGAGTAGAGGATGGTTTAGCTGCTGCCAAAAATGGCAAATATGATCAAGCGTATAAACTCTGGATTGGTGATGCCAATAAAGGCAACGCTGATGCCCAAAATAATATTGGGGTGTTGTTTGAAAAAGGCCTTGGACGTCCGGTCGACCTTGTTAAAGCTCGACAATGGTATGAAAAAGCTTCTAAAGGCGGCAATGCTAGTGCCCAGAATAACTTAGGTGTATTACTTGAGCGTGGTGCTGGCGGTGCGCAGGATTATGCAAAAGCTGCTGAGTGGTATAGAGAAGCCTCCCAAAAGGGTGATCGCAATGCCATGAACAACTTAGCAGCGATGATGGAGACTGGAAGGGGAGTACCGGCAAATCTGCAAGGTGCTATCGATTTGTATCGTAAAGCGGCAGAGGCTGGTTCACCCCAAGCCCAGAATAATTTAGGCGTGCTTTATGAAAAAGGCAGCGGCGTGCCTAAGGATGAAACGCAGGCAGCTCAATATTATCGCCAATCAGCTTTACAAGGCTACGCTGCAGCACAAAACAATCTCGGTGTATTGTATGGAACGGGCCGTGGAGTACCTTTAAGTTTTATTGATGCAAGTTACTGGTTTACTTTGGCTGCTGAAAATGGTGATAAGAACGGCGTATCTAACCGCGATGCCGCTGTCAGGAAATTACCGCCAAATGAGCTTGCAGAGCTTGAACGACGTTTAGCTAATCGAAATAAATAAAAAATAATTCATGCTGTCTGCAGGATATTCTTCCATGCTGCATGAGTTAGTGCCAGCTTTAATCAAACCATGTTTGGAATTTGATAGGGTAAGATTAGCCCATTTCTTTTGTATCAATGCCCGGTTTAAGGAGTTTCTATTTCGGGGCGCATTGAAAATAACCTTGTTTGCTAGCTTGCTATTACCTTTCCCAGGGATTGCTGCTATAACAGTTCCTACGCCAGGTTCTATACAAGATAGTATTCCAGAAAACCGTAGTCCCGTTATATCGTCGCCTCCTCAAGTTATTTTTTATAATGAAACAGCTAATCCTGAAGATCAGCCCGAATCTAAACGGTTTTTAGTGAGCGGTTTTAACTTTGTGGGAAATTCTGTTGTAAATTCTGCAGTTCTACAAAGAATCACTGAGCGTTACCTGGATTTGCAACTTACTCTTGGAGAGTTGGACCAGGCTGTCGCCAACATTACAGCTTATTACCGCGATCAGGGCTATACCGTAGCTCGCGCTTATGTACCTGCGCAATCTGTTGTAGATGGCCTTGTCACTATCCAGATCATTGAAGGGCATCTTGGTAGCGTATCGTTTAAAGGGCAAAATCGCTACCGCTCAAGCTTTTTACAATCTTATCTAGATAAGTTCATTGTCAGAAAAAAAGATGAGCCAACCTCCGGTGAAGTAGTCACTGACGCCGGCCTAGAACGCAGGTTATTACTCCTTAATGACCTTCCTGGCCTTAAAGCACGCGCTACTTTGCTGCCGGGCGATGAGTTTGGCACTACAAATCTTTTCCTCGAGTTGGAAGAGAAACTTTTTGGGGCTTCCCTAGGTTACTCAAACTCCGGTACGAAAGAATCAGGTGAGAACCGCATAGATGCCGGTGTCACAATCAATAATCCATTTACCTTAGGCGACCAGCTTTCTTATCGTCACATTAATTCAACGGACAATCTTTTTACTTACGAACAGGTTGGTTATGCTATCCCACTTGGCTATGATGGCCTTAAGTTAGGCATTTCTACACTATCAACCAATTATGATTTAGGCGGAGAGTTTAAAACGCTTGATATATCAGGCAAGGTACGGAGTTCAGACATCACTTTGTCCTATCCGTTTGTTCGGACCAGGGCAAAAAATATTATCGGTGCATTACAGTACCGCCAGACCAAGACCGAACAGACCGCATTAGGTGTATTGGTTTCCAGTGCGACTTTACCGCTTACGGTGGCTTCGGTTTACGCTAACTGGGTGGAAGAAGACTCATCAGCTACTGCTATCAATATCGCATACTCGACTAACTTCTGGTACCACGGTGATAATTCGAGCCAGGAGCATGTTGCATCTAAACTTGAGACCGATTTAACCTATTTAACCGGTGCTACACGTAACTGGGACTTCTTCCTGCATACCCAAGGTGCTTATTCTTCTGCATCATTACCAGATACCGAAAAATTCTCTTTAGGTGGGGCAGATAGTGTACGAGGTTACTCTTCTGCAGAAGTGCGAGGTGACAAAGGTTATTTAGTGACCATGGAGTTGCGTAATCAATGGCGTGTACGCAATGTACCTGGCTATTTTTCGCTCTTTGTAGATACCGGTGGTGTCAACAACAAAGGCTTTGAAGGCTATGATCGTATTTCATCAGCCGGCGCTGGTTTAGTATTTTATGCAGGAAATTTTGGCCGGTTTAAACTGGAATATGCCAAGCCGCTTTCGAGCAGAAATGCCAGAGATGGCAAAGACGAGCGGGTCTGGTTTAATTTAAGTCTTGGTTATTAGTAATAACGGATATTTGAATTTTTTTCTAAAGGTGTATGCTACTTAAATAGTTTAAGTGCGCCTGTATCGACATAACAGGAGTTTTTTGGGTGAGTGGTGGTATAAAAACATTAGCTGCTGAATCCAACTGCGCAGAAATTGCAAGTGCGGTATTACCTGTTCGCCTTAAACTTATCAGGTTTTGCGTTGCCATTGCAGTTGCAAGCTACCATGGTTTAATCTTTGCAGCAGGTGAATTACCCACTGCGCCACAGGTTACTGGCGGGTTAGCTTCTGTAAGTCAAACCGGTCTGCACCAGACAATCAACCAAACTACAGACCGAGCCGTAATTAATTGGGGTTCGTTCTCTATTGGTCCTTCAGCAAGTGTCAATTTTAATCAACCTAGTGCTACAAGTATTACCCTAAATCGCGTGGTTGGAAATGACCCCACTAGCATTTTCGGTTCACTTACCGCTAACGGCCGCATATTTCTAGTCAATCCAAATGGGGTTTATTTTGCTCCCGGTTCCAGTATCGATACCGGTGGACTCGTTGCTACTACGATGGCAATTAAAGATTCTGACTTAATGTCAGGGATTTTTAATTTCGAGCGTACAGGTAATGGTGAATTTGAGAACGCTGGCATTATTACCATACGTAACGGTGGCTACGCCTTATTAGCAGCAGACAAAGTCAGTAATACTGCAACTGGACGAATCGATGCCGCTGGTGGACAAATATTGTTAGCTTCTGCAGAGCGTGTCACTATTGATACCAAAAGTGATGGCTTAGTTGGCTTTTCTGTATCAGGACATGACATTAGGGAAGTTGCTAGTGTAGAGAATGCCGGCATTATCACAGCAGATGGTGGGCGAATTGCATTATCTGCCAAAGGCTCTCAAGAGCTCACTGGGATGGTGGTCAACAACACCGGTGTTTTACGTGCACAGAGTTTTGAAGAGCGTGATGGGGTGGTCATTCTTTCAGCTTCTTCCGGGAATACTAAATCTAGCGGCAGCATCAATGTAAGTGGCCTACAGGGCGGTAAAGCCCAAGTAACTAATGAAAAAGGCACGACAGTTGTATCTGGAAATATCACAGCAAAAGGCTCTGAAGGTAAAGGAGGCGATGTCCAGTTACTTGGTAATCAAGTAGGTTTATTTGATCAAGCGAATATAGATGCTTCCGGAAAAGCGGGTGGCGGCACTGTGCTTGTTGGTGGCGATTATCAAGGTAAAAACAGGAGTATACAAAATGCTAAGCGTGTAGTTGTGGGTAAGGATGCAACGATAACAGCTGATGCCATAGAAACTGGTGATGGCGGCAAAATCATCGCTTGGTCTGATAATGACACCCGTTTTTATGGTACAGCGAGTGCTAAGGGAGGCGCTGCTAGTGGTAATGGTGGTTTTGTAGAGGTCTCAGGTAAAGAAACTCTAACCTTCAAAGGTAAGGTAGATACCAGAGCTTCGAACGGTAAGGCTGGGACGTTATTACTTGATCCAACAAATATAGTCATCCAGAATGGGTTAGGTGACGGTGATGATGCTGACGTACTCACTAACTCGTTTGCCGGAGGTGCAACCCCCGGCACCGTCTCTTCCGGAGATGCGACGCCTACAACTTTGTTTGAATCTGAGCTGGAGGGTATTGCTGCAACTACTAATATTGAGCTGTCCGCCACAGACAATATTACTATCAAAGACCTCCTTGATAATCAACTTAACTTGGCGCAAGGTGCTCTTAATTCTGTAAGTTTTACTTCTGCTTCGTTCAATATGAATAGCGGCGACACCATTCGCACGCAGGGCGGTGCAATCAATATCAATGCTGGCACTATGATTTTAGGAGGTCTGAATAGCGGTAGCGGCGCTATAAACCTAACATCAACTGATACGGGCAATTCAATGAGCCTAGCGAATATAGATACTACAGGCACTGCAACCTTTAAGTCGTCTGGGAGAATTTTTCAGCAGGCAAATACGCGCATCGCCGCTAATACCGTTATAGCCGATAACGTTAATAACCTTGATGTCGGACTTAATAACCAAGTCAACAATTTCAATGCCATCAATGCCACCGGCTCGAGTATCTTCTTCAAGTCCGTCAACAATCTAAACGTAAGTGCTATTGATGTCGGCAACACCGGCAGCGTGAACATCAATAGTTCGAATGCGTTAACTACTGGTGGAATTACCGCTTCGACGATCACCCTGAACAGCGGTAGTACGGGCAATATCGGGAACCTGAATAGCGCGGGAGTAATTGACGTTACAACTGTTGGAGCCGCTACCATCGGCACTATGGACAGCAATGGCGGAGCTATTAGCATCTTTACTTCGGGGGCAACCAACGTTGGTCAAATAACAAGTGATGGCGGCAACGTTAGTATAAATGGCGTAGGGTCAAAAACTTTTAGCAATATACTTTCCGGTGGCGGAGACATAGTTCTAAACAGTGCAAACAATATTGTCACGGGTAATTTAACCGCAGATGGTGGCGCTATCTCAATAGACAATGGCAGTTTTGGTGGTAATGGCAGTATTACAGCAGGGAATGTAAGTTCAATCAATAGTGCTGGAGCATTAAGCATATTCATCAAAAGTGGTAATAGTCTGACATTAAACGGTGCGGTAACAGCTACGGCAGATGCTACTTCAAGCGCAGGCATTACGATTGAGTCGAAAAATAATCTCACAATCAATCAAAACATCACGGCAACTGGCGGGGGTACATTCGGGCAAAAAGCTGCGAGTGTTTCTATTACCTCAACTAATGGCAACCTTACTCAAACAACTGGACAAATTAAAGCCTTGGATACAGGCGCAATGCAAGTGGATACTGATCAAAATGCTCATTCAGCAGAGGTCGTAATTGAGGCTAGTAATGGCTCCGTTACAACAAAAGATGTACTAGCTAAATCAGATGGTGGTCGTGGACAAGTTAATATTACAGCACGTAATGGCGTGACCGCGACAGGTAGCATCATTGTAGAAGCTGCTTCACAACCGGGAATATCTATCAATAGTGAAAAAAATGACGGCACTGGCGATATTAATACTGCAACAGCCACTATCAGGGCTACCCAGGAGGCTGAAGTTACAGTAGCGGCAACTCCTCCTGCAACGGGTAGCAGTAATAAAGATATTAATAAAATTGTCGATAATGCCGGTGGTATCAGTGTCGTTGGCAATAATTTAAACCTCGGCGCGCTTACTTCCAATAGTACCGCCCCTAGCCTAAGTGCACTCTATGGTATTTCTACCAACTCCAGAAATAACACCACTTTCAATCAGACTGTGATTACTAATTCTGAAGCGGGGATTTTGGCTTCAACTCGTGGCTCTGGAAGCCTAGTCCAAACAACAGGCTCTGGGATACTCCAATCCCAAGCTTTAGGCTTGGCAGGTGACCGTGACAAAGGCGTTTTTAAAGTAAAAACCGATATTAATTCCTTAACAGTTTTAGGCGGAAGGGGAGTTGATGTCGACAACAGTTCACATGGTAGCGGCGTATTAACGATATCTGCATTGGGTCGTATTTCGGATGCTACGACAGACCCTAATACCAATACTGAGATTCCAGCCACCAATAAACCAGTAGGTGGTGTGCGCATACAATCACGCAATATCAAACTGCTTAGCTTAGATAACCAATCTAGCAATACCTACAAATATGATGGAACGCAAACCAATGTGTTTCTAGGATCGGGAAGGCAAGATTTAAAACTCATTGCGGATAACATAGAGTTCGTTCCTGCCACGATACAAACTAAAGCAGCTACTGATGTTCAATTAAGGCCCCTCACCAATAATCGTAATATCCAGCTTGCCAGTACCGACCCTGGCGTGGCTATCTTTAATACTTCTATTTACACCGGAGCGCTTGTTACCGGCTTGCTTAATCAGTTTAATCCAGCTAGTAATCTTGTCATTGGTGGCGATAATAATGGGGTAGCTTTTAATGGCAATATCTACATCGGTAATACCGGAGATACGGCCTCTAAGCAAATATCCGTAGGGAATATGAATGTCTATTTTAATACGGCACAACGTGTGTATAACAATTATGCAGCGAATACAGACACTCCATTCTCGTGGAACGATGGTGCTTTTACTAGCGCTCCTTATAACCCCTCACCAGCAGTGTTATGCCCATCGGTCAGTACAGCTTGTTTAACGAGGCTTACTACTGGAAAAATCTATATTAAAGACAGCTTGTTGCAAGGAGCGGTGGCAGATAACAGACGCCGTAATGTTGTAACGAATGGTAATGGTAACGGACTTGGCGGCACTACTCCAACGAACAATAGTACGTCGGGTTCAGATGGCGGCGATGGTAGTGGTGGCGATGGCAGTAGCAGTGGAGGCGGTGGTGGCGGCAATAGCGGCAATGATAATGACTCAGGTCCGGGCGGTTCAAACGAGGCGTCAAATGGCCCTTCTGGCGGCGGCAATGATACTACTACACCTGGACAAACGGGAACCACTACCAATACCAATAACCCGGGGCAAAGCAGTGGAAATCCTGGTGGTACGGTAGGAACCCAAAATAACCCATCCACTCCGGGAAATAATTCAAATACACCTACCGATGCCGGAGGTACTAATACCGGAAGTTTGGCTGGCGGTGGTTCATTCAGCGGAGGCGATTCAGGCTCTAATACTAATACGGCAAACAATCCTGCCGGAGGAAGCCAAAATACCGGTAGTAATAATAACGGAAACAATCCGGCAGGTGGCGGAACATTAAGCGGCGGCACACCACCGGGTGATGGTACCCAAGTCGCAGATAATACCGGTGGGCCAAACGGTAGCGGATCAAGCAATAACGGGGGCTTAAATGGCGGCGCTAATAACGGTAATAATTCAAGCAGTACTGGCGGCGGATCCTTAAGTGGAGGTTCCAATGCAGGCGGCAATTTATCTGGTGGCGGTACACAGGTCGCAGATAACACGGGTAATTCTGGCGGTGGTTTTAGTGGTGGAGGTACCTCGGGTGGAAACTCTAACGGAGGCACCGGAAATTCCGGTGGCGGCACATTCAGTAACGGGACGGGTAGTGGCTCCGGTAATGGAACTGGCGCAAATGGTACTCAGGTAGCAGATAATGGCAATACTGGCGGTTTTTCTGGCGGAGGCAGTTCAGGCACTACATCAAGCTCAGGAAGTAACGGCAGTTCTGGAGGAGGCAGTTTCAGTAATGGTGGAAACGGAAATTCCTCTAGCGGGACACAGCTAGCCGATAGCAGTAATTCCGGTGGATTCTCTGGCGGCACAAGTGGTAATGCATCTGGTTCTTCTGGCAGCAGTAGTTCCGGTACCAGTGGTAGCTCAACTAGTTCTGGAGGCACTGGTAGTTCAGGCGGTGGCAGCTTAAGTAACGGTAGTGGCAATAATGGTACAGGTGGAAACTCAAATGGAAATACACAGATTGTTGATAATAGCGGTACAAGTGGATTAAATGGTTCAAGTAGTGGCGGATTTGCAGGTGGGGCAAGCTCTGGAAACGGGTCGCCTACTTTTGCGGGAAGCGGTAATGTAAGTGCCAATGCATCAGGTTCAGGAAGCAACGGAGGCATAGGCGGTGGGACATTCAGTGATGGCTCCGGTATTGGTGGAAGTTCCTCAAATGGCACACAACTTGCAAATAATAGTTCAGGCAGCGGAGGATATTCAAGCTCTAGCGGTGGTGGTGCCAATGGCACAGGCAATATAGGTAATGGGCAAAATGGCGGCTCTAGTCTAGGAGGAGGATCATCGAGCAGCGCAAATACTAGCTCCGGTAATCAGGTCGCAGATAATGCTGGCATTAGCTCCGGCAGCTCTAATAACGGTAATGCAAGCGGTAGTTCCGTGAATTCCGGCGGATCAGGATCAGGTGGGGCAGGTAATTCCGGCGGCAGTTCATTCAGCGGTGGTGCTAGTGGAGGAGATAGTACATCTAACGTACAACTGGCAGATAACGGACAAAACAATGACTCTGGAGGATTTGCCGGTGGCGCAACCAGTACTGCTGGTAATGCCGGTTCAAATGGTAACTCAGGTACTGGAAGTGGCAGCAATGCGGATGGCAGTAATGGAAGCGGTCAGAACCAAACTGCTGGCAATAATAACGTAGACAATAATTCAAACGGTGCAACCGGAAATGGAAATTCAACGACTACAGCATCCGAGGGAGACAACAACTCATTATTCGCCGGAGGTGCTGGTGGAGGTGCTAGCGGCGAAGCTACGGTAGTGGCTTCTAATAATCAGCCAGTTGAAGATTTACCTGCTTGTGAAGATGAAGGAGAAGGAACCAAACAAATCACTCGTGCCGGCCAGCCTAATGCTGACCTGATTCAGGTGAAAGCGTCAGGGGTGAGATTAAGAGGAAATCAAGGTTCTATAAATCAGCAGCGTGCTTCATGTGTTAGGGCCACGGCTACTAATTGATTTAGAAGTCAATTTTGAGATGTAAAAGCTAAATGGGTGAGTTTTATTTCATAATATTAGTGTTATATTAGTAAATGTAAGAAATTGTAAGTAGTGTAGGCTCGACTTGCATCAAAAGTAATTTTAAGAGCCAATTATTTGTACCATTAAATTTCAAGGGAGAAATTATGAACATCTTAAACACAGTTAGAAAACAAGCCGGTCAAGGTATGACTGAATACATCATTATCGTGGCATTGATTGCTGTTGCAGCAATCGGTGTTTACAGTTTCTTTGGTAAAACTATCCAAGGCCAAACAGCAGGTATGGCAGCAGAGATGGCTGGCGGCAGTGCAACGAAAGGCCAGGCAGCGGCCACTGCAGCGGCAGGTAAAGCAGATGCTACATTAACTAAAAAAACCACGCTGGGTAACTACGGTAGCGAACAAGGTAAATAAGATGTGACTTGGGCCTTCCTTATGAAGGCCCTTTAATTTAATAAGACTTGTAATGTTTGAAAGAAACAGAATACGAGCGAATATGAAAAGCTATAAGAACAAGGCACTCTAGCCAAATATTTGTGTTGAGAGTATTGATATTAATCAATCTCAACATGCCAGTTATAAATTGCAATTTCTATCTCAAGGGGACATTTGGTAGATGAAGCACTGTACGCCATTCGGTGGTTACAAGGCCATGCTCGCGCCTAAGCGCCAGAGGGGTCAGGCGCTCGTCTTCATTACGGTCACTTCGGTAGTTGTTTTAATAGCATTATTAGCTACTTATAATGTAGGTCAGCTTTCATACCATCGAATCAAACTCCAGAATACTGCTGACGCCGCTGCATACAGTGCGGCAGTAGTACAGGCACGGGATTTAAATTTTAGTGCTTACATGAACAGGGGTGTTATCGCTAACCAGGTAGCGGTGGCGCAAATTGTTAGCCTGACCGGCTGGGCTCGTAATTTTAATGATACTTATAATGGTGATTTTGCGACCATCTCCCAAACCCTTGCAGGATTATCTTCTCTCGGCGCACTCTGGACGACTCCTTTCAATGCGTTAAAAACAGTCAGTTCCGGTATTAAAAGTGTATTAGACCCTGTGGCAGGACCTGCGGTAAAAGTTATGGATGTGCTCATCGATGCATTAACTACCGCATCTAAAGCCTACCATTTTGCTATGGTAGTCAGCATACCTGCTGAGGTAGTGCCCGATGTCATTAAAGCAAATGAACCGCAAGCTTCAGTTTCTAATTTGGGAATAGCCGCATTAACAGCTTCGGCAGCCCAACATTTAACTTTTGCCAAGACTTTTTCACCATCACAACAAAAGGATGGTGAAGATCGTATGGCAAAAGTCACACAAGCTTCTACAGACGTTTTTTATAAAGATCGTTCTTTGCCACCTGTGTGGCCTATACCTATCTTGATTGATCCAACAAGGTTAGTTACTTATGGAGTGGGGCCCTTGCTGATGATGCAATTCCATTCAGGCGGTAGCACCCTAAAATCAAGTGCAGGAAACTCTACTGATCACCTCAAAGGCTATTCAAGCCTGGATGCCACAGGCCTGTTTGTCATCATGTGTGTCACTATCCCTGTATTCGGTATTCCAGTGCCAATCCCTTTCCCATTACCACCACTACCTGCCGGGCGTGGGGCTGCAGTGGCTGGCACAAGCAATTGGGCATCTTCTACAGGCTTACAGCCAACCAATAATTTTGGACATCGTAATGAATTGAATACAGGTACAGATCCTTTAGCATTAGTGCAATATGGTGCCGCTCACTATAACCCCATGACAGCAATACCTGCTTGGATTAAAGTAGGTGAAGGACCGGGTACTAATCTAGACTCACGCGCCGGGTTGCGTGACTACATGGATCTGTCAAAAAACGCCAGTAATAACGTTAGTAAACAAGCTAATACGGGTACTAATACTGCAACAAACAACCAGAATTTGAGGGCCCCAGCCTGGGTGTTGGAAATTGAGCGTAGCACAAGCTCCTTAAAAACATCGAATACCGGCGGTACTTACCAAATCGGCGGAGGTACCGATGGCAAGCTTAGTTTACCCGCTAAAATGAATGGTGGAAAAATGCGCGCTTTATCTAAAGCAGAAGCATATTTTTCAAGGCCTAAAGCTTTATTTCCGAGGTATGACAGCAAAACTGAGTGGGCAAGTTTGTACAGCCCTTATTGGCAGGCGCGGTTGCTGCCTAATAGTTTGACAGAGCAGACCGCTTCGATTTTAGCGACGGCGCTTTTCTGATGCACATACCTATGCAAATTCTATCTAAAAACCAGCACGGTCAAGCAATGACCGAGTTTGTGATAGGTAGTATTTTATTCCTGATGCCGCTTTTTCTTATTATTCCTATGCTGGGTAAATATAGCGATGTTAAGGCAGCTTCAGCCCAAACAGCCAGATATGTTGCATGGGAACGTACCGTTTGGTATGGCGGAAGTGCTGCCAGTGTAACTTGGCCAGGTAACTCAAAATCTGAGGCAGACATCAAAAACGAAGCACGCAGGCGGGTAACTTCATTTGGCGGGACCATAGCCAGCACCGATAAAAATGCTAACAGTTTTAATCAGGCCGGTGGCCGGAATATTTGGCATAACAGAGATGGCTCAGCTATGTTAAAAACCTGGAACGATGCCTCGATTAGTAACATCACCAATAGCAACAGTCCAGACACAGTGACGGGCACAGTCCTCGGCGCAGTTACTGCAGTGACATCCATTACCGGTTTCCGCCTAGAAACAAAGGGCTTATATGCTGGTTCTGCCGATATATCTATTACAACTAAACCTATCGGCACTCAATTAGACGGTTCTACGACGGGAAGATTTGATCCTGGTTTGCTGCATTTTGTGGACAGCAACGTGATCTTGGCTAATGGATGGGGTGCTAATGGCAGTGCCCATGTAAAAACTCAAACAGCCGGTTTAGCCCCCTTAGGTTTGGTTGGAGACTCCGCAATTGCACCAGTATTACAAATCGCAGGGTGCGCTGCACTCGCAGCTTTCGCCCCTGAGTTCTGCTTCCTGGAAATCGGCAAGATTATGCCGGATGTAGTCCCGCCGGACCGTATAACAAATTAATGATGCTGAGTTTGACGATGAATGTGACTTTTTTGACATTGATTTTAGCTGGTGCGATGTGCTTATTGCCAGGGTTTGCCTATAGCGCAACCTGCAAAATAGCCAAAACGCCAGATGGTGCGAAAGTACAGCTAATAGCACCGGATATGCGTATCAATGGTATGGAAAACGATATCCGTGCATTTAACACAACATCACCTGTTGAAACTGTACTCGCTTACTACCGTAACTTATGGGCAAGTCTAGCCACAGCAAAAAGACCAGGTTATTTAGAACAAAACATGAATGAATGGCGGCTAATTTCCACAGTGGAAGGTGATTGTTTTACGACGGTGCAAGTCCGCAGTGAAGGAAACGGCAGCTATGCCTTGGTTTCGGTTATCAAGAAACCCGATGGCACAGCTAAGGTACAGAAACTGGGGGCAAATTTTCCCTTACTGCCAGGCAGTAAAGTACTAAGTGACTTGGACTACGCCGATGGCGTGCGTAATGCACGCACAGTAGTCATAAGTAACAAATCAGATATGGCTGCCAATGTGCAATTTTATCGTGATGAATTCAAATCACGCGGTTGGACCCAGATCATGCAAAGGCAGCCTGAAAGTAAAAATGGTGTTTCTTATGTAATGGTAATGAAAAAAGGTTTTGAAGAAGCAAGCATCGTATTGTCACGTGTCGATGGTCAAGTGCAAGTAATTGCCAATATTGTAGATCGGCCTTGATGATGAAAAGCCTTAAACAACCTGAAAACGTCTTAGCAATGAATGGTAGAAAAACCTCGCGTAATAGAGGTTTAACGGCCGCTAGGTATATGTGCGGGCAATCCATGGTTGAGTATTTTGTAGTAACGGCATTCACTATCCTTATTTTGATAGAAGGTGCAGATTCATCAGTAATACAAACTTTAGTAACGGCTATGAAAGATGCTTATGCCGGGTTTACCTATGCACTAGGTTACTCGACAAATCTGACAGGCTTTTGATTAACAAATATTTAAAAAATTAAGGGCGTTCGCATGGCGCTAAGACTCGGAAAATTAAGAATCAATCGATTATGGGCACTGGTAGTAACAGCGCTTTTATTGGGGCTGTTTGCAACCTGGCTTGCGATCACGTATTTGCACAAACGTGAAAAGGCTATTGAAACCGAATTAGCTAATAAGGCAAAAGGTGGAGTGACCAGGTCAGTAGTTGTGCCTACCTCTGATTTGCCTAAAGGGTTTGTGATAGATGAAACTGCCGTCGCAGGCCGTGACATTGCTGAAGACCTGGTTTATCAAGATACATTAACAGTCGATGACTTTGATGCAATTCGCGGTAAACCATTGTTGCGAGCTGTACAAAAAGGCCGGCCTCTTATGCGTGAAGACATCATTGATGACACACCAAAAGACTTCTCACAGATTCTGACCAAAGGCATGCGTGCCATTACGCTGGATACAGATGATGTGAACTCAATTGCCCAAATGCTCAAACCAGGTAATTTTATTGATTTGCATTTGATAGCCCCAGAGCCTGGAAATACCTCAGGTCAGCAGGTGTTTTTATTTTTACAACATGTAAAAGTATTAGCAACAGGCACAGTAACAGCTAACCAAAAGTTTGCCGTACCTGCTCCTGAAGGCGAAGCTCAAGGAGTGGCCCCGTATGCCACTATTACTGTAGAAGTAACTCCTGAAGAAGCTGCCTACATTGCATTAGCTCAGCAAAGTGGTCGTATCCGCGCTACCTTAAGACCGGTTGATGATACTGATATTGCCGCTTATGACCCGGTGACAAGTTCTCGTTTGATTGGCAGTAACCAGAAGGGTGGTGGTTTAGTATTGCCCGCCAAAAAAGTGGAATACATAGTAGGTGGAGGCGGTACAGGTGCTGCGGCCCCGATTAACATCAATATACCTTCATTGCCAGCTACTCCGGCTGCTGCAGCGGCCGCAGCTGCTAATCCCGCGATTCCTGGCTTACCTGCAGCTGCTAATTTGGCACTTGGTAAGGCAATCAGTGAAGCTAACCCTGCGGCATATGCCCCGCGCTAACAAACAATAACGAGACGTCGACATGATTAACCTAAAGTATAAATATTTTCATGTAGCAAAAATAAGCGCGATTCTAGCTGGACTTGGATTGATCACTTTCGCTTACTTGGCTATAGCTGCAGATAAAACGGCTGCCAAGAAATCAGTTATCGTGACAGAAGTACCTACTACAAAGTTTATGGATGATAGTGCAGTCCTGCCTAGAGAGTTAGTACAAAAAAACGGTATTCAGGATAAGGCCGAAAACATTAATCTTTTTATAGGGGAAGCGACTACTTTAGCGATTAATGGCGTAACAAGAGTTGCGGTAGGTAACGGAAAACTCTTGACTGCTAACGTGCTTGATGGTCGTGAGGTGTTGTTATTAGGTGAGGCTGCTGGTGATACTAGTCTGTTTATTTGGGCTGGATCGCGCGTATTGAAATACCGTGTAAAAATTAATACTACTGACACTAGTGATTTATCTGCCAATATTAAGGCAATGGTTCAGGATATACCTAATATTAAAATTGACCAGATAGGTGACCAAGTAGTGCTATCAGGTACAGCGAGCAAGGAAGAAATCAAAAAAATAGAAACGATCAGCAGTAACTCCAAGCAAATCGTAAATTTAGTGCGTGAAGAAGAAGTCACCTTAAAGAAAATGGTTTATATCAAGGTCCAATTCATGGAATTCCGCCGCAGTGCGCTGGAAAACCTTGGTATCGATTGGGCAACTTCAATCAATGGCCCCGGCGCTGCACTTACTGCTGATGTGATCAGTAATAAACAGTTCCGTTACACTCCAACTCAACTTGATCCTACATTTGATGTTGGTTCAGGTGCTAATAAAGCATTAAGCATCTCTTCCCAGCCATGGCGTTTATATTTAGGTCTAGCTACTACCATTAGCTCGCGGATCAATTTGGCAATTACCAACGGCGATGCTGGAATTCTCGCTGCTCCAGAACTAGCAACCCGTTCGGGCGGAGAAGCTAAATTTCTGGCGGGTGGTCAGGTGCCATTACCGGTCACCTCGCCAACAGGACAGGTCAGTGTTACTTTCAAAGATTACGGTATCAAGCTCAACGTAACCCCGGTAGTAGATGATAACAATCTTATCCAGGCCAAATTAGAGACCGAAGTATCAGCGATTGATCCCTCAGTAGTAGTGCAAGGCATACCCGGCTTCACAACACGCTCTACATCATCAGACATTAATTTGAAGAGCGGTCAAACCATTGTGTTATCTGGTTTAGTTAATCAGGACTTATCTAACTCTGTGAATAAATTCCCATGGTTAGGTGATGTCCCTATCCTCGGTAATTTCTTTAAATCAAAAAGCTTTAGGGCAGGTCGCAGCGATTTAGTGATGTTTGTTACCCCAATAGTTATTGATCCTGCTTCCACCGCCAATCAGCAACGCCTTGAAAAAGGTAAGCAATTACGTGAGAAATTTGAAGGCATCATCGGTAAAAAAGGTATTGTTGATTAAGGATTATTTGCGCATATGTTAATTATTAACGTCAAATCACCAAAAGGTGATATGAATGAAATACTTAGTCAATCTGGTACTGCAACTATCGGTAAAGCCGACGATTGTATTGTCCAGCTAAAAGGCTGGACAATTGGTAAAAAACACGCTTCGATTGTCAGTAAAAACGGCCAATTGCATCTCGAAGATCACGGAGGGCTTAGTGTTACTGAAGTGAATGGTACCGCGGTAGAACAAACTTATGGGCCGCTCAAAGCCAGTGATGTCATACAGATTGGTGGCTACTCTATTACAGTAAACAGTCAAGCTGCACCTGTAGCTGAAAAAATTCCTTCGGTAAAATCACCCAAGCAGACTGGACAATCCGTTGAAGAGTTATTGATGGCTACGCTTAGTCGTCCTATTCCTGCGTTTCAACCCAGAGCTCTGTCGCCTACTGCGCCATTACCTATCAAAGAGCCAGGATTTAACACAGCAACTATAGATGAACCCAAAGTCCAGAAGCAGGAAGTAATTCAACCGGTATCGATGCCAGCACGACCACCAGCAGTGAAAGAAGTACAGGTATCGCAACCAGAACCTCAAATAGAGTTCGATCCTAGCATGACGACCAAAACAAAAGCGCGGGCAGTCGCTGATGACAATGTGGCTAGAATGAATAAAGGTCGCGCATTGGTTCAGGCCAAGCTAATCAAGGTAATGGATCTTAGGCGGGTAGATGTATCTCGCATGGTAGAAAATGAGTTGCGCAGTACAGTAAGCACATTGATTAATGAAATTATCGCAGAAGCCACGGATTTACCTGTAGGAATCGATAAACAGCAGTTAGGCAAACAGGTACTAGATGAAGTCGTAGGTTTGGGCCCACTGGAAGATTTGCTATCTGACCCTTCCGTTACAGAAATCATGGTGAATCGCTATGATGAGATTTTCCTTGAACGTTCTGGTAAGTTAACGCAATCGGAAGTGACTTTTACCTCTGATAAAGCGGTGTTACAGGCTATTGAACGTATCGTGGCACCATTAGGCAGGCGTATTGATGAATCTTCCCCTATGGTGGATGCGCGCTTGAAAGATGGCTCACGGGTGAATGCAGTAATTCCTCCATTGGCCTTAAAGGGCTGCAATATTACGATTCGTAAATTCTCACAAAACAAACTACATGACACCGATTTGGTGAAATATAACTCAGTGACAGCCGACATGATGGCTTTCATCAAAGTAGCGGTTGAGCAGGGTACTAATATCGTGATCTCCGGCGGTACCGGTTCTGGTAAGACCACGTTGCTGAATGTAATGTCAAATTACATCCCTGACGATGAACGTATCGTGACGGTAGAAGATGCTGCTGAGCTAAAACTGTCGCAGCCTAACCTGATTTCTTTAGAAGCACGACCTGCAAACGTAGAAGGTAAAGGTGCGGTGCATATTCGTGACTTGGTAAAAAACTGTTTAAGGATGCGTCCGGATAGAATTGTTGTTGGTGAATGTCGTGGTGGTGAAGCTTTAGATATGTTGCAGGCAATGAATACAGGGCATGATGGCTCATTAACTACCGCACACGCCAATACGCCACGGGATTGTATTGCCAGGCTGGAAGTGATGGTATTAATGTCTGGGCTGGACTTGCCGATTCAGGCAATACGCGAGCAGATTGCTTCTGCGGTACACCTGATAGTCCAGCAAAGTCGTTTCCCTGACGGTAGCCGAAAAGTAACGCACATTACTGAGATTACCGGCATGGAAGCTGGCATGATTCAAATGCAGGACATTTTCCTGTTTAAACAAAAGGGCTATGGCCCTGACGGCAAGGTAACAGGAAGTTTCGTGGCGACAGGTGCAATTCCGGATCTTTACCAAACCTTGTCTGAACGTGGGATTCCAGTAGACCTTTCAATATTCCAGAAAGATCGGGAGCTATAGTTGAATTTCTCTTTCTTAGTTGGCGTAATTGCCGTTGCTGTGATTGTTTTGATTTGGACATTTTTCCAGATTGCGGAAAGTGGTTTAAAAAGACAAAAGCAAACTTTACAAGCTACTGCTTCAACAAGCTTGCAGGAAATGTTCATCTTTGTAGATGCTACGCGTTTGTTCTACATCAACGTCTTAGCGTTTGTATTTATACCCGCAATTATTTATGTAATCACTGATAACCCAGTATTTACATTAGCTGCTGCCATCGGCATTGTGATTGCACCTAAGCTTTACGTATCGCATTTAAAAAAGAAACGGGCAAAAACTTTTGAAAAACAATTACCGGATGCTTTATTGATGGTGTCTGGTTCTTTACGAGCTGGTGCAGGCCTTAATATTGCGCTTGAATCTATGGTATCGGAAACGCGTCCACCTATTAGTCAAGAATTCGACTTACTGCTTCGTGAACAACGCGTTGGTGTGGATTTGGATACTGCACTGCAGAATATGGAAAAGCGTATGCCCATCCAAGATTTCGTAATGGTGGTTTCCGGTATGCGGATATCGCGCGAGGTTGGCGGTAACCTAGCCGAAACCTTGGAAGGTATTGCTGATACCCTGCGGAAAAAGCATACGATGGAAGGCAAGATACAAGCGCTTACTGCACAAGGCCGTATGCAAGGTATTGTCATGACATGTTTACCATTATTTTTAATGTTGATTTTAAAACATATGGAACCTGATGCCATGGCGCCTTTATTTAATACCTGGTATGGCTGGATAACCCTGGGAGTAGTTGGGGTGATGGAAGTAGTGGGTTATTTTTTCATTAGTAAAATTGTAAATATCGACGTTTAATTATGAGTGATACTTTAATTATTGTATTAATCTCAATGTCTTTTGGCATTGCAGTGCTTTTGTTCGCATTTTCATTAGGTAGTTTAAAGAATGAAGTGCCTGGGGAAGACCGCGCTTATTTAGATCCTTTGCCACCAATGTTACGTATGATCTGGCCACTTGTCAGATTTCTTGAATATCACGTTGGTAAATATTTACCCTCCAGCGTACTTGAGTCTAGCTCTAAAAAACTGCAGCTCACTGGTGTAAGCTTTTTGATGGGGGCAGAACAGTTTTTCGCGTTGCGTTTCCTTTCTATGCTTATCGCATTTGCCCTTACATATTTTTCTTTAACTGTACTAGAGCAAGAATCCCCGACGGCTATCGTAGTCGCTTTGTTACTAGGTTTTTTCTACCCGGTGATATGGCTTAACGATGTCAGGGCAAAGCGTGTCATACAGGTACAAAAAACTTTGCCGACCTTTCTCGATTACATCACGATGGCTGTTGAGGCTGGATTGAATATGACTGGTGCAATTAATCAAGCTATGGAAAAAGGGCCGCACGGGCCACTAAAGCATGAGTTTTATTTGGTTGTGCGCGATCTTCGTTCTGGTGTACCACGCGCAGATGCATTAAGGCGCATGGATGAACGTATGCAAATGGCTGAAATCACTAGTTTCGTGGGCACATCCATACAAGCTGAGAAAATGGGCGCAAGGCTAGGAGTAGCACTTAAATCACAGGCTGAACAACGACGTAATGAACGTTTCCAGCGTGCTGAAAAACAGGCAATGGAAGCGCCGGTAAAATTAATTTTCCCTTTATTAGTGTTTATTTTCCCGCTGACTTTTTTAATATTAGGTTTCCCCATCGCAATTAAATTTCTTTCATCTGGCATTATTTAAACCTAATGCGTGTGGGTAAATTTTATCGGCAGGAAGAACTCATTATTTCACATGTCTGGTGTGCAGAAGCTATGTTAGAAAGGATGCGGGGGCTACTTGGGAGAGCGCCTTTGCAAATAGGGCAAGCCTTATTGATTACACCTTGTAACTCTATCCATACTTTAGGGATGAAGTATTCTTTGGATATTGTATTTATAGATGCTACGGGAACAATATTAAAAATTTGCAGGAATTTACGCAGTTTTAGAATGGCAGGATGTATCGATGCGCATTCCGTTATTGAGTTTACTGCGGGTGAGGCCGAGCGTATTGGTCTTTTGGTAGGTGATGAATTGCAGTGGAGATTTCATTGAGAAATTTGGTCATTATTATATTTTGCAGTTTAGTACTGAGTGCATGTGCTACCAACGGTGATAATTCAGGTCAGTTGATTCCTGAGCAAAGTAGGGCGACACCTGAACTTGCATTATTGAATCAAAAAGCACAACTCGAAGATGTCGGCGGTGAAGTTGCACAGGCAGAAGCTTTATACAAATCAGTACTGCGAAAAGTACCTAATGACACAGAAACCTGGTATCGACTTGGTAACTTATACGCTAATAATAACCGTCCGGTGGAAGCAGCAATAGCCTATGAGCGAACACTGATTTCTGATAACGGTTATACAAAGGCTTGGCATAATCTAGCTATTATAAGATTGAGGCAATCATATGCTGCCTTATTACAAGCGCAATCTAGCGTCGCAGAAGATGACCCTCTAGCAGCAAAAATCGATGGAATGCTGGAACAGTTTAGTAAACTGTCCGTACTTGAAAGTCAGCCTTTGCCTATTAATGGGAAAGCTGCAGATAAAAAAGAAAATCCTACAAAAACAATCAAGACGCTTGATAGCACAGAAATGCCGTCAAATGGCCCATTGCCGGATGCCCCTGTAAAACCATGAAGATGCCTTTTAAAAGTGGTGTTTTATACAAAATGCTAGGCCAATCTATGGTTGAGTATTTGATAATTCTGCCTACTTTATTGCTGTTGGTTTTAGGAGCAATCCAATTCGCGTTGTTATACCAGATTAAAAGTCAGGTAAATTATGCAACTTTTGCGGCTGCTAGGCAGGGCGCGTTAAAAAATGGTAGTACAACGGCAATTAAAGATGCCTTCGGTGCGGGTATGACCCCTATATTCACCAATAAACCGGATTTTTCCGGTATGTTGCGGGGCCGCGCTGTTGGAGCGATTGAAGCTTTTACACCGCTGGTGACTAAAATAGAACGTATCAGTCCACCTGATTCGGCAAAGAATGATTCTTATGCATTCACTGATGCTGCTGACAATAAAAAAACGATCCCTAATGATAATTTACAATACCGTTCAACGGCCACTGGGGCTAATTCTGGCTTGAATGTTCAAGATGCAAATATCCTTAAAATTCGTGTAACCTACTGTGCGAAACTCATCGTACCCGTTGCTAATGTAGTTTTCTATTCATTGGTAAACGGTATAAAAGGAACAGAAAACGTGGCTGGTGAGTTTTTTTCTACACCCACAAGTTCAGCTGCAACACCTAATAGCTGCTCCATGCTGAAAGATCAATATGGCGCAAAAATCGACAGTGTGAACAACGTGACAAGTGTGGCTGGAGTAGATTTGACCTTTATCAAAACTGCGCTTAATAGTGCATCCAACTTCCTAAATAACACTCCCGTTCCGGGCCTTAATTGGACCATTGGAGGTTATCGTATTCCAGTAACTTCAGAAGCTGTTGTGCGCATGCAAACACCTATGAAGTTTTAATAATTTTAATCAGTAATTTATAGCTAGGTACTAAGTGCTAGTTTCCCAATGTTTAAACGTACGTCAAATTAGGTTCGGCTGCGCAATCGGTTGCCTGTTTATCATATCTGCTCATGCGGCTTCTGCAACTTCTAAGCCAAACATCAAACCTGGTAACTGGCGAATTGCAATCCAGATGATTGTGCCAAATGCCAGTGGTCCGGATACTGGACCAATGCAATATGAACGCTGCCTGAATGGTGACAACGCCCAGCAGTTCTTAGCGATGCCACCCAACGCACCTTGCAAGTTGGTTACTTCAAAATATGAGCGCGATAAGCTTACCTGGGAGTTAAGTTGTAGTCAAAATGGCTATAAATCATCGGCTAAAGGTGAGGTCCTATTTCATGGTGATACATTAAACGGCGAAGTGATCACACAGACTTTTGCACCCCAAGACATCAAAATTACCACTAAAATATCTGGTAGGTATTTGGGATCGTGCATTGCATTGAAGCCCAATGCTAAATCAGCTAACCAGAACGGTCTGCAAAAATTCAAAGAAGATACACATTAATACTTTCTTTAAAAGTGAAGGTAATGTTTTTTACAAAAATTAATCTTTAAATGAAGGAGCACTGTGATATTTGGTAGGTATTATGCGAATAATTGTTTGCTAATATAGTAATTGGTAGTGATACACTAGAATGAAATATTCTGAGAGCCGTAAGTAAAAACACATTGTGAATAGTAACTAAAACTAATAAAGTCAGAACTGTGGAAAATTTACTGCAAAACATTCCGGAACCAACCAATCCTACGCTTAATATCAAGCCGGATTACACCGACACTTTGCTAGAGTGTCTGATGCTGCTGTGCCAAATGAATGGCGTCGCAATGACAAAAGACGCCCTTGTTTCCGGTTTACCGCTACGAAATGGAAAATTAACTCCGGCACTATTCAAGCGTGCGGCTGAACGCGCTAATCTCGTCAGCAAAATTATCAAAAAACCATTTGATAAAATTCAAACAGAATTCTTACCGGCAGTGCTGCTGTTAAATAACGAAGAAGCTTGCATGTTGCTTGGGTGGGATGCTGAGCGGAAAAATGCCCGAGTAATCTTTCCTGAACTTGGCGAAGTTGAAACGCAAATCCCTGTTGAGCAGTTAATGGAGCGCTATAGCGGTTTCACTCTCACCGCTAAACTCAAATTCATTTTTGATCAGCGCACTCCCACTGTGGGCAAAGTGCGTAATCGGCATTGGTTTTGGGGTGCCTTAGCCGATAACAGTAGGATTTATGGTGATGTGATGGTCGCTGCATTTCTGATCAATGTATTTGCGTTGGCCATGCCACTTTTCTCTATGAACGTGTACGACAGGGTCGTGCCGAATCGCTCAATTGAAACCTTATGGGTGATGGTAATCGGTGTTGCATTAATCATCCTTGGTGACTTGGTATTACGCACCATGCGTGGCTATTTCCTGGATTGGGCAAGTCATCGTATTGATAATAAGTTGTCCGCTACTATTATGGAGCAGGTTTTAGGCGTTCGGCTAGAAAAACGTCCTATGTCAGTAGGCTCGTTCGCTTCTAATCTACGCTCTTTTGAAACGGTCCGCGATTTTATTACTTCCGCAACCATCACAACCTTTATTGATATCCCGTTCGCTTTGATATTCATTGCGGTAATGGCATGGATATCGTTACCAATGATTGTTCCTGTGCTAATCGGCTCATTGATTATCCTGATTTATTCTTTCAGTGTGCAAACAAAAATGCATGAACTGTCAGAAACCATGTACCGAGCCAGTGCCTTAAGAAATTCTACTTTGATTGAAAGCTTGGTTAGTCTGGAAACGGTCAAATCCTTAGGTATCGAAGGCCAAATGCAGCGTAAGTGGGAAAAAAGCGCGGCATTCATGACAGAGGTAAGCGGTAAGTTAAAATTATTATC
This sequence comes from Methylotenera sp., assembly GCA_035460225.1. Taxonomy (GTDB): domain Bacteria; phylum Pseudomonadota; class Gammaproteobacteria; order Burkholderiales; family Methylophilaceae; genus Methylotenera. Next base: position 38,589 of record DATHWX010000014.1, read on the forward strand.
TGTTTCTATTAGCAATACCGCCAATGCGATGAGTCAGCTAATCAATATCAGCTTGATATTGTTAGGTGTATACCTTGTTATCAAAGGTGACCTAACCATGGGTGGCTTGATTGCTAGCACCATGCTGGCGGGCAGGGCATTAGCACCTATCTCTCAGGCAGCCGGGCTTATGACGCAATACCATACGGCTTCAACGTCTTTAGAAGCGCTGAATACGATGATGGAAAATCCGGTAGAGCGTCCTATGGATGCTAATTTCTTATCTCGAACTGCATTTACGGGTGATATTGAATTCCGTGAAGTGTCTTTTGGCTATCCGGGTTCGGAAGTCGAAGCCTTAACCAATGTTTCTTTTAAAATCAAGGCAGGCGAACATGTCGCGTTGCTAGGAAGAATGGGTTCGGGTAAATCTACAATCCATCGTTTGATTCTTGGTCTCTATCAACCAACTGCCGGCGCGATTTTAATTGATGGCGTGGATACTCGGCAGATAGACCCTGCTGAATTACGCCGTTCTGTAGGTTATGTACAGCAAGATACGCAATTATTTTACGGCACTATGAAAGACAATATTGCCATCGCCGCACAATTTGTTTCCGGTGAAGATATTTTGCAGGCTGCGCAAATTGGCGGCATCGCAGAATTCGTCAATACACATCCTAAAGGCTATGACATGCTGGTAGGAGAGCGTGGTGAAACCCTTTCTGGCGGCCAGCGCCAAGGTGTGGGTATTGCGCGCGCGATGATTAATAAACCATCTATTTTCCTTTTTGATGAGCCGACTAGCGCCATGGATCATTCCGGCGAAGAGTTGATTAAAAAGCGCTTGATTACTGCCACCGAAGGCAAAACCGTAGTCTTGATATCACACCGTTCTACACTGTTTGATTTGGCTCAGCGAATTATTGTGATCGATAGCGGACGCATCGTTGCTGATGGCGAAAAAGGTCAAATTATCGAAGCATTACGTTCAGGCAAAATAGGCAAGGCACTATGAGTCAAGGCCTATTCAAATTCCTAGGTGGTGTGCAGGCTTTTTATACAAAGCGAAACTGGCTGACAAAACCAGTCAATCGTTTCTTGGAAAAATTTGTACCAACCAACACAAACGAAGATACGCCCTGGGATGAAGAAGCAGATATGCTGCTCATAGAGCAGTCTCCCAGACGTGCTAAAAAACTTCTGTACTGGATAGCAATCATTTTATTTGGTTTGATTATTTGGGGTTATTTTGCTGAAGTAGATGAAGTGACACGTGGCGAGGGTAGGGTAATTCCGTCGCGTCAATTACAGATCATTCAATCGTTAGATGGCGGTATCGTCACTGAAATCCTCGTGAAAGAGGGCGATACGGTAGCTAAAGGTACCCCCTTAATTCGTATTGACGAGACGCGAGCGGTGTCTTCCCTGCGGGAAAATCAATCGCAATATATGTCTTTGCTGGTTAAACAAGCCCGGCTCGAAGCGCTGGCAACTGGCGGAGCATTTAGTCCTCCGCCAGAAGTACAGAAGCAAGAGCCTGAGTTATATGCTCAAGAATATGCACTATATCAATCTAGTAAAGACGAGCTTGCTTCTAGTATCAACATTTCCCGTGACCAGATGGAGCAGCGGGAAAAAGAACTGGCGGAAGTTCAATTCAAAAAAGAATTGGCAGAAAAAACCTATGATTCGACTTCTAAGGAATTGGCTGCCAATAAACCATTGCTAGCGAGTGGTGCGGTTTCAGAAATCGATATCTTAAAGCTCGAGAGGGAAGTTAACCGGGCTAAAGGCGAAATCGATCAGTCACGTGCCCAGATTGCGCGAATTCTAGCTGCTATCAGCGAAGCTAGACGGAAAATTACCGAAGTTGACCAAGCTTTCCGCAATAAGGTACGTACGGAGCTAAATGATACCTCGGCCAAATTGGGGTCCTTAACTGAGACAAGCGTAGCCCTTAGCGATAAGGTGAAACAATCTACCCTTAAATCCCCCGTTAAAGGCAAGGTCAATAAAATCTATTACAACACGGTGGGTGGCGTCATTCAGCCCGGTAAAGAAGTCATGGAATTAGTGCCTTTGGATGATGCACTTGTCATAGAAACTAAGGTTGAGATCAGGGATATTGCTTTCCTGCGTCCTAATCAGCCAGCGGTCGTTAAACTAACCGCATATGACTACACTATTTATGGCACATTGGACGCTGTAGTTGAAAGCATCTCACCTAACTCTACGGTGGATGAAAAAGGTAATGCTTATTACTTGGTACGTGTCCGTACTTTGAAATCCAGCCTTGGAAAAGATTTGCCAATTATTCCCGGTATGGTTGCACAGGTTGACGTGTTAACCGGCAAAAAAACTATTCTTTCCTATTTATTAAAACCAGTGCTTAAGGCTAAAGCACGGGCTTTCACAGAGCGATGATGCCTGATTTTTTTATTACCACACAAAAAGAACTGTTAAGTAGTTGGCGTGACGCTTTTCCCAAAGCTATTTTATCTGTTGAGATACCCCCCGCACCTAAAAAACAAGAAGACATTTTCTTTTGGCTGCACATGAATATCGATCGTCAGCAATGGATGATCAATGCTATTAATAATATCCAGAAAAATTATCCAACTTCAAGAGTTGTAGTATTGGCCAATGCCCCTAACCAGGCAGAGGCTTTCTATGCGATGAGTATTGGAGCACAAGGTTATTGCCATGCCTATAGCGAAGGGAAGTTGTTAAAAGAAGTGAGGACTGTTGTTTCGCACGGTGGTATCTGGATGGGTAATGATCTACTGAAACAACTCATTGAAATCACGACTAGCTTGGTAGGAAACCAGCCGCAGCAAGTATCAGTGCTGCTGCATCAGCTAACAAAACGTGAGCAGGATGTGGCCATAGAAGCAGCGAAAGGCCTAAGCAATAAAGAAATCGCCCGTATTCTGGATATTACCGAACGTACAGTAAAAGCGCATTTGTCATCTATTTTCGAGACATTAAAAGCAAAAGACCGATTGCAACTGGCTTTAATGCTTAACATCAACCATAAGAAATAAATAGTCCTATAGTCTTTATGGAGTGGCTAACTTGACCCCCGGCCCAGTCATTCCATCTATCCCTAACTGTATCAATGTTTCACTTTCACCTTCAGTTTGAACGCCTTCCGCGATGATCAGTGTTCCGATTGAATGGGCGATCATACCCAAACCTCTCAGTAAAGTTTTATTGGCTTCATTACTGTCAATACCTTTGATGACAGAGACGTCAACTTTAAGGTAATCAAGACCTACATCGTGAAGTTTACCGAGCTCCGAGATGCGTGTACCAATATGTTCTATCCCAATCTTGCAGTTATATGGTTTCAGTTGATTGCAAAAACTACGGAATTCCGCAAAATGATTAAACGCATCTTTTTCTGGTACTTCTAGATATAAGCGGTGAGCTACTGCTGAGTGCTGCTTGATAAGGTCAACCGTTGCCTTAACGAACTCTTCGTTGCATATTGCACTGCCGGAAACATTAAGACCAATAGGTTCGGCGCCTGCGGCCAATAACTCTAAAGCTTTTTCCAATACTAATTGGTCTAACCAGTTAATAAGATTAAATTTATAAGCCCATGAAATAAACTCACCTGCAGGCAACCAGTTTCCATCAGGTATTAGTTGCAACCTGACAGGACTTTCGTAATGTATCAGTTGTCCCTCTTTGCCTGATACAGGGAACTGTCCTAGTTTAATGCGTTTTCCCTGTAATGCAGAAATAAGTTGCTGTTCCCATTCTGCTTCATTTTTATCTTGGCGATTATCAACATCAGATTGATCAATGACATGCAAAATATTTTTATCGCCGGCATTGATTTCACTAAGTACCTGATTTACCAATGTGAACAGTTTCTTCGCTGTATCCGTTTTTCTTACAATGATGGTTGTAGTAATGAAATGACTATCAGGCAAAGCGTTCACTAAACTTTTGCTCAATAAGTTTTGTATTTGACTACCAATCGTATAACAATCAACTTGTTGATTTGAGAATACTGCAAAGTCTGCACCGTTCAATCGGCCAGCTAACAAAGTAGTGGAATGATCGCATTCAGCTTTTAGGATTTCCCCAATATTCTTAAGGAATAAGTCGGTTTTTTCATGACCTAAATTTTTATCAATAGCAGCTAGATTGGACAGACGAGAAGTAATCAATACGCCTTGGGCAAACTCTTCATGGCTGATGCTGGCATCTACTTTGCTTTCAAAAAAAGCATAATTCTTGAGTCCTGTAATTAAGTCAAAATTGGTTTGCACTAATAATTCATTTAGACGCGCAGATTCTTCACTCACGTTTTTCTTGATATTATTGGAAAGGCTATTCATCGCATTAACTAGCGACTTAAACTCATAAGTTTTAGGCGCATCTATGGTAATGAATCGATGTTCACTTATAGCATTTGCCTGGTCTACTACGCTTTGTAGTGGATTTAATATACTTTTTAGAATTTTCCCACCTACATAACAACTTATCAGCCCAATTAATAAGCTCCAAAGCGCTATCAGCAGCGTTTCTTCCCATAATTTATCATAGGCGAAATTAGAATCACTTTCTAACTTTAATGAACCATACTGCAACCAACCATCTTGGATTGCGGCTACACCTGCATGCACATCTATTGGAATTAGCTTTACAAACCAACTTGGTGCTTTGGTCTGGCTATTAGCATTGATTTTTTCACTAATTACTTTGTCTTCCGGGTCGTACAACCCAATGTATTTGTAATGACCAGAATCAAATTGTGCCGATAATAACAAATCCATTGTCACTGGATCTTTTTGCATTTGCGACATTGATAAAGCCAGAGAAGTAGCGTTATCGATGTTTTTCATCTGCAGTTGTGTTTCCAGATTATTTTTCGCAGCAAGAGTGCTAAGGACAAAAATCCCGCCGCCCGCCAAAATAATGATGAAGATGATGGCTAACCAAAGTTGTTTAATTAATGACATATCGTTTCCTTACTTAATATTCTATTCCATCTGCTTTGATGCGCACTAAAACATCTCGCCATTTCGAAAGGTGTGAAGTCGAGCTTGCTTTTGGATTTGTACTGTTACCCAGCCATAAACCATTACTGTTGAATGTAAAAATTGGCGTTAAATCTTTTCTTTGCGATGCGGGTAATATTTCGGGGGTTAAGCTATCCAGAATCAAGGGTTCTGATTGGGGTGTGGGGTAATAGCTTAATACCATATGTGCCCTAATTGCATTTACACCATAGGCGGCCATGTTGGCACGTACATAGGTTAATCGGAGCTTTTCATCAGGAATGTTTAAAACTTTTAGAAAGATATACTTAGCGATACTAAAGTCTTCGCAGTCGCCTGCCTGCCTGCCTATGGTTTCCAAGGGCGTTGCCCAATAATCGGACTGGCCCCAAAGGTCTATATCTTCTACGAATTGAATTTTCTGGTTAAAGTAATCATTTATATGCTGGATTTTTTCGACATCAGATGCTGTTTTTAAATTGGTAATTAATTGATTAAGCTCTAAGGTGCTTTTATAAGCATTCTGCCCATACCTTGTATTTGCCAGTGAGCTGAATTTCCCGAAATCGTAATTTGCAGCATAAAAACTTGAGTAGGTCCAAGCTGATAATATGAAGATGCCTAAAATGCGCAGCCATGAACCCCGTAAATTACGAAGCCATGCACAGAAGGGTACTGCTGAATTTTTAGTATAAGTTGAAATGACCGCACCCTAAAATGTAGTCCAATTAAGACCAAATCAATTAAGCGACTTGTGATATATCCCTGCACCTCATCATACGCTAAGAATATCGCTTGTAAAGTGATAAGGGTGGAAGGTTAATTTTTACACAGTATGATTTAAGCCTTATTGTCCATCAGTACAATATATTTGTTCTTCAATTAAGCATTTAATGGCGTTGTGAAAAAGTGTTACCACATTAATTGTTAGTTAGGAACGAATCATGGCGTTAATCGGCAGAGTAGTAGCAATGACAGGTGTAGCATATCTGATTGCAGATAATGGTACAAAACGCGAGCTACATTTAGGCGACGAAGTTCAGATCGGCGATACTATCCAAACCGCAGGCGGTGTGGAAGTAGATCTGGAATTAGTTACCGGCCGAGTCGTTCATATTGGTGGTGACCAGCTTGTTAAATTCACTGAAGAATTAGCTGGTGTTTTTACCCCTACTGTTGATGATAGCGCAGTGAACCAAGCTAGTATTGATACCGTTATTAAAGCGATTGAAGATGGCAAGGACATCAGCGAAGTGCTTGAGGAAACTGCTGCTGGTGTTGGTGGACAGTCTAATAGTTATGGTTTCGGCTTCGTCGATTTGCTTCGTATCAACGAGGTACTTAACCTCTTTAATTTCCAATATCAATATGATCCAAACAATCTGAATAGTTTGAATTCGGGTATCACAGATGATGAAAACCTGAATTTGATTGCGCCAGCGGCTGGGACGGGTATCGTAAATATTGCCACTGTGAGTTTAAGCGCAACACCAACATTGACGGAAGCTGGCGGCAACATTGTCTATACCGCAAGCATCACCCAAGCTCCAGCGACTGACTTAACCGTAACCCTGTCCAATGGATCAAACATCCTGATCCTAGCT
>DATHWX010000015.1:0-65598 GCA_035460225.1 Methylotenera sp.
AATAAGTCGTCACCACCATCATCTGGAGTAATAAAGCCGAAGCCTTTAGAGTCGTTAAACCATTTTACGGTACCTAGTGCCATTTCATACATCCTTACATAATACAAAGGGGGGCGCCCCAAAAAGTTTGTTTCAAGAACAGTCGCAGTAAATTAATAAAGCAGGCTAAAAAAACTCGAAATTCAAACACCTGACACGCTTTATAAGTTGCCAATCAATAAAAGTCAAGGGTTTTTTAGGGTTGTTGTACATTTTGTTACAATTTAATGAAAAAACGTAGCGTTAAGTTAACTTTAGCTATGAATTTAAAGGATTAAAAACTGTAAAGCCTTTACAAAAAAAAGTCTAAAGTGCATTATTAGTTCATAAAGATAATGGATATAGCACCCAAGCTAATTAAGTAATACATTTATGGCAATTGCGTCTCCTCCAAACAAACTAAGTGGTCTAGCCCGAGCCCTGATTCAGGAAAAATTACTTTCTGAAGATGAGGCTAATGCGATACAAGCACAAGCTAATACGCTTAAAGCCCCGTTTATTGCACAACTTATCCAAAGCCGCAAAGTGCCACCGCCAGTTATTGCCGAAACATCGGCAAAGGCATTTGGTTTCCCTTATTTCAACCTGGATACTTTTAACCCAGATTACCTTCCAGCGAAAAAAATCGATGGGAAACTGATGCAGGCTAATAGAGTAATGGCCTTGCAAGTGCGTAATAACTTATTGTTTGTTGCTATTTCCGATCCAACAAACTTACATGCATTAGACACAGTGCAGTTTCAAATGGGCATGGCACTGTCCCCTGTTGTAGTTGAAGATGACAAGCTCATACGCTGGATTGATAAAATAATCGAATCCAGCGACACCAGCATGAAATCATTAGAAGTTGATGATGATTTTGATCTAGATGGTGATATGGGGATGGATGCTGAGGAAGATGAGCCTCAACAGACATTAGAAGTTGATGATGCACCTGTTGTTAAATTCCTAAATAAAATGCTGCTTGATGCCATCAATATGGGTGCATCTGATTTGCATTTTGAGCCCTACGAAAAATTTTACAGGGTGCGCTATCGTATTGACGGCGAATTACGCGATATAACTCAACCCCCCCTTGCTATTAAGGAAAAACTTGCCTCACGTATCAAAGTAATTTCCAGTATGGATATTTCCGAAAAGCGTATTCCGCAAGATGGGCGGATGAAACTAGTACTTTCTAAAACCCGCACGATTGACTTCCGCGTAAGTACCTTACCATTGATTCATGGTGAGAAAATCGTAATGCGGATTTTAGATCCTACCAGTGCAACTTTGGGCATCGAAGCGCTAGGTTACGAGCCAATTCAGAAAGAGCGTCTGCTTAATGCGGTAAGTCGTCCTTATGGCCTAGTATTAGTTACCGGTCCAACAGGCTCTGGTAAAACTGTGTCTTTATATACCTGCTTAAATATATTAAACAATCCTGGAGTAAATATCTCTACTGCAGAAGACCCATGTGAGATTCCTCTGGCAGGTATTAACCAAGTCAATGTAAACGACAAACAAGGACTAACATTTGCAGCAGCCTTGAAATCATTCTTAAGGCAAGATCCGGATATCATCATGATCGGTGAGATCCGTGATTTGGAAACCGCGGATATGGCAATTAAAGCGGCATCTACAGGACATATGGTACTCTCAACATTGCATACCAATGATGCGCCTTCTACGCTAACGCGTTTACTTAATATGGGTGTGGCACCATTCAACATTGCATCTGCCGTTTCTTTGATTACTGCGCAACGTCTTGCTAGACGCTTATGCAAAAGCTGCAAAGTACCCATAGAAGTTCCCAAGCAGGCATTACTGGATGTTGGTTTTATAGAAGAAGATTTCAATCAAGAATGGCAACTTTATGGTCCTAAAGAGGGTGGCTGCGAAATGTGTAACAATGGCTACAAAGGTCGAGTTGGCATTTACCAAGTGATGCCTATTACCGATGAAATGAGCAGAATAATTATGTCTAGCGGCAACGCCATCGATATCGCTGACCAAGCAAAAAGGGATGGCGTAAACGATTTACGTCGTTCTGGAATTTTAAAAGTGATGCAAGGTTTAACTTCCATTGCAGAAGTTGAAGCCTGTACCAATGAATAAGAAACTAATTAATGTAGCGTTAAATAGGGAATCATCATGGCAGCGAATGTAAAAGCCACAAAAGAAGTGACCTATGCTTGGGAAGGCAAGGACAGAAAAGGAAAGCTCATCAAGGGAGAAATGAAAGCTTCCGGTGAATCATTTGTCAATGCTACCTTGCGTCGACAAGGGATTTCTGTAACAAAAGTAAAGAAACAAAGTAGTATTGGAAGTAAAGGCTCTATCAAAGACAAAGATATTACTCTTTTTACCCGTCAACTTGCGACTATGATGAAATCAGGGGTACCGTTACTACAGGCTTTTGATATTGTTGGCAAAGGACATAACAATCCTGCTGTTGCTAAACTATTAGCCGATATCAAGGCAGATGTTGAAACAGGCAGTAGTTTAAGTGCTGCTTTTAGGAAATATCCACTTTATTTTGATGCTCTATTCTGTAACTTAGTAGGGGCTGGTGAACAAGCTGGTATTCTTGATACGTTACTGGATCGTCTTGCAACTTATAAAGAAAAGATTTTAGCTATTAAGTCTAAAATTAAATCTGCCTTGTTTTATCCTATATCAATTATTGTAGTGGCATTTCTAATTACTGCAGTAATTATGATTTTTGTGATCCCTGCTTTTAAAGAATTATTTACTAGCTTTGGCGCTGATTTACCTGCACCTACATTAATTGTAATGTCCATTTCCGATATATTTGTACAATGGTGGTGGGCTATATTTGGTTCAATTGGATTTGGTTTGTGGTTCTTTTTCTATACATGGAAACGCTCACAAAAATTACAAGCAACTATGGATAGATTGATGCTAAAAGTCCCAGTTTTTGGTGATTTAGTTAGAAAGGCAACTATTGCTAGGTGGACTCGTACCCTCTCAACTATGTTTGCAGCAGGTGTACCATTAGTTGAAGCATTGGACTCAGTTGCGGGTGCTGCTGGAAATCGTGTTTATTACGATGCTACAAAACGTATACAAAGTGAAATTAGTACGGGTACAAGTTTAACTGTAGCTATGCAAAATGCTGACGTATTTCCCAATATGGTTTTACAAATGACTGCGATAGGGGAAGAGTCCGGAGCATTAGATACCATGCTAAGTAAAGTGGCTGATTTTTTTGAAGGTGAGGTCGATGACGCTGTCGAAGCACTTTCAAGTCTAATGGAGCCTATCATCATGGTAGTACTGGGCGTATTAATTGGAGGCTTGGTGATAGCAATGTACTTACCGATCTTTAAACTTGGTTCGGTCGTATAAATTACAAACATAGCTGCACCTAAAGTGCAGCTTTTATTACCGCCGATTCGCCGCTACCAAAGCTTTTTCAATTTCTTTATAAGGTTGCGCTCCTAGCATACGTTTACCGTTTGCGAAAAGTAGTGTTGGGGTACTCGTTACACCAATACTTCTTGCTAATTCACCCACCCTCTCTAAGGGCACTTCACAGTTACCCGTAGAAGTTGGTAACTGAGATTTTAATATCCAATCTTGCCACGCTTTTACACGATTACTAGAACACCAGATGGATCTTGATTTTGCCTCTGCATCAGGATGTAACTGTTGCAATGGATAAAGAAATGTATAAATAGTTACGTCGGTAATATTTGAGAGTTCATTTTGCTCCAGACGTTTGCAATAAGGACAATCAACATCAGAAAATACCACTAGCTTACGACTGCCATTCCCTTTCACAACTTTAATTGCTTGATCTAATGGCAGGCTATTAAAATCAACTTTAGTAAGCTCTTCTAATCTTTCACCGGTAATATCTTTTTTTGTTTTTGGATCAACTAAGTGACCTTCCGCAATTAGGAAACTCATTTTTTCATCGGTATATATGATTTGGCCACCCATAAATACTTCATAAAGCCCGTTATAATTGGTTTTGGTAACGCTATCTACTTTAAATTTTGGGTAGGCAGCTTCTACCGCTTTTTTCACGCTGGCTACATCTGCAATTGCTTGCGTTGCAATAGCGCTTAATATTGCAATACCGATTAACTTTTTAAACATGACTTTCCTTGTAATAGTGAGTTTTCATGATTCTGACAATAATAGTTTAAAGCGATATGGCATGAGTAACTAATAGTTTCTTTATCGCTGCATTATTCGTTAATGATAAGCCTTGGTTTCTTATTTTTTTAAATATATTTCCCTGACTTTCAAATAGCTTGTATAGACCATCTGTCACAAACACCATTTGGGCAATATCCGCTTTACGTTCACGTTCATAAGACCGTAATAAATGAGGGTCATTAATAGACTGAAAAGCTTGTTTATTTTCCAAAGTTTTTACTAAGTCAATGACATCCCTGAATCCTATATTCATGCCTTGACCCGCCATGGGATGTACCTGATGTGAGGCATCGCCAATAAATATCACACCGTCATGAATCAATTTCGCGGATTTTTGTAGTGATAGAGAAAAAGAAGCTGGTGCCGTAATTAATTGCAAATTTCCTAAGCAATAAGCCCCGGCTTTAGCAACTTCTTGCGTAAACACATCTTCTGGTAAATTTAAAAGATGCTCGCCAAATTCATTTGATACAGACCATACAATAGATATTTGGTTTTCCGGAAGAGGTAGCAATGCAAGAATACTGTTTTTATTTTCTATATCTTTGGCAAACCATTGGCGGGCAATATCACTATGTGGCTTACTAACTTTAAAATTAGCTACAATGCCAACCTGATCATAGCTTTTTTTCTGAATTGGCACTTCTAGTTGCTGACGAACCCAAGAGTTAGCTCCATCAGCGGCTAGCAATAATTTACATTCAATCGATTCCCTACTGCTAAGGGAAACAATAGTTGCTGATTTTTCTTTGAATTTATTGATATTCAAACACGTTTTCTGAAAAAACGTTGGTATAGATAATTCTTCAATGCGTTGTAATAAAGCTTTTAACAATGCATGGCCTTCAATGATAAAGCCCATAACATCTACATTTGCATCCTCAGCAGATAATGTAAGTGGAGCGAGAACATCATCCCCCCAAATTTCCATTTCCCGCATTTTTCCTATGCGTTTAGTATCTAGCAGTTGCCATACTTCTAACTCTTTTAGCCATGCTGCGTTTTGCGGACTAATTGCATAAATGCGGTTGTCCCATGGTTCTTTTTCTGCATCAATCTTTTCCTGAGTTGGATCCCTAGCATCAATAATAATCACTTCATAGCCAGCATTATTAAGCGCAACAGCTGCCGCCAATCCTACTAAGCCAGCACCAACAATAGCAATATCGGCTTTTAAACTTATCATCATTTACCAAAACTCATTTTGCTAACTAGGTGCTGTTTGACCGGTTTCACAATATCCAGCAATCCTAAGCCTTTAGCACGCATGCTGGAAACTCCTAAAATATCATTAGAAAAAACATTTACTAAAAAGTCAGTAAACATTAGGCCGCCCTTGGTATCTCTTCTTCGACTTAAACGGTAGGCTTCCAGCATTTGCGTGCTGCCTAATTCGCTACTGTCACTATCGATAATATGCTGTGCCAATGATTCTGCATCGCGTAATCCCACATTAAAGCCCTGTCCAGCTACAGGATGCATAGTCTGTGCTGCGTTACCGATTACCACCAAATGCTCTATATCAACTGCAGATAATTGCGACATCCTTAATGGAAAACAGATACGCTTTTCCACGCTTAAGAATCTTCCCACTCTATCGCCGAATTCCTCATGAAATTTGTCTAAAAAATCAGCATCGCTCAGTGCAAATAACGGTGTGATCTGTTCTTTTTTACCTGTCCATACCAATGAAAAATCGCGCTCGCCATTGGGTAATAGGGCAATTGGGCCATTACTTGTAAAACGTTCATAGGCAATATTATTATGCGGCAAATCTGCGCTTACTTTAGAGATCAAGGCATCATGGCCGTACTCTTTGGTGTCCCGTTGCAAGCCTGCTAATTCATCCAGGCTTCTGCCACCATCAGCTAATACAATCAGATTGCTGCTTAAAGATAGCGATTTTTCTCTATGCTGATAAGTGACCGTTGCGGCATGTTCATCATGATGAATGAGTTCCGCTATGGCCTCAAACTGAACGTTAACATTAGGATGATTGCTTAACACTCGATCAAATGCTGCGCTTAATGCACCATACGAAAGTACATAACCTAGCGCTTCCTGATTGTAATCCTTGGCTTGCAATAAAGTACGGCCAAAGCTGCCCTTTTGGGATACATGGATAGCATTGATAGCAGTAGCACGATCGGCCAAATCATCCCATAGACCTAATTTTTCCAGGATACGTCTGCTACCGTAAGATAAAGCTAACGCCCTATTATCTTGGTGCGCTGCGCCTTGCGTCCGCGCTTCCAGCACCGTAACGGCGACATCTTGCTGGGCCAGCAATAAAGCCAGCACAGAACCGACTGGTCCACCGCCCACGATAACAATAGGTGTACTCATCTCTATTTATTTCTGCATTAAGGCTTCAATATCGGCCACGGTTTTAACTGCTTTTTCCGTCAATACCTCATTGCCGTTTTTGGTAATCAACACATCATCTTCAATGCGGATTCCAATATTCCAGAAATGTTCAGGCACATTTTCAGCAGGACGAATATAACAACCAGGCTCTACAGTTAAGGTCATGCCAGGCTCCAACATTCGCCAGTTTTGAGTATTGTTTTGTTGCTTATTGCGTGATTGATCACTGTATTGATATTCGCCCGCATCATGTACATCCAACCCGAGCCAATGACCGGTGCGATGCATATAGAATTGACGGTAACTACCGCTGTCGAACACCGCTTCCTTAGTGCCCTTGCAAAGTTTTAAGTCAATAAAACCTTGAATCAATACATCCAGTGCAGCTTCGTGCGGTGCATTCCAATGGTTGGCGGTATTAGCCTTTGAAATCGCAGCAGCCTGTGCAGTTAAAACCAACTCATATACATCTTTTTGCACAGCACTAAACTTGCCATTCACCGGGAAGGTACGTGTGATATCAGAGGCATAGCCATCCAGTTCGCAGCCGGCATCTATTAGCAGCAAATCACCATCATTTAATTTAGCGTTATTGGCGTTGTAATGCAGTGTGCAAGCATTGGCGCCTCCTGCAACGATACTAGTATAAGCCGGAGATTGCGCTCCGAAGCGGTAAAACTCATGTAGAAATTCTGCTTCGACCTCATACTCCATCAAATTCGGTTGAACAAATTTCATGGCACGATTATGTGCTGCAGCGGCTATATCTGCGGACTTACGCATAATCGCCTGCTCGTAAGGCGACTTATACAAGCGCATTTCATCAATCAATTTTCGCACGTCAGGAATATCATCTGGTACTCCTACTCCGTTCCTGGATTGATTGCGCAATGTATTCAGCCAACCGCTTATACGTGTATCCCAAGTTGGATTCTCACCTAAACTAAAAAATAGTTTTGGTTGATTCGTCAATAATTTCAATACCTTATTATCAAGCTCATTGATCGAATAAGCTTCATCAAAGCCAAAGCTCTCACGTGCTGCATCCGCTCCGTAACGGAAACCATCCCAGATCTCACGCTCTAAATCTTTGTCACGGCAAAACAAGATGCTTTTACTCTGCTTGCCCGCAATTAATACAAGTACCGATTCCGGCTCCTTGAAACCAGTCAGGTAATAAAAATAGCTATCGAAACGGTACGGATAATGGCTGTCACGGTTACGTGCCACTTCAGGTGAAGTCGGTATGATCGCCACACCTTCACCCATCGTTTCCATTAGCTGGTTACGACGGCGCTGGAATTCGTTTATATCAAATTTGATAATAGGTTGAGCCATTGTGAGCTTTGTAGTTTATTGATTTAATTACGTTGTTTTAATAGTTTTGCATCTAATTCTTGTAACCGCTCAGGTGTACCGATATCGCGCCATTCGCCCGGATAATGTTCTGCCGTTAAACAATCATTGACGATTGCTTTTTTTAACAATGGCGCTAATTTTGCAGCTTGTCCTGGCACAATCTCAGCAAACAAATCCGGATGATAAATACCTACACCGGAGAAAGTGAGCTTATTTGTACCGTCTATATGTAACTTACCATCCGAATATGCAAAATCTCCATTCGGGTGTTGCGGCGGGTTATCAATCATCACCAAATGTGCCAGCTTAGAAATTTGTAGCTTTAATTTGGCGAAATCTATTTCGGTAAAGATATCGCCATTGACTACTAAGAACGGTTCCTCGCCTAATAAATGCAATGCGTTGGCAATACCACCAGCAGTTTCCAATGCCACCTTTTCTGCAGAGTACACAATAGACATGCCCCACTGCTGGCCGTTCCCTAAAGCTTGTTCTATCTGATCACCAAGATGTGCGTGATTGATGACAATTTCTTTAAATCCCGCGGTAGCTAAGCTTTCTAAATGCCATACAATCAGTGGTTTATTGCCTACCTTCAATAAAGGCTTGGGCGTATGGTCTGTGAGAGGTCGCATGCGTTCGCCACGGCCTGCGGCTAAAATCATCGCGCGCATTTAGCTTGCCTCATTATTAAAGTGACTCATAATTTGAGTAACTTCTTGTAATTAGCATCAGGATGGTTTTCCTGCCCTTCCAAGGTGTCCAGTAAGCGCAACAAAGGTCTGAGCTCTACATAGCGCTCGCAGACCTTACGTAAATAACGCATGACCAAAGGCATATCTTTTAAATAACCGTCTTTGCCGTCGCGGTGATATAGCCTTGCAAAAATACCGAGTACTTTGATGTGCCGTTGTGCACCCATATATTCAAAATCGCGGTAAAACTCCGAAAAATCCATCGGCACAGGCAACCCGGCTTTGCGGGCTTCTTGCCAATAGCGTACTAGCCAATCAATAATCAACTCCTCGTCCCATTCGATATAAGCATCTTTGAGTAAAGAAACCAGATCATAAGTAATCGCACCATACACTGCATCCTGAAAATCCAGCACTCCAGGATTCTGACCGGTTTCGCCGCTGCATACCATCAAGTTACGCGAATGGTAATCGCGATGAACGTAGACTTGCGGCTGAGCAAAAATATTACGGGTTAATAGCTCAAAAGCCTGTTGCAAAACCGCTTTTTGCTTATCATCTAGCGTAATATTTAAATGTTTAGCAATATACCAATCAGGAAACAACTGCATTTCTCGCATCAGTAAAGCTTCGTCATAATCAGGTAGCACGCCCCTTTTACTTGCAAGCTGCAACTTGATGAGCGCCATATTGGCATCGTGATATAAGGCCGGGGCGTTATCCTTATTGAGCTGACTCAAATAAGTAACATCACCTAAATCACTGAGCAGTAAAAAACCTCGCGTTAGATCCTGTGCAAGGACTTTAGGCACATTCAAATCTGCAGACCCGAACAGTTCGGCTATTTGCACAAAAGGCTCACAGTTTTCCTGCGGTGGTGGCGCATCCATCGCAATCAGAGTTCTGTCTGATAGATGTACCCTAAAATAACGCCTGAAACTTGCATCGGCTGAAGCCGTTGTCAATGTAAAATCCGTTTGTTGAAAGTCGTTTTTCAATATCGGACTTATCCAGTCATGAAGTTGTTGTTTTCTGTTGTCCAGTGTTTTATTTTCAAGCACTACCTGATCCTAAATAATATGTAATTTATAACTTTGCTTTTGGCTTTGCTTAGCTCTGACACATAAAAATTAGCTTAAAACAAAAGCTTATTTTTGCAATATCTAGTAATGTTAAATCAAGCATATATCGATTTATTGATTGCCAAAAAGGTCAATTTATGCGATTTTATCATTGATAAAATAAAACAGTTTGCCTATATACCCGTGTCTTTGATTTCTCCGTTCATTTCTTCTTATACTTCAGCGGAATTTCTATGCTGAAGAGTCGTTTTCTCACCGGATTTACCGCCATTTTCCTGATGTTCAGTTTACGTGCGCAGGCCGATACTGAAAATATTAAAACCGATGAGGCCGCCGATGATGGCATTACTATTGAAGGCGACAAACTTGAGTTGCATCTGGACAGGCAAATGCGCTCTATCGGCAATGCTTCAATCCATCGCGGCAAACAAGATGTTTACGGCGATATCATTGATTACAACGTAGAAAATGACGAATTGCATGTCAACGGCAATGTCCGAATTGAAGTAGGCGGTGCGACTCTTTCAGGCCCAGATTTGCGCATGCGCCTTTCGGAAAGCATAGGCGAAATGCGCGATGCTTCTATTGTCATTACCCAGCCTGCTAAAACTAATCCTTTAAAAAACGGTAGCGATATACCTTTAGTGAGTCCAGATTCAGTTTCAAGAAATCTTGGCCTGATCACTAATCGACGTGCAGACGACAATAATTACCGAGATACTTCGGAATTTAATTCATCAAAAGATGGCATGGATGACGCTCTTGATATTAGCTCTGTGCCGGCCTCTACACATTCTCGAGGCAATGCAAAAGCGATATTGTTTGAAGGCCAGGATAAAAAGCGACTAGTAGACGCACGCTATACAACTTGTGCTGCTGATGTAGATGATTGGTACATTAAAGCTAAAGAGCTTGAAATCAATGATTTCACGGATTCAGGCACGGCCAAGCATGCTTATGTAGAATTTAAAGGCGTGCCATTACTTTATACGCCATGGTTAAGTTTTTCTTTCAATAACCAGCGTAAAAGTGGCTTACTTGCCCCCACCTTCGGCAGTACCAGCCGCAGCGGGTTTGAGCTAACCACACCTTTTTATTGGAACATCGCACCGAACATGGATGCTACGTTAGCAACCAGGGTTTTGAGTAAACGCGGCATCCAGCTTCAAGGTGAATTCCGCTATTTGGAAGACACCTATTCCGGTACGGACAACATTGAATATTTGCCTAGTGATAATCAAAGCGGTGAGAACCGTTATTACGCCAACTTAAAACACGAGCAAACTTTCGGTAATGGCTGGTCTGCAGGTTATGCATTGGAAAAGGTTTCCGATGACCAGTATTTCTCGGAGCTATCTACACGCATTACCACTACCAGCCGTATTAACCTGCCACAGCAATTCAATGTTAATTTTAGTAATGAAACTTGGGCATTCAACGGAATCGCGCAAAAATTCCAGACTTTAGATGGCATTTCATATCCTTATGAACGTTTGCCGCAATTAACCCTCAATGGCAATAAGGACTATGGCATGTTCAATGCCAACCTTTATACCCAAGTGGTTGAGTTCGAAAGAAATGCACAAGCGCCAGTGGCGCCTACCGGTAGCCGTTTTACGCTATACCCGAGCATTAGCATGCCTATGTATCAACCGTATGGTTACATCACGCCTAAATTCGGTATTCATAACACAACTTACAATTTGAATAATATTGCCAATAATCTTGAGTCACAAAACCGCACATTGCCCATATTCAGCTTAGACAGCGGCTTGTTTTTTGACCGTGACTTCAAAATTGTGAATAGGCCCTATACACAAACATTCGAGCCAAGATTGTTTTATGTTTACATACCAAAACATGATCAATCGAATATCCCTGTGTTTGATTCCAGCGATACTGACTTGAACTTTGCCACCTTATTCAATGAAAACCAGTACACCGGCAATGACCGCATCAACAATGCCAACCAAGTCAGCCTGGCATTCACAACACGCTTCATTGACAATACTACCGGCACGCAAAGGCTCTCTGCTTCTATAGGTCAGCGTTATTATTTTGAAAATCAGGAAGTTACTTTGCCTGGCGTTAAACCTAGAGACAGCAACAGTTCTGACATCATTGCCGGCGTTACTGCAAACCTCAAGACTAGCTGGAACATCGATACTTTCTGGCAATACAATACGGATACCTCTAGTATGGTGCGTAGCTCTATCACTAGCCGCTACAACCCTGAACCAGGCAAAGCACTGAATCTTAGCTATAGCTACCGTCAGGATTCCACCTCGATCATTAACTCAGTTCCCACTCAAAATGGTATCGATCAATTCAATATATCCGGCCAATGGCCAATAAAACCGGGCTGGTATGGAATCGGTCGCGTTAACTATTCATTCCGCGAAAGCCAGATGATTGAATCATTAGCAGGTGTAGAATATGATGCTGGCTGTTGGCAGGCACGTGGAGTCATTCAACGTGTAACAACGGCTACATCTGAACCTAACTACGCTTTATTCTTCCAATTAGAACTTGGCGGCCTGGCTTCAATCGGAGCGAACCCATTAAATGTGATCAAACGTAGTGTTCCAGGATATGTCAGCTCCGGCCTGATCCCTGATAATCGTCAACAACCTTTCAACGAGTAATTATTTTGCGTATATTCATCCAACTTTTATTAATAGCGTTTATGAGCTTTGCACAATTTGGCACGCAAGCTGCCGAAGTGGCCAAGCTTGACCGTATCGTGGCAGTAGTAGACCAAACGGTGATCACTGAGCAGGAACTGGAAAACCGCATTCAAACAGTCACCGCGCAATTTGCCAAGCAAGGTACTGAAGTACCCGAAGAAAGCGTATTGCGCAAACAGATATTGGAACGCCTGATCTCAGACACTTTGCAATTGCAATATGCGGCACAAACCGGTCTCAAGGTTGATGATAATCAATTGGATAGGACCATTGAGCGTATCGCCGACCAGAACAAGATGTCATTAACTGAATTTGGTGAAGCGCTGGCTAAAGACGGCATCAGCATGCGTAAATTCCGGTCTGATATCCGCAATGAAATCACCATTGCCCGTTTACGTGAGCGCGAAGTGGATAGCCGTGTGAATGTCAGCGAATCTGAGATTGATAATTTTCTGACGACTCAAGCATCACGCAATGAAAACCAGGATGAATTCGAAATCTCGCACATCATGGTGCGTACCCCGGAAGAAGGCGCCACCGAAGATATCCAGAAAGCTAAAGCCAAGGTTGATGAAGCTCTCAGCCAGTTACAAGCCGGTACTAGCTTTGCCAAGGTTTCAGCCAGCTATTCAGATGCGCCAAATGCTTTGGAGGGCGGTAATTTGGGTTGGAAAAGCGGCTCACAAATGCCTACCTTATTTTTAGACGCGCTTAAAGGCATGCAAGTAGGGGATGTCTCACCTATCCTGCGCAGCCCTAATGGTTTCCATATTTTAAAACTGACAAACAAACGTGGCGGCAATTCACCCTTGGTGATTCAACAGACGCATGCTCGCCACATCCTCATCAAACTTTCTGAAGTTACTTCGGAAAAAGATGGCAAGACCAAAATGGATAACATCAAGGAACGCCTGGATAATGGTGAAAAATTCGAGGTGCTTGCAAGGCAATATTCGGAAGACGGTAGCGCATCGAATGGTGGTGATTTAGGTTGGGTCAATCCTGGTGATACCGTTCCGCAATTCGAAAAAGCCATGAATGAACTTAAAGATGGTCAAATCAGTGAGCCAGTTCGCAGTCCATTCGGCTGGCATATTATCCAAGTACTGGAACGCCGCCAACAGGACATGAGTAAAGAATCTGCCCGCCTAAAAGCCCGCCAGGAAATTCGCGCTAAAAAAGCTGATGAAGCTTACCAGGATTGGATACGCGAACTGCGTGATCGTGCTTATGTTGAATATAGACTTGAAGATAAATTCTAAGCCTTACTTCGGAATTATTTAGAAGTACATTCATGAGTAAGAACCTGCCTATCATCGCCATTACCGCTGGTGAACCTGCTGGTATTGGCCCAGACCTATGTGTCATGCTGGCGCAGCGAGCGTTAGCCGCGAATATCGTCGTTATCGCAGACGCAGAAATGCTCAAAGCCCGCGCTCAAGCATTAAACTTGGCCCTAGAAATCAAGCCTTATTCAAGCTCATTATCTTCGCATCAAGGTAATGGTACGTTAAACGTCTTACATCAAGCAATTAACGGCCCGGTAAAACCTGGAGTGTTGGATTCCAGCAATAGCTCATACGTTTTAGACACGCTTAAGATTGCAGCAGAAGGCTGTACCTCACATCATTTTGACGCTCTCGTTACTATGCCAGTACATAAAGGCATTATCAATGATGCAGGTATTACTTTTAGCGGTCATACCGAATTTTTAGCCGAGCTTACCAATACTCCGCAAGTCGTCATGATGCTGGTGGGTAGCAATCTTCGGGTCGCATTAGCCACTACACATTTGGCCCTTAAAGATGTACCTGCCGCAATCACTTTCGATAGCCTGGAAACAACCATCCGTATCATGCATCAAGATTTGGTTAAAAAATTCTGCCTGCCAAATCCGCGCATCTTGGTTGCAGGCTTGAATCCACATGCAGGTGAGGACGGTTATTTAGGTCGTGAAGAAATTGAAGTAATTAATCCGGTCTTAGAAAAATTGCGTGCCGAAGGTATGCAGTTGATAGGTGCCCTGCCGGCAGACACTTTATTTGCAAAACATCATCTGGCAAAAGCCGATGCCGTATTGGCTATGTACCATGACCAAGGCTTGCCAGTGCTTAAACACGCCAGCTTCGGTGAAGGTGTGAACGTGACATTAGGCCTGCCAATTATCCGCACCTCGGTAGACCACGGCACTGCCCTGGATCTAGCTGGCAAAGGCAATATTGAAATTGGCAGCATGCTCGCTGCCATCGATTTAGCGATTACCTTGGCTAACAACAAAACTGTTCCAACTTAAATTTAGCCTAAATGAAATATATTGCAAAAAAACGCTTCGGCCAAAACTTCCTCACCGACCAAAGTGTAATCAATAGTTTGGTAGAGGCAATTTCTCCCAAAACAGATGACCTGATGGTAGAAATTGGTCCTGGACTAGGCGCGCTTACCAAACCTTTATTGAAACGCTTGAATCTACTGCATGTCGTTGAAGTAGACCGCGATATCATTAGCTGGATGCAGAATGAGTATGCCAAGAATGCCATCCAAATTCATAATGCCGATGCCCTTAAGTTTGATTTCTCAAGCTTAGGCCCAAACTTACGTGTAACTGGTAACTTGCCGTATAACATTTCCACGCCAATTTTATTTCATTTGCTTGATAACATATCGCATATCACCGATATGCATTTCATGCTGCAAAAAGAAGTGGTGGAACGCATGGTGGCAGAGCCTTCTACCGCCGCTTACGGCCGTTTAAGTGTAATGCTGCAATACAGTTTGCAGATGGATTATCTGTTTACCGTACCACCTGAAGCGTTCGAGCCTGCGCCTAAAGTTGAATCGGCTTTCGTGCGTTGTGTACCACATACCTCCCTTCCGTATGTTGCTCATGACGAGAAGTTATTTTCACAAGTTGTGCTTGCTGCTTTCGGCCAACGTCGTAAAACGCTACGAAATACCCTCAAAAATATACTTAACGACGATAGCTTCATTGAGTTAGGAATAGATTCCCAATTGCGCGCAGAAAATCTGCATGTGTCTGATTTCGTTGCCATTACAAACTACCTACATAACAACGCACAAGCCAATGCCTGATATCATTTGGGCTGATATAATTCGGTCTTAAAATTTGTTTAACTTCATCATTAGGATACCATTTTGAGAATCATTCTTTTGGGCGCGCCCGGCGCTGGCAAAGGCACACAAGCCACTTTCATCAAAGAAAAATTCAATATCCCGCAAATCTCCACTGGCGACATGCTGCGTGCTGCAGTTAAAGCTGGCACACCCTTAGGCCTGGAAGCCAAAAGCTATATGGATAGCGGTGGCTTGGTACCTGATGAAGTGATCATCGGTTTAGTGAGTGAGCGCATTAAGGAGGCAGACTGTGCCAAGGGCTTCCTGTTTGACGGTTTCCCACGCACGATTCCACAGGCTGAAGCCATGAAGGAAGCTGGTGTTGGTATTGATTATGTCGTAGAGATCGATGTGCCTGATGAGGCAATTGTAGAGCGCATGAGCGGCCGTCGTTCACATCCTGCCAGCGGCCGTACCTACCACGTTAAATTCAATCCACCGAAAGTTGCAGGTAAGGATGATGTCACTGGTGAAGACTTGGTACAACGTGAAGACGACAAAGAAGAAACCGTGAAAACGCGCTTGAACGTGTATCACAGCCAAACTAAACCCTTGGTAAAATATTATGTAGACTGGGCCAATAGCGGCAAACCTGGCGCACCTAAACATGTATTTGTGAATGGTATTGGCGAGATGGAAAACATTAAAAATAATATCTTTTCCGCCCTAGTTTAACTTTCCATAAAAAATAAAGCCCTAAAATTTTTTAGGGCTTTATTTTTTCCTGTGGCAAATTTCATTGGCAAAAAAATAAGTTAACATAGCGTTTAACCTATAGGAAAGGAACCCATCATGGCTACTGGTACCGTTAAATTACATCGTGTTTTGACCGCCCCTCCTGAAAGAGTCTATCGCGCTTTTCTTGATGCGGATGCTATGGCCAAATGGCTGCCGCCTCATGGCTTTACCGGCAAAGTACATCATTTGGAAGCCAAGGTAGGCGGCACTTACAAAATGTCGTTTACTAACTTTTCTAGCGGGCACAGCCATTCTTTTGGCGGCAAATATCTTGAGCTGATCCCGAATGAACGTATACGTCATACGGATATTTTCGATGACCCTAACTTACCTGGCGAAATGCAGACAACCATCATTTTCAAGCAGGTATTCTGCGGTACCGAATTAAGCATTGTGCAAGAAGGTATTCCCGAAATGATTCCGGCAGAAGCTTGCTATCTAGGTTGGCAGGAATCCCTTACTTTACTAGCGCAACTGGTACAGGCACAAATTCCTGATCAATAGTTGTGAAGTGTATTCCTCGGAATATATGCCCTTAAGGTCATATATTCCTGCGCTAAGCCAGTATTTGGCTTGCCCGTGAAATATACCAACTAAAGTTGGTTATTTACTCGTCAAATCGCAATATTCACCTGCCAAAGGTATAATTAAACATTCTGTTAATAATCAAAGATCGCCCCGCTATGCAACAGCAGTACCCATTCAAAGAAATCGAACAACAAGCCCAAAACGATTGGGAAGTTAACCAGACATTTTCAGCTAGCGAAACATCAGATAAGCCCAAATATTACTGTTTGTCGATGTTTCCTTACCCTTCCGGCCGCTTGCATATGGGCCATGTACGCAATTACACAATTGGTGACGTACTCAGCCGCTTTCATAAAATGAAAGGCTTTAACGTTATGCAGCCTATGGGTTGGGATGCGTTTGGTTTGCCTGCTGAGAATGCAGCGATTAAAAACGAGACCGCACCTGCGGCTTGGACTTACAGCAATATCGAACACATGAAAACTCAGCTCAAGCAATTGGGCTTAGGCGTGGATTGGAACCGCGAGATTGCGACTTGCAAACCGGAATACTACAAATGGGAACAATGGCTGTTTACCGAACTGTTCAAAAAAGGTCTGATTTACAAAAAGACTTCCACTGTAAACTGGGATCCGGTAGACGGCACTGTGCTTGCCAATGAGCAAGTGATTGATGGGCGCGGCTGGCGTAGTGGTGCATTGGTAGAAAAACGCGATATCCCGCAGTACTTCATGAAAATCACGGCTTATGCTGAAGAGTTGCTGAATGACTTGGACAAACTCGACGGTTGGCCTGAACAAGTGAAAACCATGCAACGCAACTGGATAGGCAAAAGCTACGGTTGCGAAGTCGAGTTTCCAATTGTTGGCCAGGCTGGAAACTTAAAGGTTTACACCACACGTCCGGATACCTTGATGGGTGCGACTTATGTGGCTGTGGCTGCTGAGCATGCACTTGCCACTTTGGCTGCACAAAGCAATCCTGCGCTCGCGGACTTTATCGCCGAATGTAAACGCGGCAGCGTGGCTGAAGCAGACGTAGCGACTGCCGAGAAAAAAGGCATGGCAACCGGCTTATTTGTTACGCATCCATTAAATGGTGAGCAATTGCCGGTGTGGGTAGCGAACTATGTGTTGGCAAGCTACGGTGAAGGCGCTGTGATGGCCGTACCTGCACATGACGAGCGCGACTTCGAGTTTGCCAAGAAATACAATTTGCCAATTAAAGCCGTCATTAGAAATACCGACAATGACGTTTTGCCCATGACGGAACATGGAGTGCTATTTGACTCCGCAGAATTCAATGGTTTGAATTTTGAGCAATCTTCAGATGCAATCTCATCTGCATTAAGCGTTAAAAATTTGGGCAAAAAACGTACGCAATACCGTCTGCGCGACTGGGGTGTTTCCCGTCAGCGCTACTGGGGTTGCCCAATTCCTATCGTGCATTGTGCGAACTGCGGCGAAGTGCCAGTACCGTTAGAGCAATTGCCAGTGGTATTACCGGAAGACGTAAAAATGGATGGTGTCGGTTCACCAATCAAAAAAGACCCTAGCTTTTACGAAACCACCTGCCCCACCTGCGGCGGCAAAGCGGCGCGTGAAACTGACACCTTAGATACTTTCTTTGAATCATCATGGTATTTCGCCCGTTATGCAAGTTTTGACAGCAATGATGCGATGGTCGACGAACGCGCAAATTACTGGCTGCCGGTAGACCAATATGTAGGCGGTATTGAGCATGCGATTCTGCACCTACTTTATGCACGCTTCTTTAATAAGTTGATGCGTGACGTCGGTTTGATTAAAAACGATGAACCGTTTACCAATTTGCTCACGCAAGGCATGGTGCTAAAAGACGGCTCTAAGATGAGCAAATCTAAAGGCAATACCGTAGACCCTCAGGAATTGATTGATACTTACGGCGCAGATACTGCACGCCTGTTTATGATGTTCGCTGCACCGCCGGAGCAGAGCCTGGAATGGGCTGATAGCGGCGTTGAAGGTGCAAACCGTTTCTTACGTCGTCTTTGGAAAGCTGTATATGACCATGTGAACCTTGGTGAAACCTCGGGCGAAATCGCAGCGTATACCACAGGCGAATTAAGCGCGGGGCTTAAAGCGATTCGCTTGCAGTTACATTCCACTATTGAAAAAGTGGCGGATGACTATGGCCGCCGCCATAGTTTTAACACGGCGATTTCTTCAGTAATGGAATTAATGAACGCTCTAACAAAAGTTGAAGGGACTGATGCTGTAACACGAAGCGTCCGCCAGGAAGTTCTGCAGAACGTTGCATTATTGCTTTCACCAATCGTGCCGCATATCTGCCAGGCATTATGGGCTGAACTCAAGTCTGGCAGCCATATTCTGGATGCTGGCTGGCCAGTTGCAGATAAAACAGCGATGGTACAAGACAGCTTGGAATACATGATTCAGGTGAATGGTAAGCTTCGTGGTAGCATCACAGTAGCGAAAACCGAACCTAAAGATGCGCTTGAAAAATTAGCTGTAGAACAGCCTTTTGTGCAAAAATTCATTGAAGAGAATATGACAGTTCGCAAAGTGATCGTCGTACCGAATAAACTCATTAACGTGGTAGTTGGATAAGATAGCAGGGTAAACACATGCAAATTGCTGGCTCAAACTTGATGTACCGTTACTCAAATTACCGCTTAGGTTTATTGGCTTTCGTGCTGGCTTTTGCAGTCTCTGCATGTGGCTTTCAGCTACGCGGTATTGCCGACCTGCCGTTCAAAAGTATCTATGTTCAAGGTGCAAACCTCACGCTAAAAAAAGACCTTGTCCAGCAATTGAAGATCAATAAAATCAAAGTTCAGGATTCAGCCGAAGACGCTGAATTCGTGCTTGAGCTTATTAGCGAAAATTATGAAAAACGCATCCTTTCTTTAAGTGGTAAAGGTTTAGTACGTGAATTCGAACTAAACTATAAGGCCAGCTTCAGAACTCGTGCGGCTGATAACCCAATTTGGAGCCAGGTGCAAACGGTAGAAACTCGTCGAGATTTTTCATATAACGATAACGCGCTGTTAGGTAAAGCCGAGGAAGAAGCCGGTTTAAACATCGATATGCGCAAAGATGTTACCCGTGAAATCATGCGTCGCCTTACCGCTGCGCGAGTAGCACCTCAGCAATAAACTTATGCGTTTGCCTCAGGCACAACTTGAAGCCCATCTTAATAAAGGTTTACAGACCTTGTATGTACTGGTGGGCGATGAACCGCTAGCACAGCGTGAAAGCTTGGACGCGATTCGCCTTGCCGCTCGTACGCAAGGTTTTGATGAGCGTGCCAGCTTAATTGTTGAGCGCAATTTCAATTGGCAGCAGATACAGAATTACAGCCAGTCCATCTCATTATTCTCCAGCCGCAGACTATTAGAGATCAGCATACCATCCGGCAAGCCCGGTGTTGAAGGCGGTAAAGCATTGCAAGCTTTAGCAAGTCAGGCGATTCCGGATACGACGGTCATTATCATTTTACCGGCACTAGAGCGTGAATCTAAAAGCAGCGCCTGGTTCACAGCACTTGAAAATTCAGCAGTTGCCATCACATTGAATGAAGTAGATGCTGCTAACTTGCCGCAATGGATCGCTCAAAGACTTGCTGAGCAAGGCCAACATACAAGCAATGAGACCTTACATTTTCTAGCGCACCAGGTAGAGGGTAATTTGCTGGCAGCCAACCAGGAAGTTCAGAAGCTAGGCCTGCTCTACCCACAAGGCGAATTGAGTGACGAGATTGTGCGCGAAGCTGTATTGAATGTTTCACGTTACGACGCGTTCCAGTTAGGCGAAGCCGTGTTGGCTGGAGATGCCGCACGCACTACACGTATCTTGCAAGGCTTGCAGGATGAAGGTGAAAGCCCGGTCGCGGTGATGAACCCGCTCATGTGGGTATTGCGTCCTTTAGTGCGTGTGAAACAGGCAGAAATGCGCGGTGAAAATGTGATGAGTGCCATGACCAGCGCCCGTATCTTTGGCGACAGACAATCGCTGGTTAAGCGTGCATTGAGCAGGTTAAGTTTACGGCAGCTTGAAGCGGCCTTGCAAAAACTGGCTGATATCGACAAAACGGCTAAAGGCGTTATGCAAGGTGATGCCTGGCTGGAAATCTCGCGCTTGTGTTTCGGCCTGGCAAAAGTACGTAGCCGCTAATTGCCTATTTTACCAATTAGCTTAACTATTGGCAAAAAAGTATAATTAAATCAAAGTATAATAAATCATGGACACCCAAGTAGACATCAAACAGTACATGCAAAACATCGGTATCGAAGCCCGTAAGGCTTCGCGTTCCATGGCCAGCGCGGATACTGATACCAAGAATACTGCGCTTAACTTTATCGCGAAAGCGATTTTGCGTGAGAATGACAGCTTGCTTGCTGCTAACAAGTTGGATGTAGACACGGCACGTGCGAACGGTTTAGATGATGCGATGCTGGACAGGCTGACACTTACCGAAAAATCAATTAAGAATATGGCAGAAGGTTTGGCGCAGATCGCCGCCTTAAGTGACCCTATCGGTGAAATGACCGATTTTAAATTCCGGCCTAGCGGCATCCAGATCGGTAAAATGCGCGTTCCACTTGGCGTGATCGGAATTATCTATGAAGCCCGTCCTAATGTCACAGCGGATGCGGCTGGGCTGTGCATTAAATCCGGCAATGCTGCGATTTTGCGTGGCGGTTCCGAAGCCATCAACTGCAATCAGGCACTGGCGAAACTTGTGCACGAAGGCCTAGCTGCGGCTGGGCTACCAGAAACAGCAATCCAAGTGGTAGAGATTACTGACCGCTCTGCGGTGGGCGAATTGATCACTATGAAACAATATGTAGATGTGATCGTGCCACGCGGCGGCAAAGGCCTCATTGAGCGCATCTCAAACGATGCCCGTATTCCAGTCATCAAACACTTGGATGGCAATTGCCACGTGTATATCGATGATGAGGCGGTTTTTGATAAAGCTTTGCGTGTACTTGAGAATAGTAAAACGCAGCGCTTAGGCACTTGTAACACTGCAGAATCTTTACTGATTGCACGTTCAGTCGCTAAAGAAATGTTGCCAAAGCTTGCCGATATGCTTACCTCGCATGGCATTGAGATTCGTGGTTGTGCAGAAACACTGGCTTTGGTACCACAAGCCATCCCTGCCACTAAAGAGGATTATTACACCGAATATCTGGATGCAATTATTTCCAGTAAAGTAGTCGGCAGCCTTGATGAAGCGATTGAGCATATTAACCAGCATTCATCACAGCATACTGAAGCGATAGTGACGGAAAACTATACCAAAGCGCGTCGATTTCTGCGTGAAGTGGATTCCAGTAGCGTAATGGTAAATGCTTCTACCCGTTTTGCCGATGGCTTTGAATATGGTTTGGGTGCTGAAATCGGCATCTCTACCGACAAGCTGCATGCGCGTGGCCCAGTTGGACTTGAAGGCCTGACTTCACTCAAATATGTAGTGCTTGGTGACGGCCACGTTAGATCCTAGGGTTTAGATTGCGTACCATTGGCCTATTAGGTGGCACTTTTGACCCTATCCATTTCGGCCATCTGCGTATGGCACAGGAGCTAGCTGAGGCTCTTAGCCTTGATGAAGTCCGTTTCATTCCAGCAGCCATTCCACCCCATAAAGCTACACCATCGGTCAGTGCAAAAAACCGTGCTGCGATGGTGCGCCTGGCAATTAGCAATAATCCTTTATTTAGTTTAGATGAACGAGAGCTAGACAGGAGCGGCGCTTCTTATACCCTAGATACCTTGCTAAGTCTGCGTGATGAACTTGGAAAAGATACGAGCCTGATTTTGTTGATGGGTAGCGATGCTTTTACCAAGCTTAATACTTGGCATCGCTGGCAGGAAATCATTACGTTGAGCCATATTGCTTTGGTACAAAGACCCACTAATAACGCTACCGGGAAAGAAGCTTTGCCTAAAGAGCTCGAAACTTTCCTGCAGGATCATTATGCGGAAAATAGCAAGGACCTTTTGGCTACACCTGCTGGCCTGGTAACCATGCAGCAGATTACAGCATTGGATATTTCTGCTACGCATATCCGTACATCATTGCAGAAAAAGCAATCTGTGCGATATTTAATGCCGGATAATGTCATAGAATATATTGAAGCGCAGGGTTTATATACTGCTTAATTAGGATTAAAATCATGTTAAGACAGCGCCTATCATTTAAGAAATTATCGGTCGTATTCCTCACATCCCTCACGCTTTTAATAACGAGCTGTGGCGTTAATCCAGTCACCAAAAAGCGTGAAATCCAGCTCGTTTCAGAATCGCAGGAAATCTCTATCGGCAAGCAAAATTACGGTCCTGCACGCCAGTCTCAAGGCGGAGATTATGAGATAGACCAAGAACTTACCGCTTATGTGCAAAGTATCGGCAATAAATTGGCGGCTGTATCAGACCGCAAGCTACCTTACGAATTTATCATTATCAACGACTCTGTACCTAACGCCTGGGCTATGCCGGGCGGTAAAATCGCGTTCAATCGCGGGCTGCTGTATGAATTAAACAATGAAGCTGAACTCGCCGCCGTTATGGGTCACGAAATGGTACACGCAGCCGCTAGGCATGGGGCTAAAAGCATGGAGCGCGGCATATTCATGCAGGGTGCAATGATCGCTGTAGGTATGGCCACGCAGGATAATAACTATTCAAACCTCATCGTTGGTGGTGCCCAATTAGGTTCACAACTAGCGACCAGCAAATACGGCCGTGATGCTGAAAGCGAAGCTGACTTGTACGGCATGCAATATATGAAAAAAGCTGGCTATGATCCGGCCGCTGCTGTGACCCTGCAGGAAACTTTTGTTAGGCTGAGCGCTGGTAAGAATAGCAATTTCATCGAAGGCCTGTTTGCCAGCCATCCGCCCTCACAAATCCGCGTGGATGCGAACAAGGCCACGCTTGCGCAATTAGGTGCTGGCGGTGAACCAGGCAAGGATATCTATGCGCAAAAAGTTGCCAAACTCAAATCTACCCAAGGCGCCTATAAAGCCTATGACGAAGCGGTCAAATTATTGAGCGAAAAGAATGCCGGTGAAAAAGCGCCTAGTGGAAAAAATATCCAAAAGGCTACTACATTGGCCAAGCAAGCCATCGCGGGGGAACCTCGCGAAGCCCGTTTTCAGGAATTGCTAGGTGACATTGCCATGGTGCAGAAAAAACCTGCTGAAGCGCTACCCTATTACGACAAAGCCATTGCGCTACAGCCTGATTATTTCAAACCACATGTGCAGGCTGGAATTGCACTATTTAATCTAGGCCGTAAAGCTGAAGCTGAAAAATACCTCACCAAAAGTAATGCCTTATTGCCAACTGCACCTAGTCATTTCCTGCTTGGGAAAATGGCGGAAGAACGTGGTGACCTAAACAGCGCGCTCAAAAATTATGAAGTCGCAGCGAGCTCCAACTCAGAAATCGGCAAGCAGTCCATCGCAGAATACACCCGGTTGGATTTACCGCAGCACCCGGCGAAATATTTACAGTCCGGTGTACAGGCCGATAACTTAGGGAATATTTACGCGGTAGTACAAAACCCAACCAGCGCTACTATTGGCAGGGTTCAAGTACGGATCATTCAATATGACGCCAAGACGGGTCGAGCTTTAGGGCAAAGCCAACCGCTGTACATAAGCTCGGCAATAGCCCCGAACAAACGCGGACAAGTTCAGGTATTCGGCGTGCGCGTTAAAACACAGCAGGAATTACAGCTATATAAAGTTGTTGTTGAACGTGCCGAACTTGCTAATTAGCTAGCTATTAACAAAACTAATTTAAATTCACAGCACCTTGCCAGTGCACGACGCTTAAGCAAGGCGCAGTGATACGCTGCTTAAGGCTTTCCAGATTCTCTTCGAACATTACCATGTCCGGGTCTATTTGATTGGCAATCCAGCCTGCAAGATGTAGACCTTTGGCGCGAATCGCTTCTACGGTCAGTAGCGCATGATTGATGCAGCCTAAACGCATGCCGACCACCAAGATAATAGGAATGTCCAGCGCCAGTGCCAAATCAGCTAAAGTCTGGATTGAATTGATAGGTACAAAAAAACCGCCAGCACCTTCAACGATGACCACGTCAGCTAAAGCATAGAGTTGTTGATATGCGTTAACAATGACTTCAAGATTGATTTCGACTCCAATCTGTTCTGCGGCGATATGCGGTGCGATGGCGGGAATGAAACGGTAAGGATTGATCAAGCCGACTGGTGCAACCACATTGCTGGCTTGTACTAAAGCTGACACATCTGCATTCATAAACTCGCCTTGTGCATCCAGCTCACATCCGGAAGCGATAGGTTTCATACCTACGGCTTTTGAACCAGCTGCTGCAAAATGTTTCAGCAAGGCACTGCTGATATAGGTTTTACCTACGTTGGTATCGGTACCGACCACAAAATAAGATTGCGGGTTTAAAGCCATCACTACATCTTCCACGGGCGGAATTCGATAGGTGAGAAGCCGTCTTCGAACTTTACTTTATCCTGTCCGCGCCAGGCATGGCCATAAACCACTTCAAAAGTCGCGGGCAACTTGCCATTGCTGCGAAACTGTTCATAACCGAGTTCCAGCTTTTGCAGGAAACCACGGCCCAGCAAGCCTCTGGCACGGCCATCTGTGGCGTTATGAGCACCTATGCTTTTTAAGTCACGCATCACGCTTTTTACATCATCGTAAGTCAATGTATAGCGCTCAACATCTAATACCGGTGCTGTGAAACCGGCACGCACCAGTGCATCGCCGATGTCATGCATATCAATAAACCGGTTAACGCTGGTGCGGTTGCTATCATCTGATGTGGCCGCTCTTAATTCACGCAAAGTATCCGGGCCAAAGGTACTGAACATCAGTAAGCCTTCCGGCTGTAATACCCGATGAAATTCTTGCAACGCCATATCAAGGTCGTTACACCATTGAATGGCCAGGTTAGACCAAACCAATCCAACGGTGGAATCTGCTAACGGCAGACTTTCGATATCTGCACAAAGCAAAGGCTGTTCAGTACCGCTGATCAATTGTTTAAAGGATGCAGCGAATCCGCTTTTACGGGTTTTTTGCAGCATCTGGAATGCGAAATCTAGTGACACAACTTGAGACTTTTTGAATCGCTTCTGTAATGCGTGACTTGCAGCTCCTGTGCCACAGCCCGCATCCAATATGGTTTTTGGCTGTAACTTGACGAGATCCAAGCGGCTTAACATTTCCTCACGTACGATTTTCTGTACCACCGCTGCGGCATCATAGGATTCTGCAGCACGCCCAAATGAAGTGCGCACCCGTGCTTTATCGATATGGTAATAATCTATCACTCTAGCATCCATTATTACGGAGTAGCCGGCTCGAGAAACTGTACTAATGCATTAACAAATTGGTCTTGGTGTGAAAGGAATGGCGCATGTGAAGCCCCAGCAAGTACACGTAAATAACCCATCGGCAGATTCTGCATCATCCAATGCGCAGCCTGTACCGGCGCCAAAGTATCACGGTCACCATGAACCAGCAGTACCGGTTTACGCAGCTTTTCTACTTCACTCCGTAAATCCGTTTCAAGCAGGATATTGAGCGCTTTATGCAAAGTCTGCGAGGTCGGTACCGGGCGTTCCAAAAATTTCTTACGCAGTAATTTCACGGTTGCGCGTGCATCTTTGGCACCCATGCATTGCAAAGTAAGGAATTGCGTCATGGTATTGTGGTAGTCGGAATCCACGTTTTCTGCAAAGTTACTAAATACCGTTGGTGAAATACCCACATCCCAATCCGGCTTGTTCACAAAACTAGGTGTAGCGCTTACCAGTACTAACCTACGTACTAAGTCTGGCTTATCCAGCGCGATTCGCATGGCTATCAAGCTGCCTAATGACCAGCCGACGATATCGGCATTCGCCGGCAGCATCTCAGCAATTTTATCTGCCAATATATGCAGGTGATAAGGCTCTGTCGGACGGCTAAGGCCCATGCCAGGCAAATCAACAAGGTGCAAGGTAAAGTGCTTGCTGAGTTTTTTAACTAGTGGCTGCCAAACCGCACCTGACATACCCCAACCATGCAACAGGACTAAATTAGGTCCAGTGCCGGTAGTTTCGATATAAATATTGGCTGGGATGACGTTCATAGCTCACTTTCGGCTTGATGGATCGCGGCGATCAGCTGCTTGATATCTTCTAATGAATGCGCAGCTGAAAGCGAAATGCGTAATCGGCCTGTATTCAAAGGTACGGTAGGCGGACGAATAGCCGGCACTAATATCCCTCTCGCTTGCAGATATTCGCTGAGCGCCAACACTTCATGATTACCGCCCACGACTAAAGGCTGTACTGCGGTATCAGACGGCATTAACTGCCATTTTGTGGTGTTGAGGTTAGCTTTTAAATAAGTAATCAGGCTTTGCAGATGCTCGCGTAAATCATCACCTTCTTCAATCAGGCGTACTGATTCCGACAACGTGGCTGAAAGTGCAGGTGGCGCAGGTGTCGAATAAACATAGCTATTGGCTTTTTGAATCAGGTATTCAATGACCACTTTTTCGCCTGCAACGAATGCACCTGCCACACCGGCCGCTTTACCTAAGGTCGCCATCATGATGATACGCGGAGATTTCAATTTGAGATGGCTTAAGCTACCTTTGCCATGCTCGCCCAACACACCAAAACCATGCGCATCATCGATATAAAGATAAGCATCATATTTTTCACACAGTGCCAAATACTCGGCTAGAGGCGCGATATCCCCATCCATGCTGAATACGGCATCGGCAGCGATGAGCTTATGTTTCGCCGTACTTTCTTTCAATAGCTTTTCCAGCGCTGCGGCATCATTATGCGGAAAGCGGTGAAATGCAGCGCGCGAGAGATAAGCACCTTCATTCAAGCAGGCGTGGTTCAACTTATCAGCAAAAATCGCATCATGACGTCCCATAAGCGCGCCAATCACACCAATGTTCGCCATGTAGCCGGTAGAAAACAATAAAGCGGCTGGCATCTCTACAAATTTCGCCAGGCGCTTTTCCAGGTCATCATGATAGCGGTGATGACCGGTAATCAAGTTTGAAGCCCCGCTACCCACACCGGAATCGCCAGCGGCTTTTTGCATCGCTGCAATGAGTTCAGGACGGTTCGCCAAGCCAAGGTAATCGTTACTGCAGAAAGATAAAAAATGTTTGTCGTTTGCGACGATATGCTCCGCCTGCGGGGAGTCTAGTAACCGACGTTGACGCAGCAAACCGTCAGCTTTTCGTTTATCAAGTTCTTGTTGTAAAGTGGCTAGCATATTCTCTTGACTATTTAAAATTACAGTTCACAGATGAGACTAGGCGGCGAGGAGTAAGCGCGAAAGCCAACAAAGTATCATCAACGAAATGTAGTTTTATATTTTGTTGATACCTAGTTTGGCAAATAACTTCTTATCCGTTTCCGCTTCAGGGTTAACAGTCGTCAGGAGTTTCTCACCGTAGAAAATGCTATTAGCCCCCGCTAGAAAGCATAAAGCCTGGATGCCTTCATGCATGCTTTGGCGGCCTGCAGATAAACGCACAAAGCTCTTAGGCATAGTAATACGCGCAGCTGCAATGGTACGCACGAACTCGATTGGATCCAACTCATCGGTACCATGCAAAGGCGTGCCCTCTACTTGCGTGAGTAGATTGATCGGCACGCTCTCTGGCGGACGTTCCATATTGGCTAATTGGGCTAATAGACCAGCACGCTGAGCGCGGGACTCGCCCATACCAATGATGCCACCACTGCACACATTAATATCCGCAGTGCGTACGCGGCCTAATGTGTCTAAGCGGTCTTGATAGGTGCGGGTAGTAATAACATCACCGTAAAATTCTGGTGCGGTATCCAAGTTATGGTTGTAGTAATCCAAGCCCGCATCTTTAAGCTGTTCTGCCTGGCCTTCCTTCAACATGCCTAGTGTTGCACAGGTTTCCAGACCCATCGCCTTCACTTCAGAAATCATTTTCAATACTGGCTCAAGGTCGCGTTGTTTCGGGCCGCGCCAAGCAGCACCCATACAGAAGCGGCTTGCGCCATTATCTTTAGCTTCCTGCGCTGCAGCAAGCACTTCATCCAATTTCATCAGAGGCTCTGCTTCCACATCTGTGTGATAGCGCGCGGCTTGAGGACAGTAACCACAATCTTCGGAACAACCGCCGGTTTTAATCGAGAGCAAAGTGCTGACTTGCACTGCATTAGGATCAAAATTAGCACGATGTACGGTCTGCGCTTGATTAATTAAATCAGCAAAAGGCAACTCAAATAATGCGACAATATCGGCAACGCTCCAGCGTTCAATGATTGCAGTATCACTAGCAGTCCCGCATGCTTTTGATAGGTTGGCTTTTAGATTGTCAGTGTTAATTACGTTTTCTACTGTGGATTCAAGCATTTGCAGCTCCCTTTGTAAGGCACACATGCTAAAAGGCAAATGTACTAACTTGATTTATATAGGGATTATACCTTGTCAATGAAAATCATCACAAGCCTTAAACAATAGATTAAAAATTAATCAAATGTTTTTTAAGACTTTATTTAAGCACTATTGCACCTTATGCACCGACTATAATGGCGGCAACTTGGGCATATGTGAAAATTGTATGAGCGAATTACCCTGGCATATTCAATCCCAATGCCCTCAATGCAGTTTAATTTCTGATGGTCGAACTTGCGGCAGTTGCCTGGCCGCACCTCCTAGCTTCGATGCTACAACCGCCTTGTTCACATACAACTTTCCGCTAGACCGGCTTTTACAGCAATACAAATATAGAGATAGCTTGCAGCTTGCGAATACATTTGCAACGATGCTGCATGAAAAATTGCTGCTAACTAAGTCCGAAAAAATAGACTTTATCATTCCTATGCCCATGCATGCCAAGCGCTTACAGGAGCGCGGCTTTAATCAAGCTTTGGAAATCGCAAAAATAGTGGCTAAATTAACCAATGTGAAAATTGATTACACTGCATGCCAGCGTATAAAGCTTACTCCGCCACAAGCTAGCCTGCCATTGAAGGACCGTAGTAAAAATATACGCGGCGTATTCGAATGCCAAAAGGATTTAACTGGTTTGAATATCGCCGTGATCGATGACGTGATGACCACTGGTGCCAGCTTGGACGAATTAGCAAAGACCTTGAAAAAAGCCGGTGCAGCCCATGTAGAATGCTGGGTTATAGCACGTACCTTACCAAAATAATATCAATACAATATGTTCACTATCGTCTTATTCGAGCCCGAAATTCCACCAAATACCGGTAACATCATCCGGCTGTGCGCCAATACTGGAGCGGGCCTTCATCTGGTAAAACCTCTCGGATTTACTTTAGAAGATAAGCAGCTTAAACGCGCAGGTTTGGATTACCACGAATTTGCCAGCTTGAAAGTACATGAGAACTGGGCATCTTGCAAAGCTGCATTGGCTGGCAAACGCTTATTCGCTATAACCACTAAAGGCAGCACTAGACATAGTGATATCGGGTTCAAAGCCGATGACGTGTTTGTATTTGGTCCGGAAACACGAGGATTGCCTGAAGAGATACGAAATGAATTTACGCCTGAACATCGTGTTCGTTTGCCCATGCTGCCGAACAGCCGCAGCTTGAATCTATCTAATTCTGCTGCCGTTTTACTCTATGAGGCTTGGCGCCAAGTTGATTTTGAAGGTGGGGTCTAAAGCAGGGGCTGGGAAACTAATGCAATAAATTAAACATAGTTTCTAAGCTAGACTAGGCACGAATAAAAAATTATTTCGCAGCATACACCTGTATGTAAGAAATTATTTTTTAGGAAGTAACAACGTATAGCAACGAAACTTGTTTAATTAATACCTTCAGCTTTTTGACCGCGGCCCAATAGATCCATCACCGCTTCTTTGGCACTTTTGCCTGCAGAAAGCACCTGATTGACCTGGTAAGTGATTGGCATATCGACTTCTAATTTGGCAGCCCGGCGAATGACCTCTGCCGTCGTATTAACGCCTTCTGCCACATGGCCCAAACCATGCAAAATATCTTCGAGTGATTTGCCGCTGGCTAATTGCAAGCCAACTTCCCTATTTCTTGAGTATTGCCCGGTACAGGTTAAGATGAGATCGCCACTGCCTGCTAAGCCCATAAAAGTCTCAGGGCTAGCGCCTAAAGCCATGCCGAAACGTGTCATTTCTGCCAAGCCCCGCGTAATCATGGCAGCACGGGCATTATTGCCAAAACCCATGCCATCCGAAATCCCAGCAGCGATCGCCATGACGTTTTTAACTGCGCCTCCGACCGAAACACCGACCACGTCCGTACAGTGATAAACCCGCAAGTTCGCGCCGTGAATCAGTAATGCGGCTTCATTGGAAAAGGCCTCATCGTTAGCAGCTAAAGTCACTGCAGTAGGTAAGTTGCGTACCAATTCAGCAGCAAAGCTAGGGCCGGACAAGGCACCCCACTTCTGCTCGTTACCCAGTTCTTCTAAGGCTACTTCATAGGGAAGTTTAGCCGTTTGCGGCTCCAAACCTTTATGCGCCCAGATAATAGGCAATTTGCAATGAAGCTTCTTAAGCGCTTGCAAAATCGGCCTGAAACCGGCTGTCGGCACTACAGAAAGAATAAGATCAGCACCGTTAATTGCTGTTGCCAGATCGTCTTCGACCTGGAGTTGGTCATTAAATTTAAAATCGCCAAGATACAAAGGGTTGGCACGTGCTTTACGCATACCGGAAACATGACCGGCATTACGCGCCCACAATGACACCTGGTGACGCTGGCTGATATTCATGGCGAGCGCCGTACCCCATGCGCCTGCGCCTAAAACTGCTATCTTTGCCATTAATTAAAACCCCAGGTGGTGGAAATAAGGATGTAACCGGTTACGCCATCACGATGCTTAACTTTAAGCCAGCCATTGCTTGGATTGGCGTCCAATACTTCCAGCACTACGTTCTTTTCTACCGCAGCAACCACATTGGAAGTTGCATCCGCAGTTTGGCGTATATCAGTATTATTGCTAGTTACTATCACCGTGCGCTTATCGCTAAGCTGCTTGGCTTCTATCCAGCTGATACCACCCTTAGCATCGCGAACTTTAAGCCAATCACCAAGGTTTACAATGACTTCAACCGGATAATATTGGCTTAATAGATATAGCTTTTTTGCTGCTGCTGATGGAGCGTCGTACAACACCGCTTTGGGCACTGCTACAGAGCGGTAATCTAGCGCAAATGCCGATATCGGCATCAACGCTAATAACAAGAGGATTGAAAGCTTTTTACAATGATTGGACATCAAACTAAACAGCTACTAGTGAGTTGCCGGTGCTTCAGCTTGCTGCTGTTTTTGTTGTGCAAAAAGTGCTTCAAAGTTGATAGGGTTCAGCAAGACCGGTTGGAAGCCAGCGCGTACCACTAAATCTGAAACTGCTTCACGCGCATAAGGGAACAAGATATTAGGGCAAGTAATACCAGCGATCATTTCCAGATTCTCTTCAGGAACGTTACGGATCTGGAAAATACCGGCCTGCGTGACTTCAACCAAGAACACGGTTTTGTCTTCGATTTTAGAAGTGACTGTTACTTTAATAGATACTTCAAAAACACCATCTTCAAGCATTTGTGCAAAGTTGCCGAGCTCAACGCCCACTTGCGGTTGCGTGCGGTCAGTAAAGATTTGCGGCGCGTTAGGAATTTCCAGCGAAGCATCTTTCAGGTAGATTTTTTCAATGCTGAAACCAGGTTGTGCTTGCTGGTCTACACTACTTTGGTCTGGATTAGCCGCTGCTTTGTTATCGTCTTTTGCCATGATGTTAAATTACTTTCTACTTACTTGAATAGGTTATTGGAATAGTTTTAAACAATCGATTATTTTAGCAGACTTTAGGCTGCCAGCAGAGGATCCAGCCCACCCGACATATCCAATGCGCGCAACTCATCAAAACCGCCGATATGTTTATCGTTGATATAAATCTGCGGCACCGTACGGCGACCGGTTTTCTGCATCATCTCGATGCGTTGTTCGGGTTGCATATCTACACGGATTTTGTTGATTTCCTTCACGCCTTTGCTAACAAGCAGGCGCTCCGCATTGATGCAATAAGGGCATACCGCGGTGGTGTACATCGTAATATTTGCCATATTAATTAACTCTTTTCGTTCTCTTGAACAACATCATCGTTTGCCGCGATTTCTTTAATAACGCCTTCTTTAGTAACAGCTTGATTGGTAGCAACTTTAGCTGTAGTTTTTTTACCACTAGTTTTTACAGCAGGTTTTGGAGCCGCCTTGGTTGAACCTGTAACGATAGGCAGCTTAGCTTCTACCCAGGCATTCAATCCACCTTGCAAATTATGAAGTTGCGTAAACTCGGCTTTACGTAAAATCTCGCAAGCTTTGCCGGCACGCACACCGCGCTGGCAATTAACCAGGATGCTTTTATCCTTATATTTTTTTAGCTCACCTAAACGTGCTTCCAAATCTGCGACAGGGATATGCACTGCATCAGCAATATGTCCTGTGGAAAATTCCGCATCATCACGAACATCAAGTACTAGTGCATTGGAACGGTTAATCAGGGTAACCGCTTCAGCAGGACTTAAATTTGGCACGCCGCCTGCGCTTTTTTTAAACATCGGCAATAGCAGCATCAAGCCTGAACCTATTGCCAAACCGATCAATAAAGCGTTATTTCTAATGAATTCCACAAGCATCCTTTCAGGATTAATGATTTAAATATGGTGCCAAATTGCGTATCTTCAATGCTCCGGAAAATGGAGATGAATTTTGCATAGATTTTATAGTCAGATTTTACGTGTAAATGCGCTAAAATAGTGGCATAGCGCTTATAAAATTAAAGCAATTCTTTAAGGCAAAAAAAGATGTTACCAACAACGCACCTCACCCCAGTATGTTTATTAATCCTTGATGGTTTCGGTTACCGCGAAGAGACCGAGAACAATGCCATTGCCCAAGCTCGCAAGCCAAATCTAGAAGCGCTTTGGGAGCGTATGCCACATACCTTGATCAATGCATCAGAACATCATGTCGGCTTACCAGCCGGACAAATGGGCAACTCTGAAGTCGGGCACCTCAATATCGGCGCGGGCCGCGTAGTGTTCCAGGATTTCGAACGTATCAACAACAGCATTGCCAGCGGTGAGTTTTTTGAACATCCAGAATTAAAACCAGCTTTAATACATCTTAAAAATAACAATAAAGCTTTGCATATTCTTGGCCTGCTTTCAGATGGTGGCGTGCATAGTCACCAGGACCATATCCATGCCATGCTCGAAATGGCGGCAAAAGTCGGATTGACCAAGGTTTATGTACATGCGTTCCTGGATGGCCGCGATACTCCACCGATCAGTGCAAAACCTTACCTTGCGAAGCTGGAAGATAAAATCAAACAGCTAGGTGTGGGCAAGATCGTTTCCATCAGCGGACGTTTTTACAGCATGGATCGTGACAAACGCTGGCCGCGTGTGGAAGCTGCTTATGCATTGATTACTGAAGGTATTGGCGAATACACTTATCCAACCGCCTTAGAAGGCCTTGAAGCCGCTTATGCGCGTGACGAAAATGACGAGTTTGTCAAAACCACAGCAATTCGTAAACCGGGCGAAGCGGCTATTCATTTGGATGATGGTGACTTAGTGGTGCATATGAATTTCCGCTCAGACCGGGCACGCCAGCTTACCCATGCGTTACTAAGTGAAGAGTTCGATGGCTTCAATCGCCGTCATGTGCGCAAATTAGCCGGCTACTTTACCCTGACCATGCATGATAAAAAGGAGTTAAAAGCTACGGCAATTTTTCCACCGTATGCAGTTAAAAATACCTTCGGTGAATACCTATCTGCGCAGGGTTTGACTCAACTGCGTATCGCAGAGACGGAGAAATATCCACATGTTACCTTCTTCTTTAATGGTGGCGAAGAAACCGTATTTGCCGGTGAAGACCGTATTTTGGTGCCTTCTCCACAAGTTGCCACTTATGATATGCAACCGGAAATGAGTGCTTTTGAAGTGACAGACAAATTGGTAGAAGCGATACTGAGCAAAAAATACAACGCCATTATCTGCAATTACGCCAATGGTGATATGGTAGGACATTCGGGTAATCTGCAAGCTGCTATTAAGGCTATTGAAACATTGGATACCTGCGTAGGCCGTGTGGTGGAAGCTATGCAAAGTATCGGCGGCGAAGTGATTATTACCGCAGACCATGGTAATGCCGAGCACATGCACGATGTGGCAAATAACCAGCCACATACCCAGCATACCACTAACTTGGTACCGCTTACTTATGTTGGCCGCAAAGCAACGCTGCGCGAAGGTGGCGCACTCTCTGACCTTGCGCCGACCTTGTTGCACATGATGGGCGTCGCTCAACCTAGCGAAATGACCGGCAAATCACTGATTCATTTTGAATGACCAGACATTTGCCTAAGCTCATTTCAAGAACATCAACCTGCCTGCTGCTAGCTCTGGCATTGACCATGCCTTCGTTAGTGTTGGCAGCCAAGAAAGTCGAGCAATCGAAAGAGGCGTTAAGTGACGTACAGCAACGCTTGGAAGCGCTTAAGAAAGAGTTAGACAATTCGCAAGAAGCCCATAAAGATGCTGCCGATGCATTGAAAGAGAGCGAACGTGCCATCAGCGAAGCTAATAAAAAGCTTTACCAGATCACCCAACAGCAACAACAAAACAAAAAGACACTTTCGCAGCTTGAAACGCAATCTCTTTCCGTCAACGGCACACTTGCCGAACAGCAGAAATTATTAAGCAACCAGCTTTATGAGCAATACATTCATGGCCGGCAAAGCTATGTCCAGATGATATTGCAAAGTGAAAATCCCAGCGAAATTGCCCGCGATGTGCATTTTTTTTCTTATGTTGCTAAAGCCCGCGCCGAACTTATCAACAAAATGCAGGGCAATCTCGACCGTATCAATAAACTTAACGATGAAACTGCAAAAGCGCTTAAACAGGTAGCCGATTTAAAACAGAAACAAATTGACGAGCGTAAAGTATTAGAGAACCAGAAACAGGCTAAATCAAAAGTCGTTAAATCACTATCGCAGCAGATTGCATCCCAGCGCGGCGAAATCAAAAAACTGGCACGTGACGAAAAACGTCTATCGCAACTAGTGGAGCGCTTGGCGAGAATTATCCCTGCCAAACCAAAACGTAAAGTAGCGAAAAATACAAACAGCGACAAAACTGAACCCGCGCAAAAACGCAATGAAGTTGTAGCCAATAATGATAGCGTGCCCACTTATGAGGCTAACGGAGCAAGCTTTGCAACGCTTAAAGGTAAATTGAGGTTGCCCGTACGAGGTGAAGTAACCAACCGTTTTGGCGCAAGCCGTGAAGATAGCGGCATTTCCTGGAAAGGCTTATTTATTAGGGCCAGTGAAGGCGCTGAAGTGAAATCCGTTGCGGGTGGGCAAGTGGTATTTGCCGACTGGCTGCGTGGTTTCGGCAACTTGATTATCGTCGACCATGGAGATGGTTATATGAGTCTCTACGGCAACAACCAAGCCGTGCTGAAACAAGTAGGTGACAATGTAAAGACAGGAGACGTACTTGCTTCTGTTGGCAATAGTGGCGGCAATGAAACTAACGGTCTCTATTATGAGTTACGTCGGCAGAGCCGGCCTTTTGACCCCTTAAGCTGGAGTAATTTGAATTAACAAGAAAGACTAAATACAAATA
This sequence comes from Methylotenera sp., assembly GCA_035460225.1. GTDB lineage: Bacteria > Pseudomonadota > Gammaproteobacteria > Burkholderiales > Methylophilaceae > Methylotenera. The sequence continues at coordinate 36,525 of DATHWX010000015.1, forward strand.
AAAAAAGCACGCCTAAGCGTGCTTTTTTTTAAAGAGCTAAATTATTTCTTAGCTTCTGGTGCTGCCGGTTGCTCAGTACCTGCTGGAGCTGCCGGTGCTGCATCAGCAGCTGATGCCGCTTCTGCCGGAGCTGCTTCAGGAGCCGCAGGATCAATCGTGATGCCTGGAACACGCTCTTCCGCTGTTGGCTCATAACCGCCACCACCTGCTGGAGCCGGTGCTGCCTCAGCAGCCGGTGCCGGTGCTGGAGTCACTGCAGGTGCAGCTGTATCTGCTGGTGCTTCAGCAGGCTTTTCGCCACAACCTACCATAATTAAACCTGCAACACTTGCTACCATCAAAGAACGTAATAACATTGACATATTGGATATCCTTATTGTGATTGAAAAAACTTGTTAACCAGTTAGTAAACACTACAGCTAGCAATACTGTTGCTACCTAGTCATAGCAACGATTGGATATTATTCTAGCGTAAGTGTAGCACTGCGCAAGCTAAAAATCGTTTTAGTAGTAAAAACATCGTTAAAAGTTAGATTATCTGAGGAAAAATAGTTCAATTTGGGCAAATTGCACCGATTTCGACGATTTAATGTGCTATTCACCAATAAGATGAAGGATGATTTTCCGTTTAGCAGCTATGTGCCGATGCTCATAAAGAAAAATCCCCTGCCATTGTCCTAATGCAAGCTCACGGTCAATCAGCGGAATGCTTAAGTTGGTCTGGGTAAGCGCTGTTCGTACATGGGCAGGCATGTCATCCGGCCCTTCAACGGTATGGATAAATAATGGGTCGCCATCCGGCACCAGACGATTGAAGAATGCTTCCATATCCACTAGCACATCATGATCGTAATTTTCGTTAATCAATAAACTAGCAGAAGTATGCTGAATATAAAGCGTTACGAGGCCAGTACGTAGATGATGTGATTGTGCCCATTGCCTAATTTCCTGGGTGATATCGTAAAACTTACGGCCATGAGTATTGATAATAAGCTGATGGGTATGTTGTTGCATTTGAATTATTTTGATTTGCAAGAAATTTCAATTATAGTTGACAGTTAGGGTCGAGCTTAACCTAATACTATTGGATTGGGATATGGGAAAATTACCATCTGCGATGACGATAATAAATGCTCGGTCCCCAATAAAACTGGCTCCCCCAATAAGGGCCATAACCATAAGGGTAAGGATTGAAATTTCTTTCGCGCTCTAATTGCCTTTCCGCATTTTTCTTAGCTCTTTCGCGCTTATTAATTTCCTCGGCAATATTATTCTTAAGTGCAGCTTCTCTACTTTCGTAGATGTAATCCAGCACTTTGCTATTTACGCCCTGTTTGCTTAATTGCAAGGCCTGGCTTGGCGTCAAATCATAATATGAATTGCTGGTTTTGATTTTTTCTATGATCTCTTCAGGTGCTGCACCGTTTTTTGACATTTGGACGATTTCATCCAAGCTAAGCGCAGCATTGGGCTTAAGCATAATGCGCGACAATTCTGCATCTGAAACCCGATCAATAGGTGGTGTTTCATTTTTTTGCTGATTGGTAGCGCAACCAATCAAACTGCACACTAATACAAATAATATGATTCTGTTCATTTAAAGCTCCTCGTATCAGCCTCTAACCTTTACGCTTGATAGGCTTATTCAGCATCGGTGAGGGATCAACAATCGTTGCATCGTAAGGATGCGTTTTAAGCGGATAACGGCTTTGTACCTTTTTCACATAACTGCGCGTTTCAGCATAGGGTGGAATACCGCGGTACTTATTGACCGCGCCTTCCCCGGCGTTATAAGCCGCAATTGCCAAGGAGACATCACCTTTAAAATAAGCCAATAGCCAGCGCAAATACGCCACACCACCTTTAATATTCTGGCTGGCATCAAACGCGTTTTTTACATTAAAGCGCTCTGCCGTGCCTGGTATCAATTGCATTAAACCCTGCGCTTGTTTGTTTGACTTTGCAGTGCTGGCAAAATTCGATTCCACCGAAATAATTGATAGGACCAATTTAGCGTCCACTTTGTACCAGGCGGAAATCGTATCGACCAGGCCGACTACCCACCGCTTGTTTTTTGGCAAGCTGGCAATGTAACGGTCGATTTCGGCTTCGCCAGTCAGCAGGCTCTCGAAACTAGCTTTTTCAGGCTCTACTTCATCCAGCACGCAAGGCGGCAATTCTGTTGTGCTCAAATGGACAGTTTCGAGCATTTTCTGTGCTTCCCAATGACCTTGCATAGAAGACGTGGTAAACAATGCGGCCGCCCAATCACGGTTTTTTGGAACGCCCTGACCGGCGGCATATAACATTCCCAGACGGAATTGCCCTTCTGCACTGCCGTATTTAGAAGCTTGACAATAAAGCTTTGCGGCTTTCCAATCGCCTTCCACATCCTGCTCATCACGCTCCGCCAGCACTGCGCGAACTAGAATATCGCGAATCACTGGCGGTTCGTTATCAAAAGTAGCTAATTCCTGATTAGTAAATTCCTGCTGGCTTGTCGGGTAAGGATGACTATTGCCGGATTCTGCACGTGCAAGGCTCGCCGCTAATAAAAGCCCGGCAAGCACCGCACTACAGAATATCGGTTTCAGCAAATAAGCTCCGCATACCTTAAACCTTGGTAAATACTATCTTACCCGCCTTAGCATCAATTTTGACAGTATCTTTGGCGATAAAATTTCCAGCGAGGATTTCGCGCGCGAGCGGATTTTCAATCTCGCTCTGGATAGCACGCTTCAATGGCCGTGCACCGTAGATCGGGTCAAAACCTTCACTAGCAATTTCGGCAATCGCTGCTGGGGTGATCTCAGCCTGCATATCCATTGCAGCCAAGCGATTCACCAAGTATTGCAGCTGGATATTGGCAATGGATTTCACATTGGTTTCATCCAGGCTATGGAATACTACGACCTCATCTATCCTGTTCACAAACTCCGGACGGAAGTGTGTTTTCACTTCACCCATCACCGCCAGTTTCACCACCTGGTAATCCTGGTCGGACATGCTTTGTATCATTTGGCTGCCCAAGTTAGAGGTCATGATAATCACGGTATTTTTGAAGTCCACGGTGCGCCCTTGGCCATCGGTTAAGCGGCCATCATCCAATACCTGCAGCAATACGTTGAATACATCCGGATGCGCCTTTTCCACCTCATCCAATAGAATCACGGAATAAGGTTTGCGACGTACCGCTTCAGTTAAGGTTCCGCCTTCTTCATAACCCACATAGCCAGGAGGCGCACCAATCATACGTGCCACGGAATGTTTCTCCATGAACTCGCTCATGTCGATGCGGATCAGATGGTCTTCCGAATCAAATAGGAAGCCGGCTAGAGCTTTACACAATTCAGTTTTACCTACACCGGTTGGGCCTAAGAACAGGAAACTGCCATAAGGACGGTTTGGGTCGCCTAAGCCCGAACGTGAACGTCGGATGGCATCTGAAACCAAACGCACGGCTTCATCTTGCCCGACTACACGTTCGTGCAGTTTAGCTTCCATGGTCAGCAGTTTTTCCCGTTCACCAGTCATCATCTTGCTGACAGGAATACCGGTCGCGCGGCTTACGACTTCAGCGATCTCATCTGCGCCTACTTCGGTGCGCAGCATTCTAGGTTTGCTATCTTGTTCATTGCTTTCTGAATTAGAAGCTTGTTTTAACTGTGCTTCTAATTGCGGCAATTTGCCGTATTGCAGCTCAGAGACCTTCTGCCATTCGCCTTTACGTGTGGCCTCTTCCATCTCAAATTTTACTTTTTCGATTTCTTCCTTAATATGCGCAGAGCCATGCACCTGGGCCTTTTCGGCTTTCCAGATTTCTTCAAGGTCGGCATATTCTTTTTCCAGGCGACCGATTTCCTCTTCAATTAGGCTAAAGCGTTTTTTACTGCCTTCATCTTTTTCACGACGTACCGCTTCACGCTCGATCTTCAATTGAATCAAACGGCGCTCAAGCTTATCCATGACTTCGGGTTTGGAATCGATTTCCATCTTGATGCGCGACGCTGCCTCATCAATCAAGTCGATCGCCTTATCCGGTAAGAAACGGTCTGTGATGTAACGATGGCTTAGCTCTGCCGCAGCTACAATAGCCGGATCGGTAATCTCTACACCATGATGCAGTTCATACTTTTCCTGCAAACCGCGTAGGATAGCAATGGTCGCTTCGACCGTAGGTTCATCTACTAATACTTTCTGGAACCTTCTTTCTAATGCCGCATCCTTCTCTATATATTTGCGGTATTCATCCAATGTGGTAGCGCCTACGCAATGCAGCTCACCGCGGGCCAAAGCGGGTTTTAGCATATTACCGGCATCCATCGCGCCTTCGGTTTTACCCGCGCCGACCATTGTATGGATCTCATCTATGAAGACGATAGTCTGGCCTTCATCTTGCGCTAATTCTTTAAGCACAGATTTCAAACGCTCTTCGAACTCACCGCGGTATTTAGCTCCCGCAAGCAAAGCCGCCATATCTAAGGACAATACCTTTTTACCTTTGAGCGATTCGGGTACTTCGCCATTGACGATACGCTGCGCCAGGCCTTCTACGATTGCAGTTTTACCCACACCAGGTTCGCCTATCAGTACCGGGTTGTTTTTAGTACGGCGTTGCAATACCTGGATGGCACGGCGAATCTCATCGTCACGGCCAATCACCGGGTCAAGCTTACCTAGCCGGGCGCGTTCAGTCAGGTCTAAGGTATATTTTTTAAGTGCCTCGCGGTTACTTTCGGAATCCGAAGCGTTCACTTGCTCGCCGCCGCGCACTGCATCAATTGCTTGTTCCAATGCAGTTTTTGATAAGCCATGAGTTTTCAATAAACGGCCGGCCAGACCTTTGTCATCAGCCAAGGCGAGCAGGAACATCTCACTAGCAATAAAACTGTCGCCGCGTTTTAACGCGAGTTTGTCCGTTACGTTCAGCAGGTTATTGAGCTCGCGCGAAACCGAAACCTCGCCTGAGCTGTCAGAGGTTTTGGGTAAAGACTCAATGGCATTGTTAAGCCCGGATTTAAGCGGTGCCAAATGTACACCAGCGTGTGCCAGCAAAGAGGCGGTGCCGCCATCTTCTTGGTTCAGCAAGGCAGTCAATAGATGCAAAGCTTCTATTGTCGGGCTATCGTTAGCCACGGCAATGCTTTGTGCATCATTCAACGCCTGCTGGAATTTTGTCGTTAATTTATCAAAGCGCATTTTTATGCTCCCAATATCAATGATACTAATGTGGGGCTACTGCGGAATTTTTCAATGAATTCGCAATCAGATGTTTGTTACATAATTTTTACAATCTATTAACTCTTTTTTCATTGATATGTGATATTTGGGAGAATAGAATGGCCGCCTATGAACTTTATGCGAAATAACCGTTGGCTACAGCAGCGCTTAGTTGCATTAGTAGCGTGCGCCTCAGTCTTATTAAGCGCATTAGCACCAACGATTTCGCATGCCATGACGCCAGGCGATGTTCCTGCTGGCATGATCAAAGTCTGCAGTTCGACAGGCGATAGATTTATTCCTGCTGATTTTCTTACTGCTCGAAACAATCTCAAAGTAACAGACACCTTACCCAGCAGAAATAGCGAATCGAAAACCGCAGTTTGCGGTTATTGCGATCAGCATGCGGCCTCTTACAGCATTGTTAATGTTGTTCATTACAATTTCAATGTAGCCGATTTATCCAGCCATTACGCTGAACAGTTTTATCCGCAGCCTCACTCGTACTTCCATAGCAGTCCTCCCAGTTCCCGCGCTCCTCCAATCTACCTCAGCTAGTACGAACCAATTCTTTGGTTTGTAACATGTTGGCGCCAAATCCTTTAATTCGTTGGATTTGTCGTCGTCCGGCATATGCTAAAACGCATAGACTGCTGGCTAACTAGCCCTAGGTAGAGCACGCACAACATCCTACCTTCCTGTCAGCCAGCTGCATTTAAGCATATGAATAATTAAGCACTTTATTATTGATATGGAGTAAGTATTGTTAGCTGACGCTTACATTACTGAGCATCTGACCAGGCCTGAAATAGCTGAGACTGGAACATCTGCGACTGCAAAGTCGTGGACGATCCTCGATACGGAAGAGCAATGGCAAAGCTTTAGCCAGCCATTGGCAAACAATTCCACTGAGCCACTCGTGCAATCTAACTTATTGTTAGAGGGCCTGCGTTGCGCTGCGTGCTCCAGCATCATCGAGCGTGGCTTGCTCGCACAATCCGGCGTAATGAGCGCCCGCGTCAGCATGTCGAAAAGCCGCGCAGTTGTAGTGTGGTCTCCAATTAGAACTCGCCCATCAGAAATATTAAACACAATCCACACGCTTGGTTATAGCGCTACGCCTGCAAACCACGGCAGAAACGAAGTCGCTGCATTAAAGCAACAACGTACCGCATTCTGGCGCTGGATGGTAGCTGGCTTTTGCATGATGCAAGTAATGATGTATGCGACGCCGAGCTATTTCGTGCATGTGGGCGATATGACCGATGAAGCGCGTCATTTGCTGAATTGGGCATCATGGATATTAAGCCTGCCGGTAATCTTATTTTCCAGCAGCGCTTTTTTCAGCCAAGCGTTCCGCGATTTAAAATCCGGGCAAATCAGCATGGATCTCCCGGTTGCCTTGGGCATTGCCATTACTTTTATCGTCAGTTCTGCTGCCACATTCGAGCCAAATAGCTGGTGGGGCAACACCGTCTACTTTGATTCACTCACTATGTTCGTGTTCTTCCTGCTTTCTGCCCGTTTGATTGAGGCCAAACTTCATCATAAAACGTTAGGTGCGCTGGAAAACCTGGTCAGCCGTATCCCGGAAAGCATAGAGCGCCTGAATAGTGACGGCTCATTCTCACGCATATTGAACGGCCAGTTGAAAGTGGGTGACACTGTTCGCGTGCATTTAGGTGAGGCTTTTCCGGCCGATGGAACGCTAGTCATGGGACATACATCCGTAGATGAATCATTACTGACTGGCGAAGCGACGCCGATTGCTAAACATCAATATGACCAAGTGATTGCTGGTAGCTATAACCTTGGCACTGCCGTGCACATGCACATTGAAACCTTAGGTGAATCAACCAAATACGGCCAAATCGTTAACCTCATTAACCAGGCAGCGATTGAAAAACCGCGGCTTTCACAAATTGCCGACCGTATCGCCCGTCCATTCCTGCTATTCGTCATATTAACTGCTGGTCTCGCTGCCGCCATGTTATGGAATGTGGATCGCGGTCACGCCCTGATGACTGCTGCAGCGGTATTGATTGTGACCTGCCCCTGTGCATTATCACTTGCTACACCGGCAGCCATGCTTGCCAGCGCCAGCGCTTTTGTGAAACGCGGCATTCTCATTTCGCGCCTGCAAGCCATTGAAAGTATCGCCAATATCGATACGGTGATTTTCGACAAAACCGGTACTTTAACTGAGGACAACATCCAGGTCACGGATATTCAATGTAAAGCTGGTTTTGCAGCATCCGATGCAATTGGAATTGCCCAGGCATTAGCGAAGCATTCCATGCACCCGGTTTCGCGAGCGCTCATTTCTCATACATCAACAGGTTCACATACATCAAACAATGTAGCGACCATAACTTTAACGAATGTAAGCGAAGAAGTCGGCGCTGGCCTTAGCGGAACGCTAGTTAATGCAAACAGTTTTGTTCAGTTAGGTTCTGCCAAATTCTGCGGTATCGAACCTGCTCAAAGTCCTTTACAACAAGTTTATCTGGCTGATACGAATGGCTGGCTGGCTACGTTCACTTTGCAGGAAAGCCTCAAAGCCAACACCGCACAGACCATACAGCAACTCAAAGATTTAAGCCTTACGACGGAATTACTATCAGGCGACCAGTTGCAGACTGTAACTCGTGCTGCTGAAACGATAGGCATCACACAATTCCAAGCTGCCTGCAGTCCTCAAGATAAGTTATCGCGTCTACAGGCATTAAAACAGGCCGGCAAAAAAGTGCTGATGGTCGGTGACGGCCTGAACGACGGCCCTATTTTAGCCAGCGCGCATGCCTCTATTGCCATGGGTAAAGGTGTGCCGTTAAGCCAAGCGCATGCTGACTATATTTTACTGAATGGCGATATCAGCCAGATTCCACAGCTCATCAGCCACGCCCGTAAAACCATGCAGGTCATCAAACAGAACATCGCCTGGGCAATCGTTTACAACGTGGTATGCATCCCACTGGCTTTTGTAGGTGTGCTATCCCCCTGGATGGCTGGCTTAGGTATGGCGGTCAGCTCAATCATTGTGGTGTTGAACGCATTACGTTTAACGCAGTTTTCAACTTCCAACATTAAGGTGGCTGCGTAATGGATATTTTATTCATCCTTATTCCATTGTCGGTACTGATGGCAATCGTCGTCCTAGGCGGCTTGTGGTGGGCGATTTACCAAGGGCAGTTTGAAGACATTGAAGAAGAAGGCAAACGCATTTTGGAAGAAGACGAATAGGTTTAGTTTTTTATTAATAGTTTTAATTTTTTAAGGGATCGGGGGGATTAAGAAATGCAACATCAAATTTTTAAATTCAAAACATCAATATTTTTAGTATCAATTAAGGACTAAGTCATGAGTGCTAATAACACAGTACAAACTTTTTATGATGACTACGCCGTCAGGAATTTCACCGTGATGGCCGTGGTTTGGGGGGTCGTCGGCATGCTGATGGGTGTGGTAATCGCCTCGCAGCTAGCTTTCCCGGAACTGAATCTAGGTATCTCATGGACGAGCTTCGGGCGTTTGCGTCCGCTGCATACTAACCTGGTGATATTCGCATTCGGCGGCTGTGCCCTGTATGCAACTTCTTATTATGTGGTTCAGCGTACCTGCCAGACGCGCTTACGCTTTCCTCTTCTTTCACGCTATACGTTCTGGGGTTACCAGGCCGTCATCGTGGCCGCTCTGATTAGTCTGCCATTAGGTTATACCTCAGGCAAGGAATATGCAGAACTTGAATGGCCAATCGATGTATTACTGTTGATCGTTTGGCTCATGTACGCCGCCGTATTCTTTGGTACGATTGCTGCGCGTAAAGTGAAGCATATCTATGTAGCCAACTGGTTCTATGGTGCTTTTATCATTGTTGTAGCAATCCTGCACATCGTGAACAGTATGGAAGTACCAGCCGGCTGGATGAAGTCATATTCTGCTTATGCGGGTGTACAAGATGCCATGATCCAATGGTGGTACGGTCATAACGCAGTTGGTTTCTTCCTGACGGCTGGTTTCCTGGGCATGATGTACTACTTCATTCCGAAACAGGCTGAGCGCCCGATCTACTCCTACCGTTTGTCTATCGTGCACTTCTGGGGCTTGATCTTCACTTACATGTGGGCCGGTTCACACCACCTGCACTACACCGCTTTACCAGACTGGACACAATCAGTAGGTATGGTTTTATCGCTTATCCTGTTGGCACCTAGCTGGGGCGGCATGATCAACGGCATGATGACCATGTCTGGCGCATGGCACAAATTGCGTGATGACCCAATCTTGCGCTTCCTGATCGTTGCCCTGTCTTTCTACGGCATGAGTACATTCGAAGGTCCAATGATGGCCATCAAAACAGTGAACTCACTTTCACATTACACAGACTGGACCATCGGCCACGTGCATTCAGGTGCGTTAGGCTGGGTTGGCTTTATCACTATGGGCGCGATCTATTACCTGATCCCACGCTTATACGGCCAAAAACAGATGTACAGCAAAAAAGCCATTGAGATTCATTTCTGGTTAGCCACCATCGGTATCGTTTTATACATTACTGCAATGTGGATTTCCGGTGTGACACAAGGCTTGATGTGGCGTGCGATGAACGATGACGGCACATTGACCTATACATTCGTCGAGGCTGTTAAAGCAACACATCCGTTCTATGTCATCCGTATGTTAGGCGGCATGCTCTACCTAAGCGGCATGGTGATTATGTTATGGAACGTATTAAAAACCAGGGCTTTGGGCCAACACGTACGTGTAGCAGTGCCTTTCAGCCATCACTCAACTTTGGCGCATGCATAAGAGAACGAAAATGAGTATAGAAAAAGACAATAGTCCACAAAAAGAAGGTTTTTCACACGAATCCATCGAGACTAATAGCTTCTTGATGGTGGTGCTGATCTTGTGTGTGGTTTCTTTTGGCGGCCTGGTGGAAATCGTTCCACTGTTCTTCCAGAAATCCACCACTCAGCCTATAACCGGTTTGAAACCTTACAACCCTCTGCAGTTGGCCGGGCGTGATATCTACATTCGTGAAGGCTGCTACAACTGCCATTCACAGATGATTCGCCCGTTCAAGGCAGAGACTTTGCGTTATGGTCACTACTCCGTTGCAGGTGAGTTCGTTTATGACCATCCATTCCAATGGGGTAGTAAACGTACGGGTCCGGACTTGCACCGCGTTGGTAAGAAATACAGTGACGAATGGCACCGTATTCACTTAACTAACCCGCGTGACCTAGTGCCGGAATCTGTGATGCCTGCTTACCCATGGCTAAACGAGAACAAGGTTGACGCCATGAGCTTGCCTAATCATATGCGTGCACTGACCAAGGTTGGCGTGCCTTATACGGAAGCTGAAATCAAGCAATCTACAGATGACGTATATGACAAAACCGAGATGGAAGCGCTGATTGCATACCTGCAAGTATTAGGCACAACACTGAAATAGGTGACTGATATGACCATTACCGATTTACGTATCGCCGCCACGCTCGCCGCCTTTGTGACCTTTATTGGGATCTGGGTATGGGCTTGGTCCAAACGCAATAAGAACGATTTTGATGAAGCGGCAAAACTGCCGTTTGAGGGAGAGAATAATGAGTGATTTTACCAGTAACTTTTGGTCGTACTTTATCTCATTCATTGTCATTGGCGGCATTGTAGGCTGCCTGACTTTGCTGCTGATGACCAGCAAAGTCAAGAAAATGAGTGACGATAATACGACCGGCCACGTATTCGATGAAGACATCATTGAGATGAACAACCCGATGCCAAGATGGTGGATGTGGCTGTTCATCATTACCTGTGTATTCGGCATGGTTTACTTGGTGCTATATCCAGGCTTGGGTATCTACAAAGGTACAAAAGAATGGACCAGCATCAAAGAGTATGAACAGGAAATGGCTGATTCTAAAAAACAACTGGCGCCGGTTTATGCCAAATTTGCCGTTATGAAAACTGAAGATGTGGCCAAGGAAGATAAAGCCATGGCGATCGGCGAGCGTTTGTTCATGAACAACTGCTCAATGTGCCACGGCTCAGATGCCCGCGGTAGTAAAGGTTTTCCAAACCTGACTGACCATGACTGGATCCACGGCGGTAGCCCGGCCAAGATTGAAGAGACCATTACACTTGGCCGTCATGGCGTTATGCCGCCGATGATCGCAGCTGTAGGTACACAGGAAGATGCGAAAAACGTCGCTAACTATGTGTTGAGCCTTTCCAACAGCGCGCATGACATCAACCGCGCCAAATTAGGCAAAGAAAAGTTTGCAGTATGTGCGGCTTGTCACGGTGCAGAGGGTAAAGGCAACCAGGATATCGGTGCGCCTAACCTTTCTGACAACATCTGGCTGCATGGCTTTGGTGAAGCGGCGATTATGGATCGCATCAACCACGGTAAAGATAACCAGATGCCTGCACAAGGTGAGCGTTTAACCAAAGAGCAGATTCATGTGCTTGCGGCTTATGTATGGCGCTTCTCAAATATGCGAGCTAATCCTGTTGCAACAAATCAGGTTGAAGCAAAGGTTGAAACGAGCCAGGCTGAAGCCAATAAGGTTGAACAAGCCCAGGCTGTAGCTAGCAATAAATAATTTAATGCTAAAAGTGAGTAAATAATGACCACGATTGCCAACAAAACCAGGAAGATCATTCCTATCGTCAGCGAAACCACACAAGGTGAGTACGTGTCGCTGTATGAAGCGCAGAAGAAAGTATACCCGCGCAGTACGTCGGGCTACTTTACCAACTGGCGCTGGATCATGATCTGGATCACCCAACTGGTTTTCTATGGCGCACCCTGGCTGCAATGGGGTCAGCGCCAGGCAATGCTGCTGGATATCAGCACCCACCGCTTCTATATTTTCGGTTTGGTGCTATATCCACAGGACCTAATTTACCTGGTGGTCATTCTTGTTATTGCAGCGCTCGCACTGTTCCTGTTTACGGCGGTGGCGGGAAGGCTTTGGTGTGGGTTCTCCTGTCCGCAATCCGTCTATACTGAGATTTTCTTATGGATAGAGCGCAAGATCGAAGGCGACCGTGCAGCGCGGATTAAGCTCGATAGCCGTTCGCTTTGCTTTGAAAAGATCTATAAAAAATGGTTAAAACATGCCGCATGGATTACGTTCTCCATGTGGACCGGCTTCACTTTCCTCGGTTATTTCACGCCGATTCGTGGCTTGTTCGATGGCATTATGGAGTTTCGTTTAGGCCCGTGGGAAACGTTCTGGATCTGCTTTTATGGCTTTGCTACTTATGGCAATGCCGGATTCCTGCGCGAGCAAGTCTGTAAATATATGTGCCCGTATGCGCGCTTCCAAAGTGCAATGTTCGATAAAGATACGCTGATCGTGACTTACGACGCAGAACGCGGTGACCCACGTAGCGGCCGTTCACGCAAAGTGAATGCTAAAGAAGCCGGTTTGGGTGACTGTATCGATTGCAGCCTTTGCGTACAGGTTTGCCCGGTCGGCATCGATATCCGCGATGGTCTGCAATATGAATGTATCAGCTGCGGTTTGTGTGTAGACGCTTGTAACAGCATCATGGACAAGATGGAATATCCTCGCGGCCTCATTCGCTTCTCAACGCAGAATGGCGTAAGCCAGCATTGGTCTCAGCATGAGATCATCCAGAAGATATTGCGCCCTAGAGTACTCATTTATAGTGGCGTATTGCTATTACTCTGTATCGGTTTTGCGGTCTCATTAAGTATGCGCGCATCGTTTAAAGTCGACGTGATTCGTGACCGGGGCGTGATGTCGCGCTTGGTGCCCGGTGGTAACGTAGAGAACGTCTATCGCCTGCAGATTACTAATGCTACTGAAACACCCCAGACTTACCACGTTTCAGTCGCTGGCCTGGATAAGCTTTTCGTTTCTTCCAAAAATGAATTCACCGTGAACGCGGCAGAATCACGTATGGTGGCGGTTAATTTGCAGATTCCCGATGGCTCGATTGAAAGCGGCTCACACCCGATTCAATTTCAAATCGAATCAGAAAGTTCAGATGAGCGCATTACCGAAAAATCTATTTTCTATATGTCAAGATAGGAGCAGCATATGGCTGATACGCGTAGTGAAACACAACGAGAAATCGATCAAAAGAAAAAAGCCTGGTGGCATTATGGTCATGCCTGGCTGGTATTCGGCGGCCCTGCAGCCGTGGTTGTGGCCTGCATGATTACCGTAGTGATTGCAGTGAAAGGCCAGGATCCAATTATCGACCAGGACTATTATCGGCATGGTACCGAAATCAATAAGACCATCGCTGCTGAAAAATCTGCAGAAGATGCCGAAAGCTCAAATTCTAAAACGTTGGCAGAGCGCAATGCGCTGGAACCAGCCATGCGTGCCCGTAACCACGCTGCTACTGGCGTGAATCAAGCGCAGTAATACGACGCCTTAATGCAACTGGAAATTTCTAGCGCATTAACTTACAGCGCTTTCCTGATGGGCCTGGCAGGCGGGCCGCATTGCGTTGCAATGTGCGGTGCGGCTTGCGCTTCATTCACGCAATCACAAACAACTCAGCAGCCCCATGCCTTAAAGCTTTACCATGTGGGTCGTTTATGCGGCTATGCCCTATTAGGCGCCATTGCCACTTTCGGTATCACTAGCATCGCCTGGCTTTCTGATTACACGGCAGCATTCCATCCACTTTGGACCTTTTTTCATGTGCTCGTATTTTTCTGGGGATTGCTGTTACTGGTATTTGCACGGCAGCCAGTTTGGGTAGACCGCACCGGGCGCACGATCTGGCAGCATGTCAAAAAACTTAGCCGCGTACAAGGCGGCTATTTCTATATCGGCATGTTATGGGCACTTATGCCTTGCGGCTTGCTATATTCAGCGCTAATTATTGCTTCGTTCAACGGCAACCCATTTGGCGGTGCAGTCAGCATGGCCGCTTTTGCCATAGGTTCAAGCCTGTCTTTATTCTTTGCTCCATGGCTATGGTTCAAGCTTAAAACCAGCATGATAGAACCTTACGGAATGCGGCTTGCAGGCTTAATGTTAAGTGCCGCCAGCGCTTGGGCAATCTGGATGGAGCTGACGCACCATACCAAAATCTGGTGTAATTAAGTACTTTTAAAGCAGCAGTTCCAGTCTTGGAATTGAGTCTTCGCCAATCCAAAGTATCGCATTCTGTTCCACTAACCTACCAATCTCGATCGCCTCATTGAGCGGAATATTGAATAGCAATAAACTTTCTTCCGGCGCTCTGCGTTCGCTATCTAATCCTCGTCCTGTCGTATACTCCAAACCTTTTACGTTAATGATCTGCAGTAATTTATCTTCTAGCAGTTTATTTTGTTCAGGCGTTTGCCTTTTCCCGTAAGGATTATAGGCAGTGATCCATGCCGCAGTTTTTGCATTCTTGATTCTGAGCAAACGTATCAGCGGCTCCGAATATTGATCAACCCGAAACTCCAATGGCGGATAAGTATCAACGATATAAGTAGCATGGCTATAAGCGTCTATCGTTTCCTTAGATAGGGTAGTTTCCGTTTGAGTGGAGGTATTCATAAATCCGGGTTTAAAAAGTTTAGTGAAAATATTCGTTGATTAAAATTAAGGAGCAATCGCTCCTTAATATGATTCATCTATTTATCAGCCTTGCCACTTCCTTGACCTCTATTGGTAATGGATTCATCGCCAGGTGGTTTGTGACCGCGATTAGTGCTGAATTTTTCATTGAGCGGATTATCGCCTCTACGGCTTACTTCTTCCTCATCGTCATTTTCAGCGAGGCTGCCACCTGATCCATTATTTTTGTTTTGGCCAGAAGGTCTTCCTTTATTTTCGCCAGCGTTCTTGTGGAGTTTTGGGTAGTTAGGTTGATCACCCGGATTGGATGCATCGTCAGGATATTTTTCGGTAGTTTGATTTAATGGACGACCATTCTCATCAAAACCACCGAAGTTTTTATCGCTTCCATCCGGATTAACTACAGACGGATTGACCTTTGGATGATTGCTTTGTGAATGTAATGTTGTACTTTGCATTTCGCTCTCCTCGCAACTAATAACAAACTTGAGCTATTTTAGGAGTCGGGTACAAAACGCAATATCACGCTATGGCTGATTAATATGTAGGAAAAGATTGAATCCAATCTATCATAGCGGCAACAATTTCAAACCGTCTTTCACGGTGTTCCAAACCAAGTAAACGTGGCTGTCTTTACTGATTAAAAATGGGTTATCGGTTTTTTCAGTAGTGCTTGCCAGCGCTTTTGCATCCTGCCAGCTTTTACCGCCATCATCTGAAAACATGCCTAATATAGTATGCGTCTTAGCTTCGGTTTCGCGCCATACCAGCCAGACCTTATCACCTAGGCTTAAGATTGAAGGATGCCCGGCCTGGTTGGCATTATTGCCGAATTTCTTGGGAACGGATGATGCCCAAGCCACGCCATCCATACGGCTATAGTACAGTCCTGGCTTAGCATCATTACCATCAAAATATGCCATGTGGTAACCCCACCAGTCTTTGCCTTCACCACCACTCGCCAATGCAGCACCGTGGTGCGGACAGCCATCTATTTTCCAATGGCCATACGTGGCACGTTTTAGAGTCGGTGTCTGGCCGGGTTTTTGCTGAATTTCAGCGATCATGTGGTCACGCTCACTGTTCTCAAATACATGACGCCACATGGCAACTACGGTACCGTCAGGCTTATTGGTGGTAGCGATACGGCAGCATTCACAGCTGCTATCGGCAAGTTTCTGTTCAGGGTTAAACGATGCGCCTTTGTTAGTGGAAACTGCGTAATAGATTGCTGCGCCATCGTAGGGTTTATTAGCAGTTTTAGCTGCTATCAAGTCACGTTTATCCACCCATGCCACAGTGATATTGCCTTTATTCTCGCCAGCCTGCGAAACATTCAAAGCTTCGAATCGGTGGGTGATCTCAGCACGGTCCTGATGCACAATCATAGGTTTTTCAAAGCTCTTACCTTGATTAGTTGAGCGTGCAAACCAGATATAGCCTGAGAACGGCGCTTTAAGCGCTTCCGTCCAGGTCAGGTAGATATTGCCTTCCGGGCCGATTGCTAATTTAGGTCGTGCTTCCCCGTCTGCGCCTATCTTTTGCGGTTGAGAGTTGACTCTTACCGGCTTGGAAAAGGTTTTGCCCAAGTCACGGCTCATATCAACCTGCACAAAATCATCCTTCACACTGGCGCGCCAAAGCGTACCTGAAGCATCAAATGCCACACTGATCGCGATACCGCCTTTTGATGGGCCGGTATGGCCTTCATGTGCTTGGCTATTAACGGTAAGTAATAAAAAGCAAGATAACAGGAATAGTTTTATTTTCATGATTAATAGTCAAATTTTAGTTGTAAATAGCCCGTGCGCTGTGGGTAGGGATGGAACACATACGCGCTGTAATTATTCAGGTTATCGATTCCGATACTGGCGGTCATGCGGTCAGCGAATTTATAGTTGGCTTTCACGTCCACAAAAAAGTATTTACTGGTTCCGCCAAACGTATCAGGATTCACATCGCTGTTATCCAGCGTATTGTATTGGCGACCGCTATAACGGGCTGCCACGCTGTAAGTGAGATTATGCCCTTGGTGGTATGTAGCGACAACTTTGTATTGCTGCTTTGGAATACGAACCGGTTTATTACCTTCGGTAGTTGGGTCCAGAGTATTTTTGAGAATTTCAGCATCGGTAAAAGTTGCGTTAGCCAATAGATCCAATCCATGAATCCATACATTTTCCCAGATGGTCGAGAGTTCAATACCATTAGTGCGGACATGGTCGATATTCTGTATGAATGAGCAAGTGCCTGCACAAGTGCCGTTACCGAAAGGAATGTTACTTCCGGTTCCAAGGGTTTGGCTAATCAACGCATCATATTTACTTTCATGGAATAAAGTCGCACGTAGCAAACCGTTGGCAAAACGTCTTTCTGCTGTGAACTCTCCGGAAATCACCTCTTCCGGTTTCAGATTGGGATTGTTTTCAACCACTGTGCTGCCTTGGCTCAATTGCTGATACAGCTCACTCACTGTGGGAAATCTAAATGCCTGCCCTACCGCTGCCCTGAAACCCCAGGCTGGTTCAGGCTCAAAACTTAATGACACTTTTGGTGAGAATTTATTTTCAGACTGACTAGCGTAATTTGCCGTACTGAAGACATTCGTAGTTGAGGTGTTTTGGTTACGCCCATCCTTAGCTTGCCAGTACTCCTGACGACCACCCAATGTGAGCGCCCACTCCGGATTGATTTGCCATTTATCTTGAACATACAAAGCCTGTGTTTGCGTTTCGCCACGTGACGATGCGAACAACGAGCCTTTAGTGCCTTGCGACCAGTCAGCAGTATTATTGGTATCGCTGCGTAATTGATAATCATCGATATGGTAGCCAATATCAATCAAATGTTTGCGGCCAAAACCATCTACTGGACGTAAAGTACCGCGTGCATCAAATACAGTCCAACCGGTGCCTTGCAAATCTGTCACCCGACCAGTGCGATCAACATAAGGATTTCCAATTGCCGTTGTTCCATTAGATGCGGCGTTCTTATCCTTTTGATAATCATAATCAGATAACGTCAATTGCCAATCAAAGAAGCCTTTAGTGTTAGATTTAACATCCAACGCCTGCATAATATGCAAAGCTTCTGCTTCCGAAGGTGAAAAACCTGAAACATTGTAACTTGCACCGTTAAAATTGACCTGGCCGTTGTACACCGTATTGCCTGTGGCTGCATCTTTAAGGTAACTTTCTACGTCAACTTTACTGTTCAAATCCCAAATACCCAGGCTATAGCTAGCCTTGATTTGCGGTGTGAGATCATAGGCTAGCTTGATCTTAGCGTTGGTCTGTTCGCTACTATCAAAGCCTGTTGCGCCGAAAATTACACGGTTTTTACCAGTTTGGTCTTTGTCCTGATAAGCCCCAGTGACTATAGGAGCGCCACCCGGAGCGGTACTTGAGCGCAATGCATTGGCAAACTGCATAGGCTGACTGTCGCTTTCCAACCTATCTACCGTAAACAGAAAGCTTAAATCATTGATCTTGTTGCCGATGGAAGCGGTTTCATGATTACCCTTTGAAGTTTTGTCGGTGCCATACAGTTCAAAATTCTGCATGAAAGTTTGTGCACTAGCATGTGCTTCAAATTTGGTTGGCATGCGTGTATTGAGATTAACTACACCACCAAATGAGTTACCTGCATATAAGGCAGAGAAAGGTCCGTAAAGGATACTTACGCTTTCAATCTCTTCCGGGCTGACAAAGCCCCAGCGTGGTGGAAAGCTGTAAGAGTTACCTAGTAAATTCGAAAGCAATACACCATCGGCATACAACATGGTTTGCGCGCTGGAAAGCGTGCCAGTGGTACGCGTGGCGATGGGTCCATTGCGATCACCGATATAACGCTCGCGCACCTGGAAGCTAGGCAGGTATTTCAGCGTTTGTGCAGACGTGGTTGCGTTGACTGTATCTTGAATTTGCTGTTTATAATAAGTTTCTACTGTCGCCGGATGATTGATAATGCGGCTATCCAATGTTTCAGTGACAGATATCTCGTCTAACTCTATTTCATGTTCGGCATATGCTTGCTGTTGCATCAATGCCAGTGCGAAAAAAATGCACGATGTTATTTTAAATTTCATGATGACCTCAAAAATTAACGCAGGGCAAGGGCCCTGGAAAAGTTAACTAATTGAGGTAAGAGGCGGGGCTTGGCTTGGAGGCGTTAAGTACGGTTGGAAAGTAACTAAAGGTGTAGCATGTCCAGCTAGTGCCTGCGCTTCAGCTTCCAAGGTCTGGATGATTAAAGCATTCAAACTCGGCAATGCGTAAGCAGTTTGTGGATTCGCACAGAATGGGCAATGTTCGAAATGGTTTTCAGCGGTTTGCTGCGTAGAGCTTTTTACTGGCAATGCTGTTGCCAGTTGTTTACCCAATGTCGTTTTTACCTGGATAACAATAATATTGCCGCTCGTCGTACAGATCTTTTGGCTGAATGCTTTATTACCGGTAAAAGTCACCAATGCTTGTGAAATCGAAGGCGCGAGCGACGCAAATACCATCATCATTAAGATGACATTGCTGATTGCTGATTTGTAGCGCCTTATAAACATAGGTCTATTATACGCAAATTCAATAAGTTAGCAGTATAGAAAGTCGTTTTGAAAGTTAACCGAGTCCTATCGAACGCATCAACCAACGCATGACATAAGCGGCTAGCGCCAAGGCTGTCACACTGCCAATCCATATCAATACCAGCCATCCCAGACGCTTCAGCCAGGAACCTTCAACAGGTTTATCGTCCATTTCGACCATAAGTTAGTGATATCCATCTTCCGCGCGCACTTTGCCGCGAAACACATAGTATGACCAGGCGGTGTAAGCAAGAATGAAAGGAATGATAAACACGGTACCTACGAGTGCAAAAACCTGGCTTTGACGCGGAGCAGCTGCATCCCAAATACTGATATTTGGCGGGATTACATTTGGCCACAGGCTAATAGCCAAGCCGATGTAGCCTAAAAATATAATGCATAAAGCAAATAAAAATGGTTTGAAATCGTGTGATTTCTTTATAGCGCTGATTAACAGGTACATCGTAATCGCGACCAGAATAGGCACTGGAGAAAGCCAGATGATATTGGGCAAACTAAACCAGCGTTCAGCAATCGCCGCATGAGTCAGTGGTGTCCAGATACTGATGATGCCGATTGCAGCTAAAATAAGCCAAGCCAACGGTACTGCAATCTGTAACATGCGTTTTTGCAAATCACCTTCCGTTTTCCAAATCAGCCAGCAGCAGCCTAATAAACTATAAGCCAGTAAAACGCCAATGCCGGTGAACAGCGGAAATGGTGCTAACCAGTCAAAAGCACCACCTATATATTCATGACCATTCATCTTAAGCCCATCAATATAGGCACCTAGCGTCACACCCTGGAAAAATGCGGCGACTGCTGAACCGCCAATAAAGGCTTTGTCCCAGATATGGCGTTCATGGTCATGCGCTTTGAAGCGGAATTCGAATGCCACTCCGCGGAAAATAAGTCCAAGCAGCATAAAAATCAAAGGCAGGTAGAGTGCGCTCAATATCACCGCATAGGCCAGCGGGAATGCTGCAAACAAGCCTGCCCCGCCCAATACCAGCCAGGTTTCGTTACCGTCCCATATCGGCGCAACCGTATTCATCATCACATCGCGATGTTCGCGTTCAGGAACAAACGGGTAAAGTATACCGATACCAAGATCAAAGCCATCCATGATCACATACATCATAACGCCAAAAAAGATGATGATCGCCCAGACAATAGTCACATCGAAATTCATGATTTTTCCTTGTCTGATGATGTTGACGCATCTTCTAGTGGTTCTTTAGGCAATGACATAGGCCGCATCTGCTGCCTCGTCTCACCAGGACCGCCATCAATAGGCAAGTCACCCTCATGTGGCGTTGGACCTTTACGCACTAGGCGCAATACATAAGCAATACCGATACCGAACACAAACAGATACACAATAATAAATAAGCCCAACGATAGCGCAAGTGAACTGATATCGTGCTTGGAAACGCCATCCGCTGTACGCATGACGCCATATACTACCCATGGCTGGCGACCGACTTCTGTTGTTATCCAGCCTGCGAGTATCGCCACTAGACCAGCTGGCCCCATATAAGTAGCCAGATGTAAAAACGGCTTAGAAGTATAAAGCTGCTTCTTATAGCGCAGCCATGCACTGTAAAGGCCCAGCAATAACATGAGCATACCTAAGCCCACCATGATGCGGAACGTCCAGAAAATAATCGTAGAATTTGGCCGATCTGCCGGTGCGAACTCCTTCAAACCTTTGATTTGACCAGCCCAGCTATGAGTCAATATCAGGCTGCCAATATTAGGTATTCCAACTTCAAAATTGTTTTTCTCAGCTTGCATATCCGGTATACCAAATAGCAGTAAAGGCACTCCTTCGCCAGCTTTATTATCCCAGTGCCCTTCCATCGCGGCGATCTTGGCAGGTTGATATTTGAGCGTATTCAAGCCATGAAAATCGCCAATGACGATTTGGATAGGCGCAACAATCAATACCATCCACATCGCCATAGAGAGCATCTTACGCACTGCGGGGTTGTCTTTTTTATGCAATAACTGCCATGCGCCGGAAGCGCCTACAAATAAGGCGGTAGCGAGGAAAGCGGCAACACCCATATGCATTAATCGGAAAGGGAAAGAAGGGTTAAAGATAATCGCCAGCCAATCCATAGGCACCAGCACATTGTTCACCACTTCATAACCTTGCGGCGTATGCATCCAGCTATTGGAAGCGATGATCCACGTCATGGAAATAAGCGTGCCGATAGCGACCATGATCGTAGAAAAGAAATGCAGGCCTGGCCCTACGCGATTCCAGCCGAACATCATGACGCCTAAAAAGCCGGCCTCTAAGAAGAATGCAGTGAGCACTTCATAAGCTAATAACGGGCCGGTAATACTGCCGGCGAATTGCGAGAAACCGCTCCAGTTAGTACCGAACTGGTAAGACATGACCAGGCCCGAGACCACGCCCATACCAAAAGTGACGCCGAATATCTTTAACCAGAAGTGATAAAGGTCTTTGTAAGCCTGCTTTTTGGTCTTTAGCCAGCAGCCTTCCAGCACCGCAAGGTAACTGGCCAGACCTATGGTAATAGCAGGGAAAATGATGTGGAATGCAATGGTGAAGCCAAATTGAATTCTGGCTAAATCAAGCGCAGAGAAACCCAATATGGTATTGCTGACTGTTGTCATGCTAGCTCAAGTTTCTATTATTAAGAATGATCAAATTAATTAGATTTATTACTTATATTGATGCACTAACGTAACACTAATGGCAGATCGTATTGCCGTATCGCTATGGCTAAGACTTATAAACTGGAAATTAGTGCCTAATGCTATTAAATTTCATCGTCTTCTGAAAAGCGTTGCTCTTTAAATGGATCGCCATAGTTATGGTAACCGCGTACTTCCCAAAAACCAGGCCTATCTTCGGCATGCAATTCAATTGCCTTGAGCCATTTGGCGCCCTTCCAGGCATAGCGTTTAGGCACGATCATGCGTACCGGGCCGCCATGTACCGTAGTCAGCGGATAGCCTAATACAGAATGGGCAACGATCACATCATCGTCCAGCAGCGACTCTATATCCAAGTTAGTCGTATAGCCGTCATAGCCATGCAAGGTTGCGAACTTGGCAGTATCCAGCGGGCCAGCCATCATGATCAGGTCTTGCGCTTTTACGCCTACCCAATCCATATCAAGCCGGCTCCATCGCGTTACACAATGGAAATCTGATACATCGGTGACTTGCGGCAATTGCTGAAAGGCATCCCAATCCAGGGTGATTTCCTGCTCAACCAAGCCGTAAATACGCAGCTTCCAGTTAGATTTATTGATATCAGGCAGAATGCCTAAATCGAGGATAGGGAAATTTTTGACTTCGGTTTGCCCAGCCGGCACGCGCTCATTAACATTTACCTTCCCAGGTTTGGCACCTTTTTTTGCGATGGCGATTTTGCCCGCGATCAGTTTTTTCCAATCTGGCACAGCATTCTCCTGAAGCTACATCATCCTGTTTACCTCTATGTTGAGGCTGATTTTTACAGGTTTTAATTAGCAGGTTTTTTAAAACTATCCAGCAATAGTACAGCAACACCCACGCAAATGGCGCTATCAGCCACATTGAAAGCCGGCCAATATAACGCTTGGTAATGGAAGTATAGAAAATCTACTACGTAGCCCAAAGTGACGCGATCATATAAGTTACCTATTGCGCCGCCTAATACTAAGGCTAAACCAAAACAGAAAAGTTTCTGCGTAGAATGCTTGCGAAGTAAATAGGTGATGACCGCAATTGCAACAATAGAAACTGCGCTAAAGAACAATTTCTGCCAACCGCCAGCATTAGCCAAAAAGCTGAATGCCGCGCCTTCGTTGTGGTAACGCACCAAGTCAAAGAAACCAGTCACAGTTAAATGCTCACCGTAGGTGAACGCGTTCTGTATCAAGTGCTTGGTGTATAGATCTATCGCGACGATCACCGCGCTAATACTAAGCCATTTATACATACCACTATTCTTAAGCATGGCTACGATACTCGCCAGTGCCAAACAGGTTCCTAACACAACGGCCACAGATTTGAAGATGCAATTCATCAGAGCCTACATCTGCACGGTAATGCCAACAGCGGTCGCACTTGGTATGGACACTAGGTGTGACTTCAATACGTAAGTCTGTATCCGCCTCTTTATGCAAGGTGGCACGAGATGTGATTAGCACAAAGCGCAAATCGTCCTGCAATTTATGTAGCGATTCATACAACTTACCGTCAGCATAGATATCTATTTCAGACTGCAATGATGATCCCACCAAACCAGCAGAGCGTTTTTCCTCAATAGCCTTATTAGTCAGCGCACGGATATTCAAGATATCTTGCCAAACCAGTATTTCAGCTTCGCTCACATGATGTTTAGGCAATTCATACCAAACATCTTCGAATACCGTTTTATCTTTATCTAATCCTAATGTCTGCCAAATCTCATTGGCGGTGAAGCTCAATATCGGCGCCATTAAACGCATCATGCATTGCGTAATATGGTAAAGCGCACTTTGTGCGGCACGGCGTGGATGCGAAGTTTCGCCTGCGGTATAAAGTCGGTCTTTAAGGATATCCAGGTAAAATCCACCTAAATCTTCAGAACAGAAACTCACGAACTTCTGAACCGCTAAATGGAATTCATAGCGGTCATAATCTGCTAGCACTTCCTTCTGTAATTTCTCGGTCAGCACTAAGGCATAGCGATCAATTTCCAGCCACTCTTTAGGTGGCAGCAAGTTTTTATGCGCATCGAAATCAGCGATATTCGCCAGCAGGAACTTCATGGTATTGCGGATACGGCGATAGCTTTCCGCCACGCGTTTTAAAATCTCATCAGAGATCGTCAGCTCACCCGAATAATCCGTCGAAGCAGTCCATAAGCGCAGGATATCGGCACCGTAAGTATCCATCACTTTTTGCGGCGCAACCACGTTACCCTTGGATTTACTCATTTTATGGCCAGCGCCATCAACGACAAAACCATGGGTAAGCAAGGCATCATAAGGAGCGCGGCCATCAATGGCGCAACCTGTGAGCAATGAGGACTGGAACCAGCCACGGTGCTGATCGGAACCTTCTAGATACAGATCCGCTAGACTATGTTTTGCATCTGCAGGTTTTTGCAGTTCCGGACGGCGTTTTAACACGGCAGCATGTGTGGCGCCGGAATCAAACCATACGTCTAAAGTGTCGGTGACTTTCTTATATTGCGCATCATTCTCCGGCGCATATTCCGCCAGGAAAGCATTGCCATCCAGGCTAAACCAGGCTTCAACTCCTTGTTGCTCCACTTTCAGGCAAGCCTGCTCGAGAAGCTGCAGCGTTTGTGGATGCGGCTCGCCTGTTTCCTTGTGCACGAATAACCCCATCGGCACACCCCAGTTACGTTGGCGAGACACACACCAATCAGGACGGTTTTTGATCATGGCTTCCAAACGCGCGCGACCCCAAGCCGGGAAGAACTCGGTTTCATCTACAGCTTTGTTCGCATGTTCGCGTAAGGATGTACCACTAGCATCCTTTGCGTTCATCCCAATGAACCACTGGTGAGTGGCCAATTGCATCAAAGGTGTTTTATGACGCCAGCAATGCGGGAAGCTATGGTTCAGGCGTGCGCTGGCTAGTAATGTGCCATTTTCCTGCATCACACTCAAAATCACTTTGTTGGCTTCTTGCCTGTTCAAGCCGCGAATCGCTTCGAGTTCAACCATGTTGCTGGTAAAGAATCTGCCATCACCGCTGATTAAAATACGTGGTTTCTCGTTCGGGAAATTGGCGCGCATCACCAGCCAGTCATCGTTACCATGAGCTGCTGCGGTGTGTACCAAGCCAGTACCGGCTTCGGTCGTGACATGTTCGCCTGTGATAATAGGCACATGGCGATTATCGAATGGATGTTGAAGTTGTAGGCCTTTTAAGGCCAAGCCTTTGCATAAACCTAAGATTTGGTAATTTTGTTCTCCGTATCTTTTAAGCGTGGTCTCTGCAAGATCTTTGGCTAAAATCAGCAAACCTTTCCCAGTTTGAATCAAATCGTAATCAAATTCCGGATGCACACTGACCGCTTGGTTGGCAGGCAATGTCCATGGCGTTGTAGTCCAGATTACCGCATATGCATCGCCAACAACCTGCACACCGAACGCTTTGCTAAGTGCAGCGTTGTCTACCACTTTAAAGCCCACATCAATCGCCGGTGAATTCACATCTTCATATTCAACTTCGGCTTCAGCCAAAGCAGAGCCACAATCTACGCACCAATGCACTGGTTTGCTGCCTTGGTATAGATAGCCATTTTTATAGATCTCACCCAAAGCACGCATGATGTCGGCTTCAGTTTTGAAATCCATAGTCAGGTAGGGATGATCCCAATCACCCAGCACGCCCAAACGGATAAAATCTTTTTTCTGCTTTTCGATTTGCTCTGCGGCATAAGCACGGCATAACTCGCGAAACTTGGCAGGCTCCATATTCTTGCCATGCGTTTTCTCTACCATGAGTTCAATTGGCAAGCCGTGGCAATCCCATCCCGGCACATAAGGGGCATCAAAACCACTCATAGTTTTGGATTTAACGATGATGTCTTTTAAAATCTTATTAACGGCGTGACCGATATGAATATCGCCGTTCGCATATGGAGGGCCATCATGCAGGATGAATTTCTTCGCACCTTTGCGGGCTTTGCGAATGCGCTCATACAGTTTTTTATCTTGCCATTGCTGCAACCATGCAGGTTCACGCCTGGCCAGATCGCCACGCATAGGGAATGCGGTTTCAGGCAGGTTTAATTTGTACTTGGACGTCTCATTTGGAGGCGTTTTATCTGTTTGAGTCTTATCGGTCATGGTCAATAGTATTTTCTAAAGTGCTGCTTCTGTATTTATTTCTGGAAAAACTGTCTTGCGACGATCACATCTTGGGCAATCTGGGCTTTTAAAGCATCCAATCCATCGAATTTCATTTCGTCGCGTATCTTGTGCAAAAATTCCACGTGCACATGCCTGTCATACAAATCATCATTGAAATCAAGCACATGAACTTCCAGTGAAAGTTTCGGCACGCCGGCAATAGTAGGACGAACGCCTAAATTTGCCACACCCGGCAAACCATCTAATTTTACCGCATATACCCCTGTTAGCGCAGGCCGTTCATGACGCATATGGATATTGGCTGTGGGAAAACCTAACTGCCGGCCACGTTTTGCGCCATGTATTACCTTGCCACTAATGCTATAAGGTCTATTCAACAGGTTAGCAGCCTCTTGCAAACGTCCGTTAGCGAGTGCAGCTCGCACACGCGTACTGGATACACGCTCGGAATCTTGGGTTGAATTAAGTAAATTAACTTGGGGCAAACTTACCAAATTAAAGCCGGCAAGCATAAAATCGGCAATTGAGCCGGCACGCATGGCGCCAAACCTGAAATCTTCACCCACTAAAATGGATTGCGCATTGAGCGAATTCCGCAAAATATCCTGCATAAATTCATCGGCACTCACCTTGGCAAAACGGCGATTGAAGCGGCATACATAAGTACGCTCAACGCCAGCGTCGGCAAAATATTCCAACTTTTCACGCATGGAACATAAGCGTGCAGGTGCACTATCCGGAGCAAAAAATTCTCGTGGGTGCGGCTCGAATGTCATCACGGCAGGCATTAATTTGTGAACCTTTGCGGTTTTGATAAGCTTTTTCAGCAATGCCTGATGCCCAAGGTGCATACCGTCAAAATTACCGATTGCAAGCGCACACGAAGGCTGCAAAGAGTTAGGGATGTGCCTGAAAACCTGCATCAATGTTTTACCCTACGCATATAGTCGCGTGGACGGAAGCCAAGCAGGAGTAACGTAACAAAATAGCTCACCGCACCGAGAGTCACTAACCCGGTAATATACAACAAACGTTTTATTAAGCTGAATTGCAGCCACGCACTCGCATCACCTTTAGCAAAATAAAGCACGATGGCCATAACACTTAGCGCAATGCACAATTTAATCAGAAAACTTAACCATCCTGCCTGAGGGATAAAAATATTCGCTTTGCGTAAATGGTAATAAAGCAGAGCCGCATTGATACAAGCGCCTAAACCAATCGCTAATGCCAACCCGGCATGTTGCAAATCAATCACAAAAACAAATAGGACATTCATGACCTGCGTGACGATTAAAGTAAATACTGCGACCTTTACGGGCGTTTTAATGTTTTGTCGCGCATAAAAGCCTGGAGCAAGTATCTTTACTAAAATCAAACCCAACAAGCCAAGGCTATACGCTATCAAAGCCTGTACCGTCATCAGTGCGTCATAACCGGTAAATTTTCCATAATGGAACAGAGCAATAACCAATGGCGCCGCTAAAACTGCCAATGCCACCGCCGCTGGCGCGGCTAAAATAAAGGTTAGACGCAAGCCCCAATCCAGCAATTGTGAGTATTCACTATCATCGCTTCCGGCATAGGCTTTCGATAAACTCGGTAATAATATCGTGCCAAGCGCAACTCCTAGCACTCCTGTCGGAAACTCCATCAATCTATCCGCGTAATACAGCCAGCTCACGCTACCGGTATGCAGGAACGAGGCAAAAATGGTATTCGTGATCATGGAAATTTGCGCAACCGATACACCTAGCACGGCTGGGCCCATCAACTTCAAAATACGCCATACACCTTCGTCATCACGTTTTAGTTCGAATTTAGGTAGCAGACCGATTTGCTTTAAAAAAGGTATTTGGAAGATAAGCTGTAAAAAACCACCGAAAAACACTGCCCATGCCAATACCTTTATAGGCTCGGCAAAATGATTGGCAAAAAACAGGACCGCAGCAATCATCGAAACATTGAGCCAGACTGGGGTGAAGGCAGGAATGCCGAATTTGTTATAGGTATTGAGCACGCCGCCAGCCATAGAGACTAACGAGATAAAAAAGATATATGGGAAGGTGATGCGCAGCAGCTCCACCGTCAGCTGCATCTTGTCTGGATTCGCACGAAAGCCTGGTGCAATTAGTGTGACGATCCAAGGCGCAGCAAGCATGCCCAGCAAAGTAACAACAACCAAGATGATACCCATCCAGGTTGCGACACGATTGATAAGACTATGCGTTTCTTCAAAACTACGTTGGCTTTTATATTCTGCAAGAATAGGTACGAAGGCCTGGCTGAATGCGCCTTCCGCAGAGATGCGTCGTAACAGGTTAGGGATTTTAAAAGCCACGATGAAGGCATCGCTCAGCATGCCAGCGCCAAATACACGTGCTATCAAGGTATCGCGCACAAAACCCAATATGCGCGAGACAAACGTCATACTGCCAACCTTGGCCAAAGCTTTAAGTAAATTCATGCGTGACTATTGAGAAAAGTGGTGTATTAACAACATATTGCAAGATTTTATCATGCCATCAATTTCAGCGCGGCACTTTCCTATCACAGCTGCCATAACTCAACGACATCACGTTATAATTCAAGATTGGGTTTCACCCGCATCGCCGTAATAATTAGTTGTTTTTAACTTGCATAACTTGAATAAAATAGCTATGATTATGGGCTTCGTATTTTGAATAGCTTTTAGAGCTTATAGGAAACATTAAGATGGCAAATACCGCACAAGCAAGAAAACGTGCTCGTCAAGCAGTTAAGCAACGCGCTCACAATGCAAGTTTGCGCTCTACTTTGCGTACGGCGATTAAAAAAATCATTAAAGCTGTAGAAGCTGGCGACAAAGCCGC
>DATHWX010000016.1:0-10675 GCA_035460225.1 Methylotenera sp.
CCACAAGCACCCACACTTATCAGTTGTTATTTTGTTAAAGAGCTTTTTTCTATACCAGAAAAGTGAATCACTTTTTAGTAGCTTCGTTACCGCTTTGCGTTAACGAGGTGCGCATTATACAGAGCTTTTGATGGCCGTCAATACTAATTCTGAAAGATTTCTTAATTAATATTAACTGTATTTTTTGACTGCGTTTTTTGTTACTTTTTTTCTTGTTTTCGCTTGCGTTAATTTGCTAGCGAAGGCGCGCATTCTACAGAGGTTTTAAATCTGGTCAACACTAATTTCGAAATATTTCTAATTAATACTGAATGTAGTTTTTACTGCGGCTTTTTCTTGCTTTTCTTACTGTTCGTTAACAGTGTTTCGTTAGCGAAGGCGCGCATTCTACAGGGGCTGTAGTTTTGGTCAAGGCCCAATCTGCACTGTTACAAAATTGTTACATTTGCAAATTTACGCTTGCCCACTTGGGCAATTACCGTGCTTCCTTTATTAAGCATAAAGGCTTTATCAGATACCTTTTCACCGTCTAATTTGATACCGCCCTGCTCAATGGCTCTAAAAGCCTCTGACGTACTGGCGACCAATCCCGCCAATTTAAGCAATTGTGCTATCCCTATATTGGCAGCTTCTATGGTCACGGTCACCTCAGGCACTTCATCAGGAATGCCGCCTTTGGAACGGGTCTGAAAGTCTGCCAACGCTTTTTCTGCATCCGCCTGGCTATGGAAACGTGCAACGATTTCCTGTGCGAAAGTCACTTTGATATCACGCGGGTTGTTGCCGGATGCAACATCAGCTTTCCATTGCGCGATCGTTTCTAATGATGCAAAAGACAGCAACTCTATATAACGCCACATCAATTCATCTGAAATCGACATGATCTTGGCAAAGATGACTTCAGGCGCTTCGGCGATGCCTATATAGTTGCCCAGCGATTTAGACATCTTATTTACGCCGTCCAAGCCTTCAAGCAATGGCATAGTTAATACGCATTGCTGGCTCTGCCCGGCCTGCTTCTGTAACTCGCGCCCCATTAAAAGGTTGAATTTCTGGTCGGTTCCGCCCAGCTCAACATCCGCTATTAGTGCGACAGAGTCGTAACCTTGCAATAAAGGATATAGAAATTCATGGATGGCAATCGGCTGGTTGCCTTTATATCGTTTTGAAAAATCATCACGCTCCAACATTCTTGCAACGGTATGGCTCGCGGCCAGCTTAAGCATGCCCGCGGCCCCTAATTCAGTAAGCCACTTAGAGTTGAATACGACCTCTGTCTGTTCTGGTTTGAGGATCTTGAATACCTGTGCTGTGTACGATTTAGCGTTTTCTTGTACTTGTTCAGCCGTTAACGGTGGGCGCGTGGCGCTCTTGCCGGTTGGGTCGCCAATCATGCCGGTAAAATCACCGATAAGAAAAAGCACTTGGTGACCAAGCTCCTGGAACTGACGCAGTTTATTGATCAGGACTGTATGGCCTAAATGTAAATCCGGCGCTGTGGGATCAAAACCAGCTTTGATTCGTAATGGAATGCCTTTTTTAAGCTTTTCAACTAATTCCGCCTCAATTAATAGCTCATCTGCGCCACGTTTGATTACTGCGAGCTGTTGATCGATATCAATATTCACGTTTTTATATCCTTGAACTATCTAAGCAAACAGGGCGAAATAATTTGTAAAGACTATTTCATTTACTTGTTTTAATTGAGTTTTCTGTTAGTATCTGATGCCGTATTAAATTTTTATGAAGGTCAGCCCGTGGAAAATAACGAGCTTAAACAAAGCCCCATAACCTCTAATTATTCCAACATCGATGATGGTTTATACATTTCACAGCAAAACGCTATTTTAGCGCAAAACCTGGACAAAGCTGAACGTAAGTTTCAGCAAGTATCCGAACGTAAATTCAAGTTACGCTGGATCCTAGCTATTTCCTGTATTCCATTATTTGGTATTTATGCCGCATTCGGTATCGCGCCACAAACTTTAACCGGCACCATTGCAACCACTGCAATGACTGAGGATATTACCCTGCCAATTTTGGCCAGTGCAGAACAAAGCGCAGCCAACGAGAACTTCTGGTACAAAGAGCGCGTGCGCCGTGACGACACTTTATCTACTATATTAAGCCGCTTGAATATCCGTAACCGCGATGCGATTGACTATATCAGCCACAATAATACAGCCAGTGAAATTGGCGCAAACCTGAAACCCGGTAATGAATTCGAAGCACAAACCGATATTGACGGCAATTTAATTGCGCTGGAATACCAGCTAGATAACGACAATTATATTGCGATTAACCAAGCCGATTCTGGCTATGAGACCAGCAAAATCACTCATCAATTAGTAAAACGACCCATATTAAAATCTGCTGAAATCAAGAGTTCTTTGTTCGGCGCTACCGATGAAGCCAATATCCCCGATAGCGTAGCTATACAAGTAGCAGAAATGTTCGAAAGCGAAATCGATTTCCATACCGATTTACGCCGTGGGGATCACTTCAACGTGATTTATGAAGGCAATTATGACCAAGGCGAGTTAATCAAAACCGGCGACGTATTGGCTGCAGAGTTTGTGAATAATGGCAAAACTTACCGCGCGATTGGTTATCGGAATAACAATGGCGAGATGGTCTATTATTCACCAGACGGTAAAAGTCTGCATAAATCCTTTTTACGTTCTCCACTGGAATTCACACGTATCAGTTCAGGTTTTAGTTTAGGTCGTTTCCATCCTATCTTACAACGCATGAAAGCGCATAAAGGCGTAGACATGGCGGCGCCAACAGGCACCCGCGTCAAAGCATCCGGTGATGCAGTTGTTGATTTTGTTGGTCAAAAAGGCGGTTACGGAAATGTAATCGTATTGCGTCATGCCAATGGCGTAAGTACCGTATATGGTCATCTTTCACGCTTTGCGGCCGGTTTGCGTCGCGGTGAAAAAGTAGCCCAAGGTGAAGTGATTGGTTTTGTAGGTATGACTGGTTTAGCTACTGGGCCACATCTGCATTACGAGTTCTTGTTAAATGGCCAGCATCGTGATCCGATGAAAGTCGCTTTACCAAAAGCCGACCCGATTAATGCACAAAACAAAGTTGCGTTTGATGCTGTAAGCAACCAGCTAAGTGCGCAGCTTAACCTATTAGGTACCAGCAATATCGCTGCCCTAGACTAATCATACGGCCATATTTAACCATTATGGCCAATGAGCTTTTTATTGGGTTAATGTCGGGCACTAGCCTGGATGGTGTCGACGCGGCTTTGGTGGAGTTTAGCAACAGTGACAGTAAGCTAAAAACATTAGAAACGCATTTCCTTCCGTATCCTGCAGAGTTACGCATCACCATACTCAAACTGCAGCACCCTACTGAAAACGAGCTCGAAACTACCGCCTTACTCAGCAACACGCTCACACAGCTTTATGCGGATGCAGTGAAGCAATTATTAGCAAAAGCGAACGTAAGCGCGGGTAAAATTGTAGCTATTGGCTGCCACGGTCAAACGATTCGCCACATGCCTGGCTTTAGCGATGGTATCGGCTTCACTTTACAGATCGGCAATGCTGCATTATTAGCAGAACTTACAAATATCACTGTTATCAGTGACTTCAGAAGCCGTGACATCGCAGCAGGTGGCCAAGGGGCACCTTTGGTGCCGGCTTTTCATCAAGCGGTATTTTCCAGCGAATCAAAAAATCGCGCTTTAATCAATATTGGCGGTATTGCCAATATTACCTATCTTGCAAAAGACCAAGTATTTGGTTTTGATTCAGGTCCAGGCAATATGCTTTTGGACGCATGGATTAAGCAACACAAAGGTTTGGATTATGACGCGAATGGTAAATGGGCAAGTATCGGACAAGTCATACCTTCATTATTATCGGCAATGCTTGCAGATCCTTATTTTGCGTTAACGCCACCCAAAAGTACCGGTCGTGATTTGTTCAATGAGCATTGGTTATCCCAGCATCTATCAAATAGAGATTATTCACCCCAAGATGTTGCGCGTACTTTGGTAGCATTCACTGCGCAAAGCATTGCAGATGCGCTGACAAATTATTGTGGTTCAGTTGATGAAGTCTATTTATGCGGCGGTGGTGCACATAATACTTTACTCGCGAACGAACTACAGTTACTAACAGATAGCAAAATCGCTACGACCGATGTATTAGGTATAGGTGTAGATTGGGTAGAAGCGATTGCATTTGCCTGGCTGGCCAAGCAATGCCTGGATAAGCAAACAGCCAATTTACCGCAAGTCACCGGCGCTAAAGCACCGAGAATATTAGGCGCGATTTACCAGCGCTAATCATTGCCAAGCACAAGCCTTGGCTTAGCACTAGTTCGGTTGCCCATTTCACTGCATCATTCAGTATAATTGTCAGTAATAGCGATTCAACTATATAAGACTCAACATGACCAATAAACCGACCAAAGCTACTTTGACCTTTGATAATGGTGCTCCGCCTATCGAGTTGCCTATGCTGTCTGGCACCCTGGGTAACGATGTGATTGATATCCGTAATTTGGGCAAACATGGCGTATTTACTTACGATCCGGGTTTTATGTCCACAGCGGCTTGTAATTCCAATATCACTTTTATTGATGGTGAAAAAGGCCTGCTGTACTACCGTGGCTATCCAATTGAACAACTGGCAGAACACTGTAACTTTATGGAAGTGTCTTACCTGCTGTTAAACGGTGAATTGCCGAATGCCGAGCAAACCAAGCAATTTACTAACACCATCACTGAAAACACCATGCTGCATGACCAACTGACCAATGTGTTCCGTGGTTTCAGGCGTGATGCCCATCCAATGGCGGTTATGGTAGGTGTGGTGGGCTCATTGTCTGCGTTTTATTTCGACTGGATGGATATACGGGATGCGGACCATCGTTTGTTATCCGCCCATCGACTGATCGCTAAAGTACCTACGATTGCGGCCTGGAGCTATAAGTACAATCTGGGCGAACCGTTCATGTATCCGCAGAATAACCTGAATTATGCTGAGAACTTTATGCATATGATGTTTGCGACGCCTTGCGAGAAATACGTGCCGAACCCAATTTTGGCTAAAGCTTTCGAGCGTATCCTGATTTTGCATGCAGACCACGAGCAAAATGCCTCTACAAGTACGGTACGCTTGGTAGGTTCCAGCGGCGCTAATCCATTTGCCTGCGTATCGGCAGGTATCGCTTCACTATGGGGCCCTGCTCACGGCGGTGCGAATGAAGCGACACTGAAAATGCTGGAAGAGATTGGCGATGTATCGCGTATCGGCGAATTCATTAAACGTGCCAAAGACAAAACTGATAACTTCCGTCTCATGGGTTTTGGTCACCGCGTGTATCGAAATATGGATCCACGTGCGGCCATTATGCGCAACACTTGCCATGAAGTGTTGAATGAGCTTGGCTTGACGGGTGATCCAATGTTCAAGCTGGCCATGGAGCTGGAAAAAATCGCTTTGGAAGACGAATATTTCGTCTCTCGCAAACTGTATCCGAACGTAGATTTCTACAGCGGTATCGTCATGCGTGCCATGGGCATTCCAAACTCTATGTTTACTGCCATCTTTGCATTAGCTAGAACCGCAGGTTGGGTCGCGCAATGGTCCGAAATGAATAGTGACCCTGAGCATAAGATAGGCAGGCCGCGCCAGCTTTATATGGGCAGCGATCGTCGAGAGTTTATTCCGCTGGATAAACGCTAAGACAATGAACTTTGGAATAGCCAGCCTTTCATAACCTTATGTTTAAACACTTTGCGCATATTTTTGCTTACTTGCTATTGGTAATGATGCCTTTGCAAAGCATTGCCGCGGCCAGTATGCTGGTATGCAATAGTGTGATGCAAAGTCATGATGCTAAGGCTGCAGATATTGGCGTATCAAATCAGCAATTGGAGACCATGCCTTGCCACGAACATATGGCACATATGGCAAGTTCGCATACCTCAAATTCCAAGCACAAGGATGCTTGCAAAAGCACATGCGGCGCACTTTGCTCTACTCTATGCGCAATGACGGCTTTGCCGAACGGCATTAATACTACACCTACAATAAGCTCTTCCTCGTTAATAGCGCTGATGGAGCAGTCTTACGCTTCTATTACGCTTCCTAATACTCAACGCCCACCTATATTCCTGTCTTAAATACGCCTTGTCACGCCTATTGATTTAGGTATGACTGCAATTTTGAGAAAGGAATACCATGTTTATCAAATTTTTTAAGGCATTGCTTACAGGTGCTATCGCCTTAGCAAACAGCCAATACGCTACTGCTGGCCCTATGGGGTTTAAGGATTCCTATATGCTCATGGGGGACTTTAATAACAATTGGCGTGAGTCGTTCATTAACTATGCTATTACCCCACGAGATGCCTTTGGTGTAAGTGCCACTTATATGCGGTCTGACGATAAAACCAAGACGCGCACTTTGGAAGAGGTGACTTATACGCATTTAATGGAGCGCTGGAACATGCCGCATTCTCAGGCCAACTTATGGTTTGTAGGCGGAATAGGGGCATTACAAGGCGAGGATGAAAGCATCAACGGTGACCGCAACTTTGACAAAGTCATGTTTACGCCGGGAGTGCAGTTTGATTATGAAACTACTCGCATATATTTCCAGGCAACACACCGGCTCTACCGTGCATCTGATATCAATCATGACTTTACCAGCGCTAGAGCAGGCTTCTCCTTCTATGAAACCGAGTATGACAAAACTCAGCCCTGGTTCATTGTAGAAGCGCGCAATATGAATGGTTTATCCGATAAAGTAGAAATCACCCCTATGCTGCGGTTCATTAACAAAAACTTTTTCGTTGAGGCAGGCGTGAACAATTCACGTGAACCGCGCTTCAATTTTATGTATATATTTTAATTATTAAGGAATTATCATGAAAAAATTACTATTAGCTTCTATTGTTTCATTGTCTTTATTCAGTACTTTTTATAGTTCTATAGCTGCTGCCACACAAACAATCAAAGCCAATGTGAACGGCATGGTGTGCGCTTTTTGTGCCCAAGGCATTGAGAAGAAAATGCGCAGTCTTTCCCAAACTAAAGATGTCTATGTAAACCTGAAACAGCGCGTTGTCGCCGTTGAATTGAAAGATGGCCAAAACCTGTCTTTTGATACGGTCAAGGACTTGATTAAAGATGCGGGTTACGACGTCACTTCTATTGAAATGAGCGAGCATCCGGTAGCGCATATCAGGGCTGACCTCGAATCAAAACCGGAGTCAAAATAATGGCGGATAGTTTAAATGGCAGCAATCCGGAGATAGCTGCTTTAAAACAAACCAAGGCCGCTTCAGTACTTTCATTATTTACCAGCAGCGGAACATTGATATGTTGTACCTTGCCTGCATTGCTAGTAGGCATCGGTGCAGGTGCGGCAATGTCTAGCTTGGTTTCTAACGTGCCGCAGCTAGTTTGGTTTTCTGAGCACAAAACCGCTGTGTTCATCGTTGCAGCGGTTATGTTGATCATATCTGGGATTATGCAGTGGCGCGCTAAAAGCTTGCCATGCCCTGCTGACCCCGTGCTTGCTGCAACTTGCATGGCTACACGTAAAACTTCTTTAAGAGTCTATGTGTTTTCTGTAATGATATTTTTAATAGGCGGTTTTTTTGCATTTATAGCACCGCTGATTTTTAGTTAGGTGAGCCTATAAATTGGGCCAATAAAAAAGCCAAGCAAACGCTGGGCTTTTTTACACCTATTCAGTCTAGACTGAGAATGAAGAACCGCAACCGCATGTCGTAGTCGCTTGCGGATTACGAATCACAAATTGCGAACCTTGCAGGCTGTCCTGGTAATCGATCTCTGCACCCATCAGGTATTGCAGGCTCATTGGGTCGATCAGCAAAGTTACCGTATCTTTTTGTACTTGCGTGTCATCGTCGTTCACTTCTTCTTCAAAAGTGAAACCGTATTGAAAGCCTGAACAACCGCCGCCACTCACGAATACGCGTAGTTTCAAATCAGGACTGCCTTCTTCCTCAATCAGTTCTTTCACTTTTTTAGCTGCATTATCAGTGAAGACCAAGGGAGCTGGCATTTCAATATCTGGTAAATCGGTCACTGCGTTCATTTATGTACTCCTAAAATCTTTAATAAAATCATTATGCTACCGATAGGTAGCCAGGTCAAATCCGTTTGCTTATGGGCAAGTATTAAACGTCATCGGCAAGGCTTTGAGCTGCATCGCCCAGATATACCAACTTGCCTTCAATCACTGCACCAGTATGCATTTCCAGTGATTTGTAATAAACATCTCCGGTAATGCGCGCTTTGGGTTGCAGCTCGATAAATTGATCAGCCTTTACCGGCCCTGTGACTTTACCGTTAATCACAATTTTTGAAGCATTTACCGCACCTTCAATACGACCATGTTCACTTAAAATTAGTGTGCTAGCCGTCGTGTTTGGTTCACTTACATTACCGCGAATCGCTCCATCTACGCGTAAACCGCCAGAGAAATGCACATCACCTTCAATTCGTGTATCAACGCCAATCAGAGTATCGATACTATTTTGGATTTTGTTACTTTTATTAAAAAACATTTCTATTCCCGTCCGGATTCTTTAACTTGAATGCTATCGATTGAGCAATCTCTTCTGATTTACCATGTTTTTATAGAACAATAAATCTTCTTTTATGTGGATGTTTTCATCTTGCACAATATTAAGTTGTTTTTCAAGATTACTCTGCGCAGCTTTTTCAATTTGAATCTGACGTTCAACTTGTATTATCTTGGTCTGTAAGTTCTGATTTTCAAGAGTCGCCAGCTTTAATTTTTCACCCAAGTTTTCGCCGCCGCCGGTAAATTGCCAATAAGCAATCAAATAACCGCCCATAATGAACATAGTTGCCACAGCCCACTGAAAATACCATGGTCGCTGTGACCTCACTGCCACTTGTTTTGCAGTTAAACCAAAATGCCTTCTGATTCTTCTTCTAACGGGCTTCATCAGTAATCAAGTGTTATGGCAATAGCGGCACTAATTCAAGTCCGGTATTTTCCGGCAAACCAAACATGATGTTCATATTCTGTAATGCCTGACCAGCAGCACCTTTCACCAGGTTATCAATCACAGACAATATCACTACTACATCACTATCTTGCGGTTGATGTACGGCGATCCGGCAAATATTAGAACCACGCACAGACCTTGTTTCCGGATGTGCACCTTCGGCTAGCACATCCACGAAACGTTCATCTTTATAACGAGCTTCGAACAAAGCCTGCAAATCCATAGGCTTAGTTAATTTGGCATATAAAGTCGCATGAATACCTCTAATCAAAGGCGTTAAATGCGGTACAAAAGTAAATCCAACCTTACCCTTGGCCATAACTGTAAGGCCCTGACTGATTTCCGGCAAATGCCTATGTCCTGTCACACCATACGCTTTGAAATTATCGCCAGCTTCGGAGAACAGGCTATGCACTTCAGCTTTACGCCCGGCACCGCTCACGCCCGATTTTGCGTCAGCAATCAAATAACTGGTATCAACTACCCCGGCTTCCAGCAATGGCATGAATCCAAGCTGTACTGCGGTTGGGTAACAGCCTGGGTTCGCCACAAGTTGCGCGGTTTTAATCGCTTCCCTATTCATTTCTGGCAAACCGTATACAGCTGTTGCTACCAAATCGGGACAGGCATGCGTCATGGCATACCAATTTTCCCAAGTTGGAATGTCCTTGATACGGAAATCGGCAGCCAAGTCGATAACCCGTACGCCTTTTGCCAGCAAATCACGTGTCTGCTGCATGGCAATGCCATTAGGCGTAGCGAAGAACACCACATCACACTCAGCTAAATTAGCTTGTGCCGGGTCAGTAAACGCTAAATCTACATAACCCCGTAAACTCGGAAACATGTCAGCCACAGGCAACCCGGCTTCGCCACGTGAAGTGATCGCAGTCAATGTCACATTAGGATGCACACATAGCAGACGCAGCAGTTCCACACCTGTATAACCGGTGCCGCCTACAATCCCAACTTTTAATTTTTGTGTTTGCATATCGAATACTCTGTTGTTACTTTTTATCCAATTTGAATGTCATATTGAATAAATTAAAACCTTAAATGAAAAAGGCCGCTAACGCGACCTTTTTTAATTCTTGACGCCTAATAAAAGCGATTATTAGTTTAGCGTTTAGAGAATTGTTTACGACGACGCGCTTTGCGTAGACCAACTTTTTTACGTTCAACTTCACGAGCATCGCGAGTCACGAAACCTGCATTTGATAAACCACTTTTCAGTGTTGCATCAAAGTCGATCAATGCACGTGTAATACCATGACGCACTGCGCCGGCTTGGCCAGACTCACCGCCACCGATAACGTTAACCATAATGTCGAAACTAGTTAAGTTGTTAGTCAATTCTAATGGTTGACGAAGAATCATACGTGAGGTCACACGTGAGAAGTATTCATCAACAGGCTTGTCATTCACAATGATGTTGCCTTTACCTGATTTCAAGAATACGCGCGCTACTGAGCTTTTGCGGCGGCCTGTACCGTAATTGTATTTACCAATCATTCTATTATCCTTAGATTTTCAATGCTTGCGGTTGTTGTGCCGCATGTTCATGCTTGTCGCCAGCATAAACTTTCATTTTTTTGATCATTGCATAGCCTAAAGGACCTTTAGGTAACATGCC
>DATHWX010000017.1:0-6980 GCA_035460225.1 Methylotenera sp.
TTATTCCTTAAGAGATTAACTAGTTAAAAAAACTTTTTCGATAACTGCATTAAGATACCTCTACTTAAGTAGTTTACCTAGTCTGCTATACCGAGTGGCTTAAATTTTACCAGTAATTTAGAAAAAAACTACTATTTTTATAGGCTTGTAGGACAATACTTATGAAATTGCGTGTTTTTTACAAAAAAACGTCTAATTAGGCCTAATCTACTCGAATAGACAGCTGATTATTCTGGGATTGGCTGCCACTTTGCCTGCTTAAAATCGCACGGCTCACATCATCTTTTTGCTGCATGATGCCGCCTATATCTATCCATTCTCCCTTGCTCACCGTCACAACTGTAGAAAGCTCCTGAAAGTCAATCATGCCGCTTTGATTGAGTTTAGCTATTCTAGGGGTTATTTCCAGCTCTACCTGATTGCCAATGCTACGTGGGCGTACGGC
This sequence comes from Methylotenera sp., assembly GCA_035460225.1. GTDB lineage: Bacteria > Pseudomonadota > Gammaproteobacteria > Burkholderiales > Methylophilaceae > Methylotenera. The sequence continues at coordinate 446 of DATHWX010000017.1, forward strand.
AAAGCCAGTGCTGACGTCGACAAAATCAGTAGTACGTTGCACAGTAGTATAGCGGCGGGTTAACGTTATCCACTCCTGAGTAAATGGCACCGCTTGCCCCACTTTGATGAATGCGCTGCCGCCGTCTGATACATTGATAAACTGGTTGCCGCTGCTAATGGAGCTATTCTGGCTATCATCCAAGCCAATTTGTACTCCTTCACGTGAGTTCCGCGGAAATCGCGTAGTGCCGATTTCTACATTACCTATCCGCTTTTTACCTTGTACCGAAATATCCCTATTTTGCGATTGCAGATTATTCTGATGGCTTACCGTAATCCTAAGGTTCTGTCGTTCCACATCCAAAGTTGCAACCAGCTGTTCTATTTCCGCCATCCTTTCCGGCGTGGTGCGGATGATTAACTGGTTTTGTATGCCTGATACCGTGCCTTCATTACCGACGATAGGTTGAATAGTCGGAAGCAGGTCTTCGGCAAAACGATGCTGCAAAGTGATGATCTTGAAATCATTAGCTGCGAAGCTATGACTGCCAATCAACATTGTGACTAAAAAGACTAGGGCAGCAAATAATGTTTTCATGAATGATTAATTTCCATGGTTATAAACCGGTTTGAGTTACTGCCACTACATCTTGCGTGGCTTCTAGCAACTCTTCAAAGCGACTATTGAGTTGCTCCACACTCTCCAGGTCATTAAGCGCATATTTGAAACGGGCTTGGTCAATATGGATGCGCTTGATGTAATGCAGCCCGTCCGCCAGTATGAAACAATCTTTCGCATGCTTAGCAGTGTCATTGGTTTCGTACACAGTCATTTTGTGCCCATAGAGAGCCAATAGATTAAACAACCGCGGGCAATGATCGCGAAAATAGGCTGTATCCTGCAATACGATAGTGAGTCGGCTATTGATATTGGCATTTAAAAAATTTCGCAAAAGCTCATATTTTTCCAAGCTCGCAAAATCGCCACGGCTCAAGTCCTGATCGAATATCAGTAATTCGTTCTTGGCATTTGCCAGAATAATATTGATGGCTTCGGCATAGAGTCGCTCTCCCACCAGAATTTTATTCGGCACTAATTCAGCGTTATCACTCATGATTTATTCGCCTTCAAAATAAAGGTAACCGGCTATATACCAATCATAAAGTTGTTGGAGCAACTTGACATCAGTTGCTGTATACGGACCAATTTTGCGCTTGTCAGCTAAATCTCTCAATATTTCCAGTGCGCTGTTATCAAACGAAGCTGCTTCACCGTTCAAATAAAAAGTCTCACCGAAAAACAGCATCTGGCTTTTTAAATCCAAAGCGATACCCCACTTGGCTAGCTTTTCACTGAATACTTTCGTGGATATTTTCTTATTGGCATCAAATATTACATCCGGTTTCGGCTCAGAAAGATATAGCCCTAAAAATTGTGCTATATCACTCTCTGACCACTGAATCTTGTTTAAGATTTCATTTACTTTATGCACCATGTCAGTATGGATTTCGGCCGGATGCTCACTCAATTGCAGGTCGCTATCCTGATACATGCCAGTGAGTACTAACCTCTCTTGTGCAAGCCTGTCCTGCATAAAACCTAAAAACTCTGATGCAAGCTCCTGGTGTTTAGGCGCACGAAACCCTATCGAATAAGTCATGCAGACAGCACCAACTGCAGTACCCCAATGGGCAATTTGTGGCGGCAGGTAAAGCATGTCCCCCGCTTCGAGCAGCCATTCCTGTTCAGTATTAAAGTGTTGCAGGATACGTAACGGAGCGCCTTCAACCAAGCTTAAATCACTTTGCTCGCTGATTCTCCATAAACGCTTGCCTTGACCTTGCAGCAGGAAAACATCATAGCTGTCGAAATGCGGCCCGACACCTCCGCCATCCGGTGCATAACTTACCATTAGGTCGTCTAGACGAGCACGTGGGATAAAGTCAAATTGCTGTAATAGCTCGCTGGCTTCCGGTAGAAAGTGGTTCACGCTTTGCACTAAAAGCGTCCAATCCTTGTTTGGCAGTTTGCTAAAGTCTTGCTCATCAAACGGGCCGGGCTTCATACTCCATTTACCATTCTTTTGCTGCACAATACGGGATTGCACTTCATCATCACAAGCCAACCCTGCCAGCTCGTCAGGGCTTAATAAACCGTTAAATCCTGCTATCGCATTCTTGATGAGCAACGGTTTTTTCTGCCAATATTCAGCCAGGAATTCAGCAGGTCTAAGACCGCCAAGCAATGGTAAAGGTACATTTTTTGTCATCAGGTTTAACTTATCAAAGTTCGTGCGGGAGTGTATTATTTGTACACAATTATGCCATTGCATTGCTATACAGGTTGGTATATATTGATAAAAAAATCATAAAAAAATGTATTACTAACTAAGTAATCATCATCTATCAGTAGGCCATATAAAACAGTAAGGAGTGTTGTATGAATGCGCCAATCGTCAATGAGTTAGAAGCTAAAGCACTTGAAAATAGCACCGTTAAAACTTTTCATGGCGGTTGCCCGCATGACTGCCCCGATACCTGCTCCATGGTTTATACCGTTAAAGACGAAAAGCTCATTTCGGTCAAAGGTAATCCAGATCACCCTATGACGCGCGGCGGTCTTTGCGTCAAACTTAAAGATTACGAAAAACGTCATTATCATCCAGACCGTTTGCTTTACCCTATGAAACGCACCGGACCTAAAGGAAGCAAACAATTCACACGCATCAGCTGGGATGAAGCGCTGGATGAGATCGTCACGCGCTGGAAACAGATTATTGCAGACCACGGACCACGCGCCATCATGCCAGCCAGCTATCTGGGTAATCAAGGTTTGGTGCATGGCTTAAATGGTGGCGATGCGTTTTTTAACCGTTTAGGTGCAACCGTAACTGAGCGTACCTTCTGCGGAGAAGGCTCATGTACCGCATGGTTATTGACTGTAGGGCCAACTGCTGGTGTTGATCCGGAAAGTTTTATCCATTCCAAGTACATCGTGATCTGGGCCAGCAACTCAGTTTCCACTAATTTGCACCACTGGCACATCGTGCATGATGCCCAGAAAAAAGGTGCCAAAGTAGTCGTAATCGATTCATACGCGTCAAAAACCGCGAAAGAAGCAGATTGGCACATTGCGCCTAAACCAGGTACCGATGGTGCGTTAGCAATGGCCATGATGAACGTGATTATTGAAGAAGGCCTGGTAGACCAGGACTACGTTGATAATTACACCGTTGGTTATAAAGAGTTGTCAGAGCGCGCTAAAACTCGCACGCCTGAATGGGCAGAGAAAATTACAGGTATCCCTGCTGAAGATATCCGTAAGTTCGCACGTGAATATGCGACAACAGCTCCTGCCGCGATTCGCATCGGCGTTGCGCTGGAAAGAAATTACGGCGGAAGCCAGGCCATTCGCGCAGTCACTTGCCTACCTGCATTGATTGGTGCATGGCGCCATGTCGGCGGGGGCATTCTGCAGTTCCCAGTGTGGGAGCACCCATATAAATTTGATGTGATTTGCCGGCCTGACCTGATTCCGGAAGGCACACCAGTGGTCAATATCCTGCAATTGGGCCGAGCTTTGTTGGGCGAAATTCCACTCGAAACACCGATTAAGTCACTTATGGTGTGGAATACTAATCCAGTGACCCAATCACCGGAAACCGATAAGATCGTTGCCGGCTTGCAACGTGAAGACTTATTCACCATCGCTGCTGACCATTTCCTTTCCGATACCGCTGCATATGCTGATATCGTGCTGCCAGCCGCTATGGGCGCGGAGATGGAAGACATGATCCTATCATGGGGTCATCTATACTTAACTTATAACGCTAAATGTATCGAGCCACCGGGTGAAGCATTGCCGAACAATGAGATTTTCCGTCGCCTTGCGCAACGTTTAGGGTTTCAAGAAGACAACTTTAAATGGAGCGATTCTGAGTGTTTAGAAAACTATGTGGCCTGGGATGCCCCAGCCTGTGAAGGCATAGATCTTAACTATATGCGCGAGCATGGTTTTGCCAAGCTCAATGTAGGCACAACAGATACCCGTGCACCGCATAAAGAAGGTAACTTCCCAACGCCTACGGGCAAATGTATGTTCTATGTTGAAGGTGCGAAAAACTTTGTAGCAGGTCCTTTCCGCCAGATGTATGACGGCTTTCAGCCTGGCGAAGATTTGGATCCATTGCCTGATTATCTTGCGTCACGTGAATCGGCGGATACCAATCCTGAACTTGCAGCTAAATATCCATTGGCCATCATTTCACCTAAGAGCCATGCTTTCCTTAATTCCTGTTATGCCAATGTCACCGAAAAAATCAAGATTCAAGGTGAACAGTTCGTGATGATCAATCCGGCAGATGCTTATGACAGAGGCATTCAAGAAGGCGCGAAAGTACGCGTGTTTAATGATCGCGGTGAGTTTGAAGGTGATGCAAGAATCACCAAAGATGTGAATCCGGGTATTGTTGTGGCAACGCTTGGGTATTGGCGCCAGTTGAATAAAGGTACAGTGAATTGTATTAGCTCAGCGGAGTTTGGAGATATGGGACATTCGACGACGTTTAGTGATAATTTGGTAGAAGTGGAGTTGGGGTAGATATCTAAGTTGAAAATATATTGTGATAATGGAGCCTGTCCTGTAGAGCTAAAACAACTTCAAAAGAATGGAGTTGTTGAGCTTGTAATGTTTCCTTACGAAAACAAGAATAAACATATTAAAAACTCAGGATTACTGTCTGAGTGCCAGTATCAAGATTTAAAAAACTTTACTTACGGTACTTTACCTGAAACATTTGTAGATTATTCCGGCTCAGATTAAGTATAAGGAAATTGTTGAACTGGTTGGCATGGCCAATAGAAGAGTTGATATTTTACATTTAGATTCAGCGTATAAATCTGGATGTAAAATTTTCTTAACTAATAATAAAGATGATATTTGGTCTTACAAAATCAAATTGGAAGAATTGTTAGCGCTTCGTATTTTTTGTATTGCTGAGTTACCTGAATGTTTAAGCTGGGCGGCAATCTAAAACTCGCTCCGCTCAGACAATCGATTGCCGAAAACTCCCATGCTGCTTGCGTTGCTCGGCAGCGGTAGCAGGGGGTTAGAAAACCAACTGAGATTAACTAATGGTGATTTTATCTGCCATATCTCAAGCTACGTCATTCCCGCGTAGGCGGGAATCCAGTGTCGTTTTTCTTGGATTACTTTGGCGCCAAGGTCGCTGTGCAACAGCAGGCACTTGGCGGACATGCCCTTTACGGGTATGGCAGTTAAAAGAAAGTAACTAGCTGTCGGGCTACCCCGACATATAACAAACATTAACGAATGTTATAATTCCACACTATGGATATTTACTCACTTGCAAAACCTCTTCTGTTCCAAATGGATGCTGAAGCAGCTCACGACCTCACATTAAAAACTCTCAAGCTCGCGGAAAAATGCGGCGCTTTGTCGCTGTACCCTGCGGCACCAGCATGCCAGCCTAGGCAGGTGATGGGGCTCACATTCCCTAATGCTGTGGGCTTGGCGGCAGGGTTAGATAAAAACGGCGCGGTGATTGATGGTATGGCGGCGTTAGGCTTCGGTTTTATTGAAATCGGTACCATTACCCCACGCGCGCAGCCAGGCAACCCACAGCCGCGTTTGTTCCGCGTTAAAGAGGCGCAAGGCATTGTGAATCGCTTCGGTTTTAATAACCTAGGCGTGGATAACCTGATTGAGAACGTTAAGGCAGCTAAATATCGCGGCATCTTAGGTATCAATATCGGTAAAAACTTCGACACGCCGAATGAAAACGCGGTGAATGATTATTTAATCTGCATGCAAAAGGTTTATGCGCATGCCAGTTACATTACGGTGAATATCTCATCACCTAACACCAAGAACCTACGCGCCTTGCAAGAGAAGGAAGCGCTCTCAAGCTTGCTTGCTACACTTAAATCAGAACAAACCAAATTAGCAGAACAGTATGGTCGCTATGTGCCTGTTGCCTTAAAAATAGCTCCGGACTTGGAGCGTGAGCAAGTGAACGAGATTGCTGATTTGCTGATTGAGCATAAAATCGATGGAGTGATTGCTACTAATACCACGCTTGCTCGCGATGCAGTAAAAGGCATGAAGAACGCCGAAGAAACTGGTGGCTTATCCGGTGCACCAGTTCGAGAAAAATCAACTATAGTGATTCAGCAGTTATCGCAACGCCTACAAGGTGCGTTGCCGATTATCGGCGTAGGCGGTATTTTAAGCGGTGCAGATGCCGTGGAAAAAATTGCCGCAGGGGCAAGCTTGGTACAAGTGTATAGCGGGCTAATTTACAAAGGGCCTAAACTGGTGCGTGACATTTGTAAAACACTTGGCTAACAAGTGATGACAGTACCCATTCTCTATTCTTACCGTCGTTGCCCCTACGCTATGCGCGCCCGCATGGCGCTCAAGTATGCTGGCATAGCAGTTGAGATTCGTGAAATCTCGCTAAAAGATAAACCAGAGTCCATGCTGAAAGTGTCACCAAAAGCGACTGTGCCAGTGCTGGTATTGGCCGATGGCA
>DATHWX010000018.1:0-209501 GCA_035460225.1 Methylotenera sp.
AAAGTATTGATTGAGAAGTTGGAAGACGGCTTCGGTTCTACATTGCTTTCACGCGAAAAAGCTAAACGCATGGAAACATGGTTAGACCTTGAAGATGCAATGAACGAAGGCCGCATCATCAAAGGTTTCGTAAGCGGTAAAGTTAAAGGCGGTTTACGCGTTTCTGTAAACGGCATCATGGCATTCTTGCCAGGTTCATTGGTTGATGTGCGTCCGGTAAAAGACACCACACCATTCGAAAATAAAGAATGTGACCTAAAAGTAATCAAAATCGATCGTAAACGTAACAACATCGTTGTTTCACGCCGTGCTGTAATGGAAGTAAGCATGGGTGCAGACCGCGAAGCATTGATGGGCTCATTGGTTGAAGGCTCAGTAGTTAAAGGTATCGTTAAAAATATCACCGACTACGGCGCATTCGTTGACTTGGGCGGTATCGATGGCTTGCTGCATATTACTGACTTGGCATGGCGCCGCGTTAAGCACCCATCAGAAGTGCTTACAGTAGGTGAAGAAGTTGAAGCTAAGATCTTGAAATTTGATCAAGAGAAAAACCGTGTTTCATTAGGTATCAAACAATTAGGTGACGACCCATGGGTTGCTTTAACCCGTCGTTACCCAGTACACACCCGCCTGTTCGGTAAAGTGTCTAACTTGACTGACTACGGCGCATTCGTTGAAATCGAGCCAGGTATTGAAGGTTTAGTTCACGTTTCAGAAATGGACTGGACTAACAAAAACATCCATCCGGGCAAAATCGCTCAATTAGGTGACGAAGTTGAAGTAATGATCCTTGAGATCGATGAAGAGCGTCGTCGCTTATCATTAGGTATGAAACAATGCCAAGCTAACCCTTGGGATGATTTCTCTGCAACACACCACAAAGGTGACAAAGTTTCAGGTCAAATCAAATCTATCACTGACTTCGGTGTATTCATTGGCTTGCCAGGCGGTATCGACGGTTTAGTTCACTTGTCAGATTTGTCATGGACACAAACTGGCGAAGAAGCGATCCGCAACTTCAAAAAAGGTGACGAGCTACAAGCAGTTATCTTGGCAATCGACGTTGAGAAAGAGCGTATTTCTTTAGGCGTTAAACAATTGTCTGCTGACCCATCAGGTGCAACATCTTCTTCTGATGACAAGGCTGATGCTAAACCTAAAGCTAAATCTGCTAAAACTAAAGACTCATCACCAGTTCCAGATGACGGCGCAACTGCCGGCACGACAAACTTAGGTGCTTTATTAAAAGCTAAACTAGACAGCAAGAAATAAGCTGGCTAGATATAAAAAAACTAGTACAAAAAATATAAGATGCAATAAATAAAAGGCACATAGAGCATGACTAAATCTGAGCTAATTACCTTACTTGCCGAGCGTTTTCCACAACTCGTTGTGAAAGACGCGGAGTTATCAGTTAAGGCGATTTTAGATGCGATGTCTGATAACCTTGCCACTGGTGAGCGCATCGAGATACGTGGCTTTGGAAGCTTTAGCTTAAACTACCGTCCACCTCGTTTGGGTCGTAATCCTAAAACCGGCAGCAAAGTGCAAGTACCTGAAAAACATGTACCGCACTTTAAAGCAGGCAAAGAGTTACGTGAACGCGTAGATTTAGGTTAAAGATTCAAATTGTAAGTGTTACCAAAACGGCAGCTATTATAGTTGCCGTTTTTTATTGTGCGTTTTTATCATACTTTGTAGCCTAAATTATTAGCTTACATCCCTATGCGTATATATTCATGCTTAGGGTAAAATGACGGATACATCAATATAAAGTGAACTCGCATGGAATTTGAGTTTTGGTGGTTACTAGCACTGCCGTTATTTTTCAGCCTCGGCTGGCTGGCTGCTCGCGTAGACCTTAAGCAACTATTGGCTGAATCCACAGCTCTCCCCGCCGCTTATTTCAAGGGCTTGAACTTCCTTATTACCAATCAGCATGACAAGGCCATCGAAGCCTTTAGCGAAGCTGTACAGGCCAATACCGAATCACTTGAACTACACTTTGCATTGGGCAGCCTGTTCAGGCGCCGCGGTGAAGTGGATCGTGCTATTCACCTGCATTTAAATCTATTGGAAAAGAAAGAGCTGGAGCCTCAGCAAAAACTAGCTGTAACGGCAGAACTTGCCCAAGATTATTTGAAAGCAGGTTTGCTGGACCGTGCTGAAGAACTGTTTGAGTCATTGAATGATGATAGATATCGCCAACCAGCTTTACGCGCCTTGCTGGAAATTTATGTGCGTGAACGCGAATGGGAACGTGCCATTAAAGCCGCAACTGAGTTGGAGCGCTTATCTGGCGTGCCTTTCCGAGTAGAGATTTCACATTACTACTGCGAAATGGCAGTGAAATCCAAACTTGCGAACGACACGCATACTGCAAGGTTTGAACTAGAGCAGGCCTTAAATGCCAATAAAAACTGCGTACGCGCTAATGTGTTATTAGGTGACCTGGAAGCAGAGGCCGGCGACCATAAAGTAGCCATATCCACATGGAAACGTATCGAATTCCAGAAACCCGAATACTTAGGCTTGATTGCTCCTAAACTATTGAATAGTTATCGTGCATTAAACCAGACCAAGGAAGGTTTGATGTTACTGCAAACCTATTTGCAGACTTACAAATTACCCTCTTTATTAAATGTGCTCTATGAAGCTACATTGACAGAAGAAGGCGCTGAAAGCGCAGTCAAATTGGCCAGGAACGAATTAATCAAAAAACCAAGCCTTAGTACGCTAGACCAGTTATTACAAGCCCGCGCTATCGTAGAAACCCAACAGCCTAGTAATGGTGTTGCACAAGATACTCAACTGATGCAACAAGCCGTGCGCCACGCTATCGGCAATAGAAGTGCATACTTCTGCGAACAATGCGGCTTCAAAGCCAAACATCATCATTGGCAATGCCCTGCCTGTAATGCTTGGGAGGCGCTACCAGCCGAGCCTGCTGAATCTGCAAATAAATAAATTATGAATTTACAAACTAATAACACTAAAGAGTCAAAAACTAGCGACCCCAAAATAATAGTGGCCTTGGATTACGCTGACGAAAAAAGCGCCTGGGAACTTGTACAAAAGCTAGACCCAACCTTATGCAGGCTTAAAGTGGGTAAAGAATTATTTACTACTGCCGGTCCGCAATTTGTGGAAAAATTAACCAAGTCGGAATACGGTGTATTTCTCGATTTAAAGTTTCATGACATTCCAAATACCGTTGCAAAGGCCTGCAGTGCCGCGAGTAATTTAGGTGTATGGATGCTGAATGTGCATGCCAGTGGGGGCCTGGAAATGATGCAGGCAGCGCAGCAAGCCGTAAATCAAAGTACTAGTAAACCTTTGCTGATTGCCGTCACTGTATTGACCAGCATGAATCAAGAAGCACTTGGCAAGATTGGCATACAAACCGATCTCACTACTCATGTGCTTAACCTGGCAACCTTAACCAAACAAGCGGGTTTGGATGGTGTGGTCTGCTCAGCGCTGGAAACGCCTTTGTTACGGAAACATTTAGGCCCGGATTTCTGCTTGGTAACGCCAGGTATTCGCCCTGCCAACGCTAGCCAGGATGATCAGTCCCGTGTAGTTACACCTGCCGACGCATTGAACATGGGTTCTAGCTACCTGGTCATAGGCAGACCTATTACCCAAGCACAAGACCCACTCGCAGCGCTGCAAAAAATTCATCAGGAAATACAAACCCAACTATAAATATCACCAGTTAGACAGATAAGGCATAAGCGATTATGATAAAAGCGTTGTTTAAATTCCAAAACAATAATTAAAAAAACCAAAACCTTCGGAGAATTAAAATGAAAAAAATATTATTCGCATTATTTGTTTTTGTTAGCTTCAGCCTTAATGCACTTGCTGGCGTTAATATCAATACCGCAACTCAAGCTGAGCTGGAATCTTTAAATGGCATCGGTCCTGTAAAAGCAAAAGCTATCATTGATTACCGTAAGAAAAATGGTGATTTTAAATCAGTAGACGATCTTGAAAAAGTCGATGGCGTAGGTGCTGTGACATTGCAGAATGTGCGTAAAGAGGTTTCTGTAAACGGCAAAACGACAGTAGTGGCACCTGCAGCCAAAGCTGATGATAAAAAGCCAATGGCTAAGGAAACAAAATCTGCTAAAGATACTACTAAAAGTGTAGGTACAGAAAAAGCTGCTACATCCGGTAAAGCGGCTGATACTAAAGAAGTAAAGGCAACTACTGATAAGAAAACAACGAAAGCTGAAGATAAGGCTACGGCTAAAAAAGATACTTCAGTAAAGGCAAAAGCGGACGCTAAGGCTGATGTAAAAGTCAGTGACACTAAAGTTAAAGCTGACACCAACACTGAAACAAAAGCTAAAAAATCAACGAAGGCTGAAAAAGCTGCAGCAGACAAAAAAGAATAATTAGTTAGTAACATCCAATAAAAAAGCCGCATTAGCGGCTTTTTTATTGGGTTAACAATTAGTCATCATGTTTATGATGCTTATGTTTGTAATGGCCTTTACCACGTTTATGTTTATGGCCTTCATCATCGTAATAATAACCTGTTCTTGTGTCTGCCTTAGCAGATACTGATGGTTCTGCAATCACTTTACCTAAAGTTGCACCGCCTGCGCCGCCTAAACCAGCGCCTACAACAGCACCAGTACCAGTACCGCTCACAGCGCGACCTGCATAAGCACCACCGGCACCACCGGCCGCTCCGCCTATCACAGCACCAGTTTGGCCTTTTCCTTTTGTAGTTACCGCGCCGCCTAGACCACCGCCAACGGCACCGCCTAGAACTTCACCTGTACTGCCGCCAACGACGCCACCAATTGCGGTACCAGCTGCTGCACCTAGACCGCCACCTACTGCGGTTTTGGCATTACTATCTGCTGCGATTGCTGAACTGAACATGATTTGCGTTGAAACCAATAAAAGAGCTAATAACGTTGAATTAATATATTTCATGTGCTTCTCCCTTGTTAAAATTCTTATGTACGTAAGATACTGCAATTTTCTATAGTGAATAAGAAGCTAACCTCCTAAAACAACGTAAGCATATTCCTACAAGAAAATCAGAAAATACTTACTTTACTTTCATACCCGGCGCTGCGCCGCTGTCCGGGCTTAGGATATAAGGTCCACCGCTTTCATCACTAGCCGCTAATACCATACCTTCAGACATGCCGAATTTCATTTTTCGCGGTGCCAAGTTCGCTACCATCACGGTTAAACGGCCTTTGAGTGTTTCAGGATCATAGGCGGATTTAATACCGGCAAATACCTGACGCGGTTTTTCTTCACCGATATCAAGGGAAAGCTTCAATAACTTTTCAGCGCCTTCTACATGCTCTGCATTCACAATTAGTGCGATACGAAGATCTACTTTAGTAAAGTCATCGATACTAATGTGCTCCATTTCATCTTTGGCTTCTGGCACTGCGGCAGACGCAGACTGTGCTGCAGCTGGTGTCGCTTGTAAATTCTCTTTGTTAGCTTCGGTCATGGCTTCAATCTGTTTAGGGTCGATCCGGGTAATTAAATGGTCATAGGCATTGATTGTATGCTGTTTAACTAACGAAGCATTCACCGCATTCCAGTCTAATGATGGAATGTTCAGGAATTTCTCGACTTCACTCGCTAAGTTGGGTAAGACGGGCTTCAGATAAAGCGTCAGCAATCTAAACATTTCCAATGCATCTGAACATACTTGCTGCAAAGCGGAATCTTGTCCTTCTTGCTTTGCAATGACCCACGGCGCTTTTTCAGCAACGTATCCATTGGCAATATCTGCAAGGCGCATGATTTCACGTAAGGCTTTGCCATATTCACGCTCTTCGTATGCGCTTGAAATCACACTGGCTGCTGACTGTAATTCTGCAACAACTGTATTATTAGATGGCTGTAACTTGCCCTCAAAACGCTTATTGATAAACCCTGCCGTGCGGCTAGCTATATTGATGTACTTACCTACCAAATCGCTATTCACACGCGCCACAAAGTCTTCCAAATTAAGGTCGATGTCTTCCATCGTGCTATTTAATTTAGCCGCGTAGTAATAACGTAAATACTCAGGATTTTTAATGTGGTCCAAATAACTGCGCGCTGTAATGAACGTACCGCGCGACTTACTCATTTTCTCGCCATTCACGGTTAAAAAGCCATGGGCAAAAATCTTGGTTGGTTTGCGATGACCGCTATATTCAAGGGTTGCCGGCCAGAATAAAGCATGGAAATACAAGATGTCTTTCCCGATAAAGTGGTAAAGCTCAGTGCTCGACTCCTGATTCCAGTATTCATCAAAATCCAACCCTTTTAGCTCACACAGCTTCTTAAAGCTAGCCATGTAGCCAATAGGCGCATCCAGCCACACATAGAAATATTTGCCTGGTGCATCCGGAATCTCGAAGCCGAAATAAGGCGCATCACGGGAGATATCCCAATCATTCAGTCCGTTCTCGAACCACTCCCCCATTTTGTTGGCAGCTTCGCCTTGTAAAGTAGGCTTACCATCAATGGCTATACTACGTGTCCATTCCTTTAAAAAATCTTCACATTCTGAAAGCTTGAAGAAGTAATGCTTGGTCTCCTTCCGCACTGGCGCAGCACCAGAAACGGCTGAATAAGGATTGATAAGTTCGATCGGGCTGTAGGTCGTGCCGCAAACCTCACAGCTATCACCATATTGGTCTTTAGCATGGCATTTAGGACATTCGCCTTTAATGAAGCGGTCCGGCAAGAACATGTTTTTAACCGGGTCATAAAACTGTTCGATAGTCTTAGTAGAAATCTTGCCCGCAGCTTTAAGTTTTTTATAAATGCTTTGCGATAGCTCCTTATTTTCAGGTGCATTGGTCGAGTAATAATTATCGAAATTAACCAGGAACTCTGCGAAATCAGCACTATGCTCTTTATGAACACTCTCAATCAGTGCTTCTGGCGTAATGCCCTCTTTCTCAGCGCGCAGCATGATAGGAGTACCGTGCGTATCATCAGCACATACATAATGTACCGTATGACCCTGCATCTTTTGGAAACGCACCCAAATATCGGTTTGTATATATTCCACAAGATGACCAAGGTGGATACTGCCATTGGCGTAGGGAAGTGCTGAAGTAACTAGAATTTTGCGCGTCATGAATTAACGTTCTGATATAAGCTAAAACGCTATTTTAGCAAATGACGGGGCATCCCACATAAGTTAAAATCACTAGATTACTGTTTATCAAACGAAATGCCATGACAATCTCTGAACAATCCATCCAAACTGCATTACAAAGCCTGATTGATCCTAATACGGGTCGAGATTTTGTCACGAATAAATCAGTGAAGAATATCAAAATCGAGGGTACGAATGTCAGCCTGGACATCGTATTGGGTTACCCGGCTAAAAGTCAGCTGGAAACCTTAAAATCGCTGGTAACTCAACAATTACAAAGTATCGCTGGCATTGGCAACATTACGGTCAATATCGGTAGCCGTATCGCTGCACATAGCGCCCAGCGTGGCGTGAACCTGTTACCTAACGTGAAAAATATTATCGCTGTTGCTTCCGGTAAAGGCGGTGTTGGAAAATCTACCACATCCGTAAACCTCGCACTGGCACTTGCTGCCGAAGGGGCAAGTGTAGGCTTACTAGACGCTGATATTTATGGTCCGAGCCAGCCACAGATGCTGGGCATTAGTGGCCGCCCGGAAAGCACAGACGGGAAGAGCATGGAACCGATGACAGCACATGGCATCCAAGCTATGAGTATCGGCTTTCTAGTAGATACCGATACACCGATGGTATGGCGCGGACCAATGGTGACCGGCGCGCTAGAGCAATTGCTACGCGATACCAAATGGCGCGATCTGGATTATTTGGTCATCGACTTGCCGCCAGGCACAGGAGATATACAACTTACGCTTGCACAGAAGATTCCTGTAACAGGTGCGGTAATTGTGACCACGCCGCAAGACATCGCCCTGCTAGATGCACGTAAAGGATTAAAAATGTTCGAGAAAGTTGGCATCCCGATTCTAGGCATCGTAGAAAATATGAGCACACACATCTGCTCTAACTGTGGCCATGAAGAACATATATTCGGCACCGGTGGCGGCGAGTTAATGAGCAAAGATTACAACGTAGAGTTATTAGGCTCATTGCCTTTGGACATCGCTATCCGCACGCAAACTGATAGCGGTACACCAACAGTGATCGCAGAACCTGATAGCCGTATCGCTAACATTTATAAAGAGATCGCGCGTAAGACTGCCAGCAAAATCGCTAACGCCAGCCTTGATCACAGTAGCAAGTTTCCTAATATCGTGATCCAGAATACTTAACCCTAGACTCTAAACAATAAATATTAAAATCAGTTGAGCCAACTTCCTAAAAACAAGAAAGCAAAAACTAAGCTGGAACCAGAAGTAGCCTGGTATAAAAAACTAGGCCCAGGTTTGATCACTGGTGCCGCCGATGACGACCCAAGCGGAATTGCCACTTATTCCCAAGCTGGCGCTCAATTTGGCTTTAATACTTTGTGGACGGTGTTATTCACTTATCCACTGATGGTCGGCATCCAAATGATAAGCGCCAGGATTGGCAGGGTTACAGGCCGTGGGTTAGCCTCAAATATTCGCGCGCACTACCCTGGTTGGCTGCTGTACAGCATCGTTAGCCTGTTACTGATCGCTAACATCATCAACATCGCTGCAGACTTGGCTGCTATGGGTGAAGCCTTAAAATTACTAATAGGCGGCCGCGCTCTTTTTTACGCGATTGGATTTGGCTGCATTTCACTCATACTCCAGATATTCATTCCATATCAGCGTTATGTCAGGATATTGAAATGGCTTACATTGGCATTACTGGCTTATGTAGCGACGATTTTTGTAGTAAAAATTCCATGGATGTTGGTATTTGGCGGAACGTTCTTGCCGCATTTATCATGGAAGACTGAATATATCACTACCATCGTTGCCTTATTCGGAACAACGATCAGCCCTTATTTGTTTTTCTGGCAAGCTTCGCAAGAAGTGGAAGATCAAATTGCCAACCCCAATGAAAAACCCTTATTAAAAGCGCCGAATCAAGCCAAAGGGAATTTCAAACGTATCAAAATCGATACCCTTATTGGCATGGGTTTTTCAAATCTCATCGCTTTCTTTATTATTCTTACCACGGCAATTACCCTCAACATGCATGGCATTACAGAAATTCAAACTTCTGCTGAAGCAGCTCAAGCCTTACGGCCAATTGCAGGTGAATTTGCATTCCTATTATTCAGTGCCGGGATTATGGGTACCGGCCTGCTCTCGGTACCAGTATTGGCAGGCTCTTCAGCCTATGCGATGGCAGGTGCCTTCAAGTGGAAGAACAGCCTGGAAAGAGAACTTATAAGCGCCAAGAAGTTTTATAGCGTCATTGCGGTTTCGATTATAGGCGGTGTCGTACTCTGCTTCACTCCAATTGACCCGATTAAAGCGCTTTATTGGAGCGCTGTTATTAATGGCGTTATTTCCGTACCCATTATGGCGATCATGATGTTAATGGCCGCAAAGACTACCATTATGGGGCGTTTCACACTGAGCCTTAGATTAAAAATATTAGGCTGGATGTGTACGAGCGTAATGGCTGTGGCGGTGATGGCGATGTTCTGGTCTATTGGCAAATAAAAATGGTAAATTAAGAAAAAAATAGCGCTTTAGAGCGCTATTTTTCAAAAGTTATAAATCTAGAAGTTTTAAAACTTAGTTAAGATTTACCCCAAAGCAATACACATCTACACCGCTAGCAGGAGAAATTAAAGTAGCGGGTATCGCAACACCCTTACGCCAATTATCTACCGCTTCTTGCTTGCCCGCGCCTGTCACCAGAAAAATTACTTCATGCGTATCGTTCAAACGGTTTTGGCTAATCGTTACACGCTCCGCAGGCGGTTTTGGCGCATCGAATACCGGTACTGCGTCGGCGCTATTATCAACTGTCTGACCAGGGAACAAGCTAGCGGTATGGCCATCTTCACCCAAGCCCAATAGAACCAAATCAAAGGTTCTTAAGCCAGCTAATGTCTCAGCGTAAGCCTTTGCACCTTCAATCGGACCTAACTCGGTAGGAATGTCGAATATCTGTGATTTTGGTATCGCAACATGATCCAGCCAGGCTTCAGCAGCCATCAGGCTGTTACGCTCAGGATGATCTACTGGCAGGCAACGATCGTCGTTATAGTAGATATGCCATTTGCTCCAATCGGCATCTGCTTTTGCCAGCTGTTCATATACGCTTTTCGGCGTCGAACCGCCTGCTAATACAATCAGGAAGCTGCCGTACTTGGCGATAGCTTCTTTTGCTGCACCTAATATACGTTTTGTTGTGGCTTGATTGATGTCTGCTTGCGAATTAAATAACTGCCAACGTGTGGCTTGCTTACTGGTCATACGATTACCTTACACTTAAATTTGGGATTTTATTTCGAACGCTGGAATGCAACCTCTCCGATTGGATTTGGTCCGATTGATAAGGGAAATTATAACGCGCTTAGCACTAAATTCTAAGCTTCAAATGTTTTTTATTAGCGGCCGATATGGTAATTAATCGGTGTTTCATTGCAGAAGTTTGCTATTTACCGTGCTTATACGGTTTGTTTCGTCACCTTTTGTGAAGAATGCGTGTATTTGATATAATTATGTTTGCTGTAACAACGTTTTAAAAACTTACTCCCCCGAACTTAATCTAACCCACAAGGTTGATGGTTCACAATCCTCTATAAAAGGTAAAACATACAATGAAATTAGCAATGATTGGTCTTGGCAAAATGGGTGGCAACATGGCAACCCGCTTACTTCGTCATAAAATTGAAGTGGTCGGTTTTGACTTCAATCAAGAAGTGGTCAATGGCTTAGCAACAAAAGAAGGAATGATCCCTTCATCCTCAGTGGCTGATGCCGTGAGCAAATTAGATGGTCAAAAAATCGTTTGGATGATGTTGCCAGCGGGCGAAATCACAGAAAACCAGATCAAAGATTTAATTCCAATGCTGAACAAAGGTGACATTATCATCGATGGCGGCAACTCAAATTACAAAGACAGTCAACGCCGCGGCGCGATGCTTGCAGAGCTAGGCATCGGCTTTATGGACTCAGGTACATCAGGTGGTATCTGGGGTTTAGATAACGGTTACTGTTTAATGGTAGGCGCAACTAAAGAAGTTGCGGAAGCTGTTACACCATTCTTAAAAGCATTAGCCCCAGCACCGCATCGCGGCTGGGCACACGTAGGTCCAATCGGTTCTGGTCATTTTACAAAAATGATACATAACGGTATTGAATACGGCATGATGCAGGCAATGGCTGAAGGCCTAGACCTGATCAAAGGTAAAGAAGAGTTTGATTTAGATTTAGCACAAATTACAGAATTATGGCGTCATGGTTCTGTTGTTCGTAGCTGGTTGCTTGATCTTACTGCCGATGCGCTTAAAGCGGATCAACAACTGACAACTATCGCTCCATATGTGGCAGATTCTGGCGAAGGCCGTTGGACAGTTATTGAAGCAGTTGAGCAAGGCGTGGCTGCGCCAGTGCTTACATCAGCGTTACAAGCACGTTTCAGAAGCCAAGATGCATCTGGCTTTAGCTTTAAGTTACTATCTATGATGCGTAATGGTTTTGGCGGGCACGCAGTTAAAAAGAACTAAGTAATCACTTGTAAAAACACATTAACACCGTGATTTTTTAAGTAAAGTGGAAGGCTGTTCCTTTATCAAGGTACGGCCTTTCGTCTTTAATTGTTGCCTATAGAATGGCTAGCTTTTGCTAGTTTTTATAATGTTTTTAAGGTTTATAAATGAGTAAAATTGACCCATGTACCCTAGTGCTGTTTGGCGCCAGCGGTAATTTATCCCGTGTAAAACTCATGCCAGGGCTATTCCGCTTGGATTCAATTGGCCGTTTGCCTGCCGAATTAAAAATTCTATCAGTAGGCCGTCAAGATGTGAGTCTCGAAGCATGGCGTGCTGACATTAAAACCATGCTCGATGCCAAGTTTAAAAAAGGCTACGATCAAGCCGTGTTCGAGCGTTTTATCGCACGTAACTTTTATCACGCGAATCCGCCTACTGATCCGGACGCTTTCAAAAAAATGAAAGCCGCTTTAAGCAACGAAAGCGTCTTCCCGCAGAATTTTGCATACTTCCTTTCAGTACGCCCGGTAGATTTCGCGCCGGTTGTAGATCAACTCGCTGAAGTAGGTTTAACTGATGAATCCACTGGCTACTGGCGCCGTGTCGTCATCGAGAAGCCATTCGGTACTGATCTACCAAGTGCGCAAGCTTTGCAGAAATCGATCAGCAAGCATTTGAAAGAAAGCCAGATCTACCGTATTGACCACTACCTCGGTAAATCTGCGCTGCAAAACATCCTGCTGCAACGCTTTACCAATACCATCCTGGAACCAATCTGGAATAACCAGTACATTGACCACGTGCAAATCACCAATACAGAGATGCTAGGCGTTGGCGACCGTACGCAGTTCTACGACAGCACCGGTGCGCTACGTGACATGCTGCAAAGCCACATTTTGCAAACATTAGCGTTGACCGCGATGGAACAACCAAAAGACCTTACACCTGAAGGTGTACGTGATGCAAAAATCAAAGTGCTCGAAGAGATTCGCCCGATTCCAATCAATGAATTAGATAAATACGCTTTCCGTGCTCAATATGCTGCCGGTGAAGTGAATGGCGAAAAAGTACCAGGTTATTTGGAAGAGTTAGGCGATAGCTCTAGCGTAGTTGAAACTTATGCTGCCTTGAAATTGTTTATCGACAACCAACGCTGGAAAGGTGTGCCGTTCTATATCCGCACCGCTAAACGCTTGCACGAGGCTGATACACGCATTTCAATCCGCTTCAAAAAAGCACCAATGCAAATCAATGACCAAGACCAAAATTGGTTGATTATCGGTATCCAGCCACGTGAATGTATCAAGATGGAAATCCAATCCAAAATTCCAGGTTTGGACATTAAGACACGTACTATTCAGTTGGATGCAGCGAACCGTCAAGAAGGTGATGACACCGTTGATGCTTACGAGGCTTTATTGCTCAACCTGATGGAGGGTGATAACTCTAATTACCTTCACATCAGCGAGGCAGAAGCACAATGGCGCCTGGTTGACCCGGTGGTTAAAGCTTGGGCTGAAGACCGCAAACCGGTGTATCAATATCCGGCTGGTAGCAGCGACCCAGAAGCTTCTAAAGTCATCTTTGAAGCAGAGGACCAATTCTGGCGCTACAGTATTGAATTGGGTGGCGATAAACGTCCTTAAGCGATTATTAAGTGTCTAAAATAATTTATAAATAATTCGCAATTTATTGTTATTATTCACGGTAATTTAAAGTAATGAAAAGCGGGGTTGATACTCCGCTTTTTTACCTTTTAAGCTTTTTTAATTCTAATAAATTTACAGGTTGGATTTATGAGCATCAAGTCGGATAAATGGATACGTAAAATGGCAGAACAGCACGGCATGATTGAGCCGTTTGAGCCGCACCAAGTGAAAACTACGCCTGAAGGCCAGCGCCTGGTATCTTACGGTACATCAAGTTACGGTTACGATATCCGTTGCTCAAAAGAATTCAAGCTGTTCACCAACCTCAACAGCACGATTGTTGACCCGAAAAACTTCGACCCGAATTCATTTGTAGAAGTGAATGCGGATTACTGCATCATTCCTCCAAACTCGTTT
This sequence comes from Methylotenera sp., assembly GCA_035460225.1. Taxonomy (GTDB): domain Bacteria; phylum Pseudomonadota; class Gammaproteobacteria; order Burkholderiales; family Methylophilaceae; genus Methylotenera. Next base: position 13,718 of record DATHWX010000018.1, read on the forward strand.
GCATTGGCACGTACTGTGGAATACTTCCGCATCCCGCGTAACGTGCTTACTGTGTGTTTGGGCAAGTCTACTTACGCACGATGCGGCATCATTGTGAACGTCACGCCATTTGAACCAGAGTGGGAAGGCTATGTCACATTGGAGTTCAGTAACACCACTCCCCTGCCAGCTAAGATTTACGCTAATGAAGGCTGTGCTCAGGTTTTGTTTTTTGAAGCTGACGAAGATGATATCTGCGAAACCAGCTACAAAGACCGTGGCGGTAAGTATCAAGGGCAGGTGGGCGTTACTCTCCCTAAAATCTAGCACCTATGCTCCCAAATATCTTGCAAAATTAACTTTGTGGGATGAAGTGCAAGGAGCTGCGGAGCGAAGACGAAGACATATGTGGTTTATAGGCTAGGACTCAGCGAGCACCCGACAAAGCGATTCGCCCACAAAGTTAATTTATAAAGGTATTTGAATGAAATTTCGTTTTCCCGTCATTATCATCGACGAAGACTTCCGCTCTGAAAACTCTTCAGGCTTGGGCATCCGTGTGTTGGCAAAAGCCATCGAAGATGAAGGCTTTGAAGTGCTTGGCGTTACCAGCTATGGCGATCTAACTTCATTCGCACAGCAGCAAAGCCGCGCTTCGGCATTTATCCTTTCAATCGATGACGAAGAGTTTATCGAGGAAAAACCGGAAGCGATTGAGCAACTGCGTAAATTCGTGACTGAGATTCGTTACCGCAATGAAGAAATACCAATCTTCCTGCACGGTGAGACACGCACCTCTCGCCACATTCCAAATGATGTATTGCGCGAATTGCATGGCTTTATCCACATGAACGAAGATACGCCGGAATTTGTTGCGCGCTTGATTATTCGTGAAGCCAAGGCTTACCTAGAAAGCCTGCCACCGCCCTTCTTTAAAGCGCTTACACATTATGCTGCAGACGGATCTTATTCTTGGCACTGTCCTGGTCACTCAGGTGGCGTTGCATTCCTGAAATCACCGGTGGGCCAGATGTTCCATCAATTCTTTGGTGAAAACATGCTACGTGCTGACGTCTGTAACGCGGTGGATGAACTAGGTCAATTGCTAGACCATACAGGCCCTGTAGCCGCTTCTGAGCGCAACGCAGCACGTATCTATAACTGTGATCACCTTTACTTTGTGACAAACGGTACCTCTACATCTAACAAAATGGTGTGGAATTCAACCGTAGCGCCCGGTGACGTGGTTGTCGTTGACCGTAACTGCCATAAATCGGTATTGCATGCGATCATCATGACCGGTGCGATTCCTGTGTTCCTGATGCCGACCCGCAACCATTTCGGCATCATTGGCCCGATTCCAAAAAGCGAGTTCGAGTGGGAAAACATCCAGAAGAAGATCGACCGTAACCCATTTGCAACCGATAAAACCGTTAAACCGCGTGTGTTGACCATAACACAATCCACTTACGACGGCGTGCTATATAACGTTGAAGAAATTAAGGACATGCTGGACGGCAAGATCGATACCCTGCATTTTGATGAAGCCTGGCTACCGCATGCAACATTTCATGATTTCTATGGTGATTACCACGCTATTGGCGCAGATCGTCCACGCTGTAAAGAATCCATGGTGTTTTCAACGCAGTCTACCCATAAATTGTTAGCGGGCTTAAGTCAAGCTTCGCAGATTTTGGTGCAAGATGCCGAAAACAATAAACTAGACCGCGATGTATTCAATGAAGCTTATTTGATGCACACCTCAACTAGTCCGCAATATTCAATCGTAGCGAGTATCGACGTTGCTGCTGCCATGATGGAAGCACCTGGTGGCACTGCATTGGTTGAAGAGTCATTGATGGAAGCGCTCGATTTCCGCCGTGCCATGCGTAAGGTTGATGAAGAATGGGGTGCAGATTGGTGGTTCAAGGTTTGGGGCCCAAATGATCTAAGTGAAGAAGGTTTGGAAGAGCGTGAAGCCTGGATGTTGAAAGCCAATGAAGCTTGGCATGGTTTCGGCAATCTCGCTGAAAACTTCAATATGCTGGACCCGATCAAGGCTACGATTATTACGCCTGGCCTGGATATCAAAGGTGATTTCTCTGATGAGTTCGGCATCCCTGCTGCGATTGTGACCAAATACTTAGCTGAGCATGGTGTGATAGTTGAAAAGACCGGCTTATATTCATTCTTCATTATGTTCACTATCGGCATCACTAAAGGCCGCTGGAACACGATGGTTGCTGCGCTGCAGCAATTTAAAGATGATTACGACAAGAACCAACCGCTATGGAAAGTCTTGCCTGATTTCATCCAGAAACAACCGCGTTATGAACGTGTGGGTTTAAAAGACCTGTGTACGCAAATTCATAGTGTTTATAAAGCCAATGATGTGGCGCGTCTAACGACGGAAATGTATCTATCCGATATGGTGCCTGCCATGAAACCAACCGATGCGTTCGCCAAAATGGCGCATCGCAAGATAGACCGTGTGCCTATCGATGAATTGGAAGGCCGTATTACTGCCGTATTGTTAACGCCTTATCCACCGGGTATCCCGTTATTGATTCCCGGTGAGCGCTTTAATAAAGTGATTGTGAATTACCTCAAGTTCGCCCGTGAATTTAATGAGAAATTCCCAGGTTTTGAAGCGGATAACCATGGCTTGGTTAAAGAGATGGTCGAAGGCAAACCTGTGTACTTTGTAGATTGCGTACGCCAGGAATAAAGACTTCTGGCTAAATTATTTAGCTCTTTCCAAATTGATGTAATTAAAAGATAAACCTTGCGCTGAAGTATGTGCTTCACGCAGGGTTTCTTGCCATTCTGCACTATCAAACTGAGGGAAAAAGGCATCGCCTTCAACCTTTAAATCGATTTGCGTAATATAGAGTTTATTCGCAAGCTTTAATGCATCTTGATATAACTCAGCACCGCCAATCACAAACACTTCATCATCATTTTTACAAAGCGCAATGGCTTCTGCCAATGAATGTGCTACCAATGCACCCTCAACTTTGTAATCTTGATTCCGCGTAACGATTACCGTAGTACGCCCTGGCAATAGGCGTCCAAGCGAGTCATAGGTCTTTCTACCCATAATAATATGATGACCCATGGTGAGCGCACGAAAACGTTTCAGATCTTCAGGTAAATGCCATGGCAGGGTATTGTTCACGCCAATCACTTGATCGTGAGCAATAGCAACAATGAGGGATAGAGTAGTCATAGTCGATATTATACTGGCAAATTAGTAAGAGCCTTTTTAGAGCAAGGTTAAAAGTTTTAGCCAATAAAAAAGCGTCCTTTAAGGACGCTTTTTTCAATTGCATTTAGGTACTAATTACTTTTCTTGGCCTACTTGATAAACCTCGTAATCCACTTCTACGATCTTACCTGTAACAGCATCCACTTCAACTTTCACTTCTTCGTGATCTGCTTCCAGAATATCAAACTCGTAAGAAGCTTTTCCGTCATCTTCAATTTCATATTCTGTTTCAACTACTGTACCCGGATGTGCTTTCAATGCAGTTGCCTTTGCATCTGCTTCACTTACTTTAGCTACAGCTTTAAACTTAGCGTCATCTGCTTTCACTTCTTGTTCAATCTCTACAATTTTGCTGGTTTTAACGTTACATTCTACATCCCAGGCAGTACCATCTGGAGACTCGATATCGAACTCATAGATCGGTGTCTTTTTCTCTGATTTCAATTCTACTTTCACAATTTTTCCATCATGCTTGCTTAGCGCAGCTTTTACGCATTTACCTAAGCTATCAAAATCTTTAGGTTTGATGGTTTCATGGTCTGCAAATGCGGTACTACTGATAAAAGCTGTTGCTACTAAAATCGTGCCTATCGTTAAACGAAACATAAATTGAAATCTCCTATTTGATTAACATGGTAAATTTCTGCTAATACCTAACAGAAAACTAGCAAATATTGTACAGTTAAATTTGTAGGTTATTGATTATTTACAGAATTATTACATTATGGTTATAGGTAGCCAGATTTCTGGCTGCTTATAACCACTTTTGTATAAATGATGAAATTAAACCGCAACTTCCGCTTTAATCGCGGGGTATGGGTCATAATTTTCCAAGGTGAAATCTTCGAATTTGAAGTCGAAAATATCTTTGACTGCAGGATTAATGTGCATTTGCGGGAGCGGTTTTGGTGCACGTGATAATTGTTCCTGGACCTGTTCCAGATGGTTTGTATAAATATGCGCATCGCCAAGCGTATGTATAAAATCACCGAGCTCTAAGTCACATACTTGCGCCACCATCATGGTTAAAAGCGCATAAGAGGCAATATTAAACGGTACCCCAAGAAAGATATCGGCACTGCGCTGATAAAGCTGGCAGCTCAATTTATTGTCAGCTACATAGAACTGGAAAAACGCGTGACATGGCGGTAATTTCATCTGGTCCACATCGGCCACGTTCCATGCAGATACGATCAAGCGGCGTGAATTTGGATTGTTCTTAATACTATTGACTACCTGCGTTATCTGGTCGATATGGGTACCGTCCGGCTTAGGCCAGTTACGCCATTGATAACCATATACCGGGCCAAGGTTACCATTTTCATCAGCCCACTCATCCCAGATCCGTACGCCATTTTCTTTCAGGTAAGCAATATTGGTACTGCCCTGCAGGAACCAAAGCAATTCATGAATGATAGATTTAAGGTGGACTTTCTTGGTAGTAAGTAAGGGGAAACCTTCTGCCAGATTAAAGCGCATCTGGTAACCAAATACGGAGAGTGTTCCTGTGCCGGTACGGTCACCCTTCTTGTGCCCATGTTCCAAAACATGTTTCAGCAAGTCGTGATAGACCTTCATTGCACTCTCCTAGCGGGTTTTTTCGATGATATATGTTTTGATCGCATTGACATCAAAATCCAAGACATCAAAACGCTGTGGTAACGCTTCCAGGCCATCAAGTTCAGTTGGACGATCAGGAACTGACCCTAAGGCCTCAACGATGGCATCTTCAAACTTGGCTGGCAAAGCAGTTTCTAATACTAGCATAGGCGTTGTGCTGTCTTTATACTCTAGCGCTACTTTCAAGCCATCTGCGGTGTGAGTATCAATAGTGACGCCATATTTTGCCTGAGTATTGCGTATGGTTTGCATACGCGCTGCATGGTTGCTGCTGCCTGATACAAATCCGTAATCTGCTACTTTTTCAAAATAACCTGCTGCTTGCAAATCAAAGCTGCCGCCACTATCGACCTTATTCCATAACTCACGAACTTTAGCACTGTCGCGGCCAACGAGGTCGAACACAAAACGCTCGAAGTTAGAAGCTTTACTGATATCCATAGACGGACTAGAAGTATGGTAAGTATTAGCTGAGCCGCGTGGACGATAGACGCCGGTTTTGAAAAACTCATCCAATACATCGTTTTCATTGGTTGCAACTACTAACTTATCAATCGGCAAACCCATCATACGGGCGATATGGCCCGCACAGACATTGCCGAAGTTACCTGATGGCACGGCAAAATTTACTTTTTGCTGATTGTTTTGTGTAACAGCTAAGTAGCCTTTGAAGTAATACACTACCTGCGCAATGATACGGCCCCAGTTGATAGAGTTTACTGCGCCAATATGATGCTCTGCTTTGAATGCAGCATCGTTAGAAACGGCTTTGACCATGTCCTGGCAATCATCAAATACGCCTTTTACAGCAATATTGAAAATGTTCTCGTCTTGCAAACTAAACATCTGTGCCGTTTGGAAACGGCTCATTTTTTGATGTGGTGACAGCATAAATACATTGATGCCTTTTTTACCTCGCATGGCATACTCAGCTGCAGAGCCTGTATCTCCAGAAGTCGCTCCTAAGATGTTAGTGGTCTGTCCGGTTTTGGCTAACACATATTCAAAAAGATTACCTAGCAACTGCATTGCCATATCTTTAAAAGCCAATGTCGGGCCATTGGAAAGAGATAATAAATAAAGGTTGTCTTCTAGTTTCAGCGTTGGCGTTATATCTTCTGCATTCTGACTTGGTCGTGTAAAGCTATATACATCGGCACGATAGGTTTTATCAATAATCGCTTTTAAATCGGTACTCGGGATATCGTCTACCAAACGGCTCAAAATTGCGAATGCTAATTCGCGGTAATTCATACCACGCATCGCGGTTAAGTCAGCATCAGTAAATTGCGGATAGCTTTCCGGCAAATACAAACCGCCATCGGGTGCCAAGCCGCCTAATAAAATTTCGCTAAATATAAGTGCAGGCGATTGCCCACGTGTAGAAATATATTTCATTTAATCCTCTTTGCGAGCGAATTGCGGCGTCGCATGCTCGCTCATTTCTCGCCTATGCAAATCATATGTCATCGTCATTCGCTGTTCTTGCGCTTAATCCCACAAAGCGAATTACTATCAATCTTTTACTTGCTTAATTCTTCCATACGAATACGTGTCACTGTGCCCACAATGGCGTCTAGCGCTTCAATCGCAGCGATCGCTGTATTCATGTTAGCTTCAACTGTTACGTGGGTTAAGATCACGATATCAGCTTCTGTTTCATTCTCATCTGGCTCTTTTTGCATCATCGCATCGATAGAGATATCGCGGTCGCCTAAGATCTTGGTCACATTGGCTAATACACCGGGCTTGTCATTTGCGCGCATGCGCAAGTAATAAGCACTTTGCACCGCGTCTATCGGCAATATTGCCAAGTCTTTAACTTGCTCTGGCTGGAAAGCCAGGTAAGGCACACGCTGTTCGCTCGTGGCATCAATCAAACGTGCGACATCCATCAGGTCAGCCACTACTGCACTTGCAGTAGGCTCTGCACCTGCACCAGCGCCGTAGTAAAGCGTCGGGCCTACTGCATCACCCTTTACTACCACCGCATTCATGGCACCGTTCACATTGGCCACCAAGCGTTTTTCCGGGATTAGTGTGGGATGCACACGGAGCTCTACACCTTTATTGGTATTTTTTGTAATGCCTAATAACTTAACGCGATAACCTAACTCTTCTGCGTACTTGATATCTTTTTGCTCAAGTTTGGTAATGCCCTCGGTATAAGCGTGCTCGAACTTCATTGGCATGCCAAACGCGATTGCAGACATGATAGTCAGCTTGTGCGCAGCATCAATGCCCTCAACGTCAAAAGTCGGGTCGGCTTCTGCATAACCCAAGCGCTGCGCTTCGCCTAATACATCGGCAAACGCCAAGCCTTTTTCACGCATCTCAGTAAGGATAAAATTGGTGGTACCGTTGATGATGCCCGCTACCCATTCGATCTTATTCGCGCCTAAACCCTCACGCAAAGCTTTGATGATTGGGATGCCGCCAGCGACCGCTGCTTCATAAGCCACAATCACGTTATTCGCTTTAGCCGCTGCAAAAATTTCGTTGCCATGCAAAGCAATCAACGCTTTATTAGCCGTCACCACATGCTTCTTATTGGCAATAGCTTTTAGCACTAGTTCTTTGGCAATGGTATAACCGCCAATGAGTTCTACTACAACGTCAATCTCTGAATTCTCAACCAGCGCGAATGCGTCGCTGCTGATATTAGCTTTGTCGCTTACCACTGAACGGGCAAGCTCTAAATTGCGGTCAGCAACGTGTGTGATTTTGATTTGACGGCCAGTGCGGCGTGTAATCTCATCGGCATTACGGCTAAGCACATTGAATGTGCCGCCGCCTACAGTACCAACACCTAACAATCCAACATTTAATACTTTTAATTCTTTACTCAAACCAATGCTCCGTGTTCACTTGGCAGTTTTTTAGCTGCATGTTTTTTTCTATAACTTTCCAAGAATCTGGCAATACGCTTAATCGCTTCAGTCAAATCATCTACATTAGGCAAGAACACTACGCGGAAGTGATCAGGCGACTTCCAATTGAACCCGGTGCCTTGTACCAGCAATACTTTTTCTTCCAGCAGCAAATCCAAAATAAATTGCTGGTCATCAGCGATCGGGTAGATTTTTGGATCTAACTTAGGGAACAGGTACATGGCTGCAGCAGGCTTAACGCAGCTGACACCTGGGATGGCCGTAAGCATCTCGTAAGCCAAGTCGCGCTGTTTGCATAAGCGGCCGGCAGGTGCTACCAAATCGTTAATGCTTTGGTAGCCGCCCAATGCCGTTTGAATCGCTAATTGTCCTGGCACGTTGGCGCACAAACGCATAGAGGCCAGCATATTCAAGCCTTCAATGTAATCTTTGGCGTGTTTCTTTTCCCCGGAAATCACCAGCCAGCCAGCGCGATAGCCGCAGGTACGGTAATTTTTGGATAATCCATTGAATGTCACGAACAGCACGTCATCAGCTAACGAAGCGATAGAGGTATGCGTGTTGCCGTCATACAGGACCTTGTCGTAAATCTCATCGGCAAAAATCACCAAACCATGATGGCGAGCAATCTCGATAATGCCTTTTAAGGTTTCATCAGGATACAAAGCGCCTGTTGGGTTATTTGGATTGATAATGACAATACCGCGCGTATTCGCGGTGATTTTTGATTCGATGTCTTTTAAATCCGGCAACCAGCCAGATTCTTCATTACACATGTAATGACGTGCAGTACCACCGGCCAAAGTCACAGCCGCTGTCCAAAGCGGATAGTCTGGCATTGGTACCAATACCTGGTCGCCATTATTCAACAGCCCTTGCATGGCCATTACGATGAGTTCAGACACACCGTTACCGATGATGATGTCATCGACTTCAACATCTTTTATATTCTTTTGCTGGGTGTAATGCATGATGGCTTTACGTGCAGCAAACAAACCTTTGGAATCGGTATAACCAGAAGCAGTATCCATATTACGGATCACATCCTGCAGAATCTCTTCCGGCGCCAGAAAACCAAAAGGGGCTGGATTGCCGATATTAAGCTTGATGATGCGCTGGCCTTCGTCTTCCATCTGACGGGCTCGCTGCAACACCGGGCCACGAATATCGTAGCAAACGTTATTGAGCTTGTTGGATTTTTCCAGTTTATTGATAGGTGATTTCATATAGTTTCCGCATCGTTAGCAATGCGTTTGGTGTTAATAACACCGTTATTTAGCACGCTGGTATTAGCATGCAATTAAAGAACGATATCTTACCCTGTGAGTACCCTTGCAGGCAATGAAAGCTCGTCTTTTTCGCGATGTTTTATACGTGACTAAATGAAATTATCGCTTTGAATTAACTCAATTTATTTTAAAGTGACTTGTCAAAACAAACTTAACCCTAGCACTCTATTTAAATTGGTAAAATATTTGGCATGAAACTACATTTAACAAATGCTGATGGTAATAACTTAATCACAGGCTATGAAACCGGCTGGGTTGCAATCAATAAAATACGGCACTCTTCCAACCTGATCCTCATGCCGAACCAAATTATCGAACCATGGGAAGTAAAAGATTTTGAGAATTTAAGGGCAGAAAATATCGCGCTGATTGCCACTTTAAAACCAGAAGTGGTTTTATTAGGTACAGGTGCTAGCCATAGATTCATTCATCCTAAGCTCACCAGCGCACTCACAGAAATAGGTATCAGCCTGGAATGTATGAGCACTGCAGCTGCGTGCAGGACTTACAATATATTGATGGGTGAAGGCAGGAATGTCGCAGTGGGCTTGCTACTAAGCTAGAAACCTAGTAACAAAACCATGCGTTGAAAGTATAATTTAAATATTTTTGGTAGAGAAGGTCAGCGTTGCGTTGGTGCCGCCAAAGCCGAAACTGTTTGAAAGCGCAGTCTCGATTTTCGCGTTATCAATGCGCTGACGCACGATATTCAGGCCTTCTGCAGCTGGATCCAGCTCTTCGATATTAGCCGACGCAGCAATGAAACCGTTTTCCATCATCAGCAATGTATAAATCGCTTCATTCACACCCGCTGCGCCTAAAGCATGGCCGGATAATGATTTGGTTGAAGCAATCGCCGGGCTCTGATTCAAGCCATTTTCGCCGAAGACTTCGCGGATCGCTTCCAACTCTTTAGTATCACCCACTGGCGTACTTGTGCCGTGAGTGTTGATGTAGTCAATAGGGCTATCAAGACCTTCCAACGCGAGCTTCATGCAACGTACTGCGCCCTCTCCACTTGGTGCGACCATGTCGTAACCGTCTGACGTTGCACCGTAGCCAACGACTTCTGCATAAATTTTGGCACCACGTGCTTTAGCGTGTTCATATTCCTCTAGCACAACGATACCGCCGCCACCAGAAATCACGAAGCCGTCACGGTTTGCATCGTAAGTTCTTGAAGCTTTTTCCGGAGTATCGTTGTATTTGCTGGACATGGCGCCCATCGCGTCAAACAGGTATGACAATGACCAGTGCTCTTCTTCACCGCCGCCCGCAAACACAATATCTTGTTTGCCTAATTGAATCTGCTCAACACCAGCGCCTATACAATGCGCGCTGGTAGAACAAGCGGAGCTGATACCGTAATTAACGCCTTTGATTTTAGCGCCAGTAGCAAGAGTTGCCACAATACCGCTACACATGGCTTTAGTCACCATGTATGGACCTACACGGCGAATACCTTTTTCTGCAAGAACGGCATTACTTTCTTCAATACTTTCAGTAGATGGACCGCCGCCGCCAACGATGATACCGGTGCGCACATTAGAAACTTGGTCTTCAGCCAACTTGGCATCTGCAATTGCTTCTTGTAATGCGATCCAGGCATATGCGTGACCTTTTGCCATGAAACGCAGCAATTTACGGTCAATTAAAGCTTCGATATCGAGGTTTTTAACGGAGCCTGCAACTTGCGAACGCATGCCGTGATCGGCGTATTCCTGTTGAAACGTAATCCCGGATTTACCCTGTTTCAAACTATCCAAAACTTCGGATTTGTTGTTCCCTAAACTGGAAACAATACCTAATCCTGTTACTACGACACGACGCATTATCGTGCTCTCCTGAAAAAAAAGTTCATCATTTTATTGATCCAATTTCGACGGCTATATTTTGTATCAGCTTAGTAATTTTAAAATATTTTTAAATAGAATTTAAACTAAAAATTATCTGTACGAGTAAACAAGCCTACGCGCAAATCTTGCGCTACATAAATCTCGCGGCCATCCACTTCCATGCGCGCATCAGCAATACCCATGACCAACTTACGCATAATGACTCGTTTTAAATCAATCTTGTAAGTAATCATTTTATGGGTTGGCAATACCTGACCGGTGAATTTAACATCGCCCCCACCTAAAGCACGACCACGACCTGGGCCGCCCATCCATCCTAAATAAAAACCTACTAATTGCCACATGGCATCCAAGCCTAAGCAGCCCGGCATCACAGGGTCACCGGTAAAATGGCATTGAAAAAACCACAAGTCCGGTGATATATCCATTTCAGCCACAATTTGGCCTGCACCGTAAGCACCGCCATCTTCAGTAATCGAAACAATGCGGTCAAACATCAACATCGGCGGCAACGGTAATTGTGCATTGCCTTCGCCGAACATTTCCCCCCGGCCGCACTTTAATAATTCTTCTTTGGTGAAACTATTTTGTCTTTGCATACGTATATTATAGTTAGATTAAATTTGTGCTATTTTCGCTGGAAAACGACTTTAGCGAAAGCCTTATTCACTTTAATTACGCATGTTTATACTATTTATGGGTATATTCGATTAAATTTCAATTGCCTACAAAAAATATTTATATAAATTTGGCTTAGGGGTATACAGATCTGTTTACCCCTGATAAAAAAACGTTTACTATACAAGCCAACTTCATTTTAACCATTTCAAAAAGATACGGAAAATTTCGATGAGTGACCGTCAGCTGGCCGATTGGCGCAATCATGCGCTTACCCTTGAATCAGAAGTCAATAAAGTAGTAGTAGGCCAACAAACGCCTATACGCCTGATTACCACTTCAATTTTCGCCCGCGGGCACGTATTGCTGGAAGGCGATGTGGGCGTAGGTAAAACTACTTTGCTACGTGCTTTCACCCGTGGCATTGGCGGTGGCTACCAACGTATTGAAGGCACCATCGACTTGATGCCTAATGATTTGGTATACCACACCTATTTGGGCGAAGACGGTAAACCGCATGTTAGCCCAGGCCCACTGCTAATGAGTGGCGAGAATCTATCGGTTTTCTTCTTTAACGAGATCAACCGTGCCCGTCCGCAAGTTCACTCACTACTATTGCGCGTGATGGCAGAACGCTCATTAACAGCGTTCAACTCAGAACATTATTTCCCGCACATGCTCGTATTTGCTGACCGTAACCAGGTTGAAAAAGAAGAAACATTCGATATTCCTTCCGCAGCGCGTGACCGTTTCATGATGGAAATTCCTATCGTGGTACCTAGCGATGCAGCGATTATGGAATCATTGGTATTCGATACTAAATTCCATAACGTTGATGTGCTGGTAGATACGGTTAAACCGGATGTGTTGCAATTTGACCAATTGAATGCGTTTGCAGCGAACCTGCAAAATACCATTGAAGCGAGCCCGACCTTAAAAGCCTATTCATTAGATTTATGGCGTGCGACTAAAGACCCTAGCGCTTTTGGTGTAAAAGTTGAGAACGTCGACATGAAGCGCCTAGTGGTATCTGGTGCCAGCCCACGCGGTATCGCGATGATGATGCGTGCGGCCCGTGTTAACGCTTGGCTGAACGACCGTAGCGCAGTATTACCGGACGACATCCATGCCGTGTTCCACTCTACGATTGCACATAGGTTGGTATTTAGCCCGGTTTATGAGATGCGCCGTAATGAGATTGGCCGTGAATTATTGACCAACATCATTAACGCAGTAGCTGCACCTTAAGTTTTTCCATGATCGCAGAAGACATCAAGAAGTTTTACTACTCCATCGGCTGGCGTTCACGCGCCCGCCACCCGGGTAGTCATAACAGTAACCAGCGTGGAATGGGTATGGAGTTCCGTGGGCATACCACCCTGCTCTCATACCCTGATCCACGTCGTATCGATATACGCCAGACTATCCGCGATCCGCTGGAACAGGTGCATGTACGTATCTTCAACCAGAAGAGTATCAGCCCGATCTACGCATTATGCGATTTATCAGCTTCAATGAATTTTGGCAGTCACTTCCGTAAACTGGCGATTGCAAGCGATATCGTAAAATCCATTGCGCAATCTGCTAGCCATGCTGGTGACCCGTTCACATTTATCGGTTTTGATGAAGAAGTACGTGAAGACTGGTTAACACCGGCTTCTTTCAAGCCGCATCATGCGCTGGAGATGGCCGATAAGCTACACGAATATCATCCGACTGCGGAAAATAGCCGTGGACTGCTGGATGTGATGCGCTACCTTACCCGTGAACGTGCCTTGATATTCCTGATCTCGGATTTCCATATGCCATTGAAAGACTTGGAAGCTGCCATGGGTGAGCTTCTCCGACATCATGTAGTACCTATCGTGTTGTGGGATAAAGGTGAATACGAAGATTTACCGGATTTCGGCATCACTAATATTACCGATTCAGAAACCGGCGCAAAACGTACTTTGTTCCTGCGTAAAGATTACAAACAACGCATTATTGAAAGTTTTGAAGCACGCAAAGCCGCGATCAACGCATTATTCATGCAGTTCGATACGCCGCCAATCTTCCTTGAAAGTACTTTTGATGCAGACGACCTTACCGAATACTTCCACCAATTTATTGCTGCATAACATGATGAATTTAAAGCACTCTTTGTTCAAAAAGCTGACTTTTCTTAAGCTGGCTAGCCTGTTCACATTACTGCTAGTAAGTAATACCAGCTTTGCTGTAGCGGAAGGTGATGTGCCTTTGCCGGACGCGCCAGAAGGCGTGATCAAAATTCAGATCACAAACCCAGAACGTGATGTTGGTTATACCGTTGGCGACATTTTAAAACGCGTGATTACGCTGGAAGTAAAAAAACCTTATTCATTGGTCAACACTTCGATTCCTATTGTCGGCTATGAACGTCGCTGGAAAGGCAAAGTCATCGGCATCGATGTCAGCAGTGTCAAATTAAGCGAAACTGACCATGATAGTAGCCATATCTATGTGATTGATGTGGATTACCAGGTTCTGACTAACAACGTTGTTGCAAAACCAGGGGCCTTACCTGCTGAGATATTGCATTTCAAATTTGTCAATGCAAAAGGCAAGGCATCTTTAGTGCAATACCGTGTACCAAGCTGGAACTTCCGTATTTCACCGCTTGCAGTATTCGGTTCGGTAAAGGTTGAACAAGACATGAGCGGCTTACGCGGCCCATTAGTGTTGGATGCTAAAACACACCAGCGTAATCGCGATATCGCGACCGGTATATTAGCTTTGGTATTGCTAGGTTTGTTATATATCCTCGGCAATCGCGCATGGTTACCACGTATGGGCGCACCGTTTGCCAAGGCATTACGTGATCTCCGTAAATTGCCGGATAACCAACAAGGCTTGCAGCAAGCGGTTTCAAGGTTACATCTGGCACTGAACAAAACTGCGCAACATACAGTGTTTAAAGGTGGTGTAGACGAGTTTATTGCCCAGAAGCCGGCATTTGCTGAGGTGAGAAATGATCTACTAGCTTTCTTTGAAGTGTCACGTCATGCGTTCTTCGAATCTACCCCTAATCCAGATAGCAAATCGCAAAACTTGGCATGGCTCAAAGCCTTTGCCCGCCATTGCCGTGACTGCGAACGTGGGCTGACACCTGACGTTGCCCCTGCAAGCAGCAAAGCATAGCGTAGGTATCGTATGATTTTTTATAACGCTTGGTTGTTATGGTTGTTACCGCTCGCATTCCTGCCTTTGTTGCTGGAACGTAGCCATTCACGCCATTACTCATGGAATGAGATGTTGCCTAAAGATCCGTTATCGGACTTGCTTGGGCTTATCTTAAAAATATTAGCTGTATTAGCTTTGATATTCATCGTATTAGGACTTTCTGGCCCGCATACCTCAGAACAGAGTGTGGAAAAAGTTGGCATAGGCGCACAAATCGCTTTAGTGCTTGATCGAAGCGCCAGTATGGATGACCCGTTTTCCGGTAATGGCGCCGATGGCAAAGTAGGTGAAACCAAATCTGCTGCTGCAAGCCGTTTGATGACAGACTTCATCAAGCAGCGTAAAAACGACATGATGGGTATGATCACGTTCAGCAACTCTGCTATGTATGTGTTGCCACTCACAGAGAATCGCGATGCGATATTAGCTGCAGTACAAGCAACATCAGGCAACTCATTATTCCAGACCAATATTGGCAGCGGCTTGACTTCAGGTGCGGGACTGTTCGATAACGTTCCTGATTCAGGTTCACGCGCAATCATCCTGTTATCTGACGGTGCCGGTCGTGTTCCTGCAGAAACTCAGCAGAAACTTAAAGAATGGTTCGAGCGCTTGCATGTAAGCCTGTATTGGATCGTACTGCGCCAGCCTGGCGGCATTAGTATCTTTGATACTAATTACAAGCCAGATGAAGATAAGGCATTACCAGCCGAGATCGAATTGAATAATTTCTTTAAATCGTTGAATACGCCTTTTACTGCTTATGAAGCGGAAGACCCGAAAGCATTGGCAAGCGCGATTAACGATATTAATCAAAAAGAGAAAAAACCGATTAAATACCAACAACGTATCGCGGGACATGAGTTTACCCAACTCTGCTACTTCCTGGCGGCACTGATGATTGGTTTATTGATCGCTGTAAAATATTTGGAGATGCGAACATGGCGGCAAGCTTAATGATAGACACCAGTTTAACGAGCCACGAAACCGGGCATCGATTTAAACTCACCTCAAAAAAGCTCACTTGGCTTTTGATTGCGATTGCTTTAGCGACAATTTTCTACATTACGGTAGAAACCAAGCGAATTCATGAGATACAAGCTTTCAATAAAGCGGTGATGGAAGGCAGGACGCCAGAAACCGATAGAGAAAGCTTCGAAGCGAAATTCGCTACTGCATACTGGTTAGCCAAAAAAGAACGTTTCAAAGAGTCTGCGCTGATATTCAGTAATTTATTACCCAAAGCGGAAACCAAACAGAAAGCGGTGATTTACCACAACATCGGTAATATCTATTTTCTACGCGGCCTAGCGATCAACGGCACAAATAATACCGTGCGTGACGAAGCTGAATACCTGCTGCGCCAAGCCAAAGCGGCTTATGTGAACTCGCTGAAACTGGACAATACTAACTGGAAAACCAAGCATAACCTGGACCGTATCTTAACCATGCTACCAAGCACGCCTACCCCTGGCGTGGGCGGCGACGAGAAAGCCGGTTTGATTATGGGCAATATTCCCGTTGGTTTACCATGATCTACAAGCAAAATAGTCTATGAAACTTCTTAATTACCTGCGTCACCGCCGTGACAGTGCTTTATTGCTGGCAGCGCTTATCTGCTTATTACTAGCGCTGTTCAGGCCTACCATACCGCTCAAGCACAATATCTACAGCTATATCCTCGTAGCGGATATCTCACAGAGTATGAACGTGATCGATATGAAGGTCGATGGTAAGCCAGCAAGCCGTATGGCTTATACCCAGCGTATGATGCATGACGTGATCGCCTCTTTGCCTTGCGGTACCAATGTGAGTATTGGCCTGTTTGCTGGGGTGAGCGTTGCAGCGTTATATACGCCAATCGAAGTTTGCGATAACTTTGAAGCCTTGCAAGATACCATTGACCATTTAGATTGGCGCACTGCGTGGTCCGGTAACAGCCGTATCCGTGAAAGCCTGTTTACTCTAGCGCGCGTGATTCGTACATTCCCGGAACCAGCGCAAGTCGTTTATTTTACCGATGGTGAAGAAGCGCCGAAATTGCATGCATTCAATACCAAAAACCTGGAAGATTTCCAAGGTGGTACTGGATGGCTGTTCGTCGGTATTGGCGATCCTAACAAAGGTACTGAAATCCCTAAGTATGACGAGAAAAATCAGCTCATTGGTTTCTGGTCCAATGAGTCTTTCGCTATGCAGCCGGGTATTGCACAGATTTCCGAGGCAAATTTAGGTGTACGCGATGATAACGTAGCCGGTGGTGAAAATGATCGCTTTTTGTCTCATGTGGATCAGGATTACCTCAAATCACTGACTAAAGAGATCGATGCCAATTATGTGCTTGGCAGCAGTCTGGATAATGTGATTCAGGCCATGAAGAAACAAAAGCCCGCCCGTTATGATATCGCACCATTCCTGTTAAGCCCTTTCTTAGCGGCTTTGGCTGGAATATTTGTAATTGCGGCTTACATGCCCAAGCATCCTGTCAGCACTTTCAAAAACCAATGGATGGCTTATTTAAAACGCCGCAAAAACAAGGCTGTTACGGTTTAACTACAGTTTGATTATTTCCTAAGTTATTTGCCCAGCGTAACCATACCCGCAGTTGCCTGAAAGCTTCACTATCTGTGCTATCAGGCAGCACAATGAGCGTATGGTTGTACAAGCGCTGATACCAGGCAATATTAGCTTCCTGAAAATTTAACACTACTAAATACGGCGTAACCGTAGTGTTTACAGTTACGCCTACCTTCAGCTCTTTCCCATCTTTATGCATTACATATAACTCACTATTGATATCTACCCTTAAACTGATGATAGCGCCTGGCATGCGCAGCAAACCATGATGGAGTATGGTGTAAACTGAAGCAATAATGATGACTAGCATTATCGGCAATTTAATCTGCCAGATCAGCGGCATTGAGATTAAGGTCAAGCCTGATGCCAAGCTGGCGGATATAATAATACCGATGAAAACGAACGAGGGCTTGAAATCGACTTGGATTGGCTTCATGTTATTGTTTAATTATTTGTAAAGGTTAGTGTAATGCAAGAATGGCATCAATTCCTCCAAAGCAGCTCTAATGCAGTCATCGAAGATTCCAAAGTAATCCATTTTGTTGACCCTACAGGCAAGTTACACGCTAGCAAAGATACAATAATTTGCGATTTATCGCATCTAGGTTTGCTAGAACTGGATGGTGCCGATGCGTTTACTTTTTTGCAAGGCCAGGTTACCAATGATATCAAACAACTCTCTGGCAACAACGCGCACTACACCGGCTATTGCAACCCTAAAGGCCGCCTGTTAGCGCTGTTCCTGGCGTTTTCGCATTATAATCATATACACCTGCAGATGCCGAAAGAATTGGTAGAAAGCATTGCCAAGCGCTTAAGAATGTACGTCATGCGCAGCAAAGTCGTCATTACTGACGTCAGCGAATCTATCATTAAGATAGGTTTATGCGGCAATGATGCGGCTACCCTGCTAAGCACACTATTTCCGGCCGTACCACTTACGGACTATGAATTAGCGAATAGCGAAAATGGTGCGTTAATCAAACTACCTGGTAAAGCGCCTCGTTATGAAATCTTTACCAATCCAAGTTACGCTAAGGTAGTCTGGAACGCCTTGAAAGAACATGCCAAGCCGGTCGGTGCTCTAGCTTGGGAACTGCTTGAAATTCAAGTCGGTATTCCAGACGTCATTTTGAAAACTCAGGAAGAATTCGTACCGCAGATGCTAAACCTGGATGCACTTAATGCGATCAATTACAAAAAAGGTTGTTATACCGGCCAAGAAATCGTCGCTCGTACGCATTACTTAGGTAAGGTTAAACGCCGGACTCAGCTTGCGCATTTGGATACTGCTGCAGCGCCATTGGTGGGTGATGATATTACTGATACCAATAAACAGACGATAGGTAAAATCGTGCGTAGTGCCCAAGCAATTGAAGGCGGTTATGATGTACTCGCTGAAAGCCGTTTAGAAAATATCGAAGAAGGTATTTATTGGAATGGATTGAAACTAAGCATCAAACCGTTGCCATATCCGCTAGACGAGGCTTAGGCTAGTTAACCCTAACTAAGTTATTGCTGTTTTAGTACGGCTTTAGCAGCTTCCAAAGGATCAGCTTTCGCTTTTTTTGGTTTGTCTTCCTTAGGCTTTTCTGCTGTTTTAGATTTTTCTTCTGGTTTATTTGCTGGCGCGGGTTCAATTTGCTGAACAGGATTGATTGGCTGCAGGGACAAACGGCCTTTTTCCAGGGTAGATTTTTCTGGCTGGGCTTTGTTATTAGATACAGGATTATTTGCCGGACTTGGTGTGACAGCAGTTTTAGGCGAACTGGCAGGAGGCACAGCTGATGTAGTAGTTCCGTTTTTAGCAGGTACTTTAACAATAATTGGTATATCTGCTTTTGTGGCTTCGGGAGCGATTGTCGGCGGCGGAACGATCACTGGCATAGGGCCTTCCAGCACTTGGTAAAACACTTCATCCTGTTTCACCATCCCTAATTCACTGCGAGCACGCTCTTCAATGGCGGCACGGCCGCTTTTCAAGTCACGTACTTCTGCATCCAACGTATCGTTACGCGCTTTTAATGCATTATTTTTTTCTTGCTGTTTGGATATTTGATGACTCAAATCCCATACGCGTAGCCAGCTGCCCTTCCCTAGCCATAGAGGATATTGCAGTAGGGCAATCAGTACTACAAATATTAACGTCAGGGCTTTCAAAACAATGCTTTGGCTGCATTACAGCGTTGCTGCGGTGCTCGCAAACTCGCTGTATTACAACATACTATCTCGGCTTCTGCGCGCCGCGCGCCTTGTACTGCATGCCAAATCATTAGTTTTGATATCACTAGGCAGTAACGGTTGAATTATTTAAAAAGCTGATAGAACGCTGCTAAACCCGCATAGCTCGTTGCGTCGCCCAACTCTTCTTCAATACGTAATAATTGATTGTATTTGGCAATACGTTCGCTACGGCACAATGAACCGGTCTTGATTTGCAGTGCGTTTGTTGCCACTGAAATATCCGCAATCGTTGTATCTTCGGTCTCACCAGAGCGGTGTGAAACCACAGCGGTATAACCAGCACGTTTTGCCATTTCAATGGTTTGGAAAGTCTCAGTCAATGTACCAATCTGGTTCACTTTAATGAGTACAGAGTTTGCCGCGCCGCGTTTGATGCCTTCACGCAGGATTTTTGAATTAGTTACGAATAAGTCATCGCCTACTAGCTGTGTCGTTTTGCCTAAGCGTTTAGTAAGGATGTCCCAACCTTCCCAGTCGAACTCGCTCATGCCATCTTCGATACTGATGATTGGGTATTTATCCACCCAAGTTGCTAAATAATCAGTGAATTGTGCGGAAGTCAATTGCAGACCTTCTGATTCCAAATGGTATTTACCGTCTTTGTAGAACTCGGTACTGGCGCAATCCAAGCCCAGATATACATCACGGCCAGGCTCGTAACCGGCTTCTGAAATCGCTTCCAGGATCAATTGAATCGCTGCTTCGTTAGACGGCAGGTTTGGTGCGAAACCACCTTCATCACCTACTGTGGTTGCCAAGCCTTTTTTATGTAAAGTCTTTTTTAGTTGATGGAACACTTCTGCACCACAACGCATCGCTTCGCGGAATGTAGGCAGGCCAGCCGGAATAATCATGAACTCTTGCATGTCCACGCTGTTATCTGCGTGGGCACCACCATTGATGATGTTCATCATCGGCGTTGGCAATTGCATGCTGCCTGAACCGCCTAAGTAGCGGTATAAAGGCAGGCCTGATTCTTCCGCTGCTGCACGTGCACAAGCCATAGAAACCGCTAACAATGCATTCGCGCCTAAACGGTCTTTATTCTCAGTGCCGTCTAATTCAATCAAGGTTTTGTCGATGAAGCTTTGTTCTTCGGCATCTAAACCGATAATCGCTTCGGTGATTTCAGTATTCACGTTCTCAACGGCTTGCAGCACGCCTTTGCCCAAGTAGCGACCTTTGTCACCATCACGCAATTCCATTGCTTCTTTGGCACCCGTAGAGGCACCTGATGGCACTGCAGCACGGCCAATCACGCCGCTTTCCAGCAATACGTCCGCTTCAACAGTTGGGTTACCGCGTGAATCTAAAATTTCGCGGGCGATGATATCGACAATAGCGCTCATGACTTTTCCTTTAGGTTCTTTTCTTTAAATTTAGTTGATTATCTGTTTATGGATGGATGATTAGAGTGTGGACTCAATAAATCCGGCTTTTTTCACCAGTTTGTCCATATCCACTAGCACTGACAGCAAATCTTGCATTTTGTGCAATGGCCACGCATTTGGCCCGTCTGACAGGGCTTTGGCCGGATCAGGATGTGTTTCCATAAATACACCGGCAATACCGCTAGCTACGGCAGCACGAGCTAATACCGGCACATGCTCACGCTGGCCGCCGCTTTTATCGCCTTGGCCGCCTGGCTGCTGTACAGAGTGTGTAGCGTCAAACACGACCGGGCAATTGGTTTCGCGCATAATCGCCAAGCCGCGCATATCCGATACCAGCGTATTGTAACCAAATGATGCACCGCGCTCGCAAACCATAATCGTATCTGCGCCGCCATTAGCTTCTTTCGCTTTATTCACCACTTGCAGCATATCGTGTGGTGCCAAGAACTGACCTTTTTTAATATTGACCGGCTTTCCACAGGTCGCAACTGCCACAATAAAATCAGTTTGGCGACATAAGAATGCTGGTGTTTGCAGCACATCCACCACACTGGCTACTTCCGGCACTTGTTCTGTAGTATGTACGTCGGTCAAAATCGGCACACCAATCTGGCGGCGCACTTCATCTAAAATCTTTAAGCCTTCAGTGATGCCAAAGCCACGGAAAGTCTTGGTAGAACTGCGGTTCGCTTTATCGTATGAAGATTTGTAAATAAACGGAATACCGACAGCAGCAGCGATTTCTTTCAATTGGCCGGCGGTATCGATTGCCATTTGTTGTGACTCGATTACGCATGGTCCTGCGATTAGAAACAATGGTTTATCCAGGCCAACTTCAAATCCACATAACTGCATAACTATCCTTAATATTTTTCAATAAACTACTTGATACCTTTGTGCGCCAACGCGGCGTTAATATACGCAGTGAACAGCGGATGACCGGTGCGCGGGTTAGAGGTGAATTCCGGGTGGAACTGGCAAGCCACAAACCAGGGATGCACATCCTGAGGCAACTCGATCATCTCGCATAAGTCTTCTGTCGGCGTCCTCGCGGAAATTACCAAGCCTGCGGCTTTTAATTGCTCAACGTAATTATTGTTCACTTCGTAACGGTGCCTATGGCGCTCATTCACTTCTTTGCCATAGATGGTGGAAGCCAATGTATTCGGCTCAATCGGGCAAGCTTGTGCACCTAAACGCATGGTGCCGCCCAAGTCTGAATCTTCTGAACGAGTTTCTAATTTACCGTCGGCCGCTTGCCATTCGGTAATAAGGCCAATCAATTGATGCGGACTATCCGGATTGAATTCAGTACTGTTTGCGTCGGTCAATTTCGCTTGGTTACGTGCAAATTCAATCACCGCTAATTGCATACCCAGGCAGATACCCAAATATGGAATCTTGTTCTTTCTTGCATAACCGATCGCAGCGATCTTGCCTTCCGTACCGCGTTTACCGAAACCGCCAGGTACCAAGATCGCGTCCATTTTTTTCAGGACATCGGTGCCGTTCTGCTCGATTTCTTCAGAATCCATGTAATGTATCTTCACTTTGGATTCAGTGTGGATACCCGCATGGATCAAGGCTTCTGTGAGCGATTTGTAAGACTCGGTAAGGTCAACATATTTACCCACAAACGCTACATTCACTTCATGTTTAGGATTAGCTAGGGCGTAGGCAATTTTTTCCCAGCTGGATAAATCGGCTGCTTTAGCCAAGATACCTAACTTGTGACAGACGATTTCGTCGATCATCTGGTCATGCAATAAACCTGGAATTTTGTAGATGGAATCAGCGTCAATTGCACTGATGACCGCTTCAGGAGCCACATTGGTAAACAAGGCAATCTTCTTGCGTTCATCATCAGGAATATTGCGGTCAGCACGGCACAATAGAATGTCCGGTTGAATACCAATCTCGCGTAACTCTTTTACTGAGTGCTGAGTTGGCTTGGTTTTAAGTTCACCAGCGGTTGGAATCCACGGTAGCAATGTAAGATGGATATAACAGGCGTTGTTACGGCCCTCTTCAAAACCCATCTGGCGAATCGCTTCAAGGAATGGCAATGACTCAATGTCACCTACCGTACCGCCCACTTCGACAATCGCCACGTCAGCGCCTTCTGCACCACGTTTTACATGGTTTTTGATCTCATCGGTAATGTGTGGAATGACTTGAACGGTTTTGCCTAGGTATTCCCCGCGGCGTTCTTTTTTGATGACGGTTTCGTAGATTTGACCGGTCGTGAAATTATTGCGTTTGCCCATGCGCTGGCTGATGAAGCGCTCATAGTGGCCTAGATCCAGATCGGTCTCCGCACCGTCATCTGTCACAAAAACCTCACCGTGCTGGAATGGTGACATGGTACCCGGGTCAACGTTGATGTAAGGATCCAGCTTCAGCATGGTGACTTTGATGCCACGGGATTCCAGGATTGCGCCAAGGCTGGCGGCAGCGATACCTTTACCAAGAGAAGAAACAACACCGCCGGTTACGAATACATATTTGGTCATGGGAAAGGACTTGTTTTTTGTTGCAGACGGGAATAGATTTTACCGCAAAACGAAGCCCTCTCAAAACGTTATGCCAAAATAAAATACTTTACTTTTGCTTTCAGCGATATCGTTTATCGAATGAAGTAAATCTTGATCAGGTTTTAGTTGCCCAGCTGCCGTAGGTCTTGAATTTTTCCTGTACTTCCTGCATTTCCTGCTTGCTGAGGATATAAGGCTGACCGACCTGCAAAGCGCGTAAATATTGCTCGCAAAGAGTTTCGACTTCCTGGGTGATATTCAGCGCTTTTTCCAGCGTTTCACCTACTGCGATCATGCCGTGATTGGCCAGCAAACAAGCCTTGCGGTCTTCCAGAGCTTCAATGGCAAAGTCAGAAAGCAACTGGCTGCCAAATAGCGCATAAGGCGCACAGCGGATACTATCGCCGCCAGCTAATGCGATCATGTAATGGAAAGCTGGGATATCCTTGCGGAAGGTACTGAGCGTGGTCGCAAACATGCTGTGCGTATGAATTACTGCGTTGACTTCCGGCTTGCTCGCTAAAATGTCCAGGTGAAAACGCCATTCGCTGGATGGCTGCCTGGAACCCGCGGCTTTCCCGGCAAAATCCATCCACACCATGTCGGCTGGCGTCATTTTGTCTACAGGCAGTCCTGACGGTGTGATTAAAAAACCAGGCGGCTGCAGGGGACTTTCCACGCGGACGCTCACATTCCCGGAAGTGCCACGGTTTAACCCCAAGCCGGCCAATTGCTGGCTGACATCAAGTAACTGCTCACGCCGGGCTTGCATCATACTCATCTTCTACATAGCCTGACTTTTAATATGATTCAACTGACTTGGTTCATAAACACCGAGCTCAGTAATAATACCAGTGACCAGCCTGGCTGGCGTTACATCAAAAGCCGGGTTAGCTACTCGTGTTTCTGGCGGCAGGATATTCACTTCCGCAGTCTGGCCATTTTCCAGTTTTCCGCTCATCCAGCTAACTTCCCGGGCATCACGCTCTTCGATCTCGATTTCGCTAACGCCATCTTTAATCAGCCAATCAATCGTAGGTGATGGTACCGCTGCATAAAATGGCACACGGTTATCAAACGCAGCGAGCGCTTTTAAATAGGTGCCGATCTTATTGCAAACATCACCGCTGGCCGTCACGCGGTCAGCGCCAACGATCACCATATCCACTTGTCCGTGCTGCATCAAATGTCCGCCTGCATTATCGCTAATGACCGTATGCGGTACGCCGTGTTGTGCCAATTCCCAAGCCGTTAAACTCGCACCTTGATTGCGTGGGCGTGTTTCATCCACCCATATATGTACATCAATCCCAGCGTCATGCGCTGCATATATAGGTGCCAATGCCGTGCCGAAATCCACTGTAGCCAGCCAGCCCGCATTGCAATGAGTTAGGATATTGATAGGCCTTAATTGAGTTGACGGTTGCTGGAGTTGTAAGTTCTTGATTAATGCCAACCCATGCTGGCCAATGGCTTGGTTCAATTCCACATCTTCATCGCATATGCTAGCGGCTTCTGTCCAAGCTGCATCCAGGCGTATCGCTGGGTTTAACGTTAATAATTTATTTAGCATACGTTGCACAGCCCAGCGCAAATTCACCGCAGTCGGGCGGCTTTGTATCAGTTGCTGTGCTGAGGCAGACAGGGATGCATCACTACAATCTTTCTGCGCAGCCAAGCTAAGCCCATACGCTGCGGCGGCACCTATTAGCGGCGCACCTCTCACCTGCATGGTCTTGATTGCAGTGATCATTTGTTCAAGTGAATTGATCTCAACAATCGTAAATGTATGCGGTAATTTCGTTTGATCAATTATTTTGACGATTTTCGAATGATTGCCTGCTTCAGATGAAGGCCAAATAGTCCGATAGGCTTGTTGATTTATTAACATAAATTTTTAATTATTAAAGTTGACTTTTAAAAAGTTCCCTGAATTCGAAAATACTCTCCACAATATCTGTGGATAACTTTGTGAATAATTGTGACTTGAAAATGTAACATTGGATTTTATAAGGCTTTTTTCAAAACGCTTAAATTTTAATCTAATATTAATAGTATATAAATCAATAACTTAAATAATACCCATTGATTAGTAACACTTTTTTACAATTCTTAATGTAATGCTTTAGGTCGTGTGCATAAGTCAGCTAATTTTGGCATCACTTTTATAGCATTCGAACTAGTAATATCAACCACTTGCGCTATATTTTCACCTCTTAAATCCGCTAAAACCTCTGCGATTTTAGGTAGTTCCAGCGGTGTATTTCTGCCGTGATGACCTAGCCATTCCGGTGGAATATCCGGCGAGTCGGTTTCTAGCACAATAGCGTCTAAGGGTAGTTTAATAGCCAGCTCACGTATTCTTAAGGCTCTGTCATAAGTCATGGCACCGCCAAAGCCTAATTTAAAGCCTAACTGTATAAACTGTTCTGCTTGCTGCAGGCTACCATTAAATGCATGGGCAATGCCGCCCTTTAATTTAAAGCGACGGAGGTATTTAAGCACATCGTCCACAGAACGCCGTGAATGCAGCAAAACCGGCAAATCGTAATCTTTAGCGATTTTAAGCTGCTCGGTAAAATAATAAGTCTGTGTTTCGATATTGGCTTTGGTGACAAAGTAATCCAGACCAATCTCACCGATGGCCACCGGTGTATTATTCTCCACATAGCTTCTCAGGCTGCTGATATCCTCCGGCTTCGCGCCATCGACAAATAAAGGATGGATGCCGAATGCATAAACGCATTGTGGATATTGCTGTGAAAGCTGGATAACTGCATCAAAGTTATCGCGCGCAATAGCAGGCACTACGATAGCTGCCACGCCTTTTTCCTGTGACGCCGCCAGCACAGCAGCCCGGTCACGATCCAGTTCGGTAGCGTCAAGATGGCAATGGGTATCAATGAGCATTTTATGAATAGCTGGGTTTAGCGCGCATCCTGATATCTTGCCCGAATTGGCGTATATCTAAAATCTGCAGATCGATCGCTTGTTTCATTTCTGAAAGTTCGGGAATCGCAAACATGCCCATCGCGTCAGATCCCATTAATTTAGGTGCGTAATATAAGATCAATTCATCCAGTAAATTGGCATTTAAAAAAGCGCCATTCAAGCTTTGTCCAGCCTCTAGCAGTATTTCATTGATATCCATCGCCGCTAGGTGTTTGAGCAAAGTTTTCAAATCCACCTTGCCTTGCGCATTGGGCAAACATAATAACTCTGCTCCCAATGCGCTTAGCGCTTGATGGCGCTGCTGGGCATCTACTGCATAGACAATCAGCACCGGACTATGTTTAATGGAATTCAGCATATTGCAGTTCAATGGTGTGCGTAGCTGGCTATCGATAATGATACGTAATGGCTGGCGGCTCACATTATCCAGGCGTACGTTCATGGTCGGATTATCCATAAGGACTGTGCCTACACCGGTAATGATAGCCCCAGCTTGCGCACGCCAATGCTGCACGTCTTGCCTGGCCGCTTCGCCGGTAATCCACTGGCTCTTGCAATTCTGCAAAGCTGTGCGGCCATCCAGGCTTGCTGCGATCTTGCTGCGCACATAAGGCAGGCCACGGGTCATTTTTGAAATAAAACCAGGGTTAAGTGCTAACGCTTCTTTCTCCATAAGCCCTGTTTGAACCTCTATGCCTTGTGCTTGCAGGCGCTTGATGCCAGCACCTGCTACTAAAGGGTTCGGGTCTTGCATGGCGACTACTACACGTTTTACGCAGGCTTTAATAAGCGCATCCACACAAGGCGGAGTTCGTCCATGATGATTGCAAGGTTCCAGCGTTACATAAGCATCAGCACCTTGAGCATCTGTGCCCGCTTCGCGCAATGCATGTACTTCGGCATGTGGCTCGCCAGCTTTTAAATGTGCGCCTCTACCGATAATCTGTTGATTTTTGACAATGACACAACCGACGCGAGGATTTGGCTGCGTGGTATATAAACCCTGCTCTGCAAGTCGCAGCGCAAGGGCCATATATATGTGATCGGCAGCGGAAAACACGCTAGTTAGAAATTAAGCGGTTATTGAGTTTAGTGTGAAGAAATTCGACTATGCATCAGGCGGTTGTTTTCATCGAAGAAAATGCGCAAGCCGTGATACACATGCATACATTTGCCCAAGTCATATTCCATGGTGGTATTGTCTTCGTAATTTGGACGGCCGAGTAGCATACCCACTGCCTCACGTGGCACGCCACGGCTTAAGATACGCTGCTGCAGGTCATATGCCATATCACCACGCTTGCATTCGGTCTGGATAGTAGCGGCATCCTGCATCCATTTCACCTGGTCGAATTTTTCATTACCAAAGACGACACTGTCTTTCATCGCCCACCACGTAAAAAATACGATGGTCAGTACGACGGTGAAAGCCGCTAATGCTATTGATGCCCAATTAATCAGTTTCATCCAGCACTCCTGCCTTGGTCAATACGATAGAAATTCAATACCATAGAAATTATTTGTAAACAGTTTACTGTACCAGTCTATTTGCCAGACTTGTCAGATTTAAACTCACGCTTAGATTCACGACCATCCAAATCGCGGATCGCGTTATTAAAATCATCGACATCCGAAAAGCTGCGATACACCGATGCGAATCGGATATAAGCGACTTTATCCATGAGTTTCAGCTCGTGCATCACACTTTCACCAAGCTCACGTGCCGGAATCTCGCGCTCACCCAGGCTTAATAGCTTCTGCGAAATGCTATCCAATGCCCGGTCTACATATTCCGTGGGAACAGGCCGTTTATGCAAAGCCCGTGAAAATGATAAGCGCAATTTCTCACGGCTAAACTCTTCACGTGTCCCGTTAGTTTTGACTACCTGCGGCATATGCAGTTCTGCGGTCTCATAAGTGGTAAAACGTTTGTCGCATTCACCACATTTGCGGCGACGGCGTATAGAATCACCTTCGTCATTGACTCGCGAATCAATGACTTGGGTGTCGGCAGCACCGCAAAATGGGCATTTCATTAGCCATTAACCTTATGATTATAAATAGATTTAAAAAATGTAACGAGCGCAACTAAGTCTTGGACGCACGGCAGGCAAAAACCGGAATGTACTCGCAGTACATGAGGATTTTGAGTACCGCGTAACCATGAATTAGCAAGCGCAGTCATTTTTAAACTATTTTTCGTACACAGGAAAGCGTGCAGTCAATGCATGCACTTTTTCTTTGGTTGCTGCAATTACCGCTTCATCTGCCGGATTGTCTAATACATCAGCAATCAGGTTCGCAACCAAACGTGCTTCATCTTCTTTAAATCCACGTGTGGTAATCGCCGGAGCACCGATACGGATACCGGAAGTCACAAAAGGGCTTTCCGGGTCATTTGGAATCGCGTTCTTGTTCACGGTAATATGCGCCAAGCCTAGCGCTGCATCAGCCGCTTTACCGGTTAAACCTTTTGGACGTAAATCGACCATGAACATATGCGATTCAGTACGGCCAGAAATAATACGCAAACCGCGCGTAGCTAACGTTTCGGCCATGGCTTGTGCATTCTTGATCACTTGCGCCTGGTAAGTTTTAAATTCCGGTTGAGACGCTTCAAGAAACGCCGTCGCTTTAGCAGCAATCACATGCATGAGCGGACCGCCCTGCAAACTTGGGAATACGTTTGAATTCAAGGATTTTTCGAATTCCGCTTTAGCCAAAATGATACCGCCACGTGGACCACGTAAGGTTTTATGCGTGGTTGAAGTCACAAAGTCAGCATGCGGTACTGGGTTTGGGTAAACACCCCCGGCGATCAAACCTGAGTAATGTGCCATATCAACCATAAAATAAGCGCCTACTTTTTTGGCGATCTCAGCCATGCGTGCCCAATCAAAACGCAGCGCATAAGCACTAGCACCGCCAATCAATAATTTTGGCTTGCATTCAAGCGCAATGCGCTCCATCTCGTCGTAATCGATCTCTTCTTTATCGTTCAAGCCATATGGCACGATGTTAAATAACTTACCGGATAAGTTAGCTGGAGAACCATGCGTTAAATGACCGCCGTGACCCAAGTTCATCCCCATTACGGTATCGCCTGGTTTGAGGATAGAGAAATACACCGCCTGGTTCGCTTGTGAACCGGAGTGTGGCTGCACATTGGCATATTCTGCGCCATATAGGGCTTTCAAGCGGTCAATCGCTAATTGCTCAACCTGGTCTACAAACTCACAGCCGCCATAAAAACGTTTGCCCGGATAACCTTCTGCATACTTGTTGGTCAACTGCGAACCTTGCGCCTGCATCACTGCCGGGCTTGTATAGTTTTCAGAAGCAATCAGTTCGATATGCTCATGCTGGCGCACTACTTCACGCTCTATCATGCCCCACAAGTCAGGGTCAGCTTGATTTAAAGTATTGCTATAGTTAAATGGTGCCTTGTTTGATGATGCGGATGACATGGTGGTTATTTTCCAAATACTTGAATAAATTAATATAGTATTTTACCACGGCGAAGCTATAACATTAAAGTCAACTCAGCATCGAAAAATTCAAGTCATGTTGCAAATCATTCATGTAAGCCTGTTGTTGGTGGCTGAAAAGCACCAATAGGTTAATTTGATATGCACCAACTATCCTCAGAAAAACTTAAGCTCATGAATAATATGAATATTTAAATTGGCATAGTCATTGCACTTCTTTAAGTGGCGCCTATCTCCAAAGCACCCCTCTGCCCGCATTCAACTGATCGAATGCGGGTATTTTTTTGCAGAGCGCAATCATCTTTCATTTAGCCTGACGCGTTATAATAAATTCCTTAATTGTTAAATTTGAGCTTATATGAAATGGATTGACAGTTTGGCGATTGCCGAAGCGCTGTATGACAAGCATCCGGATATTGACCCTAAAACCATCCGCTTTACCGACCTGCGGGAATGGGTGTTGGCATTGGATGAATTCGATGATGACCCAAATAAATCAGGTGAAAAGATCCTAGAAGCGATTCAACTAGCCTGGATCGATGAAGCAGATTAAAGCTTAATTCACCATGACAAGAAACTCGTGGCTTACCGCGATTATTTGGGTCGTTTTGGCTGGCGTTATCTATTACCTAGCCGATAATATTCAAAATCCCAACAAACTCAATCGCTTGGGAACGGCTGATACTGTAGTGTTAAAACGCGGGGTAGATGGTCATTACCGTGCCGAAGCGCTGATTAATGGCGAGAAAGTCGAAGTGCTGGTTGATACCGGTGCAACTGGCGTGGCGATTTCACAGCGTGTTGCCGATAAACTCGGCTTAGCGAGCCTGAATGCTATCCGCACCAATACGGCAAATGGCGACAGCATAGGTTATATGGTGCGACTCAATAGCGTCAAGATAGGCGGTGTTGAGGCAAATGATGTAGCTGCGATGATCGCGCCAGGCTTAGGTGGCGATGTACTACTAGGCATGTCTTTCCTCTCGCGCATGGATGTACGTTTATACAAAGGCGAAATGACCATCAAGCAAGTAGAATAAATTCAGGTGAGACCAGATGTTCGTATTAAATTTTAAAATAATTGGCAATACCACGCCGGCTAGGCAGTTAAGACATCATATAGTATTTATTTTAAATAGTATGCAATCGATGTTTTCTTGATAATGGAAAACTAAAGCTACCTAACGTTTTCTTGACCGCAAATCCAAGGATAGTGGCAGTTAGCAAAGTACCAGCCCAAAAAACTGGGCTTTGTTTAAAGCCTTTTACTGTATCAATGGCTATTTCACCGGCATGAGGTGCGACTAGTTTCATTCTCAACTTGGTCATTTCCGACCCTAATTCGCGTAAACGCTCATCACCTAATATTTTCTCTGCAAGAGGCAATAATTTGGTTTCCTCATCTGCAACATGATGAATCGTATCGCGCATTAACTCCATTAAGAGTGAATCAAAATCTTGATCTTCAGGCTGGCAATTACGAAGTTTAGCTATCAAAGTTTTTAGCTCGTTATGTTCCGGAACGCTTTTAAGTAAAGTCGGATCTTCGGGAATAACTTCTTTCATGGCTGGATAAAATATCGCCTCTTCCAATTGGGCATGGATTTCCAAAGCTAAACAGATGGTATTTGCTAAAGCTTTTTTCGTATCTGCGCTTTTATCTTGTGAGTATTGATGAAACGTCATTAAAGCGTGAGTATGATCTAAGCGGATCATATTCGTTATCGTAGGGGACAATTTGCGAATAGTGAGCATTTTTAAATTCCTTCAATGAAGTGACCATCAATCAAATATAAAACTGTCTTAGCTAACAGTAAAAACAAGCTTGAGATTACGCTGGGATTAGCGCTTAAGCTGTCAGGATTTTGATGAAATCAATGTAGGAATATCTTGTTGCAGATTAATTTTAGTTAACTAAATTAAACTATTAGCCTTTCAATCTCAGCTTCGGTAAAACCGGCCTTTAGTCTGGCTTCAATATTGAACGGAGGCCGTAATTTTGGGGCACTATATTGAACTGCGAGTTTGTCATAAGTAGCAATTGGTTCTAAGGCACGTTGCTGGCAAAGCCAGTTAAACCAGTGATTACCAATCGCTACATGACCTATTTCATCGCGTAAAATAATATCCAATATAGCGGCCGCTTCTGCATCGCCTGCTTGTGCTAATTTACTGCGTAAAGCAGGGCTAGCGTCCAAGCCACGCGCTTCCATAGTGCGTGGAACCAGTGCCATGCGTGCCAGTACATCATCTTTAGTTCTATCAACCATTTCCCATAGACTGTCGTGCCCTGTGAAATCTCCGTACTGGTATCCCAGCGTAATTAGATGTTCATTTAGCAACGTAAAGTGATAAGCCTCCTCGGCTGCAACTTTTAACCAATCCACATAATAAGCTTTGGGCATATCTTTAAATCGCCAGATCGCATCCAACGCCAGGTTGATGGCGTTGAATTCAATATGGGCCAAAGCATGAATGAGCACAGCGCGGCCTTCTAAAGTGCGCATATTGCGTTTAGGAACGTTCAGCGGCGATACCAATTCTGGTTTTTCCGGACGACCGGGAATGTCACCGGTAGCATTAAGCTTAGCACTGACATCGATCGAGTAATCATGCTCTGCAGCCAACTTACGGACGCCTTGGGCCTTATGCAAAGCATCGCTTTCGCAAAGCCACATGAGAGCCATGGACCTTAACTCAAGTTCTCTTAATTCAGCTTTGATTGGATTCATTTAAATTTACATTCATAAAAAAATAAAGCCATTTAAAAATGGCTTTATTGATTATCTCATTTTTACTTAATGATTATTTAGCAGGGATAAAATCCAGTTCGCCGGCTTTCATATCAGGCACCATTAAGGTTTTGCCGTCATTCGTTAACGCAATGTCGGCAGCCGATTGGTAACCTTCTTTAATCAGCACGGCTTTACCGTTTACAGATTTATAGACCTTGCCGGTTTTCCAGTCACTGATAAAGATTTTACCGCTCTTGGTTTTGACCAAACCATCGCCACCGCCAAAACCTTCTGCAACTTTGGTTAATTTACCTGACGTTAAATTGATGCGGTACAAAATACCTGATTCAAAATCAATCTCGAGTAATTGTTTAGGGCCTTCTGAAAACAAGCCGTTAGGGGCCAATACATCCTTATTTTTGCTGTCGACGATTAAAGTAGGAGCGCCGCCTTTAGCAATCTTGTAAATCTGGCCGCCAGATTTCAGGTCACCGCTGTCACTTACATACAAATTACCGGCTTTATCAGCTTCAAGGTCGTTCAGGAATTTAGGTTTGCTTTCAAAGGCCGTAGCAGCTGTGTATACCTTCCATTTGCCATCTTTATCTACTTCTACGATACGTGTCTTATCTGCCGCATAGAGTTTATCGCCAATAATCGCCAAGCCTTTTGGATCATCCAAGCCGGTAGCAAACACCGTCAGATTGCCATCTTTATCCAGCTTACTAATCTGGCCATCACCATCTTTATCGAAACCATTAATTTCAGAGATATAAATAGTGCCATCCTTAGCCTGCACTACAGATTCCGGCATCTTCAAGCCAGTGACTTTTTGCAAGTCTTTAGCTTGGGCTATTCCGGCAAATGCCATCAACACTAATGTAGCGATGATGCTTTTATTCATTTTTTTTTGCATTATTTTTTCCTATCGTTAAGTTAAGGATGATGAAAACTAGTAAAAGTTGATCAGTGGTTTATTCTCATTGCCTATCAAGCCACAAGGTAGTTTATTACCGGTATCGGAAGGCGCAGTAGCTGGATTGATATCTATCTTGGTCATCAGGTCCTTCATCGCTAGCTTATAAGCCTTATTCAAGTTGTAACGGGTACCGTTATCAAAACTTGTAAAACCATGTTGTTGGGCCTCGCCTACATAATTACCAAGTACATTGCCGCCGCCTGAATAAACGGTAGCCTCAAGCTTGCTGTGATATACCTGCATCTGTGGATTATAAAATACGTGCGGCGTGATTCGGATGATTCGATCCGCAGTCTCATTGGCTTTGCATAAAGCTAAATCACTGTCTTTAGATTTTAAGGCTTGGTAAGCGATCGGCTCCACCAGTGGCCCTTGTGCAAACCAATAATCGTAATATGGACTCAGCAAATGCACACTGTAGTTGTAATCGTTAGGGCTGATATACAACAAAGTGCTGGATTTCGATTCCACAGCCTGCACGCTACCCATGGCAAAGACTAAGCCTAAAGCACTTATCAATTTAGCTGTTTTTAAAACATGTTTCATTTTCAATTCCTTCATTGTTCCCGGTTTTCTAAAGGCTATTATTTCTAAACTACTTATTGGCCGAATAGGTAATCCGGTAAATCGTTCCTGTTCTATCATCTGACACATACAGGGCTTTATCCGTTCCCACTGCCACATCTACCGGCCGGCCCCATGCCTCTTTGCCTTGCAGCCAGCCAGTAGCAAAGTCCTCAACACTCGTTGCTTGCTGATTTGCATCAAACTTTACCCTTACAAGTTTATAACCGGCAGGCTGCTTACGGTTCCATGAGCCATGCAAGGCAACAATAGCGTCGTCTTTATAATTAGCCGGAAAGTTTGTTTTATCCAAGAAGGTAATACCAATCGGGGTTGTATGCGAGGTGAAGGTGACTTCTGGTCCTTGGGCAGTTTTGCAAAAGCCTGCTTCGCCCGGAAAGTTGGGGTCTTCTACCAGTGCTTTCGTTTTTGCATCGCCCCAGCAGTAAGGCCAGCCGTAGTGTTTGCCCGCTTCTATCTTGTTGAGATGTTCTGGCGGCAATTCATCATTCACAGCACCACCTTTGGTTTCGGAGCGCATATCTGAGCCGTCGTTAGTCGCGTACATCGCACCGGTTTTAGAATGCCAGGCAAAACCTTGTGAGTTACGCAAGCCGCGTGCCCAAATAGCAGACTGTGAATGGCGGCCAAGTGTTTGCAAAGCTCCAGCGGGTTTGCCTTCTGTGGTGTAGCGCAAAATCGTCGCACGTGTCGCATCGCTTTCTACACATACATTACAACTTGAGCCTACATTCACGTACAAATAACCATCCGGACCAAGTTTAATGGTTTTAAGCGTGTGCCAGCCCATGGCTAAATCGCTGATAAACGGTGTCACTTTCGCAGGCCATTCGCCGTTTTGTTTATCCAGTTTTACGACGCCATCCTGATTCGCTACCAATAGACTATTACCCACAAAAACCATGCCTTGTGGCGCATTCAGGTGATCGGCAACAACGGTGACATTGTCAGCTTTACCGTCCTTGTTAGTGTCGGAAACCATTACGACTTTATTTTCCTTGGACGTAGAAACGTAAAGATTACCTTCGGCATCGAACAGCATAAACCTGGCATTTTCCAGGTTGCGACCATTCTTGGTATGCGCATCGGCATACACCTCTAAATTAAAACCGGCAGGTAATTTGATTGTAGAGAGACTAGGCTGTGACTCAGCCGGTTGCATGCTGAACAGCATGGAGAAACTCAGCAATGCAAAAACGGTATAACGTAAGTATTGATGCATTTTCTAATAAACAGTTTAAGTTAAGGTATCCGTCCAGATATTTTTTGACCAGGCAACAGCATAAACGCCCTCCTGCTCGCTAGGGTTCGCTGAAACGCCGCCGCCTTCTGCTGATACCATGATTTTTTTAGCTTCATCGTATCTGTACACGTTCGCCACATGCATCGCAGACTTATCCGTAACATAGCTATAGCAGGTATTCGCGAATACCGGCGATGGATCTGGCGCCAAACCGGCCATCAACTGTACAATCGCATTGGCGCATATCTTGGCCTGGTTCGTGGCCATATGCGCAGATTTTGGTAAAGCGGCTGAAACAGCGTCACCAATGATATGGACACCTGAAACCAGTTTTGATTCATAGGTGAGAAAATCGACTTCACACCAGCGTTTGTCGATGTTATTGAGGCCTGTTATTTCATTTCCAATTCTTACCATCTGCGCAGGTTTACCGGCACGTTGCGGCGGGATGATATTGAGCACATCAGCTTTAACGGTATCGAACTCGGTTTTAACGATACGCTTGGCAACATCTACATCGACCACTAAATTATTTGGCCGGTAATCGATAATGCCTTTATACATTTCGTTAAAGACTTTTGTGAATAAGCCTTTTTTGGAAGTGATTTCAGGGTTGGCATCCAATACAATCACTTTAGATTTTGGCTTATTGTTTTTAAGGTAAAACGCCACCTGCGCAGCCCGTTCATAAGGGCCTGGCGGGCAACGATAAGGCGCTTTAGGTACATTCATCACAAATACGCCACCGTCAGGCATGGCTTCTAGCTGATTATGCAAGTTTACCGTCTGCCAGCCTGCTTTCCAAGCATGCGGCACCTGTTCCTGCGCTTCGGCACTTCGCAACATAGGCAAATCATTGTAAATGAAATCTACACCAGGTGCGATTATCAGTCGGTCATAAATCATTTCACCACGTAACATAGTGATTTTTTTATGTGTCGTATCAATACTAGTGACTTCATCCTGTATCCACTGGATACCATGATTTTTCTTTAGTAAATCATATCCAAAAGTCAGGTCGCTAATGTTTTTGCTCCCACCTAATACCAAGTTACTTAAAGGACAGGAAACGAATTGCGGATTCTTCTCGATCACAATGACTTCGATCGCACCGTTACTCCACATACGCAGATATTTGGCGGCGCTTGCGCCTGCATAGCCACCGCCAATGATAACGACCTTGCCTCTAGATAATTTAGGTGAAGTTTTAACCATGGAACCAGCACAACCTAACAAGGTAGCACTTGCAGCACTCAAACCCGCACCGTAACCTGTTAATTTAATGAAGTCGCGGCGATTGAGTTTCATGATTAATTTGGGTAAGTTTCGGACAGGTGTTGTGGCGAAATAGCCTTGACTGGCTGACGCGGCTGCTTGGAGAAATATTCAGCAAGGCCATCAATTTCTTGCAGCGTCAAGCCTTTTGCATGGCGATGCATGACTGTTGCCGGGCGCTCCCCAGACCTGAAAGCCCGCATTTGCGAGACAAACGTAGGCTTATATATATTAGAAATACTGGGGGTATTGCCTGGGCTATTATCTATAACACTGTTGCCAATAGCACTGTTACCATTAGTTCCATGACAAGCTGCGCATGAGGCCGCTAAGCTTCTGATATGGTTTTCGGAAATAGGAGGTTGGGTTATTTGTAGTGCTTGGCTGGGTTGATCTTGCTTAGCTCCAGCTTGGGGTTTTGCTTCATCTGCGAAAATAATCATCGGGCTTGTCAGCCCGATGATTAAACTTATCAGAGTAGCGATTTTTCGCAAATCTTAACTATCTACAATCAAGAAAAACGCTTAAATTACAGACACTTCTCTTCTTGGCAGCCGTCTTCTTTAACACCTAATGATTTTAGCAAATCCACCATTTTAGTATTGCCGGTATCTTTTACGACACGGATGATATCTACATCAGCACGCATTTTTTTGTTCACGTCCGCGCCATGCTCAGCCAAGTATTTCACGATGTCGCTATAACCATCGTAAGCCGCTAAATGGAATGCAGTCATTTTGGTCAATGGATGCACGTAGTTCACATCAGCACCGTGTTCAGTCAGGTATTTAACTGCGTCTAATTTACCTTTAGTTGCCGCCATTTGGATTGGTGACCATGCAAAGTAAGTAGCATTCACGTCTACGCCAGATTCAACGTATTTCTTAACGATTTTCATATCACCACGCCCTACAGCATCGGTAAATTCTACAGATTCGTCATCTGTCAGTGCCCGAGCTGCTAACGCGTTGAATGAAAAGCCTAATATCAATACAGCTAATAAAACTCTCATCAATTTCATGCTACTTCTCTCCTGCCTAGATTATTAAATTTATATTTAACTATGTAAGCCAGCCGATAAAACTAGCCTATATAGCTTCTTGCGTTACGGAACATGCGTATCCAAGCACTGTCTTCAGCTTCCCCACTGCGTTGCCAGGTGTTCTGTACATTACGGAACACCCGCTCAGGATGTGGCATCATAATACTAAAGCGCCCATCTGTGCTGGTTAATCCGGTAATACCTTGTGGAGAGCCGTTTGGGTTAAACGGATAGCTTGTCGTAGGCGTTGACGCGTTGTCGATAAAGCGCATCGTCACCAATCTTTTCGCTAACACGTCATTGACCGCGTTTTCTCCAGAAAATTCCGCATAGCCTTCACCATGTGCAATTGCGATCGGCATTTTGCTGCCGGTCATGCCATTGAAGAACAATGAAGATGACTCCAGAATCTCTACCATGGCTAAGCGCGCTTCAAATTGCTCGGACTTATTGCGTACAAAATGCGGCCAATGTGCAGCGCCAGGAACCAACTCACGCAAGTTGCTCATCATCTGGCAACCGTTACAAACCCCTAGTGCAAAGCTATCTTTACGGTTGAAAAATGCAGAGAACTCATCGTAAGCACGTGAGTTAAACAATATGGATTTTGCCCAGCCTTCACCTGCACCTAATACGTCACCGTAAGAAAAACCACCGCAGGCTACAAAGCCGGCAAAGTCTTTAAGTGATACGCGACCGCTGATGATGTCGCTCATGTGTACGTCATAGGATGCAAAGCCCGCGCGGTCGAATGCTGCAGCCATTTCCACATGACCGTTCACGCCCTGCTCACGCAGAATCGCCATTTTCGGGCGCGCCGCGGTCGCAATGTATGGTGCAGCGATGTTGTCGCTTGGGTCGTAGCTCAAGCTCGCTGACAAACCTGGATTGGTTTCGTCCAAGATCCGGTCATATTCCTGCTGCGCACAAACAGGGTTATCACGCAGTTTCTGCATGTGGTATGTGGTTTCAGACCACATGCGATGCAGGTTGATACGGCTATCGCTAAATACGACATTGCCATGTTGCTTGATTTGAATTTGCGTACCTTTGACCACATCACCGATCACACGGCCTAAACCATTAAACTGCGCAGCAATTTCATTGGCTTCTTGAGCATTTACCTGAATCACGGCGCCTAGCTCTTCGTTATACAGTACTCCAGCAATGTCACCGGTCAAACCTGATACATCGATATCCAAACCACAATGGCCTGCAAAAGCCATCTCTACTATTGTGGAGAATAAACCGCCATCAGAACGGTCATGATAGGCTTGGATCTTGCCGGCTTTATTCAGGCTTTGAATCGTTGTAAAGAAATGTTTAAGTTGTGCGGCATCGTCAACATCTGGCGCTACATCGCCTACTGCGCCATAAACTTGCGCCAGGCTGGAACCACCCATGCGGTTTTTGCCGGCGCCTAAATCAATTAGTATCAGCTTGGTCGCGATATCAGTTTGCAATTGCGGCGTTAAGGTTTTACGTGCATCCGGTGTGGCGGCAAATGCTGTAACCACCAATGAAATCGGTGAAGTCACTGCTTTATTTTCACCTGCATCATTCCACACCGTTTTCATGCTCATGGAATCTTTACCCACCGGGATGCTCACGCCCAACTGCGGGCAAAGTTCCATACCAACCGCTTTCACCGTTTCATACATGGCCGCATCTTCGCCGGCATGTCCGGCAGG
Source organism: Methylotenera sp. (assembly GCA_035460225.1). GTDB lineage: Bacteria > Pseudomonadota > Gammaproteobacteria > Burkholderiales > Methylophilaceae > Methylotenera. The sequence continues at coordinate 53,179 of DATHWX010000018.1, forward strand.
CGCCATCCAGTTGGCTGAAAGTTTCAGGTCACTTAAGTTATCAATCAAACTTGCTGCGATATTGGTAATCGCTTCGCCAATCGCCATACGGCCTGAAGCTGGCGCGTTCACCAATGCCAGCGGCGCTTTTTCACCGATGGCAAAAGCTTCGCCGCTATAAGTTTCATACCCTGCAAGCGTCACCGCTACGTCAGCCACCGGCACTTGCCACGGGCCAACCATCTGTTCACGCGCAACCAAGCCTGTTACGGAACGGTCACCGATCGAAATCAGGAAAGTCTTATCTGCCACGCCAGGTAAACGCAATACACGTGCAGCGGCATCTTTCAAATCGACTTTGCTGGTATCAAAAGTATTTAATTTACGCTGAACACTTTTCACGTCACGCGTCATTTTTGGCGGCTTGCCGAGCAATACCGACAAATCCATATCCACCGGTTTATTGTCAAAATGACTATCAGCTACCGTTAGATGGCGCTCTTCGGTTGCGATACCAACCACAGCAAACGGGCAGCGCTCACGTTCGCATATCGCCTTAAAGCGCGGTAAGTCTTCCTGCAAGATCGCCATCACATAGCGTTCCTGCGCCTCATTGCTCCACAGTTCGCGTGGCGACATGCCAGGCTCTTCATTATGCACATCACGCAACTGGAACACGGCGCCGACACCTGCATCGTTTACCAGCTCCGGGAACGCATTTGAGATACCGCCTGCACCAACGTCATGAATGCTTAGGATCGGGTTTTTGTCGCCTAATTGCCAGCAACGGTCAATCACTTCCTGTGCACGACGTTCTAACTCAGGGTTACCGCGCTGTACGGAATCGAAGTCCAGGTTTTCAACGTTAGAGCCAGTATCCATACTCGAAGCTGCGCCGCCGCCCAAGCCAATCAGCATGGCTGGACCACCTAATTGAATCAGGGCTGCACCGGGAGGAATCGGGTTCTTTTTAGAATGCTGCGCAGAAATATTACCGATACCGCCGGCCAGCATGATGGGCTTATGGTAGCCGCGAACTTCAGCGTTACCATTTGCATCCTGGGTTTCCAGTTCAAACGTACGGAAATAACCGGCAATATTCGGGCGGCCAAATTCGTTGTTATACGCTGCGCCGCCTAATGGGCCATCCACCATGATCTGTAATGGCGAAGCGATACGGCCAGGCCTGCCATACTGTTTGGCTTCCCAAGGTTGGGTAAAGTTTGGGATATTAAGATTTGATACTGAAAACCCTGTTAAACCGGCTTTAGGTTTAGAACCGCTGCCGGTAGCGCCTTCGTCTCGAATCTCGCCGCCTGCACCAGTCGCCGCGCCGGCAAATGGCGAAATCGCGGTTGGGTGGTTATGCGTTTCTACTTTCATGAGGTAGTGCATCGCTTCATCTTTGTAACTATAAGCACCGTTGTCAGTCGGGTAGAAACGCTTGGTGGTTTCGCCGTTTTTTGAACCTGCAACGATAGATGAATTATCTGAGTATGCAACTACTGTGTTGCCAGGATTGAGCTTGTGGGTATTGCGTATCATGCCGAATAGCGACATAGTTTGCTCTTTACCGTCAATCACCCAGTCCGCATTAAATATCTTGTGACGACAGTGCTCAGAGTTCGCCTGCGCAAACATCATAAGCTCGACATCAGTCGGGTTGCGACCCATTTTGGTATAGTTATCGAACAGGTAATCCACTTCGTCCGGTGACAGAGCCAAACCCAGTTCGCTATTGGCTTTGTTTAATTCTTCTTTACCGCCGTGCATAATATCTACAGTGCTCAGAGGCGCCGGCGTATCGGTATGGTAAAGTTTTGCGGCGTCATTCAAATCAGAAAATACCGTTTCAGTCATGCGGTCATGAATCAATGGCAGCAACAGTTTGCGCTCCGCTTCATTCAATGGCTGATTATTTTTGGTTTGCACATAGTAGGCAATGCCACGCTCTACACGCTTGATTTCCGGCAAACCGCAATGTTGAACGATATCCGTTGCACGTGATGCCCAAGGAGAGATCGTGCCCAGCCTTGGTGTGACTAGAAATAACTGGCCTTGTGGCTCTTCCGCATGCAATGTCGGGCCGTAAGTGAGGATCTGTTCCAGCGTGTTTTGTTGCTTGTTATCTATCTCGCCTTCAAGCCATACAAAGTGATAAAACCCTGCGTAGATATGGGAGATATTTGGGCTGGATTGGCCCAGGCTATTTTGAATTTTTTCAATACGGAATTGAGATAAAGCAGCGCTGCCACGCAGGCAGATCATTTTGGAACCAGTCATGAAAACTCAGCTAAAGTGTCGACAAATGAGAATATATAATTCTACCAGATTGACGACAATAAGCCGATGATTGCTTAGCTTGCAATACAGAAAATCTTAGTAGGCCAAGCAATAATTTTGAATGGATTTCAAAGACTTGTGTTTATTCGTAGCTACTGACCAATTGAGCCAAAAACTTTCTTAAGTAAACTGCTAGCTTGCCCTACCGGGTCTTTACGAATCGCGGCTTCTTCTTTTGCCATCATCAGGTAAACGCCATCCAGGGTTTTTTGCGTCACGTATTGCTCCAGGTTTACCTGGTCTTTTTTCACTACACCGAACTTGTTGCCCATCTCCGCGAATTTATTGTACTGTTGCGCAAGCTGTACGTTCTCGGTAGCTTTTTTAACGATAGGCAGGAATTTATCTGTCATCGCAGTTGAAGTAGTCTTTTTGAAATATTGAGTGGCGGCATCGTCACCGCCGGTTAATATGCCTTTAGCATCTGCTACGCTCATTTTTTTTACCGAGTCCACCAATAGCGTTTTCGCTTCAGGTACAGCGGCTTCAGCAGCGCGGTTCATTTTTACTACCAGCTCATCAGCCTGCTTGCCCATGCCAAACATACGCATGGCTTTCTCAGCTTTTTTAAGAGTATCCGGTAAGGGAATCTTTACTTCTTTATTACCAAGAAAACCATCCACCGCCCCCAGCTTGCTTACTGCCTTGCCAGCGCCTTGAATCAAAGCTTCCTTCAGGCCACTACTGGCTTCGCTGCTGCTTAAATCGTTAACGCTTAACGCATTTGCATGGGTAGCAAAGATAATAAGCCCTATCGTGGCGGCTTGAGCAAAGCTGGTAAATGAACGCATTTCGTTCTCCTGTACGAGTTGTAATTTTTGATTACTTTTTGTCTTTTATTTCAGGTTTACTCACTGGCGATATTTTCCAAATATTTTTAGCGTAGTCGCTGATTGCGCGGTCGCTTGAAAACTTAGCCATATTCGCCACGTTTAGGATTGCTTTTTCAACCCATGCTTCCTGATCCTGGTAAAGCTTGGCTACCGCATCCTGCGTTTTGATATATTCGGCATAATCAGCCATCAGCATATACTGGTCGCCATTCACTAGCAAATTATCAACGATAGGCTGGTAGCGGGTAGGCTCATCTACAGAGAAATAACCGCCACTAATCATATCCAGCACTTCTTTCAGCTCAGGATTATTTTCATAGTAATCACGTGGGTTGTAACCATTAGTCTTGGTTTCAGCCACTTGCGCAGTAGTCAGGCCAAAAATGAAGATATTCTTATCGCCCACTTCTTCCATGATCTCAACGTTAGCGCCATCCAAGGTGCCTATGGTTAGAGCGCCATTCAACGCCATTTTCATATTACCTGTACCGCTGGCTTCGGTACCGGCTGTTGATATCTGTTCTGACAAGTCACTACCCGGGAAAAGGATTTCCGCCGCTGAAACTTCGTAGTTAGGGTAAAAAACCACTTTCAATTGATCACCGATGGCGAGGTCGTTATTGACGATGGTAGCGACATCATTGATCAGGCGAATAATGTGCTTCGCCATCCAATAGCCCGGTGCCGCTTTACCGCCAAAAATCACGGTTCTTGGCGTGATACCTTTTTCGCCTCGGCGAATGCGGTTATACAACGTAATTACGTGCAGCACATTCAATAACTGACGTTTATATTCATGAATACGCTTGATTTGTACGTCGAACAGACTTTCGGTATTGATTTTAATACCGGTTAATTTTTCGATGGTCTGGGCCAAGCGAATCTTATTGCCATATTTCACCTGTGCAAAAGCTTTACGGAAATCCGCATCCTTGGCTAAAGGTGTCAGTTTTTTCAGTTGGCGCAAGTCTTTGATAAAACCAGGGCCAATAGCTTTTTCAATCAAGCTGGTCAGTTCAGGGTTTGCCTGATTAAGCCAACGTCGCGGCGTGATTCCATTAGTGACGTTGGTAAATTTTTTAGGATAGATCTTATGGAAATCTGCAAACAATGTCTGTTTAAGCAGTTGGCTATGCAAAGCAGCAACGCCATTCACCGTATGGCTGCCAACTACTGCCAGATGCGCCATACGAACGCGACGGCCTTGAGTTTCGTCAATGATTGAAACGCGTTTCAACAATTCGGCATCACCCGGGAAGCTGCGGTTCACCATGCACAGGAATTCATGGTTGATCTGGTAGATGATTTCCAAATGACGCGGCAACAAACGACCAAATAGCTCTACCGACCAGGTTTCCAGAGCTTCCGGCATCAAGGTATGGTTAGTGTAAGCGAATATTTTGCAGGACAATTCCCATGCTTTATCCCATGGCAAACGATGATGATCGACCAATTGGTACATCAACTCCGGGATCGCAATCGCCGGATGGGTGTCATTCAGTTGGATGGCGATTTTGTCTGTAATGAGGTCCCAATCATCTACTTGATGGATCTCATGCACAGATAAATAACGGCGCAGGATATCCTGGATAGAAGCGGAGACAAAGAAATACTGTTGCTTCAGGCGCAGCTCTTTACCTACTGCTGAAGAATCATTTGGGTAAAGCACTTTGGAAATGCTTTCGGTATCGTTACGCTCTGCAACGGCTTTTTCGTAGTTACCGTCGTTAAAATGCCGCAGGTCAAATTCCCGCGTAGCTTTGGCCGCCCACAAACGCAGGTTATTCACAGTTTGTGTATCGTAGCCCGGCACCGGTACATCATAAGCCATTGCCACCAAATGCTCGGCATCCACCCAATGCGTTTCTTCACCGGCATGCGTAGGATATTTCACGCAATGTCCGTAAAATTTGATGATATAAGTCGCTTCAGGGCGCTGAAATTCCCACACATTGCCATAGCGCAGCCAGTTATCCGGGTTTTCAACTTGCTGATTATTTTCTATGGATTGCCTGAACATGCCGTATTCATAACGGATACCATACCCTGCTGCTGGGATATCCATGGTTGCCATGGAATCCAGGAAACAGGCGGCTAAACGGCCCAAACCGCCATTGCCTAATGCAGCATCTGTTTCCATCTCCACAGCGTTTTCCAAGCTACGTCCTAAACTTGCCATGCCTTGCTTAAGCTCTTCGTTAATGCCCAAGTTTAGTGCGGCATTGGTCAACATACGCCCGATTAAAAACTCTAGCGAGAGGTAATACACCCGTTTCGGGTCATCACGATAATAGGATTCTGCAGTAGAAACCCAGCGCTCCACCACATGATCGCGGACTGTATAGCTTGCGGTGTGGTACCAATCCCTGGGAGTGGCTACGGTATTGGTTTTGAAGCTGGAAAAGATGAGGTGATTCTGTAATGCTTGATGGATTGGTGTGAGCTTGGGGATGATGGTGATCTTCTTCAGCTTGGCCGCTGAAGCCCTAGCCTCAGCAGGCTTGCTGGGGAGCTTGCCTACATTATGCTGCGGGTCTATTTTTTTGGTATTAGGATCTGGTTTGGTTTTTTTCTTAGGCGTATCAGTGGGTTTCATAGCTGCATTCTGAAATAGTGTTATTGACCTATTCTAGCAAATAATAAGCCATCTTTATGACACTTGATTGACAGCCTGCTTTTTGAAAAGTTGTCGAATCAGCTATTTAACGAGAACCCTATTAATGTAAATCTAATTTACCGTATTCAAAATCCGGTGAAACCTTTATTGCTTTTAATACCAATAGTTTCATGGCAGCTTGTGCAAGCACTGCTTGCAGGTTATGTAGTGCATTCAATTCCAGGCGCACACTCACCGCACCTAATTCCAATTCTGCTACTTTGCAGCGTTCGCAATAAATGATTTTGCATCCATCGGCACCCGCTAATAGCAACCTTGTGCATAGCTCATTGTTAGTCATTACTGTCCTTAAATCGCAAGTTAAAAAAAGACCGACTTATATTAATTAATTCAAAACTATTAGATATGAATCAATTCAATGCGGCCAAAAAGTAATGCAAGGAGATGCATGTTGCCATGCGCTACAACATCCCAAGCTAATGTAACGGCTTGGTATTCAAGGCCTTGTGTTAGGCAAGACCTTAAATGAGGTTCTAACTAGATCATTAGTTAGATTTAAATTCTATTTGAGTAATATTCCACCACTTGCTGTACATCAATAGGAAATGGCACCTGGTCTGCATCTGGTAAATGCGCCACTTTAATTACCTTAGTGGTTTCGTCCCACTGCAACCATTCAGGCCTATCCAATGCCGGTCTAGCAAGCGTTTCCTCTACCATCGCAATTTTTAAGCTGCTTGCTTTTAAGGCAATCTCATCACCTAACTTCACGCGCATCGATGGAATATTGACCGATTTACCATTTAGCATCACATGTCTATGTGATACTAATTGGCGTGCCGCAATGACTGTTGGTGCGAAGCCTGCCCTGAAGATGACGTTATCTAAACGACGCTCTAACAGTTGCAGGAAATTATCACCGGTTGGCTCGCTGCCTTTACGCGCTTCTACAATCAATCTGCGCATTTGTCGTTCTGTTAAACCATAGTTAAAGCGCAATTTCTGCTTCTCTTGTAACTTCACGCCATAATCAGATTTACGTCTACGCGTTGCCTTCATGCCATGCTGGCCTGGTGGCGTAGGCCTAATCTCAATCGTTTTACGTGATAGCCCAGGAAGGTCAACACCTAATGAGCGCATAATTTTTAATCTTGGTCCTGTTAAACGTGACATGCTTTTCTTTCTCTTCCAATTGTTTCTTTAAAATATAAGTTTGATATAGATGTTTAGTGAATCGAACTGCTCGCTGGTGTGGCTTGAATTATTTCAGCCTGTTGTTCATGCACTATCGCATCCCATTGATAAACCAAACGTTTAGCTACTTCGATGACCAGCTTCGACTCTGCATATTGTGGTGCCGTCAATTTATGCGCTAAGTCAGCAATTAACATTGCCAGATCGGTAGACGGATTGACCGCATATTGCGAGCTTACGCAGCAGATGGCTGCCATCACTGCACTTGCATTTGGCAAGTCCGGGTCATATTCCGTTTGCTGTTTTTCTTGATGATGTTTTGTGATTGCCATATATTTACCTCTTAACTTTATGTTTTATTACCCTAGTACTCACGACAGAACATGTATTACAAAACATGATGCAACTCAGTTTGCATCACTATCTTTGCAGCTGCTTTGCGCATCATTTCATTCATCATGAAGAAGTTGCTTGCTTGCAGCCGTAGCGAAGTACCGCCAACTTCTAACTCGACCACATCATTGGCTTTGTTATAAAGCACCTTGCATTCGGCATTATCGGCCAGCTTTGCCTGGCTCATAATTAGCTGTTTACTCATGATAGTGACCTCTAATCAACATTGTTTACAAATGATAATGATTCTCATTTATATTGTCAACATATAAGATAAATTAAATTGAGGACGATAAAAAACCCGCTAACTTAACGTTGAGCGGGTTCGTAATTACTTGAAATATCTAGCTGATTAGGCTATTCATACGTTTCACAAAACTTGCCGGATCATCCAATGTTCCGCCTTCAGCAAGCAAAGCCTGGTCGAACAACACATGCGTGAGATCGTTAAAAACTGCATCTGTTGATTCGTTTTCCAAACGCTTTACTAATTTATGCGTAGGGTTGATTTCCAATATAGGTTTGGTTTCGGGCGCATTCTGCCCTGCTGCTTTTAAGATACGCGCCAAGTTACCGGAAAGATCATGCGCATCACTCACTAGACATGCCGGCGAATCAGTTAAACGATGCGTTACACGCACATCCTTAACCTGTTCACCCAGAGTAGCCTTGATTTTCTCAACCAAGGATTTAGCTTCTTCTTCAATCTTCTTCTGGGTTTCTTTTTCCGTATCAGATTCCAGCTTGCCTAGATCCAGGTCACCTTTGGTAATTGATTGCAATTTCTTGCCTTCAAACTCAGTTAAGCTGCCCAACAGCCACTCATCCACACGATCAGACATTAGCAGCACTTCGATACCTTTTTTGCGGAAGATTTCCAAGTGCGGGCTATGTTGTGCTGCTGCAAAACTATCTGCGGTAATGTAATAGATCACATCTTGTTCAGGCTGCATGCGTGCTACGTAATCTTTCAGCGATACATCCTGTACTTCGGTATCGGCTTTGGTAGATGCGAATCTTAGCAAGCTGGCGATCTTGTCCTTGTTTGCAAAATCTTCGCCCGGACCTTCTTTCAATACACGGCCGAATTCAGCCCAGAATTTTTTGTAATCTTCCGGTTTGTTTTCTGCCATATCTTCCAACAGACCTAAGACCTTTTTCACAGAACCGGATTTGATCGCATCTACGTCTCGGCTAGATTGCAAGATTTCACGTGATACATTCAATGGCAAATCGGAAGTATCTATAACACCGCGTACGAAGCGCAGATATTGCGGCATGAGCTTTTCTGCATCTTCCATAATAAATACGCGCTTCACATACAGCTTGATGCCATGACGGCGCTCGCGGTCGTACAAGTCAAATGGAGCTTTACTTGGAACGTAAAGTAGAGAAATATATTCCTGCTTACCTTCAACACGGCTATGCGTGTAGGCCAATGGATTCTCAAAGTCATGTGACACATGCTTGTAGAACTCCTGGTACTCTTCTTCAGTGATGTCATTTTTACTGCGCGCCCATAATGCTGAAGCGCGGTTAACGGTTTCATCTTCATCTGTAGGCACTTCCGCACCGTCTTTCCACTCGCTTTTCTTCATGACGATAGGCAAAGTGATGTGGTCAGAATATTTACGAATAATGGTTTTCAGTTTCCAGTCGCTCAGGAACTCATCTTCGCCTTCACGTAGGTGCAATACCACTTCGGTACCGCGGCTGGCTTTTTCTGCGTCTTCCAAAGTGAAGTCACCTTCACCGCTAGACAACCAGCGAACAGCTTCTGTGTTGCCTGCACGGCGCGTTGTGAGTGTTACTTTATCAGCAATAATGAATGCCGAATAGAAACCCACACCAAACTGACCGATCAGATTGGCATCTTTGGCCTGGTCACCGGTCAGTGAATTGAAAAACTCTTTAGTACCGGATTTCGCAATGGTACCGATATTACTGATGACCTCCTCACGGCTCATACCGATACCGTTATCGGAAATAGTCACGGTACGGGCTTCTTTATCAAACGCGATACGGATTTTGAGTTCGCTGTCGTTTTCATACAGCGCGCCGTTTGCTAAGGCCTCGAAACGTAACTTGTCCGCGGCATCCGAAGCGTTAGAAATCAGCTCACGCAGTACGATCTCTTTATTACTGTAAAGCGAATGGATCATCAGCTGCAGAAGCTGTTTTACTTCTGCCTGGAATGCCATCGTTTGCGGACTATGTTTGTCCTGTGTGTTTTGTTCTTGCGTCTCTTGTTTTTTCTTATCGCCGGTTTTTGTTGCCATATTGACCTCCTACATGGGTTATAAATCTTCTTAATAAATTAGGCATTGTCATCAAACTTTCAAGTGCGGACAGCAAAATAGAAAAAAATAATATTGTTTTGAGCAAAAATAAAAGTAAAAAGTGCATACTTATTCATTATGGAAAATAACATCAACAACAGCAACGCACCCGTCGATAAAACACTTCTTGCCGCAGTAGACCTTGGTTCCAATAGTTTCCGTTTAGAGATCGGCCAATTGGATAGCGGGCATATTCAGAGAATCGAATACCTTAAAGAAGCCGTGCGGCAAGGCGGCGATTTGGATGAGGACCGCAACTTGACGCAGGAATCGATGGAACGCGGACTGAAATGTCTGGCAAGATTTGGCGAGCGCCTGCAAGGTTTTGATGCGATGCATGTACGTGCCGTCGCTACTCAAACCTTACGCGAAGCAAATAACCGCGATGTATTCCTGAAGCTCGCTAAAAAAGCGCTGGGCTTTGAAGTCGAAGTCATTTCAGGCGTTGAAGAAGCGCGCCTGATCTACCAAGGTGTGAGCCGCTTCCTGCCGCAATCCAACGAACGGCGACTGGTCATTGATATTGGCGGCCGCTCTACTGAATTTATTCTGGGCCAAGGCTTTGAGTCGCAGCACACTGCTTCCTTACATGTAGGTTCTGTTGCCTGGTCGCTCAAGCATTTTAGTACTGGGGAGTTCACTGAAAAAGCTTTTGATCGCGCGCAAATCGCCGCCGAATCAGTGTTCGAAACCTTGGGTGTCAACTTTAACCGTAAGCAATGGGATGTGGCTTATGGCGCATCAGGTACTGTCGGCGCTGTCGCGGAAGTACTTTTACAATATGGTTATCCCGTAGATGTGGTCACCAAGGAAGGACTGCTGTGGCTGCGCGAAGAATTATTAAAAGCTAAACACATTGATAAATTGCGGATGCTGGGGCTAAAAGAAGACCGCAAGCCCGTCATAGGCGGCGGCTTATCGATTCTATTGGCAGTATTCGACTTTCTGGGTATCGAATCACTAAACGTCGCTAAAGGCGCGTTAAGGCACGGCTTGCTATATGACATGCTAGCTAGGGAAAACGACATGGTAGATTTACGTAACCTGTCTGTGAACCGCCTTGCAAGAAAATTTGATGTTGACGAGCTGCAAGCGCAAACAGTAGCTGAGGTTGCAGGCAAGCTATTTGAAAAAATCGGCGAAGATACCAATTTTGCAACGGGCGAACGGCAAGTACATGCACGTAAATTAAAATGGGCTGCACAGCTACATGAAATCGGCAACATTGTTTCCCCGATAGATGCCCACCTGCATGGCGCCTATATCCTGGAACATGCAGACCCACTTGGATTTTCGCAAAGTGAACTGCATTGCCTAAGCCTATTGATATTAGGCCATAAGGCAAAACTCAAAAAACTGGTCGCGGATTTTTCAGACCGTATCTTTGTGATGCAGCTAGCGTGTTTACGTTTGGCAGTAATTTTATGCCACGCGCGCCAAATGCCGAATTTGCGGGGCATTCAATTAAGCATAGGCAATGAAAGTATAAGTTTGGCACTTCCCAAGAATTGGCCGGAAAAATACCCGCAGTCATATTACTTATTGGATGAAGAAATCGTCGCTTGGCAAAAAACACCATGGACGTTTGAAGTCATCATACTGTCACAATAAACGCATAAAATCTTCACAGAATGCACATTGCATTTTGCTTTAAACAATATAAACTATTTATACTGTTTATTTAGGGAGATATCATGTCTAAAATTAATCCGATACAAGCTGCAGCGTTAAGTGGCAGCAAGCCTATTCCAACAAATACTTCAACCGTAAAAGCTACTGAAAAAAAGAAAGAGCCGGTAAAAACAAGCAGTCCAACTGCCAAAGCTGCCATTAAACCAGCTGTCAAATCGGCAGTTACACCAGTAGCCAAAGCAAAAACAACGACTGCTGCAAAGCCCGTAGCAGCTAAGAATGCAGAAAAAACAGCAGCCAAACCTGCAACCGCAAAAAACGTTGCAAAACCTGCTAAACCAGCCAAAGAAAAAACACCGAAATTGAGAATGGAGCGTGACAGCTTCACCATGCCTAAAGTTGAATATGCACAGCTTTATGTATTGAAAGAGCGCTTAATCAAACTAGGGCAAGCTTCCAAGAAAAGTGAATTATTACGTGCAGGCATCATGCAGCTTACGGCCATGACTGACGCAGCATTAAAAGCCGCGATGGCAAAAGTACCTGCTATCAAAACCGGCAGGCCTAAAAAGAAATAATGCGCTAATTAAAACTGAGATTAGTAATCGGGGTTTTGCACAGTAAATAGATAAGTTTGCAAAACTCCGTTAACTAGCCGTTGGCGCAGCCACCACACTGCGCCTTTTTTGACGACCGCGCTTTGCTGCATACCTAACAGTTTAGCTACAAGCAAGCCCAGATTCGGTTGATGGCCGATTACCAGGATAGTTTGATTGGGGTCATCATTGGTGAGATTCTTTGCGATGAGCTCTACAGAGCTATCGGTCCCCAGAAATTCTGCAAGTTTGATTTCACGCTTGTTCTTATTATTGTTTGCCATCATTCAAAGCAGCGGCTGTTTCCTGGCAACGACGTGCCGGACTACTCAAAATCAATGTACCTTCCGGCAGGTATTCATTCAGCCATTTGGCCATCTTTGCTGCATCTTTACGGCCATTTCTAGTCAGCGCCCGATCATTATCCAATCCGGTATCACTTTGATCTTCAGCCTCGGCATGCCGCCATAAAATCAGGTTAGCCATTTATTGACCTCCGTTAATGAAGTTCCCCGTATATTTTTTAAGTAGCTGCTGTTGTGCGCTATATATTTCCGCAGGATGTGCGTCTAGATCGGTATGATCTACAGCATTCGAAATAAGGCTATAACTACCGTCAACATTCATTAGCCAAGCGTCCTTATTGTCTTTCAGGTACATTTCGCAGCACTCCTGCAGAATACGCGCACGGTTCTTTTCATCCATGATCGGCCAGGCAATCTCTACGCGCCGCATCATATTCCGGTTCATCCAGTCAGCACTGGAAAGCCACATACTTTCCTCATGATTGATCTGGAAATAAAACACGCGAGAATGCTCCAGCAACCTGCCAATCACCGAGCGTACACGAATACGACCATCCAAGCCTGGAGCACCGATAGGTAATATACATGCACCTCGCAGGATGAGATCAATCTCCACACCGGCTCGTCCGGCTTTTACAAGTGCCTGCGTGAGAGCTATATCAGTTAGTGCGTTCATTTTCAGAATAATTCGTGCAGGCTTACCGGATTTTGCGGCCAATTCTGCAGTTTTGATCTTAGCCAGCATACGTCTATGTAAATAGAAAGGCGCGACAAGCAAGCGCTGCATGCGAGGTAATTTGACCTGGCTGGCAATATGTCGGAACAGGTGTTCCATATCACGTGTGATATTCTGGTCAGCCGTCAGCATGCTGATATCGGTATAAAGCTTGGCCGTTTTTGGATTGTAGTTGCCGGTAGAAACATGGCCGTAATAGCGCAGCTGCTGTCCTTCACGGCGCATCACTAATAACATCTTCGCATGCGTTTTAAGACCAACGATACCATATACAACTTGCGCACCTACGGATTCAAGCGCTTCAGCCCAGTTAATATTGGCCTCTTCATCAAACCGCGCCTTCAGTTCCACCACTGCCATGACTTCCTTGCCGCGTCGCACCGCTTCTTGCAGCAATTTAAGCATGCGAGCATCTGCGCCCGTACGGTAAATGGTCTGCTGAATAGACAATACATCCGGATCGTTAACTGCTTCGCTCAGAAAATCAATGACCGATTCAAAGCTTTCATAAGGCTGGTGAATCAGGATATCCTGCTGTTTCAATTGAGTAAAAAATGATTGATTAGGCAATAGCTGTTGCGTCATCTGCGGTTCAAAAGGCTTGAACTTCAGGTTATTGCCTTCCGCCAAATCAGCCAATTGCATGAGCCGTACTAAATTTACAGGGCCATGCACGCGGTAAAGAGATAGTTTGGGTAAATCGAATTGCTGAAGTAGCAATTTAGCCAGTTTCTCATCGCAGCCGTGCGAGACTTCCAGACGGACTGCATCGCCGTAATTGCGCTGCACCAAGCCTTTGCGCAAAGCTGTGCGAAGGTTCTTAACATCTTCCTCATCGACTGCCAGGTCTGAATGTCGTGTGACGCGGAACTGTGAGAAATTCAGCACTTCGCGTCCAGTGAACAAGCTTGCCAGATGGGCGCGGATCACGCTGGATAAGGATACGAACTTCTGCTGTTTGCCACTCAGGTTTTTAGGCAGCTTGATAAGACGCGGCAATACACGTGGCACTTTAACAATGGCAATATTATTACCTCGCCCGAAAGCATCCACCCCACCCAAAGATACAATAAAATTCAAGGACTTATTCGCCACTTGTGGAAACGGATGCGAAGGATCTAATGCGACTGGAACCAATAACGGTCTAACTTCTGATTCGAAATATTGTGCAACCCAGCGCTTTTGCTGCGCAGTACGATCACCATGCGAAACCAGGTGTATGCCCTGCTCCGCTAATGCCGGCATCAACTCCGCATTGAACACATGGTATTGCTTATCTACCAGCGTATGCGCCACTTCTGCAATCTTCTGGTAGCTTCGCACATTGATATCACTAAGTTGATCGTCCTCACGCATAGCATCCACGTGCGGCGCGGCGCGCACTTCAAAGAACTCATCCAAATTTGAAGACACGATGCAAAGGAAGCGCAGTCTTTCCAACAGTGGATAATCAGGATTTTGGGCAAGGCTCAGCACACGTTCATTGAATGCTAAAATGCTGGTATCCCGGTTGAGCAGCTTTAATGGGGGGTAAGTTAAACGCATATGATCTTTAGAGTTTTTATGCATTTAATGTTAAGCGCCGATTATGACAAATTGATGAAATTATGATGAAAAAATAACAGGAATATCTTAAAGCCTATCCAAGTTATTTAGCATTTTCTGGGCAAATTGCTGGATCGCGGCTTTTTCTTCCGCATCGTATTTTTCCGCGTTTTTTGCCATCAAAGCGGTCCGCGGGTTATTTGCAAAATCATCATAATGCTTGAACAGGAAATTCCAATACAAAGTGGTCACAGGGCAAGCGTCGGGACCGGTTTTAATTTCAGGTTTATATTTGCAGTGAGTGCAATAATTACTCATGCGCTTGATATAAGCGCCACTCGCCACATAGGGCTTGCTGGTAAACCTCGCACCATTGTTATACAAAGCCATGCCTACATTCGGCAATTCTACCCATTCTACGGCATCCACGTACACCGCCAAGTACCAAGCTTCGACTTCTCGCGGATTCAACTCAGCGAGGACGCCAAACATGCCGGTGACCATCAGGCGCTGGATATGATGGGCATACCCATGCTGCATGGTTTGCTGCACGGCTTGGCGCTGACAGTTCATATGCGTTTCGCCGTTCCAGTACCATGCCGGCAATTTGTGATCATGCTGGTAATGATTGTTACTTGCCATCATGGGCATATCCAGCCAATAAACCCCACGGATGAATTCGCGCCAGCCTAATATCTGCCTAATAAAACCTTCTACACTGTGTAGCGGAAGATCATGCTTTTTGTAAGCTTCTTCCGCCGCAGCAATCACTTCGCGCGGATCTAACAGTTTGAGGTTAAGTGAGGTGGATAACAATGAATGCCACAGATAAGGTGATGCGTCATCGTCTTCAAATTGCCACATGGCATCCTGATGCTCGCCAAAATCAGCCAATCTTTGTGCGATAAAATCCTTAAGGAAGTGAAGCGCACTTTCTCGCGTGACCGGCCAGATAAAATTTTCTAAGCTACCTGGATGGTCAGGGAAAATGGTCTCAACTTCATTTATCACCTGTTGAGTAACCGTATCGATTGCTGTTTTAGGCGCTTTTGGTAAGGACTTAGGCCCAGTCTTACCAAAAGCTTTACGGTTTTCGGCGTCGTAATTCCAGTCACCACCTACAGGTTGACTACCCTGCATCAGCACATTGTATTTTCTGCGCATTTCACGGTAGAAAAATTCCATGCGCAATGTTTTAGTGGTGCCTGCCCAGCGCTTGAAATCGGCTCGACTGCACATAAAATGCCCGTCATCGAGGATAGCCAAGAAAGTATCGGTTTCTTCGGCAAGCGCTAAAAGATCTTGCTCTAGGCGATATTCACCAGGCTCACAGACCATAATTTTCTTGGGCTTTAGCTCACATAGATAATGTAACCACGCCGCTTTCAAGCTAGTAAAATGATGTTGGCCAAGTTTGAGATACGTTACCGCATAGCCCTGACTACTCAACGCTTCCGCATGATGCCGCATTGCTGAAAAAAATAAAGCAATACGTGCTTTATGGCTCCAAACATGGGTCGCTTCTGCGCTCGCTTCTACCATCAGGATATGATCTTGAGTGGTATCAAATCCTTCCAGCGCTGGGTTGTCCAGGTTCAGCTGATCGCCAAGAATCAGGACGAGGTTTCTGCACTTTGCAGTCATTGGGTAAGCGCTAACTTGGATTTTTTACGGCACGCTTCGGAACAGTATTTAACTTCTAGCCAATTACGTGCCCAAGCCTTACGCCAAGTCATGTCACGGCCGCATTGCACACATGGCTTGTGTGGCAAATTAGCTTTATTACCTTTGAATGTTGTGAGAGTCATGTGGTTAATGACTTAGAGAATGGTCTATTTGTTCAGCAGCTGGCGTAATAAAAGCGCTACCGCAGTAAAGCCGAATGGCGCTGTTACACATACGCTGGAACCGTACCCTGCACAGTTCAAGCCTGTAATCGCAGTATGATCAGTTTCGCATAAGCTATCCGGCTGGATGATAGCCTCATCGGAATAAACCACGGTAATACCGAATGTAATCACTTTGGCTTTTTTCGCGTCGCTGCCTTTGGGGAAAGCATAATCACGGCGCAAACCGTTACGTACTTTAGCAAGCAACCTATCGCCGGTAACCACTGATAGGTCTGCATGTTTGATCTTGGTAGGGTCTAGCCTGCCGCCAGCCCCACCAGTCATTACTAATGGCAATTGGCGTTCTTTGCAGAAAGCTGCCAGAGCCATCTTCGCTTTCGCGTCATCGATACAATCAATAACACCGTCATATTGGCTAGCTAGCATAGAAGCTACATTTTCTGCGGTGACGAAATCCTCAACTTCTATTACTTTGGCTTGTGGATTAATCAGCCTGATGCGTTCCGCCATTGCCGTGACTTTAGCTTTGCCGAAGGCTCCTTCAACCGCATGTAACTGGCGGTTAACATTTGATTCAGCGATATTATCCAGGTCCATTAAGGTAATGGTGCCCACGGCATTTCGAGCCAGCGCTTCTACAGCCCAAGAACCTACGCCGCCTATGCCAATGACGCAGACATGGCTCGTTTGCAAACGAGCGAGTCCATCTGCTCCGTATAGCCTCGAAACGCCGCCGAAGCGGCGTGCATAATCGATATCTTCAACCATTGTTTTGCAGAAAGCGAATCAAAATTCCAGTACCACGAATGCCGCTGCCAGATTTTTTTCATCGCTGATACTGATATGTGTTTGTGTGATGCGTTTACTATCTAAAAAGACCTGTAGCTCATCGGCTAACAACAATACAGGTTTGCCTAAATCATCATGCGAGACGGCAATATTTTGGAATGTAGCAGGCGCCCTTAAACCCGTGCCTAAGGCCTTGGAAAAGGCTTCTTTCGCAGCAAAGCGTTTGGCAAGGAAGCGAGGCTTGATCTGCGAATCTTGGTAACTTTGCAACTCACTGACTGCAAGGATGCGTTTGGCAAAATCATCGCCAAATTGTTGAATAGAAGCTTCTATGCGCGAAACTTCAACGATGTCTGTCCCGATGCCGAAAATCATGATGCGGCCTAGTCTGGCGCGAATTCTTTCATTAGCGCTTTCATCTCACGCACTGCGTTGTCCCAACCTACAAAAATCGCGTGCGCGACGATGGCATGGCCAATATTCAACTCTTCCAGGCCTTCGATAGAAGCGATTTCATGCACATTATGATAATGTAAACCATGGCCCGCATTGACGATCAAGCCTAGTTTCTTGGCATGCGCTACTGCATGTTTTATACGGCCTAATTCTAGAATTTTTTCTGATTCATTTTCAGCATCTGCATAGGTACCGGTATGCAACTCAATGACAGGTGCGCCGATTTTCTTGGCTGCATCAATCTGTACGATATCCGGTCCGATGAACAAGGAGACACGGATACCCTGTCCAGCCAACTTTTTGCAGGCAGCCTGCACTTTGTCGTAGTGTGTGAGCACATCCAGGCCCCCTTCCGTGGTCCGCTCTTCGCGGCGCTCAGGAACTAGGCAAACATCTTGCGGTTTAACCTGGCAAGCGATGGCAATCATCTCATCTGTCACTGCCACTTCAAGGTTCATTTTTGTTTGCAACAAAGGCCTCAAAGCAAAAATATCGGCATCCTGCATGTGACGGCGATCTTCCCGTAAATGCAGAGTAATGCTGTCAGCGCCTGATTGCTCAGCACGTAAAGCAGCCTGCACAACGCTTGGATACTTGGTCCCACGAGCCTGGCGGATAGTGGCGACGTGGTCAATGTTTACACCTAATTTAATCATTTGTAATTTCTAAATTCTAATTAGTTTTTATAAGTAATCGCAATGCAGTACCAGGCTAATTTGGGCTAGTACGACAACATGGTATAAGCATATTACAGTCCCTGCAAATCGATTAACAGTTGGCGTGTATGTAAAGGCTTGTCCCCTAAATAATGCGCTAAAAGATAACGCATCAACTGCTTACTCTGCTGCTGGGTTTGCGTGTGACTGTAATCGTTATTCTGCATATCAATCAAGGTCTTACCTTGCAGTTGAACGCCACTTTTATTACGTGTCTCTGTACTGGTGCGCGTTGGCCCAATCTCAGCCTCGTAACGGTAACTAGCTTCTTCTATAATTGCCAATTCATTATTATCCACCGCTAATGGAATTGCATAACCAAGCTCTTGCAGTAACTTCAATTCAAAACGGCGTAGCGTTGTTGCTAGATCCTTTTCCTTTGCCAAGTTTTTTAATGTAGCGCTGTAATATTCAAATAAAGCTTCATGTGGATCTTCGCGTGGCAGCAAACGTAACAACAGCTCGTTCATGTAAAAGCCACACATGAGTGCTTCGCCTTGCAGCATCAGCAAACCGCCACCCCACTCCAGGCTATGAAGTGTTTTAAGTTCTAGCTTTCCTGACCAGGTTGCAAGCATTGGCTGGAACGACTGCAACATTCCACGCATCGCGGAACGCGGCCTACGGGCGCCCTTGGCTGTAGTTGCAACGCGCCCAAAGCCATGCGCGAATAGTTCAACGACCAGGCTGGTTTCCTTGAAAGGATAAGTATGCAGCACATAGACTGCCTGGTTATCTTGGCGATGCGAAGGGCTATTTGCAGCGGCCATTCCATTAGCCATCTATCTTTGCCAGGCTTTGCAAGGCCTCATCGTCCGCTTTAATGATCAATAGCGGTACTAGCATCTCATTTTCTGCTGAAAATAGTATCATGGCATAACGTACACTTTCGTCATTATGCAGTGGAGTGAATTTTCCAAAGCCATACCGGGCATTACGTATGATCTGCCACGCACCTTTAGGCTCAGCATATTCAGGCTTGTCAAAATAGTACCGGACCTCTTCCGCAGCAATCGCTTTTAATGGGTAATCGCCATCATGGGCCAATATGACCCAACCCATTTCGCCCTCTTTGCCGGTATTTTTCAGCTGATACAAATACCATTCTTCATCTTCATATACCAAATGGAAAACGTTATTGATACCACCGGTTTTGCGGTTAATTGCGTAAAAAATCCCCTGGTCTTCGGGCTCTATAGGTTTGCCATAGACAGGAATGTTGTACACATTACTTACCATTTCACTGATACCCTAAGCTATACGCCACTTATACTAATATGCCTTGTTTACTAATAGCCCAAGCTTTTGAGAGCCCTTTCATCATCAGCCCAGCCGCCTTTAACTTTCACCCAAGTTTCCAGATAAACCTTACTACCAAATAGTTTTTCCATATCCTGGCGCGCTTCTGTAGATATCTGTTTCATCTTTTCGCCATTTTTGCCGATGAGCATCGGTTTCTGGCTTTCTTTGTCCACAATGATGGCACAGAAGATACGTCGCAACTTACCGTCAACTTCAAATTTTTCGATTTCTACAGCTACAGAATAGGGAATTTCATCCCCTAATAATCTGAAAATCTTTTCACGGACAAGTTCCGCCGCTAAAAAGCGTTCATTTTTATCGGTCAGTTCATCTTCAGGATAAATAGCAGGCTGCTCTGGCAAATATTTGCGAATAGCATCCAGCAACTCATCGAGATTCAGGCTTTTCTTGGCGCTGACAGGCACGATCTCTGAAAACGGAAACTCCAGGTCAAAATCCTGGATAAGCGGTAACAGGTTACCTTTGTCGCCCATTAAGTCGGATTTATTTACTACTAATAACGTCGGCGTTTTTTCAGATAACAAAGCCAGGACTTTACGGTCTGCATCGCCCAACTTCATAGGCTCAATCACAAATAATACAACATCGACTTCCGTCAGTACTTGTGTCACCGTTTTATTGAGACCTTTATTTAAAGCATTCAAATGTTTCTGCTGAAAACCAGGCGTATCAACAAATAGGAATTGCGTATTTTCAGTCGTATGAATACCTAGCAGGCGATGGCGCGTAGTCTGAGCCTTGCGCGAAGTAATAGCTAATTTCATGCCTAAAATGTGGTTCAGCAAAGTCGATTTGCCTACATTTGGACGGCCGACAATTGCCACTGTTCCGCATTTAAAAGGACTGCCTGTATTTTCTGATGAGGTCATTTTTTACTTTTCAAGTGTTCTGTTGCTGATTGTAAGGCAATTTGCGCGGCTTGCTGTTCTGCGATGCGCCTGCTTGTGCCTTCACCGACGGTGCGTATATTGAGTTTGGATACCGTGCATTCCACAATAAATTTTTGCGCATGGGCTTCACCCTCTGTATGCGTCACTGTATATTCCGGTACTGCAATTTTTCTACTTTGCAGCAATTCCTGCAATAATGATTTGGGGTCTTTATCAATAGCTTTAGGGTCAATCGTCTCTAATTTACCTGTATATAGCGCTAATACTATAGCTTCTGCTGCAGTAAAGCCCCCATCAAGGTAAGCCGCGCCAATAATCGCTTCCAAGGCATCGGCTAATATAGAGGGTCTGCGCCAGCCAGCACTTTTGAGTTCGCCTTCACCAAGCTTTAGCAAATCACCTAATTCAAGATTAAGCGCTAATTCACTCAATGTTACCTCTTTTACCAGCTGTGCGCGTAAACGGCTTAAGTCACCCTCGGCAAGCTTCGGAAAGCGCTGATACAGTTGGTTGGCAATGATGAAATTAAGCGCTCCGTCACCCAAAAATTCAAGCCGTTCATTATTTAACGTACCGTAACTTCTGTGTGTTAGCGCTTGGGTTAGCAAACTGCCGTTTACAAAACTATATGTTAAGCGCTTAGATAGCTCTTGTTCAGTCATTACTTGGCACTAGGCATCCAACATTATTTTGAGTTGCTGGAGGTTGCAAAATCAAGAATGACGCTGACATTACCCATAAGAGGTTTGATGACTTTATATTGCGCAGAAACGATAGTATTTCCCGTACCATCTTTTTCTATAACCAGATCATCTGCAGTGACCGAATGGATTGCGTCAATCGATGCACGGCGCGTGAACGCATCCTTGATATCTTTTTTACTCATAGTATTTAAAGACTCTTGAGCCATTGCATGAATCACTTTTTTTACAGACATGTATTCGATATAAGATGTTGCTAACTTTATGCCTACAATAGCTGCACAAATTAATATCCCTCCGATTATCGCCATCCCTAAAAAAGTAGCTCCTCGTTGATTTTTACGACTTGATATGAATTGTGCACCCATGTTTTTTCTCCGGAATTAGTCTTTAGCAAATAAATTCAAACCATTATTAAAGCTATTAATGAACCGAGTTACCTATTCTAGAACCCTTATCGAAGTTCATCCATATAAAAAATGCTTTCCCGACTAGGTTGTTTTCCGGAACAAAGCCCCAAACACGGCTATCGGAGCTGTTATCACGGTTATCACCCATAGCTAGATAATGTCCAGCAGGCACTTCGATTTCTTCATTATTTGCAAATTTTGCACCTATAGTATCCGGTTCATAATTACCTATCACATCATGGACCAAAATATCGTGTTTTACGTCACCTAATTGCTCACTATATTTTCTCGCTACCACAATATTCAAGCCGGACATCACATATTCATAATCGCCGGCATCTTCTACGGCTAGCGGTTTTCCATTAATAATCAGATGCTTATCTTGGTAACGGATTTTGTCACCAGGCAAACCGACTACACGCTTAATGTAGTCTGTAGAGGGCTCAGGTGGGTAATGAAATACGAATACATCGCCACGTTTGGGGTGATTCATTTCAAAAAAAGTATTATTTAATAGCGGTACGCGTAGACCATAAGTGAATTTATTCACTAAGATAAAATCGCCGGACAGTAAGGTAGGCATCATGGAACCGGATGGGATTTTGAAGGGTTCAACAATAAACGAACGCACCATAAACACCACTAATATCACGGGGAAAAAACTTTTAGCATATTCCACCACAATAGGTTCCTGAGCTCCTGCAGCGCGATTCTTTCTTAGTACCAATATATCCAGTAACCAGATACCACCGGTTAACACAAGAATCACGATCATGAATAATGCGAACATCATTATTATTTGTCCTCTACTCGTAAAATAGCCAGGAACGCTTCTTGCGGAATCTCCACATTACCCACTTGTTTCATGCGCTTTTTGCCTTCTTTTTGTTTGTCCAATAATTTACGTTTACGCGAAACATCGCCACCATAACATTTGGCAATCACGTTCTTGCGCATCGCTTTTACCGTTTCACGCGCTATGATATTAGCACCGATAGAAGCCTGGATCGCCACATCAAACATCTGGCGCGGAATCAATTCACGCATTTTTGCAGCGACTTCGCGGCCACGATAAACACTATTGCTGCGATGCACTATCAGACTTAACGCATCAACGCGCTCGCCGTTCACCATAATATCAAGTTTCACTAGATCTGCCGCGCGAAACTCCAGAAATTCATAGTCCATGGAAGCATAACCACGCGAAACGGATTTCAACCGATCAAAGAAATCTAATACTACTTCGTTAAGCGGCATCTCGTAACTAAGCATTACCTGGCGGCCCATATACTGCATGTTTTTCTGAATGCCACGTTTACCGTTACATAAAGTCATGACAGGACCAACATAATCTTGGGGCATTAACAGGTTAACGTTAATCACTGGTTCGCGGGTTTCTTCGATACGTGAAGGCTCAGGCAAGCGTGATGGATTCTCGATCTGAACAACGTCACCATTTTTCAACAACAACTCATAAACTACCGTCGGCGCTGTAGTAATGAGATCCATATCATATTCGCGTTCTAGGCGTTCCTGAACGATTTCCATATGTAACAAGCCCAGGAAACCACATCGGAAGCCAAAACCAAGCGCTGTGGAGTTTTCCGGTTCGAACAGAAGGCTGGCATCATTCAAACTCAACTTTTCAAGTGCAGTACGCAAAGCTTCAAATTGATTAGACTCTACTGGATAGAGTCCAGCAAACACTTGCGGCTTTACTTCCTTGAAACCGGCTAATGGCTCTGCGGCCTGGCGGCCTGCTAACGTGACGGTGTCGCCCACCTTGGCTGCGGCTAATTCTTTAATACCCGCGATAATGAAGCCTACTTCGCCTGCTGACAACGCAGTGCGCTGTAATGACTTGGGCGTAAATACACCGACCTGTTCACACAGATGCTCGGACCCAGTTGCCATTAAACGAATCTTGTCTTTAGGTTTGAGCACGCCATCTATTACACGCACCAGCATCACAACACCTACATAGTTATCGAACCATGCGTCTATTACCAACGCTTTCAATGGCTTGCTAGCATCGCCAACCGGTGGTGGAACCTTAGCGATGACCGCTTCCAGCACATCACGCACACCCAAGCCGGTTTTAGCGGAACAGCGCACGGCATCGCTCGCATCGATACCGATGACGTCTTCAATTTCCTGAATCACTCGTTCCGGATCAGCGGATGGCAGGTCGATTTTATTCAGTACAGCAGTCACTTCCACACCCAGATCCAGTGCGGTATAACAGTTCGCGACACTTTGCGCCTCTACACCCTGGCTAGCGTCCACTACTAATAACGCGCCTTCACAAGCAGATAATGAGCGGCTCACTTCGTAACTGAAATCCACATGCCCTGGGGTATCAATCAAGTTTAGCTGGTAAATCTCACCATCATCCGCCTTGTACTGCAATGCCGCTGTCTGCGCCTTAATAGTAATGCCGCGCTCACGCTCAATATCCATTGAATCAAGCACTTGCGCTTCCATTTCACGGTCAGCCAAACCACCACATAGCTGGATGATACGGTCAGCCAGAGTAGATTTACCGTGGTCAATGTGCGCAATGATTGAGAAGTTACGAATATTTTTCATGATTTTTTAATAGTGTGGATAGCAATTTAGCAAAGCAATTGGCTTTGCCTAATAACAAAGGCGCCTAGGCGCCTTTGTGTAGAACAAATAACGATGCTGATTTTACAGCAAATTCAAAGTATTAACTATCTATTGATTTCTGCAATGCTTCAGTCTATTTCGTTATTTAGTGCTTATTTAGCAGCAGGTACTTTTATCGGTACGTATAAAGTGCTATCCCCTCTTAGTACCAATAAAGCCAAGGTTTTGCCTGCAGCAAAATTAGCCACTTGCTTATTGAATTGATCAAGACTCTGCACCTCGGTATTATTCAAGCCTAAAATTACATCGCCACGGCGGATGCCCGCTTGAGCCACAGCCCCAACAGCATCAATCACTACCAAGCCATTTTTACCGCCCAGTTTTTTCTTCTGCTGTGGCGTTGCTTCTTTTAGCGTTAACCCCAAGCGATTCACTTCTGGCTTGGCTGGCGCCGGTTTAGCTCCTGGTGCAACCTCTGCCACGCCCTCATTTGGCATCTCACCTATACCGATAGTGAGCGTTTTATTAACGCCTTTACGAATCACTTCTACGGCCGCAATCTTGCCTGGCTTGGTAGAGCCTACCGCGCGCGGCAAATCACCAGAAGTAATAATAGGTTTACCGTCAAACTTGATAATGACATCACCTGGTTCCAAGCCACCTCTATCAGCTGGACCATTTTTCTCTACACCAGCCACCAACGCACCATTGGTATTTTTCATACCGAATGGCTCTGCTAACTCTTTGGTAATTTCCTGGATGGCGATACCTAGCCAGCCACGTGTGATTTTGCCGGTAGCTTTTAACTGGTTTGAAACTTCGATCGCCACATCAATCGGAATGGAGAATGACAAGCCCACAGACCCGCCAGTACGGCTATAAATCTGTGAGTTGATGCCAATGACCTCACCAGCTAGATTGTACAAAGGGCCACCTGAGTTACCCGGGTTAATCGCTACGTCGGTTTGGATAAATGGTACAAAATTTTCCTGCGGTAAGGCACGCCCTTTAGCACTGACAATACCGGCAGTCATGGTATTTTCAAGACCGAATGGGGAACCAATGGCTGCAACCCACTCGCCTACCTTCAATTTAATAGGATCGCCAAAGGTCGCTTTTTGTAGTCCGGTAGCTTCGATTTTTACCAAAGCCACGTCTGTACGCTTATCCGCACCAATGATCTTGGCCTTGAATTCGCGTTTATCGAACAATTTAACAATGACTTCATCCGCTTCATTGACCACATGAGCATTGGTCAAGATATAGCCGTCATTGCTGATAATGAAGCCCGAACCTAAAGACTGTGTCTTGTAATCGGCAGGAGGTTGGCCGGGAACACCAGGACCACCTGGCCCTCCAGGAAAACCGGGGATACCAAAACGCTTGAAGAATTCTTGCATCTGGTCATCATCAGGCATGCCAGGAAAGCCCTGGAATGGCGCAGCTTCAGTATGCACATTTTGCGTTACACTGATATTCACCACCTCGGAACCATGCTTCTCTGCTAGCTCCGTAAAGTCAGGCAGGTCTTTAGCATATGCATTCACAAAACTAACTGACATTAGTCCAAAAGTGATTGCAGCAATCCAATTTCTTATCATCTACTCACCTCGTTAATTAAAATAAACTTCGCGTACTTTCATATCATGCCAGCATGAATAATTAGACACCCTTTGGTGCTATTTGAGCATGCAGGCAATGATTGAATTTTCATCATTACTGTTGAGAAATGTATGGGGATAGATCAGGGTTTTTTAAAGGTGACCGAGTGCGCAATCTGTGCGACGGTAGCTTCGGGCACTTCGCCGACTGCAGTCACTTGGTAACCGTCAGCGGTATTGGTATAAAAACTGGTATTACCAACGATGCTATGGATAATTTTGGGTTTGACGTTTTTGGCTACAGGCTCGATGAATAAAGATACCGTTGCCAAACCGTCAGAAAATATTAAATGCGTTACTGGCAATGGTTTGCCATGCACTACTCGGCGCATCTGATCGACCTTACGATAACCAGTTGGCAAATCCTTGATAGCCCAATCCGTATTGGTTGCGTTTTCAGCAATGGTAATAGCAGCTTCTTCTTCCATTACATAGCTTTTCTTGCTGTCAATTTTTGGTTGAAACCAATCAAGGTCCACCTTGGTTAATAAGGCCAATTGGCTAAAACCTATGCTTTCCATGGCTTCATTACGCTTATTGAACATCACGGACTTAAGTAGCAAGCCATATTCATTATCTATCCAGAATTTATAGCTATAACGCAAAGTATCTTTTGGCTCGAGGATAAGAACTTGTGCCGTTCTACCCGCCACACGCTCGGACTCAGAGGGCTTTAATGTATAGTTTTCCTTGATTGCATCCAGGTTGGTAGGCAGGATAGCCGGGAACATATTTTGCCCACGGCGCTTTTCTACGACGATCTTCTGATTTTTCGGACTGAAGATCACAAGATCATTGTTTTGGCTGAACACCTCACGCGACGCGCCATCTAAAACGATGTTCCTGGCGTATTCACCTTGACCATTGAAAAAGTGAGTAATTTGAACAGATTTGGATTGAGACCCGGATTGGCACACAAAAATGCCCTGGTAACTCAAGGCGCGTGCCGCAACAGCAGCTTTTTGCAGCACTTGCCATGTTCCATCATCAGCTGCAGCCTGCAAATTAAGGGTTGCAGCTTGTACTAGGCCTTGACATGAACTGGCGATCAAACAAGCCAGAACAAAACGCTTCATGATATTACTCCGCGTAATTGACCGTTTGGATATAGTAAGAGCTTAATGATGGTGCAGAAGCTTGATGGGCCATTAGATACTCGGTAGGGATAGATTCTTTAAGGCTTGCTACGTTAATTTCAGTAGTTTCTTTTTGAGGTGCGGCAGACTGTATAGCTGCCATTTTCATGCCTGCGTCTATCATAGGCTGTTGCTGTACAGCTACCCAGCCAACCACCATGACCGCAGCGACTGAAGCGGCAATCGACCAACTGCGTGGCAATCTAGTTTTCGCCACCGCTTGAGTTTCTACACGGCTTCCCGCCAGTGCGCTAGGTGATAACACGGTTGCTTCAAGCTCAATTTTTTGCATAAGGTTTTGCTTGAAATCACTACTAAAAGCAGGCGCGCCGCGCATCGCATCACCAATCAAATGGTAATGGCTCCATGCATCGCCAAGCTGCTTGCTAGATTGTACCGAAGCCAGCAGATGTGCTGCATCGGCTAGGGCTATCTCATCATCAATCAAAGCTGATAGCTGTTCATTCATTCTATGCTCCAAATTTTGTGCAATATTACTTTAATTTCAATACACTACCAGCGCTTACCATCTGGTGTGTCTAATAACGGTTTTAACTTTGCTGCGATTGTTTCGCGAGCCCTGAAAATACGTGAACGCACTGTACCAATCGGGCAATTCATAATCACGGCAATCTCTTCATAACTTAAGCCCTCAAGCTCACGCAATGTGATTGCTGTACGCAACTCTTCGGGCAGACCTGCGACTGTATCATTCACAGTTTGGGCAATTTCTTTCGTCATTAATGCAGATTCAGGCGTCTCCATTGTGCGTAATTCATTGCCGTCTTCAAAATTCTCAGCATCTTCAATTTCGATATCGGTACTTACGGTTGGACGGCGACCAATCGAAACTAAATAATTCTTAGCAGTATTTATGCCAATTCGATAGAGCCAAGTATAAAAAGCACTATCACCGCGGAAATTCGGTAAAGCACGATAAGCTTTAATGAAGGACTCCTGAACTACATCTTCGATTTCGGCCTGGTCACGGATCATACGTGACAATAAACGTCCTAATTTGCGCTGATATTTGTCAACTAGCATGCCGAACGCGCGCTTATCGCCGCGCTGGGCGCGCAATACAAGCTCATGATCAATCTCGCGATTGCCTGATGTCGGGGTCACTGCCACTGCGCTCAAATGTCCTGTTGGTTGATTCTTATTTTGTTTAACTTCATCAACAGAAGTATAACCTTGCTTGGCCACTTGCACGAAGCTAAATTGTGTAAGTTCCTGAATTTTACTCGTATTCATCATTACGCTTTCCCCTAACTGTCGCTACTAATTTATAATTAAGTACTTAATACTTTTAATCCGCTTCAATTACATTAATGTCTAGACTTCTCTTCAGCTATTAGCACTAATAAAGACACTGATAGCCTCGTATAAGTTCCGGCAAAATTCATTTCATTACGCTTAACATTAAGTATAAAAATATGCAGCAATTCGACGTACTGATTATCGGCAGCGGCTTGGCAGGTTTATCGCTGGCATTGCGTACCGCTGGGCAGAAAAAAGTCTGCCTGGTGAGCAAGCGCAGCATTAACGATACCGCCAGTGACTGGGCGCAAGGCGGCATTGCTGCGGTACTGAATGATGAAGATTCAATTGAAGAACACATTGAAGATACCTTGATTGCAGGTGCAGGGTTATGCGATACCGAAGTCACCAAACAAGTAGCAGAACATGCCAAAGAATCCGTTGAATGGCTCATCGCACAAGGCGTGGGCTTTACCCGTGAGCATGACGACAGCGGTTACCATTTGACCCGCGAAGGTGGCCACAGCCATAGGCGCGTGATTCATGCGGCGGATGCCACTGGCCACGCAGTGCAAATGACGCTTTCGGAAAAAGTAAAACAGCATCCGAATATTACGGTGTTGGAAAACCATATCGCCGTCGACCTTATTACGAGCCGTAAAGTTAGCCACGATAAAGACTCCGATGACAATAGTTGCCTGGGCGCTTATGTACTCAACAATAAGACTGGTAAAGTCATGACGATTGGCGCGCAAAATACCATTCTAGCAACGGGCGGCGCGGGCAAAGTTTATTTGTACACGACCAACCCCGATATCAGTACCGGTGACGGCATGGCCATGGCATGGCGTGCAGGCTGTCGTGTGGCCAATATGGAATTCGTCCAATTCCACCCTACCTGTTTATTCCATCCACATGCCAAATCGTTCCTGATTTCAGAAGTTGTGCGCGGTGAAGGCGGTTTGCTTAAATTACCAGACGGCACGCGCTTTATGTCAGAACATGACCCGCGCGAAGAATTGGCACCGCGCGATGTGGTTGCCCGTGCGATCGACTATGAAATGAAAAAACGCGGTCTTGATTGCGTCTACCTCGATATCTCGCACAAGCCTTCATTATTTATCCAAGAGCATTTCCCTAACATTTTCCGTCGCTGCCTGGAATTGGGCATTGATATTACCAAGACGCCAATTCCGGTCGTGCCGGCGGCGCATTACAGTTGCGGCGGCGTAATGACGGACAGCAAAGGCCTGACCGACATCAAGAATCTTTATGCAGTAGGCGAAACCGCCTGTACTGGCCTGCATGGTGCGAATCGTCTTGCAAGTAATTCCCTATTGGAATGCCTGGTATTCGGCAAATCTGCAGCTGAGGATATTTTGAGCCAAGCACCTAAAGTAATGCCGAAATTACCGGCTTGGGATGAGAGCCGTGTAACGGATGCCGACGAAGAAGTGCTCATTACCCACACCTGGGACGAATTACGTCGTTTTATGTGGAACTACGTAGGGATCGTGCGTACCGATAAACGCTTAAGCCGCGCCCTGCATCGCATTCATATGCTGCGTGATGAAGTGCATGAGTTTTATAGCAACTTCAAGATCAGCAATGACTTGATCGAGCTGCGTAACTTACTACAAGTGGCCGAATTGATTGTATTAAGTGCGATTGAGCGTAAAGAGAGCCGTGGCCTGCATTACAGTAAGGATCATCCGAATTTGGATGCAGAAGCTGTGCCGACCGTATTGGAGCCTTCAAATTATTACAGTTTGCTGGACCGGGAGCATGGGCATCATTGATTAAGCAAAAAACATAAATCTAGCTTTAATTACAATTCGCCGTATAATGCACCTTCCCTACGCCAACCAATCTGCGTAGCGGTCACTACCTAATCTTCATGATTTTCCAAATCACCCAATGAATGATTATTATATTTTGCCTACCTCGATTGGTGTTATTTCATAGTAATAGGTCGGCTTAAATTCCAAGCGGAGCTTTACTTTGACAATTGAAACAACCCCACTTAACTTTAACGAGTTAGGATTATCTGAACCCATTTTGCGCGCTATTAGCGACGCAGGTTACACCTCACCAACGCCAATTCAGGCGAAAGCGATTCCAGTAGTATTAAACGGTGGCGACCTGCTCGCAGGCGCACAAACCGGTACCGGCAAAACTGCCGGATTTACCTTACCGATTCTGCATTTGCTTAGCCAGAAACCATTATCAGAAGTACCAAAAGGCCGTCCACGCTGCTTAATGCTCACACCTACACGTGAACTCGCAGCGCAGATCGAAGAGTCCGTTAAAACTTACGGCAAATATCTGCCGCTTACTTCTACTGTGATCTTTGGTGGCGTCAATGCAAACCCACAGATTTCACGCTTGAAAAAACCATTGGATATATTAGTAGCAACACCTGGCCGTCTACTTGACCATGCGAATCAGAAAAATGTAGACCTCTCAGGTATAGAAATATTAGTTTTGGACGAAGCAGACCGCATGCTGGATATGGGCTTTATTCGTGACATCAAGAAGATCCTTGCTCTGTTACCAAAACAGCGCCAAAACTTGCTGTTCTCTGCTACGTTCTCTGATGAGATCAAGGCATTGGCAGATGGCTTATTGCACAATCCTGGCTTCGTAGAAGTTGCACGTCGCAATACTGCTTCTGAGCTAGTTGAACAAACCGTCCATATGGTTGCACAAAGCCACAAACGTGAAATGATGAGTCACCTGATTAAGCATCATGACTGGAAACAGGTACTGGTATTTACCCGCACCAAACACGGCGCTAACCGCTTGGCAGAAACGCTCATCAAGAATGATATTCAAGCCGCCGCGATTCATGGCAACAAGAGCCAGGGTGCACGTACCAAGGCACTCGCCCAATTTAAAGATGGCACTATGCGCGTCTTGGTGGCGACTGACATCGCCGCACGTGGGCTGGACATTGACCAGCTACCGCAAGTGGTGAATTTTGAATTGCCTAACGTGCCGGAAGATTATGTACACCGCATTGGCCGTACTGGCCGCGCAGGCAGCAGCGGCGCAGCAGTATCACTGGTAGACCGTGAAGAATTGAAGCTGTTAAAAGATATTGAAAAGCTAATCAAGCGCGAGATTCCAAGAGTACAGGTAGAAGGTTTTACGCCGAATGCCAACCCTGAACCGGAACCACCACGTTCTACGCAACCGCATGGCAGGCCGCCGCGTGGACATAACCGTAACGCGCAGCGCGCTTCAGAAAATGGCGGATCGGCAGCTAATGGTCAAAACGCTAATCGCAATGCTAACGGACAGCGCCAAGGCCAGCCGCAAGGCAGGAACCAAAACGTACAAAATGCAGAAGGTCGCCCGGCACGTCAGCATAACCCGAATGCGCCAAGATCTAATAATCAGCAACCGCGTAATAGCAATGGCAACTCACAAAAACCTGCGCAGTCAGCTAATAATAAAAACCTGTCAGAAGCTGCGCGTCATCAAGCGATGCCTCAATCAGCTTTGTTTACACCGCCGCCAAGCCCTAGCCGTCATCAGCCACGTCAAAATACCAACCGTCCGGCCAATAGTCTTGGTAATCCAAACCGCAACGGCGGCAGAGGTCGCTAAGAGTTGCGTATCTGGGTTGATGCCGACGCCTGTCCGGTAGTCATTAAAGAAATCTTATACCGGGCGGCCGAACGTACACAGATTACCACGACGCTAGTTGCCAATCAATTTTTGCGTACTCCGCCTTCTGCTTACATCAAGACTATGCAGGTTCCTAGCGGGTTTGATGTGGCTGACAATAGAATCGTGCAGGAACTTGAGATTGGCGACTTGGTCATTACTGCTGATATCCCGCTCGCTGCGCAAGTGGTGGAAAAAGGAGGACATGCGCTTAACCCGCGTGGCGAGCTTTATACAACCGCTAACATCAAAGAGCGTTTAGCCATGCGTAATCTCATGGAAGAGCTTCGTGGCAATGGTGTCGACATTTCCGGCCCATCTGCTTTTAATCTATCAGATCGCCAGGCTTTCGCCGCAGCGTTGGATAAATTCATCGCCAAAGCTATGGCCACACAGAATCATTTAAAAACCTGATTTAGAAATAAAATGCCGGTGGATTAGGCAAATCTTTAAAATAGATTAAAATTCCACAACAAACCTTTTAACACTCAGCTTAGGAAAGCACTCTCTTAGGAAAAGCATTATGCAAATCGCAATGAACACTGTAGTAACAATGACTTATGAACTTAAAGATGCCGATGGCAACGTGCTTGAATCAAGTGCGGAACCAGTAGCGTACCTGCATGGCGGCTATGACAATATTTTCCCGAAAGTGGAAGAAGCGATGCACGGTAAAAACATCGGCGACGTGGTCACAGTGGATTTGCAACCGGCTGATGCATTCGGTGAATACGATGAAGAGTTAGTGCAGATCGAGCCAGCTAGCGCTTTCCCGGCGAAAGACTTAAAAGTAGGCATGCAGTTTGAAGGTGAAGACGAATCCGGCGAAGTGATTTTATACACAGTGACCGAAATCGCAGATGGTAAAGTCATCGTTGACGGCAACCACCCATGGGCTGGCGAACGCGTAATTTTCAGTGCGACCATTACCGGTGTTCGTGAAGCGAATAAAGAAGAAGTGACACATCAGCACGTACATGGCGCTGGTGGGCATCATCACTAGGTCATAAATAAATTAATCACGGCGCCACGGCGCCGTTTTTAATTCAAAGGTTAACTTTGTTTAATAACAGCGAACTTAACTAAATTACATTCTCTAATCCTTAGAGAATATGAAAAATCAAATCAAAGAATTAGATCTAGCTGAAGCAGTCACGCACTTGCTTGAAGAATGCCGTATGGTATTACCTGGCATCCAGGCGCTATTTGGCTTCCAACTGATTGCCGTTTTCAATTCCCGTTTTGCCGAAGACCTTAGCCTTGGCGAACAAATCCTGCATTTAGCGGCTATCGGTTTTGTCGCGTTAGCAGTGGCATTTGTCATGACACCTGCTTCATACCACCGCCTTACAGGCGCCAAAAAAGTCTCTGAAGATTTCTTGAAATTAGCCACACGGATGCTGCTAACGTCTATGTGTTTTTTGCTTATAGGTATTTGCCTTGATTTCTACCTGATATCACAATTGATCATTGAGAATCGGGTCATCAGTGCTATTTTAAGTAGCATTTTGTTTATTGTCAGTATGGCATTATGGTTCTTACTGCCCTACCTGAAAAACAAAACTAAATATTAAGTAACTAGGAGCGGTTGATATGCATGCAGATAACATTTTGGAAACTTCTAGGATTTTGCCATATACGCCCGAAGCGGTGTATGCAGCGTTCGCTTCAGCGGATATTTTGGCATCATGGTGGGGGCCGGAAAACTTCACGAATACTTTTGAGGTGTTTCAATTTAAGACCGGCGGCCATTGGAAGTTTGTGATGCATGGCCCGGATGGCAAAAACTATGATAACGAGATGGAATTCATTACGCTTATACCCAATAGCAAAATCGTAATTAAGCATCACTCAGTGCCACATTTTACGCTGACCATTGACCTTACAGTTATCGCCGAAGGAACCTATTTGGAATGGACACAAGCTTTTGATGATAGCGAGACAGCGCAAGCAGTGAAGCACTATGCAGAACCAGCAAATGAGCAAAACCTGGATAAGTTGACAGACGCGCTAGACAAGATGCCTGCCAGCTTTCATCAAATGTATTATTGAAATTAGCTCGGTTTAGAAAAAAAGATTAATTTTTCTTGATCAATTCACGTAGTTGATAGAGCACTTCAAGCGCCTGTTTAGGCGTTAAATCATCCGGTTGTATCGTTTCTAATTCAGTAACTACTGGGTGAACAGCTAATTCAGCTTCTGGTTCAGTAGCTGCAAACATATCCGGTTGAGCGGTATTATTTGCAACCTGATGCACTTCCAACTGAGCAAGTTTTTTCTTGGCCGCAGTAATAACAGGCCGCGGAATACCCGCCAATTGTGCCACTTGCAGACCATAACTTTGATTTGCAGCGCCTTCTTCAACCTTGTGCATAAACACGATATTGTTGCCATGCTCTACGGCATCCAGATGTACATTCGCAGCATGTTTGAACTCATCAACAATACGTGTTAACTCAAAGTAATGCGTTGCGAACAAGGTATAGCTTCTATTTTTTTCCAGCAGTTGTTTTGCTACCGCCCAAGCTAAACTTAAGCCATCGAAAGTACTGGTTCCGCGGCCGATTTCATCCAGCAGAACTAAACTTTTGTCTGTTGCATTGTGCAGAATATTGGCGGTTTCAGTCATTTCCACCATGAAGGTGGAGCGACCGCCTGCTAAGTCATCAGATGCGCCAATACGCGTCATGATGCGGTCGATCTCACCTATTTTGGCTGAGTTGGCCGGTACATAGCAGCCGCAATGCGCCAGCAAAACAATGAGCGCGGTTTGCCGCATAAAAGTAGATTTACCGCCCATGTTCGGGCCGGTAATCAGTAGCAGTTGGCGGTAAGGATTCAACGTCACATCGTTAGCAATAAATGGCTGGCCATTATTCACCACCGAAATACTTTCCACGACCGGGTGTCGGCCATTAACGATTTGAATACCGGTCTCGGTAGTGAAATCCGGTGCTACATAATTTAATGTCACGGCACGTTCAGCAAAACAGCATAAAACATCCAGGCTGGCAACCGCGCCGGCATTGGTCTGCAGGGCAGCGATATACGGCATCAATTGATTCAAAACCTGTTCGTAAAGCAGTTTTTCACGCGCTAGCGCACGGTCATTGGCGCTCAACACTTTGTCTTCAAAAGCCTTGAGTTCAGGCGTAATGAAGCGCTCAACATTCTTCAGCGTCTGACGACGGCGATATTCTGCTGGGGCAGATTCTGCCTGTGTGCGGCTCATTTCAATATAGAAGCCGTGCACACTGTTATATTCGACTTTGAGGTTGGTAATACCAGTGCGCGCTTTTTCTTCAGCTTCGAACTTAAGCAGGAACTCACCGTGATTATTTTGCAGCGCGCGCAACTCGTCTAGTTCTGCGTCGTAGCCATCAGCAATCACTCCGCCTTCGCGTAGCACGACGCTAGGTTCAGATTTAATCGCGGTAGAGAGCAATTGAATCAATGCGCTTTGTACAGTCAGGCTGGAACCTAAAGTCTGTAAAAGACTAGACTGCGTAGGCTGCAAATGCTCTTGTAACATCACCAATTGCTGCAAGCTTTGAGTCAAGCCGGATAAGTCGCGCGGCCTGGCGGTTTTAAGGGCTATGCGAGCAGTAATGCGTTCGATATCGCACACCGGTTTAAGCGCAGCATTGATTGGAGCGTAAATATTGAGCTGGATTAACTCCGCGATAGCTTGGTGGCGTTTCATCACCAAATTACGGTTTTGCAGCGGATGATGCAGCCAATGCCTAAGAAGCCGCGCACCCATGGCTGTTTGCGTGGTATTGAGCAGCGAATACAACGTAGGTGACGCCTCACCGCGCAGGGTCAAATCGATTTCCAGGTTACGCCGCGTCGCGGCATCAAGCTGGATATAGGCACTGGTGCTTTCTACGCTTAAGGCATTGATGTGCGGCAACGTGGTGCGCTGTGTGTGTTTTACGTAATCCAAAAGCGCGCCGGCGGCACAAATCGCCGGGTTCAGATTCGCACAGCCGAAGCCGTTTAAATCATAGGTGTTGAATTGCTTGGTGAGCGTAGAAAAAGCGCTATCGAAATCGAACTGCCAAGAGCTTAAACGCTTTTTAGCGACTTTGATATTGTGGAGTACCGGATGCTGGAAATCGTCGGCCAGCAGGATTTCGCTAGGGGAGATACGCTCGATTTCTTGCGCCAATAGCCCAATCGCAATCTCACTCAAAATGAACGTACCAGCGGCAAGATTCAGCCTTGCCAGGCCGATAATGCCTTCTCCCTGATAGATACTCAATAACTGATTATCACGTGATTCATCAAGCAGCGCAGTATCGGTCAATGTGCCTGGCGTAAGGATGCGTGCGACTTGGCGTTCTACAGGGCCTTTCGAGGTCGCAGGGTCACCTATCTGTTCGCAGATCGCAACCGCTTCTCCCAACTTCGCGAGCTTGGCTAAATAACCTTCAGCCGCATGATAAGGAATGCCCGCCATCTTGATAGGCTCGCCGTTGCTGGTGCCGCGCTGCGTTAAGGTAATACCTAGCAGTTTTGATGCTTTAACTGCGTCGTCAAAAAACAGTTCGTAAAAATCACCCATGCGGTAGAACAGCAGCATGTCGGCATGCTGCGCTTTGAGGCCCAAATACTGGCGCATCATGGGGGTATGATTTTCTACATTACTCATGAGTTAATTTATTTGAGAGCTTTATTATTATCTGCATCAGGGTCAACAGGTTCAATAACGGATTCTACCGTTTTCTTGGGCGGCATGATGAACTCGCCCGGATGTTCATTGAGTCGGATAGCTAAGTTGCGGATGAATACACGCCATTGCTTGAAACGTGCTTTACGCGACTTCATGGCGACAAACAAAGCTAAGCCAAAACTCACCATTAGGTTAATAAACCCAATCAACGCCAGGCCGAAAGCGATGTATAGAATCGTTCGCCAATCCAGAATAAAGTCCAAGCCAACTGTTGAAAAACCAACGAAAGCCGATGAGAAAGTAATATGGCGAATGTCGATTGGTAAGCCAAGCAATACGCCGATACCGCTCATGCCGCCTAACAAACAGCCAAAGTAGAAGTTACCGGCCAGAGCGCCGAGATTATTCTCAATGTAATTCGCCACCCTATCTAAACGGGCTGGTCCCAATAGCTTTTGCAGCCAATTTAGGGCACGCAAACGCTGCGGAATCTTGTTATAAATTGCGATATTGTCATGGTAACCGGCAATCAGACCGGATAAAAATAGGCATACGCCTGCAATGGCTGCGTAGAACATCATGCCGCTGCGTAACGGGTCAACCGAAGTTAACAATGATTCGGCTTTTTCGACTGAGACGAAATGTTCTCCGGTAAAGACAAAAAAGCAAAATGCAATGAGCATTGCTACCGGAATGACGACCACAACGTTACCAAAAATGGCGATCAACTGGCTGCGCGTGGTATTGGCGATGATGGCGATGAGGTTATCCATTTCGCGTGATTTGCTATCTGCCGCGTCGATACTTGCAGCAATCGCCGCCGCTGTCATGGCGGGCTGTTTGGTAGCCACGGTGAAGTGCAGGATGTGAATGAGTACGAAACCCAAGCCGTAATTCAGGCTGAATAAAATAGCTTCAGTCAGCGCGGCAAAGTGCATATTAGAAAGCAGTATCTTCAACATCGCCATAAAACCAATAATGACGCCGGCGCCCATCGCAGAACGCATCAAGGCGAAATACTCGCTGCGGTTTCCGGTGATGTAATGTTCACCGGTACGGCTGGCGTTTTCCGTTACCCGTAGCGCCATCACTTCCATATTTTCTTGCCAATGCTCGCTGATGTCATTTTTATGGCATTCGCTATACACCAGTTCTTTGAATAGGCGCACGATTTCCAGCTTGGCTTCGCTAGCAGTATCATCATTCGTGGCATCCGGATTGCGCGTAAGGATATGTAACAGCGTTTCTAAACGCTCGATCTGTTGCGATACGCGCTGGAGCAGATAAGTCAGGCGGATGCTGGTACCGGTCTGTGCGCTGTTACGGCGAATCTTTTCCACCACGGTCTGGCACTGGTCCAGCATCACCAAAATATGCTTAGTATCGGCGTCATCTTTTTCGTCACTATCAGGTTTAGCCAGATATTTGATGAGCTCTTCATTTTGCGTAATAAATGGCGAAGTATGTTGTTCCAGCTCCGGGTGATTGCGTAGCAGTTCAGGCTCCAGCCCCAAAGCGGATACACGGTAAGATAGCACCTGCATGGCCTCCAGCAGGTTTTGCCTGCACGGCTCAATAATCTCAGGCGGTGCCTGTTCAAAAGCAATAGTATCGATCAACGATTTCCATACTTCATCGGGTACCGCCAGCACCCATTTCTCATCGCTGGTTTTAGTGAAAAACATGGCGAACAGATCGATCAGGTAATTCTGATCTATGGCTTCCGGCAATACTTTATGTACAAGGCGCCGGTGCATTTCGGTAAAGAACCCAGTGAATACGGAGTGACGTGCTACCAGGAATAAAGAGATAGGCTTATGGTCGCTGAGCAGCGTTAATATGGCCTCGCGTAGCAAACGTGCTTTTTCAGGCTCTGCAATTAGTAACTTTTGCAAAGCTTCGATAGCATCGACCGCGCTCTGGACTTTATGTACTCTTTTGGGACGAATGTAGTCAATTAAATCAGCGATCAATTGCGGCGCAGCGGTAGAAGTTTGGCCTGGTTTGGCGGTGAGTGTTTTCGGAGTAGATTCCGGGTTTTCTGAATTTATAATTGCCGTATTTTTAGATTCTGGATTTAACGGCTTGGAGTGATTCAAGTACTTTTCAAAAGCGTGTTCTAGCATGTAACTAACATTTCCTGATTTCTGGCAGTGCCGCAAAGTTGGGCTACCTTTTTTTGATAGCCCTACTTTACTTTAATTTACAGAGGCGTGCTTGAATTTACAGTGGCGTGCTTGCCTCTGACACGATTAAAAGTGCGTTTCAGGAACTGCTCGAAATCATCCACGTAGGTAAATACCACAGGAATCACCAGCAGGCTTAATACGGTAGATGTTAGCAAGCCGCCTATCACCGAAACCGCCATCGGACTACGGAACGATCCATCGCCTGAACCCCATTGCAGGGCAATTGGCAGCATGCCGGCCGTCATAGCGATAGTGGTCATGATGATAGGGCGGGCGCGTTTATGGCAAGCATCAAGGATCGCATCCACGCGATTCATATGCAGTTCACGTCGCGCCACGATGGCGTATTCCACCAGCAGAATCGAATTCTTGGTGGCAATACCCATGAGCATCACTAGTCCAATCATTGAAGGCATGGAGAGCGCCTTGCCACCGACCAGCAAACCAAGGAAAGCCCCGCCCAGCGATAAAGGCAGCGCGACTAGGATGGTGACTGGCTGCAGGAAGTCTTTGAACAGCAATACCAATACGAAGTAAATACACACCACACCGGTCAGCATCGCCAGACCAAAACTCTGGAACAGTTCAGTCATCATTTCCGCATCGCCCAGCTCGTCTTGTTCAACTCCAGCAGGCAAGTTCTTCAGGCTAGGCAGTTTTGCCATCGCGGCTTTAGCTTCGCTTAATGAAAGGCCCGAAAGCTCGATCTCAAAATGGATATCTCGCACGCGGTCATGGCGGTCTATGACTGAAGGCCCTGCCGCTAGCGATAGTTTAGCTACCTGTCCGAGCATGACTGGGCCTTTAGTACCAGGGACTGCGAGCCTTTCCAGCACACTCAGATCGGTACGTGCGGCATTTTCCAATTTCACGACGATAGGCACCTGGCGCTTGTCCAGATTTAACTTCGCCAGCGATTGTTCATAATCACCCACGGTAGCAATGCGCAAAGTCTCGCCTATCGAAGTAGACGTTACACCTAAATCCGCTGCCGCTGCAAAATCCGGGCTGACGATCACTTCGGTCCGGACTAATGAAAGATTGGATGCGATATTGCCTACACCATTGATAGTCCGCAGATCTTTCTCCACTGCGTTTGCAGCGGTCTTGAGCGCTTCACTATCTTCACTCAACAGCAATAACTCCAGTTTTTCGCCATTGCCGCCCAGCCCGACATTTAGCCGTGCGCCGGGTAATTGCTGTAACTCTTCACGCATCTGCTTTTCAATGACTTGCTTGCGTGGACGCTCGCCCCGCTCATCTAGCAAAATAGTCAAAGTCGCTTTGCGCGTTTCAGTTGCACCGCCTTCCGCGAATGGGTCAGAGCCTGCCGCACCGCCGCCTATGGTGGTATAGACGCTTTTAATATGCGGTATCTTGGCCAGTATCATGCGCGCCGCTTCGGCCGAGTCTTTGGTCTGTTGCAGCGTAGCACCTGGCGGTAACTCTATACGCACTTGGGTTTGCGAATTGTCGTCTGCTGGAATAAAACCGGTCGGCAATAATGGAATCAGCATGAGTGAGCCGATAAAGAAAGCAATGGCTGCGATAGTGGTAACACCGCGATGCTTCAAGCACCATGCGCTGGTACGTAGATAAAGCTGCATGACTTTACCATCGGGCTCATGACCGGTGGTGATGGGTTTCATAAGGTAAGCCGCCATCATTGGTGTCAAAATCCGCGCGACTACCAGGGAAGCAAATACTGCGATGGAGGCCGTCCAGCCGAACTGCTTAAAGAATTTACCGGAGACACCACTCATGAAAGCAGTTGGCAGGAACACCGCAATCAAGGTAAACGTAGTCGCAATTACTGCCAAGCCGATTTCATCGGCCGCTTCCATAGCTGCCTGATAAGGCGTTTTACCCATGCGCAAATGACGAACGATATTCTCTACCTCCACAATGGCATCATCGACCAATATCCCCACCACCAGTGATAGCGCCAGCAAAGTGACCACATTGATAGAGAATCCGAAATAATGCATGCCAATAAAGGCTGGAATCACGGAAAGCGGTAAAGCGACCGCTGAAACAAATGTAGCGCGGAAATCTTTCAGGAACAGCCAAACCACGAG
Source organism: Methylotenera sp. (assembly GCA_035460225.1). Lineage (GTDB taxonomy): Bacteria > Pseudomonadota > Gammaproteobacteria > Burkholderiales > Methylophilaceae > Methylotenera. The sequence goes on from DATHWX010000018.1 coordinate 94,107, forward strand.
CACGGCCAGAATCGCGCCTTCGAAAAGCAAGCTCATGGACGCATCAAAATCATCTTCCACCGGTTTTACAAAGTTGAACGCTTCGGTCAGTTCGATATCCGGATGTTCCGCTTTTAATTCAGCCAAAGCTTGATGTACGCCTGCCCCTACCTCAACCTCGCTGGAGCCTTTGCTGCGCGTGATATCGAAGCCCACGACCGTTTTGCCATTCAGCAATGCGGTAGATTTTGGCTCGGCATAAGTATCCTTGATATTCGCGACTTGGTCTAAACGAACACGACGGCCATCGCTTAGCACGATCTCCATATGCGCCAATTCTTCGGCAGATTTAACAGTAGCTAGCGTACGTATTGGCTGTTCGCTGCCGTTCAATTTAGTAACGCCACCTGCCACTTCGATTTGGGCTAAACGTAATTGGCGGGAGATATCTGCCGCAGAAGCATTGAGCGACTGCAATTTGGCCGAATCCAGTTCCACCCATATCTGCCGGTTCACGCCCCCTACACGGCTCACACTGCCAACACCGCGTACGCCTAGCAATTTCCTAGTCAGCGTGTCATCCACGAACCAGGAAAGCGCTTCATCGTCCATTTGGTTAGAGCTGATGGTAAATGCAAGAATCGGCGAACCTGCCAGATTCACTTTGCTGACGATAGGGTCACGCAAATCATCCGGCATGTCTGCCCGCACTTCGGATACGGCTGAACGCACTTCATCCAGCGCTTCTTGGGTAGCTTTTTCTAGGCGGAATTCAGCGGTGATACTTACGCTGCCATCTTGTATCTTTGTATAGATATGTTTTAAGCCTTGCAGCTTGGCTATTGAATTTTCCAGCTTGCGCGCCACTTCGTTTTCCAGTTGGCTGGGCGATGCGCCCGGCAAAGCTGCGCTCACGGTAATCGTGGGCAGATCCAGGTCAGGGAAATTCTGTATCTTCATGGCATTGAAGCTCATGAAACCAGCCATGGAAAGCAGGATAAATAAGATCAGCGCCGGGACGGGATTTCTAATAGACCAGCTGGAAACATTCATCACGATGCGGGCCTATTCTTTGCGGTTAGTAGTATTGGATTGCGTGGTAGATGATGGCGTTTTATTCAGTAACTTGCCGTCCTGTGGATTTGCGGGCTGGATCGAATCGACTACCCTCACGTTATCGCCATCTGCAAGAAATGCGCCGCCGCTTGCCACATAACGAGCGCCGGTGTCTTCCAGGTTCAGTACTTCCACAACATCGCCGCTGCGGCGACCAGTATCTACTTTGACCTGTTTTACACGCTGGTTCGTGGAAGCTTTTGCATCTAGCGAAGCTTGATTGTCTTCAACCTGCATCACATAAGAGAAGCCATCCTTAATGACTACGGCAGTCGCCGGTAAAGTCAGCGCCTGTGTATTGGCAATCACGAATTTTCCTCTGGCGTACATGCCCGCTTTTGCAGTACTGGCGGGTAGGTCTACGTAAACAATGGCATTGCGTGTCTGGCTATCAATACTCGGAGCTACAGCTCGAACCTTACCTTTTAGTGTTTTGCCATCCGGCAGAGTCAGTTCAGCAGTCATGCCAATTTTGATTTTACCGACATCGGCTGAGGTCATTTCTGCACGCCATTCCAAACGGCCCTGACGCACCAGCCGAAAAAGCTCTTGGCCTGGTGATGCGACAGAGCCCACAGTCGCAGTACGGGAAGAGATGATGCCGCTATCAGGCGACACTACCGTGGTTTGCCTGAGTTTTACCCGTTGCAAGTTAAGCGTTGCTTCTGCGGCTTCCACATGCGCTCTAGTGCTGGCTTCGCTACTGATGTATTGCTCGATTTGCTGTGCGCTTAAAGCACCGGTGTCCTTGATACTCCTGGCACGATTCGCATTACCTGTAGCCTCTACTGCCGCTGCTTTTGCTTCAGCCAAATTAGCCGCAGCCTGGGCGATATCGGCATTGATGGTGGAAGCTGAAAAACGCGCCAACACTTGACCACGCTTGACATGATCACCCACATTGACCAGCACATCGGTCAATTGCAGGCCATTGACCTCAGACCCGATCAACGCTTCCTGCCAGGACGCGATATTGCCGTTTGCCGATACCGTAGCATCCAAGGTTGTACGGCTCAATTGAACCGTAGTGACCGTTAATGCGGCTTTCGGGCTGTTGCTGGCCGGCTCGGTTTTTTTAGTCTTGCTGGTATTGATTACCGCCAATGCGAATATCAGCACGATGATGGCGAGGAATATAAAAACGAAACGGTATTTTTTTAGTGTTGACATTGAATGACCAATCATTATTTTGTTTTTGTTTCGGTTGAAGTCTGCGTAGATTTTGTGTCTGCATCCGCTAAACGACTTTTACCTTGCCAGCCGCCGCCAGCCGCGCGGTATAAAGATATCCAGGCGTTATTGCGTTCTTTTAAAAGATTGATGCTGTTAGTGAGGGCCTGCAGTGCGCTGCGCCTGTTTTCTTCAAGCTCAATCAGGTTGGCAAAACCTGCTTTCACCTTTTCCTGTGTGGCCGCAAAAGACGCTTCATAACCTTTTACCGCATTCAGCACATCCAGATGGCGATCCTGGGTGCTATGCAAAGTCACCAAAGCATTCTCGACTTCCTTAACCGCATTACGCACCTTGCTGCGATAATTAGCAGCGGCTTCTTCATACTTTGCTTCGGCGTTTTCCACATTGGCTTTGCGTCTGCCGCCGTCGAAAATCGGCAACGTGATAGAAACCGGACCTAGTGACCACACTTCACCATTACCGCTAAAACCGGCGCCGGAGAGTCGCATATAGCCTATAGAACCATTCAGGCTCACTTTAGGCAAACGTGCGGCTTGATTATTCCTGATGTCTGCCGCAGCACCAATTAAATCGACTTCTGCGCTATAAATATCGGGCCGTTGCGCGATCACCTGGGCAGGTAATTCTGCAATCGTGAATAAGATCTTATCGTCTTCGATCGCATTAAAAGGCGTCTGTAGCTTTTGCCTCAAAACCGGTTCATCTAAATCAGTTAACGCCACCAATTCTTTTATCGCCAAATCGCATTGTGCCTGCTGGAATTTAGCTTGCTGAGCCGCATCAGCAGCGCTAGCCAAGGCAAGCTGCCATTCACCGGTTGCAGTAAAACCGGCATTTTTAGAAATCTCAGTTAATCGTGCGGTTTCTGCGCGGGATTTCGCATCATTCTGGTTGACTGCCAGTTGCATTTGGCAAAACCTTACATTGAAATAAGAAGTTGCCGCTTCAGCTGCAACTGAAACCCGCGCATCATGCCAGCCTGCTTGTGCGGCTTCTTCGCGTGCTTTTGCAGCGTTTAATAAGCCACGGTTAGCGCTGAATAAATCCAATTCCCAAGCAGCTTGCGCGCCTATCTGTGCACTATTGGTAGCGCCACTGGTTTGCGAAAAAGCCTGCGTATCAAAACCTGCCGGCAATTGGCTATTGGAGTATTTAATTTCCGGTTGCTGGACGCTACGAGAAGCTGAGGCGCTAGCATCTAGCGTAGGCAATAGCGCAGACCGCGCCGCGATGCGATTGGTCCGTGCTTCAATGATCTTGGCTTTTGCAGTGGCGATATTGGCTGATACTTTTTCAGCGGCGGCTATCACTTCCAATAACACCGGATCTTGGTATTGCTGCCAGAATTCTTGCAAGTTAGCCAGCTTGCCATCATGCGGCAATGCCGGTTGCGGCAAAGCAGTATTCCATTGCGGAGCGACTTTGGTGGAGTTGACGGTATCCTGCGGAAAATACTTCTGCTTCAGGAAATCAAACGAAGCGCAGCCACCCAGCGCAAAGCTCATGCTGAGCAATAGAGCCAGCTTAAAAGTTTGTTTGTAATGTTGGTTTTTTTTCATGTTTTGATTAGTGCTTGGCGCTCGTTATAAGTTTTCTTCTGTTAGCTTCCGCATTTACCATGCTCACGGCAAACATTACTAACCGGTCTTTCAATACATCCAAAGCCTCATGCGTATCGGTAAGTTGGGGAGAAATACGCGCGATCACATCGCGTCCCGCATATAAATGCACGCCCATCGCTACGATGCTAAACGCCAGTCTATGCAAATCGTCATCTGTTTTGGTGACTTTTAAATGCCTTTGCAACACTACGAGCAAAGCCTGATGGTATGGCGCAATACTGTTATGGATCTCTTCTTCCCATAAACCGGTAGGCTCTACCATTTCGCGCATATGCAAACGGATGCATAACTGCGCCAGGTCGCCTTGCTTTAACGGTTCGATAAAGCCTTGGAATAAGCCGGCTAGCGCTTGTTCTAACGTTAAGTGTTCATCGGAAAATAGCCCGATATCATCCGCCGGGGTACCTAGTGGCTCGGTAAACACCACGCGATACAAACCTGCCTTATCGCCAAAATAATAGGCGATCGCTGAAACATTTACATTCGCTTCCTTTGCTATTTGCCGCGTTGATGTGCGCGCATAGCCATGCTCGGCAAAGAGTTTGAGCGCAGTCATGATGATACGCTTCCTGGATTCTTCGCCATCGGCTCGTTTAGGGGAGATGAGTTCACAAAATTTCATTTTGCGTATCGTACCATAATTAAATCAAACGTTTGATTTAATTAACGCGTTTTTACATCTCAAGAAATAAAAAGCTTTCCTAGATACAAAAACGCCCAACTATCAGTCGGGCGTAATTTTAAACTTTCAAAAAAGCTATTAGCTATTTTGGAGATTTCAGAGCATCGGTTAAGTGCGGGTTCAAAGTCTGAAGCATCTGCGAGAATATCTTCGCATTTGCAGCGACGATGTTGCCGGTTTTAAGCCAAGCTTCATTACCTTCGAAGTCACCCACCATACCTCCAGCCTCTTGCACGATCAAACCACCAGCCGCGACATCCCAAGTAGAAAGGTTGATTTCAAAGAAACCATCTGTCCAGCCCGCTGCCACGTAAGCTAAATCCAGCGCGGCTGAACCCGGACGGCGGATTCCTGTGGTCTTCTTGATCATGTCTTTCAGCATATCCATGTATGTATCAAGATGCGTGAAATCGCGGAACGGGAAACCGGTCGCGATCATACTTTGTTGAAGCTTGGCACGGTTACTCACACGGATACGCTTGTCGTTCAGGAAAGCGCCACGACCTTTAGTTGCGGTAAAAAGATCGTTACGCACCGGGTCATAAATCACGGCTTGCGTAAGCACGCCGCTTTGCTGTAAAGCGATTGAAACGCAGTATTGCGGGAAGTTATGCAGGAAGTTGGTCGTGCCATCCAAAGGGTCGATGATCCAGATATTGTCCGCGCCCTTATTGGTATCGCCGCTTTCTTCACCCAAGAAACCGTGGTCAGGATAAGCGTCTTTCAGGATATTGATGATGGCGGCTTCGGCGGCGTGATCGACTTCACTGACGAAATCATTGATGGCTTTACTTTGGATATTGAGTGCGCCTACATCGTTACTGGCGCGGTTGATGATTTTGCCGGCTTCGCGCGCGGCTTTGACGGCATTGCTTAAAATTGGGTGCATGTTGGCTTTTCTTAACTTGCCCGGAAAAGGCAAGGTTTAAACTGATAAAATGCTATTTTAGCTTTTTAGTGCGTAGGTAACAAATTGAATTCGCTCAATACCTTAAATAATATCCGCATCGTCCTTTGCGCAACTAGCCATCCGGGCAATATCGGCTCAGCTGCGCGTGCTATGAAAACCATGGGTTTCAAGCATTTTTACCTGGTAACTCCGCAACATTATCCGGATCCGCAAGCCACGGCTTTGGCTGCTGGCGCGACAGATGTACTGGATAATGCGATTGTGACCAGCACATTATCTGAAGCGTTAGTAGGCTGCGCTTTTGCGATTGGATTAAGTGCTCGCAAACGTAATTTAAGTCACGAGATCGTAACGCCGAAAGTCGCGGCACAGCAAGGTTTGCAGATCGCTCAGAATCAGCAGATCGCATTGGTGTTCGGCACGGAAATGAGCGGCCTAAGCAATGCCGAGCTGGATTGCTGTCAGTTATTGGCTATGATTGCCGCCAACCCCGAATATAGCTCGCTCAACCTGGCGATGGCAGTACAGGTGATGTGCTACGAAATGCGCATGCAGGCTCTTGAGCTTGACGGGCCAAAAACCGATGCCCTGAGAGCCAATAGGGACGGGCTTTCTGGCGGCATGGAATTAGCCAATAATGAAGATTTGGAACGCTTCTATGCGCATCTGCAAGAAACTTTGCTGCATATTGGCTATTTGAACCCTGCCGCGCCAAAGAAATTATTTGAGCGTTTACGCCGCTTGTATGCGCGTGCTAGGCTGGAAAAAGAAGAAATCAATTTGCTACGCGGCATTCTTACTTTAACGGTTACACCAAAAAAGCATACAAAATATTAAAATCGTCTCCATATTAAAAATATCTATCGACTAATATCCTAGTGATTCAGTCAAGTTTATGAAATAATATTATTAAATCGTTTTACTACACTTTCCCAAGTATGTTTAAACACATTAAAGAAGACATTTCCATCGTATTTGAGCGCGACCCTGCTGCTAGGACGCATTGGGAGATATTGACCACTTATCCCGGCGTGCATGCTTTGCTGATGCATCGTTTATCGCACTGGTTATGGAAAAAACGCATGTTCTGGCCGGCACGTTTTAATTCCCATATAGGCCGCTGGTTAACCGGCATTGAAATCCATCCGGGTGCAACGATTGGCCGCCGTATGTTCATTGACCATGGCATGGGCGTAGTGATTGGTGAAACCGCCGTTGTGGGTGATGACTGTACTGTGTATCACGGCGTTACTCTAGGCGGTACGTCATGGAATAAAGGCAAACGCCACCCTACGTTAGAAAACGGCGTAGTGATAGGTGCTGGCGCGAAAGTGCTGGGGCCTATTACCATCGGCGCTGGCGCTAAAATCGGCTCTAATGCTGTCGTGGTGAAAGACGTCCCCATGAACGCCACTGCTGTAGGCATTCCCGCACGTATATTGGAGGAAGCAGATGCTAAACCCAAGGAAGATGCAAATACGGCCAAACCTAAGGGCAAAAAACCTCGCTTTACCGCTTATGCAATTGGAGATGTGAACGACAAGTTCAATCCGGAAGCCATGACCAAGATGGTGCAATCTCTATTAGAAAATAGCGCGAAACAGGAAGCCAAACTCGCAGCTTTAACAGAGCAAATAGAAGCATTGGGCATTGATGAAGTGAGCGATAGCGCGGTCGGACAAGCGTTCGATGTAGATGCCAAATCTCCAGTGACAACCACCAACGGTAGAACTAAAAAAACCGTCGTCAAGTAATTCATATTTAATGGAAAGTATTAGGAACTCATCCGTCATAATAGTTGACTAAAGTTATCAAGTATTATAGAATTCTGACCATTATTTCAGATAATTACATACGCATGAAACTCACAACCAAAGGTAGATTTGCTGTCACCGCGATGCTTGACCTTGCCATGCATGAGGCCAAGGATATTGCGGATATCAAACCTGCAACATTAGCTGGCATTAGTGAACGCCAAAGCATTTCACTTTCATACCTTGAGCAGCTTTTCAGCCGCTTGCGCCGTCAAGGCTTGGTGAAAAGTGTGCGCGGCCCTGGCGGCGGTTACAAGATCGCTAAAAATCATGCTGAAATTTCAGTTGCAGAGATTATTAGCGCAGTGGATGAGCAAATTGATGCGACGCAGTGCGGTGGCCATGAAAACTGCCGTGATGAAGGCCGCTGCATGACGCATGATTTATGGGCTTCATTGAATACAAAGATTCTAGATTATTTAGACGGCATCAGCTTGGCCGATATGGTGGCTTCGCAAAAAAGCGGACAGAAGGTGCTGATTACACCACGTAACTGCGGTAGTAAAAATGCACCGGAAGCAAAAACCTCGCAATCAATCAGTGCAGTTGCTGCTTAAGGTGCCTGCTAATGGCTAGCGTCTATTTTGATCATAACGCAACCACCGCATTAGATAACCGCGTACTGGATGCGATGCTGCCATGGATGAGCCAGCAAAGCGGTAATCCTACCAGCCGCCATGTGTATGGCCGCTCATCACGTGATGCTGTAGAACATGCCAGAGCACAGGTTGCTGAAGCATGTGGCGCTTACAGCTCACAAGTGGTTTTTACTGCTAACGGTACGGAGGCGAATAACTTTGCGATTAAAGGCATGCCATGGCATAAACCTTCTTCGCAGATTTTGACTAGTGCGATTGAGCACCCTTGCGTTACGCGCCCCGCCCTGGCAATGCAGCAGTTTAGCTTTATTAGCAAGCCGATTGCGGTAGATGCAGATGGTAAAGTTAATTTGGAAAAGCTGAAAACACAGCTGACATTGCCGACAAGTTTAGTGTCCGTGATGCTTGCAAATAACGAAACTGGCGTCATACAAGAGATAGCAGGGATTGCCGAGATGGCACGTGCAGCAGGTGCTTTTATGCATAGCGATGCGGTGCAAGGCTTAGGCAAGATCAAAGCGGATTTTAGTGATTTGAATATCCATGCCATGACGGTATCAAGCCATAAGATTCATGGCCCGCAAGGCGCAGCAGCACTTATTTTAGATAAGCGTGTTGATATTCAAGCGTTATTGCATGGCGGCGGACAGGAAAAAGGTTTACGTAGCGGCACAGAAAACGTCGCAGCGATTGTAGGGTTCGGAGCAGCGTGTGAATTGGCGATTGCGAATTTACAGCATTTTGCATCACACACCAAAGCGCTACGTGACCAGTTTGAACAAGGCCTGCAAAGTTTGAATGTGACGATTTTTGGTGATAGTGCAACACGTTTAACAAACACTAGCTTCTTTACGGTAGATGGTATCGAAGGCGAAACATTGGTGATGGCGCTCGATAGAAAAGGTTATGCAGTAGCAAGCGGTTCAGCCTGCTCCAGTGATAGCACCGAACCTAGCCACGTATTACTGGCGATGGGCGTGCATCCGGATATTGCCAGAGGTGCGGTACGCGTGAGTTTTGGTGTTAACAACACCGCAGAAGAAGTGTCTAACTTTTTAGTGACGCTTAAAAACGAGATTTTAAGGTTGAAACAACTTACGGCAATTGCAGCTTAGCTCTGTGATATCCAACGATATTATAAATGTACCAATAGAAATGCAAGGATGAAATTAAAGATATGTCAGCTTCAATAGAAATGCCTGTAGTAAAGGATCTGTATAACGGCGATGGCCTTGCCAACGGCCATGATGCTGATCATCCTATCTACTTGGACTACTCTGCCACAACACCGGTAGACCCGCGTGTTGCCGCAAAGATGATTACTTACATTACGGAAGATTTCGGTAACCCGGCTTCACGTAGCCATCCTTATGGCTGGACAGCGGAAAAAGCGGTCGAAAACGCCCGTGAAGAAGTCGCGAAACTGGTGGGTGCTGATCCACGTGAAATCGTGTGGACATCCGGCGCGACAGAATCTAACAACCTGGCTATCAAAGGCGCTGCTAACTTTTACAAAACTAAAGGCAAGCACATCCTTACCATCACTACTGAACACAAAGCAGTGATTGATACTGTGCGTGAATTGGAGCGCCAAGGTTTTGAGGCAACTTATATGGACCCAGAACCTGATGGTTTGGTCGATTTAGCTAAATTTAAAGCAGCGATTCGCCCTGATACCGTTTTAGCTTCTGTCATGCTGGTGAACAACGAGATTGGCGTGATTCAGGACATTACTGCGATTGGCAATATCTGCCGTGAAAACGGTGTGATTTTCCATGTAGATGCTGCACAAGCAACGGGTAAAGTGAAAATCAATCTGGAAGAATTGCCGGTTGATTTGATGAGTTTCAGCGCACATAAGACTTACGGCCCTAAAGGCATCGGCGCTTTGTATGTCCGCCGTAAACCACGTATCCGTATCGAAGCACAAATGCACGGTGGCGGTCACGAACGTGGCATGCGCTCTGGTACACTAGCGACCCATCAGATTGTGGGTATGGGCGAAGCGTTCCGTATCGCACGTGAAGAGATGGAATTGGAAAATGCGCGCATTCGCCGCTTACGCGACAAACTGCTGCATGGCCTGGAATCAATTGAAGAAGTTTATGTGAACGGCGATTTACAACACCGTGTGCCGCATAACCTCAACATCAGCTTCAACTATGTTGAAGGCGAATCATTGATTATGGCGGTAAAAGGCATTGCGGTATCCAGCGGTTCTGCATGTACCTCTGCCAGCTTGGAACCTAGCTACGTATTGCGCGCTTTGGGCCGTTCAGATGAGTTAGCGCATAGCTCGATTCGCTTTTCAATTGGTCGCTTTACCACCGACGCAGACGTGGAATACACCATTGAGTTGATGAAAAGCAAGATTGGTAAATTACGTGAACTTTCGCCGCTTTGGGAGATGTTCAAAGATGGCATCGATTTGTCCAAAGTACAGTGGGCTGCACATTAGCAGTGATTTATTTTAGAGTTTAAAGATTTTAGATTTTAATGAATTAAAAGACAAAGCAAAATCAAGGCGGTGAGCCGAAGACAGTACGTATAGTACGGCGAGGCGAAACCAACACCGAGTTTGCGCAGTATTTTAATTCACACAGGAGAAACACCATGGCTTATTCAGACAAAGTACTAGACCACTACGAAAACCCGCGTAACGTGGGCTCTTTAGACAAAAACGACCCGAATGTGGGTACCGGCATGGTCGGCGCGCCAGCTTGCGGTGACGTGATGAAACTGATGATCAAGGTGAATGATAGCGGCATCATTGAAGATGCTAAATTCAAAACCTACGGTTGCGGCTCTGCGATTGCTTCTAGCTCATTGGTCACAGAATGGCTTAAAGGCAAAACCATTGATGAGGCTTATGCAATCAAGAACTCAGCCATTGCTGAAGAGTTGGCTTTGCCGCCGGTAAAAATCCATTGCTCAGTTTTGGCTGAAGATGCGATCAAAGCAGCGGTTGCGGACATCAAGGCAAAACAATTGGCTAAAGAGACCGTTTAATTTATGGCAATAACACTTACAGAAACTGCAGCGGACCGCGTAGAAAAATTCCTTGCCAATCGTGGCAAAGGTGTTGGCCTGCGCTTGGGCGTAAAAACCACGGGCTGCTCCGGCATGGCTTACACACTTGAGTTTGTGGATGAGCTAAATACAGAAGATATGGCATTTGAAAGCCGTGGCGTAAAGATTATTGTTGATCCAAAAAGCCTGGTATACATTGACGGTACAGAGTTAGACTTCACCAAGGAAGGCTTGAACGAAGGGTTCAAATTCAACAATCCGAATGTGAAGGATGAGTGTGGCTGTGGTGAAAGCTTTACAGTGTGACACAAAGTTATTTTGAGCTGTTTGGGCTTAAGCAAGCTTTCAATATCGACCTAGCGATCTTAGAAAGCAATTACCGCAAGATCCAATCTGAATCACACCCTGACCGTTTCGTAACTTCTACTAGCGCAGAAAAATTAGCTTCCATGCAATTAGCCACACTTGCAAATGAAGCTTATCAAACCCTTAAGAACCCGGCTTTACGCGCTAAGTATTTGCTGGAGCTGCGAGGCATAACTGCCATTAGTGAGACCAATACTGCAATGCCTGCGGATTTTTTAATGCAGCAAATGGAATGGCGTGAAGCTTTGGAGGATGCGAAAGCCGCACGTGACTTGGATGCATTGGATAGCTTACTGAGCGAGATACGACAGGAAGCTAAAGCGCTTAAAACTGAGCTGACCTCCTTGATTGATGAGAAGCATGATTACACAGCCGCCACGGCAAGCACGCGCAAACTGATTTTCATCGACAAAGTTTGTATCGATATTAATAAAGTCATTGAGCAAATAGAGAACTAGGCTAGAGAACCACACTAATGGCATTGCTACAAATTTCCGAACCAGGCATGAGTGCCGCACCGCATCAACATAAGTTGGCGGTAGGTATTGATCTAGGCACCACTAATTCGCTGGTTGCGACCGTGCGTAGCGGCTTAAGCAATGTGCTTCCTGACGAACATGGGCATGCTTTATTACCTTCGGTGGTGCATTACAACGCAGATAATTCGGTAGAAGTCGGTTTTGATGCACAAAAAAAACAAAACCAAGATCCGCATAACACCATCGTTTCAGTCAAACGCTTTATGGGGCGTGGCTTAAAAGATATCGACATTTCGCAGTTACCTTATAAATTCACCGAGTCAGCCGAATCTACCGGCATGGTGCAAATTGAAACACGCGTTGGCGTTAAAAGCCCGGTGGAGGTTTCAGCAGAGATTTTGAAAGTATTAAAAACTCGTGCAGAGCAAGCGCTTGGCGGAGAACTGGTAGGTGCAGTGATTACTGTGCCGGCCTATTTTGACGATGCACAACGCCAGGCCACTAAGGATGCAGCTCGACTTGCAGGCTTGAATGTATTGCGCTTACTGAATGAGCCCACAGCCGCAGCAGTGGCTTACGGCCTAGACAATGCCAGTGAAGGCACCTATGTGATTTATGACTTAGGCGGCGGTACGTTTGATGTCTCTATACTTAAGCTCAGCAAAGGCGTGTTTGAGGTATTGTCCACCAATGGCGATTCAGCCTTAGGTGGTGATGACTTTGATCAGCGTATCTTCTGCTGGATTTTAGAAACCGCTAAACTTTCACCGCGGAATGCGCATGACACCCGCTTATTACTTAGCAAAGCACGCGAAGCCAAAGAATGGCTGACCGAACATGCCGAAGCCAATATCAGCTGCATGTTAAGCGATGGTGAGTTTGTCAATGTGACACTCAGTACCCATGACTTTATTACGCTCACTGCTAACCTAGTACAAAAAACACTAAGCCCTACCCGCAAAGCCATGCGCGATGCTGGCTTGAATGTAGAGGATATCAATGGCGTGGTAATGGTAGGCGGCGCCACCAGAATGCCGCAGATACGTAAAACTGTGGCTGAGTATTTTAAGCAAACACCACTGACGAATTTAGATCCTGACAAAGTCGTTGCGCTGGGCGCAGCTATTCAAGCCAATGTGCTCGCCGGCAATAAGAGCGATGCTGATTTATTATTGTTAGATATCATCCCACTTTCTTTAGGTCTGGAAACTTTTGGTGGCTTGGCTGAAAAAGTTATCCATCGTAACAGCACATTGCCAGTGGCTCGTGCGCAAGAGTTCACTACTTACAAAGACGGTCAAACCGCCATGAGCATTCATGTGGTGCAAGGTGAACGTGAACTAGTATGTGATTGCCGCTCATTAGCGCGTTTTGAGCTACGCGGCATTCCTCCAATGGTTGCAGGCGCTGCCCGCATTCGCGTGACATTTACTGTGGATGCGGATGGTTTGCTGTCAGTCTCTGCACGTGAAACTTCCAGCAATGTCGAAGCGAATATTACGGTTAAGCCATCGTATGGCTTAAGTGAAGATGAAATCACCAATATGCTCAAAGCATCATTTACCAGTGCCGAAGCGGATAAAAAAGCACGTATGCTGGCCGAAGCACGCGTAGATGCTGGTGCGATTATTGAAGCAGTGACTGCTGCTTTAGCTGCTGACAGCGCCTTGATTAGCGCAGAAGAAGGTACAGCGATTAAGGCTGAAATTCAACGCTTGAAAACAATTGCCGCTTCCGAAGATGCTGATGCAATTCATCAGGCAGTAGAGACCTTGAATCAAGCAACAGAGGCTTTTGCTGCCGCACGTATGGATGCCTCAGTCAGAAAAGCCTTAAGTGGAAAAGAACTTAATACTCTAGATTTATAACTGGATTACACTGGAAATATAACAGCTATGCCACAAATTACCGTAAAACCTCACGTTGAACTTTGTCCGGAAGGTGCCACTATTGAAGGCAAAACCGGCGATTCAATATGTGAAACACTACTGAAAAATAAAATTGATATCGATCACGCTTGTGACATGGCGTGCGCATGTACAACTTGCCATGTCATAGTGCGCGAAGGCTTGAAAAGCATGGAGCCTTCCGATGATATGGAAGATGATTTACTGGATAAAGCTTGGGGCTTGGAACCGAATTCTCGTCTCTCTTGCCAGGCTATTATCGGTACTGAAAATTTGGTTGTTGAGATTCCGAGATATAGTATAAATATGGCTAAAGAAGGTCATCGCTAGTTTTCCATTTCTTATTAAAACAAAGGCTCCAATCGGGGCCTTTGTTTTTGTCTTGTCAGAAAACTATGTAAACCTAGAATATCAGGTCTTTTTCAATAAACTGAACCTTTGCCGTAGTAAGGTCGTAAACCCCGCCAACGATACCGATTTCTTTTTTAGCTAGCATTTCTTGCAAAATAGTACTTCTTAACAAGATTTGCTGAATTTGCACATCCACATTCAACTCACAAACCTTAGCCAAAAACTCGGAGTTCATTGAGTTACGCTCTTCATTGGTGCTTTTCTCAAGCTCTACAGCAGGTGTGATCAAACGAATGATCTCGCCAATATGGCCGCCTTGGTAATTATCGCATGCCGCTTTTACTGCGCCGCAGCCGCTGTGTCCTAACACTACCACCAGCTTAGTCCCTAAATACTTACAAGCAAACTCCAGGCTTCCAATAGCTTTTTTAGAAGCGATATTACCGGCCAAACGTACACTAAAAATATCGCCCAGGGCCTGGTCGAAAATATATTCGGTTGGTGCTCGGGAATCGCTACAGCTCAAGATAGCCGCAAATGGATGCTGTGCATTTTTTGTCAAATCCACCAGTTTTTTTAAATCTTTTTGTTCGGTGTCGTTATTCAAAAAGCGCTGATTACCTTCTATCAATATATCAAGCGCTTCCCTAGGGGTCATTTTGTCTCGGTTGATCAGTGGATGCTTATACATAGTTTTCGTTTTTAGTAGTTGATGTCGCGAACGCTATTTTAAACTATGTGCAGCCAAAAAACGAAAATGGAATATATTAAAAAGACAATAAAAAAGCCCCTAGCAAGCTAGAGGCTTCATCAAAAGCGACTTAATTAAAATTTATAAGTCAGGTCAAGCTGATACAAGTTATAGCTGTCAAGATTCAAACCAATATCCCCAGCACCAACTGTACTAATGTCATCATTTTTTCTAGTGCCATGTCCAGCTGCAAAGTTAACAAACACATTGTCTCTCAAATTATATTCTGTTTTAAGTACAACGCCTTTCATGTTCACACGTGAATCAAAGAAATCTGAATCAGGTGTATTGGGGTCAAGAGCATAAACACCAACATCTTGGTACCAAAGATTGGCTGCCCAATCACCTTGTTTTGGTTTCTTATCTTGTTTACGCGCAACGCCTACACCTATTAACCATGCTTTATCATCATTGCCTGCATTTCTAATTGCGTTATTAGTAGCAACTGAATTCCCTGGGCGATTCAATGCTGCCTTATAACGATCATCACCATCAATATTGTATGCATAATCACCAAATACTTTAGCCTGCAAATCACCGATGTTAAAATTGATTTCGCCAGGAATTTCAATAATTTGCAAATCATTAGTGGCTAATGGATTCGTACCAAACGGACTAGCTGTAGATGTACCTGCTGCTGGGGTGAAGGCACCAGCACCACCATTACCTAAAACGTTATCATTTGTGTAAGTGTAATAAGTTAAAGCAGCTTTTGCTGAGACCGTATCAGTAATATTAAATTTAGCGCCGCCTTGGAAAGCTAACAATTCATTGGATGTAGAACCCGCGCCAATTGCACTGGTAGCACCACCACTAGTTTTGCGCCTATCACCTTCATACTGAGCTTGGAATGCAGTTAAGAAAACATCTGTATTACCCAACTTAAAATTAGCTTTTTCAGCTAAACCTTCTATTGTCAAATCACCATCCCATACCATCGACGTTGTATATAGTGGGTTCGCTAAGCGACCTGCTTCAAGAGCTAACCAATCAGTGATATTCCAACCCAACATTGCACGTTTAACTAGTAATGCATCTTTGTTATTTGCACCATTGGTTGAGCCAAATGTAGCATTATCAGAACGACCCCCTGCGCCCATGGCAAAGGCAATGTCAGAGTAAAAATCACCTGATGTAGTTTTAGCACCGAAAGTTAATTTATAACGAGTCCTTGTTCTATCTTCTTCAACAGATCTAGGCAAACGTGAGTCTTCACCATTTCGGGATTCTGCACGTACCCGCACATCACCATATAAAGTTGCATTATCAATCGCATCTGAAACAGAAAGACGAGCAGCTTTTTTAACTTTTTTATCTGCTAATTGAATGTCGTTTTCACGACCTTTTAACAGCGGAATTGCTTCTTCTTCTGTTAACACGCCTTTAGCAACCAAAGCCTGTACTAGATCAAATGTTGAGTCAGCCATTGCATTTGAGCCGAAACCCATAATAAATGAGCCTGTTAGTGTTGCAGCTACCAAGCTACGTAATTTCAAATTCATTAAAATCCCCTTGTTGGATAATTAAGTCAGTGTTTTTCAACAAGTGAGATTTTGTGATTATTGTGTGACAGTTTGATGACAAAGAATTATTTAGTTGGTATCGCACAACATCGGTTGTATTTTTACAACAAGCATAAAAAAAGGCGCTAAATTAGCGCCCTTTTAACTAACTAATTAGCATTAAGTTTCTGCTCGCATATGCGGGAACAGGATCACATCACGAATACTCGCACTATCAGTAATCATCATCACTAAACGGTCAATACCGATACCACAACCACCAGTCGGTGGCATTCCATATTCCAAAGCACGAATAAAGTCAGCATCGTAATACATGGCTTCTGCATCACCGGCCTCTTTGGCTTTCATTTGCGCATGGAAGCGTGCAGCCTGATCTTCGGCATCGTTCAATTCGCTGAAGCCATTAGCGATCTCACGACCAGTGACGAACAACTCAAAACGCTCAGTAATTTCAGAGTTCTTGTCTGAAGCGCGTGCTAATGGTGACACTTCTACTGGGTAATCAATAATATAAGTTGGCTCCCACAATTGGCTTTCTGCGGTTTCTTCAAACAGCGCTAATTGCAATGCACCTAAGCCCGCATGATCAAATGGTTTAGTGCCATGCTTAAGTATTTCAGCACGCAAGAAAGCCGTGTCGTTTAATTGCTCCAGTGTGTATTGCGGCGCATATTTCTGTATTGCGCCAACAATCGTCAAACGCTGGAATGGTTTGCTTAAATCTAGCTCACGGCCTTGATATTCCAGTACCGCTGTACCACGTGCAGCGACTGCAGCTGCACGGATACAATTCTCAGTAAAATCCATCAACCATTGGTAATCGGTATAGGCCGCATAGAATTCCATCATGGTGAATTCCGGGTTATGTCGAACGCTCAGCCCTTCATTACGGAAGTTACGGTTAATCTCGAACACACGCTCGAAACCGCCAACCACCAAACGCTTTAAATATAACTCTGGTGCGATACGCATGAACATCTGCATATCCAAAGCATTATGATGAGTAATAAATGGCTTAGCAGAAGCGCCCCCTGGAATAGGATGTAGCATCGGCGTTTCCACTTCCAAGAACTCATTCTGAATCATGAAATTGCGAATGGCAGAAACCACTTTACTACGCGCAATGAAAGTAGCTCGCGTTTCTTCTGAAGTAATTAGGTCAACATAACGTTGACGATACTTAATCTCTTGGTCGCTCAAGCCATGATATTTTTCCGGCAATGGACGCAGTGATTTGGTAAGCAGCTTGATTTCGCTGACATGGATAGAAAGCTCGCCAGTTTTAGTTTTAAACAAACGACCACTTGCGCCCATGATGTCGCCCAAATCCCAGTGCTTAAAGCTCTCGTAAACCTCTTCACCGACTTCATCACGCGCTACATATAGCTGGATACGGCCAGTTGCGTCTTGAATAGTGGCAAAGCTAGCTTTACCCATCACGCGTTTGAGCATCATGCGGCCAGCCACAGTGGCTTGAATCGCTTTTGGATCAAGCGTTTCTTTATCTTGCTCGCTATAACTAGCCTGCAATTCAGCAGCCTTATGCAGGGGTTTGAAGTCATTAGGAAAAGCTGCACCGCCATTAGCTTTTGCCGTTTCGCGAATCGCTTTCAGCTTTTCACGGCGCTCGGCGATCACATGGTTCTCGTCAATCGCCATTACTTCGTTATCTGGGCTCGCTATATTATTTTGGTCACTCACGCTCAAACTCCCTGCTTCAAACTAACTTGTATAAATGGGTCCAGGTCGCCATCTAGCACGCCCTGGGTATTACCAATTTCAACATTGGTACGTAGATCTTTGATGCGTCCTTGGTCCAGCACATAGCTCCTGATTTGGTGCCCCCAACCAATATCGGTCTTGGCATCTTCCAGCGCTTGTTTGTCTGCATTACGCTTATTCAGTTCCAAGTTATACAACGCGCCCTTCAGCATATTCATCGCTTCCTCGCGGTTACGGTGCTGACTACGGTCACTCTGACATTGCACCACAACATTAGTAGGTAAATGCGTGATACGTACTGCGGAATCTGTTTTATTGATGTGCTGCCCACCCGCTCCGCTTGCCCGATAAGTGTCGATGCGCAAATCTGCCGGGTTGATATCAATTTCAATAGAGTCATCAACTTCCGGGAAGATTTGCACGCTGGCAAATGAGGTGTGGCGTTTAGCGTTAGAGTCAAACGGTGACTTGCGAACCAGTCTATGTACACCGTTTTCTGTTCTAAGGGTGCCGTAGGCATAGTCGCCCGTTACTTTAATAGATGCGCCTTTAATGCCAGCTACATCACCCTCAGACAACTCTAATACTTCGACTTTAAAACCTTTGCGCTCTGTGTAGCGCAAATACATGCGTAGCAGCATATTCGCCCAATCCTGGGCTTCAGTGCCTCCAGAACCGGATTGGAATTCGATAAAGCAGTTTGCGCTGTCTAACTCCCCTGAAAACATCCGGCGAAATTCCATTTCCGCGATTTTTGTTTCGATTGCTTGCGTATCTGCATCTATACTTAACAGCGTATCTTCATCACCTTCATCACGCGCCATTTCAAATAACTCTTGGCTATCTTTTATGCTACTTTCAAGGTCTCGTAGATTATGCACTACCAACTCAAGCGTACGTTTTTCCTTGCCTAGTTCTTGCGCTTTTTTAGCGTTATCCCAAACCTTTGGATCTTCTAATAAACCATTAACCTCTTCAAGTTTTTGACTCTTATTTTCAAAGTCAAAGATACCCCCTAAGGGCAAGGTGGCGTGCGCTTAAATCCGTTAAGCGATTGGCAATACTATTGAGTTGTTCTGCTTCCATTTTGGCTGCTTATTACTAAAAAGCAGCATTATACAGTAAAGCTGCGAGCCTTATGGCGCATGGCAAGCACTAGGGTTGACGAGTATTGACTACTTCGCCGTCTTCTTTGACGAATTGGCCGATGTCAGGATTATCCAGTAACGGCAAAACCAATTCTGAAGGGCGACATAAGGCTGCACCTTTGCTACTGACGACGATAGGCCGGTTGATAAGGATAGGATGCTGCATCATGGCATCCAGGATTGCCTCATCCATTAATTCCGTATTATCCAAGCCCAGTTCAGTATAAGGCGTACCTTTTTCACGCAACAATTGTCGCGGGGTAATGCCCATAGTCTGTATTAACTCTATTAACTTCTCTCGGCTTGGGGGATTCTTTAAATATTCAATAATTTCTGGCTCAACACCACTGGCGCGTATCATCGCCAATGTATTGCGTGAAGTCCCGCAAGCAGGGTTATGATAGATCGTAATATTACTCATGCTTTTCTCACAATAATCATCATTAGAATCAAGGCCGCAAACTGGGCAGTAATAAAGCCAAAAACATCTCCCGGTGAGATGCCAACAAAAGTATTGGTCAAGCTCCTGGCAATTGTGACCGCGGGATTCGCAAAAAATGTCGATGAAGTAAACCAGTAACCAGCCATCACCGTCAACGCTACCAGCATGGGCAGCTTTTCTTTAGTATATTTAAGTCCCAAATGAATTACAGCTAACAGTATGAGTGTAGCTATCAGTTCGCTGACCCATATACCTAAACCATGCCTAGGCTTAGTTGAATATTGGACAACAGGCAAAGCAAATAACAGATGCGTTAACCATATACCACTAATGGCACCGCTAACTTGTGCTGCAATATAAGCAAATAAGTCTTTTTTATCGAGCTCGCCTACTCGCCAAGCAAAAAGACTGACGATTGGATTCAGATGAGCACCTGAAATAGGTGCCAGTAGATTAATCAGCACGTACAAACCACAGCCGGTGGCGATACTATTTGCTAGCAATGCTACAGCGGCATTCCCTTGGCTTAAGCTTTCACCCATTACGCCTGAACCAGCCACAATCAGCAACAGCATGCCTGTACCAAGATATTCAGCGATTATTTTATTGATTGGCATTTATATATTCTTTGGTTATTCAGCGCTGGATTTTAACACCCAAAATTTAATTTAGTAGCTTTTGCTGAATGCGGTAAAATCACATTTTGTAACATTCGTGTCACAATTAATGTAATTTTCAGGGAGAGAGAAACATGGCCAATGGACTATTCAGCCGAGTGATGGCATCCATTTCACCGCGCAGCGATAATTATTTCAGGCAGTTCAATAGCTTGGCAGACTGTGCAGTAAAAGGCTCTAAAGTATTGGCGATGATGTCTGCCGTGAATGATCCGAAGAAGTTTGATGAACATTTTAAAGAGATCTGCAAGATTGAAAGCGAAGCAGACGAATACACCAAAGATATCCTGATTTCCCTACACAAAACCTTCATTACCCCGTTCGACCGTCGTGAAATTCGTGAGCTGGCAATGGCACTCGATGACATTATCGACTACATGGAAAACATCCCGCAAAGCGTCACTATTTATGGCCATTCGAATTTCACTCCGGAAATGGTCGCGCTAGGCCAAATCCTCTTACGCGCTTCCGAAAAAGTCCGTGAAGCGGTGTATATGCTTTCTGATATGAAAAATGCGGAAAAGATTTTACGTACCTGTGAAGAAATCAGTGAAATCGAAGGCGAAGCTGATCACGTGATGCGTGCCGGTATGCGCCGCTTGTTCGCTGAAGAAACTGATGCCCGCACCTTGATTCGCTCGCGCGAGTTATATGATCTGTTCGAAGAAGCGGTTGATAGCTGCCAGGACGTAGCTGACGTGATTCATGGCGTGGTGCTGGAACGCATATGATAGAACATGCAATCCTTGTGATGGGCATGCTGGTATTCGTTGCCCTTATCTTTGATTTTATGAACGGTTTCCATGATGCGGCCAATTCTATAGCGCTCATGGTTTCGACGAGGTTACTTACACCTCAGGCTGCAGTCATTTGGGCGGCATTCTTTAACCTGATCGCTTTCCTGTTTTTTGGTCTGCATGTAGCTGATACTGTCGGTAAAGGTATAGTCAACAAAGAGCTCATAGACAATGCCGTCATATTCGGCGCGCTCTGCGGGGCAATTAGCTGGAATCTCATTACTTGGTGGTTCGGTATTCCTTCGTCTTCATCGCATGCTTTGGTTGGTGGCTTGGTCGGTGCTGGTGTGGCTAAAGCCGGTACTGGCGCTATTGTTGCGGCGGGTCTGCTAAAGACTTCATTGGCAATTATCCTGTCGCCACTATTTGGCATGTTATTAGCGCTGATATTAATGATTACCGTACTATGGATATTCGAGAAATCCTCGCCTTATCCAACCGAAAGACGTTTTAACAAGCTGCAGTTCATTTCATCTTCCTTATATAGCTTGGGTCATGGCGGTAACGATGCGCAAAAAACCATGGGCATTATTGCGGTGCTGTTATATGCCAATGGTTATATGCAAGGAGATTTCCATGTGCCATTCTGGGTAGTGGTCTCTTGTCAGATCGCAATGGCTCTCGGTACCTTATTTGGCGGCTGGCGTATTGTGCGGACCATGGGCATGGGCATTACGCGTATCCGTCCATCCGGCGGGTTCTGTGCGCAAACTTCAGGCGCAATCGCCCTATTTATTGCCACATCATTAGGCATTCCGGTTTCTACTACGCATACGATTACCGGTGCCATTATCGGTGTCGGCTTGTCACGCAGGGTTTCTGCGGTACGCTGGGGTTTAGCTTCACGCATCGTATGGGCATGGGTGCTCACTATCCCTTGCGCAGGCCTGATTTCTGCTGTGGCATATCATTTCGGAAACACGTTCATTTAAATAGTAAAACTCCTAATTGATACAATATGACAATACTAAAAATTGTCACATGATTGTCACAATTAAACATTAATATGTTTTCAGTCAACAGGGACACAATTAGGAGAAATCAATGCAAGTTTCTAGTTTTAGTTTTAAAGCCTCTATATTAGTTGCCGGCTTAACCATGGCCACCAGTGCATTTGCAGTAGACATCACTGGCGCAGGTGCAACTTTCCCATATCCAATCTATGCAAAATGGGCAGAATCATACAACGTTAAAACAGGCGTTAAACTGAATTATCAATCTATTGGTTCAGGCGGCGGTATTAAACAGATCACCAACAAAACCGTAGATTTCGGCGCTTCTGACAAACCTTTGACTCCAGAAGCGTTGGAAAAAGCTGGGCTAATCCAATTTCCTACAGTAGTTGGCGGTGTGGTGCCAGTTATTAATATTCCAGGTGTTGCTACTGGCGAATTGCGCTTAAGCGGCGAATTACTTGCTAATATTTTTCTGAAAAAAATCACACGCTGGAATGACCCTGCAATCAAAAGCTTAAATCCAAGCTTAGCCTTGCCTGATTCAGCAATTACTGTAGTGCACCGCTCTGACGGCTCAGGTACAACATTCGTATTTGCAAACTACCTAAGCAAAGTGAGCAAAGAATGGGGTACTAAAGTTGGTGCAGATACTTCAGTTGCATGGCCTACTGGTGTGGGCGGTAAAGGTAACGAAGGTGTTGCAGCGTATGCACAACGTATCAAAGGCTCTATCGGTTATGTTGAATATGCGTATGCTAAAGAAAACAACTTGCCAGTTGTTACCATGCAAAACAGTGAAGGCGAATTCGTTAAGCCAAACCTGGAGAGCTTCCAATCTGCTGCTAAATTCGCAAAATGGGAAAGCGCACCTGGTTTCTATGAAATCTTGACTAATGAGCCAGGTAAAACTACATGGCCTATCGCCGGTGCAACCTTTATCTTGATGCACAAATCACAAGACAAACCAGAAAACGCAGCTGAAGTATTGAAGTTTTTTGACTGGGGTTACACTAACGGTTCTTTGATGGCTAAAGGTTTGGATTACGTGCCAATGCCGGACAGCGTAGTAAAACTTATTGAAGCTAGCTGGAAAACAAATCTTAAAGGTAAGGATGGCGCTGCGATTTGGTCTAAATAATCATTAGATTAATGTAAAATATGTCATCGCTAAATTCTGAAGTAGAAATTAAAAACGCAGGGGGAGAGGCGGTACTTTCCCCTGCATTACCTTTAAACCAACAATCAAAAACTAGAGAAGTAAAATCTATGTCTTCTACTACACAAAATAAAAATATAGGGGCTAGACTAGATAAACTGTTTCATTACACCACGATGTTTTTTGCTTTTCTGGTGTTTATATTATTGTTTGGCATCATCGTTACCTTGTTCATGGGTAGCTTGCCGGCCCTAAAAACTTTCGGTCCAGCATTTTTCACCAGTTCAGCGTGGAATCCGGTAGATATACAATTTGGCGGCTTGGTACCTATTTACGGCACCTTCATTACCGCGTTAATCGCTATGTTGATTGGCATCCCGGTTAGTTTTGGTATCGCGATCTTCATCACTGAGCTTTCCCCGGTATGGCTTAAACGTCCTATCGGGATAGCCATTGAATTGCTGGCAGGTATTCCAAGTATTATTTACGGCATGTGGGGCTTATTTGTTTTCGCACCTTTTTTTGCTGACCATGTTCAGCCGTGGATCAATGACAACCTAGGTGAATTGCCGTTAATCGGTGTGGTATTCCAAGGCCCGCCCATGGGTATTGGCATGCTGACTGCCGGTTTTATTTTAGCAATCATGGTGATTCCTTTCACTTCATCTGTCATGCGAGATGTATTTGAAATTGTACCGACCATGCTTAAAGAATCGGCTTACGGCTTAGGTTCGACCACTTGGGAAGTCGTTTGGAATGTAGTGTTGCCTTACACAAAAACCGGAGTAGTCGGCGGCATCATGCTAGGTCTGGGTCGTGCGCTAGGCGAAACTATGGCAGTTACATTTGTTATCGGTAACGCACACGAACTATCTGCATCCCTCATGATGCCTGGTAACACCATTTCATCGGCCTTGGCGAATGAGTTCACCGAAGCCGTGGGAGACGTATATACCTCATCATTGATTACGCTTGGCTTAACCTTATTCGTCATCACCTTTATTGTATTAGCGCTTGCAAAACTACTATTGATTCGCCTGGCAATGCGCGAAGGGAAAAATACATGATCCAACTCAACAATAGGCTTTATCTGAAGCGTAAGATCATCAATAAAGTAACGATGGGCTTATCTTTTCTAACCGTAGTCTTCGCTTTGTCATTTCTGGTATGGATTCTATGGACATTATTCAGCCAGGGAATTACCCACTTAGGTCTTGAGGTATTCACCAAGTCCACACCACCGCCAGGAAGTACTGGAGGTTTGGCAAATGCCATTATGGGCAGTATTTATATGGTATTGTTTGCGACCCTGATTGGTACACCTATTGGGATATTGGCAGGCACTTACTTATCAGAATATGGAAGAACCGGCTGGCTTGCGCCTACCACACGCTTCATTAACGATATTCTGCTGTCAGCACCTTCTATCGTGATTGGCTTGTTCGTATACGAAGTGGCCGTTAATACAGTAGGGCACTTTTCTGGCTGGGCTGGTGCATTAGCTTTATCCCTAATCGTAATCCCAGTGGTTGTTAGGACTACAGAGAATATGATGCAGTTAGTTCCCGCCACCTTACGTGAAGCTGCAGCGGCGCTTGGTTCACCCTACTGGAAGGTAGTGGTGCATATTGTGTATCGAGCAGCAAAAACCGGCATCATGACCGGTTTATTACTCGCAATAGCCAGGATAAGCGGTGAAACTGCTCCCCTCTTATTTACAGCGCTTAATAATCAGTTTTGGAGTGCGGACATGAGCAAGCCTATCTCAAGTCTAGCCGTTGTGATTTTCCAGTTTGCCATGAGTCCATACGAAGATTGGCAGCATTTAGCATGGGCTGGGGCACTATTAATTACACTATTTGTGTTAACTCTTAATATATTGGCACGTACGCTATTTCGTCCTAGTCAATCTCAAAATTAGCCAATAGGATTACAAAAAATGTTTACAACAACAGAGACACCTAAGATCACTACGCAAAACATGAATTTTTACTATGGTAAATTTCATGCGCTAAAAGATATCAGCATTGAAATTCCTGCCAGCAAAGTTACTGCTTTCATTGGTCCTTCAGGCTGCGGAAAATCAACCTTACTTCGCACTTTCAATCGCATGTATGAGTTGTATCCAAAATTGAAAGTAGAAGGAAAAATATTAATTGATGGCAAGGATATTCACTCTCCTGACCAAGACATCAATTTACTTCGTGCTAAGGTAGGGATGGTATTCCAGAAGCCAACACCATTTCCTATGTCTATTTATGACAACGTAGCCTTTGGTGTAAAACAGTATGAGTCGTTATCTAAAACAGAATTGAATGACCGTGTGGAATGGGCTCTCCAAAAAGCTGCTTTGTGGAATGAGGTCAAAGATAAGCTTAACCAAACCGGTACCAGCTTGTCTGGCGGCCAACAGCAACGGTTATGTATAGCACGCGGCGTAGCAGTAAAACCGAATGTATTATTATTAGATGAGCCTTGTTCGGCATTAGATCCTATTTCAACTGCCCGTATTGAAGAGTTAATTCATGAACTCAAAAAAGACTATACGATTGTCATTGTTACCCACAACATGCAGCAGGCAGCACGTGTATCGGACTATACCGCTTATATGTATCTTGGTGAGTTGATCGAATACGGTGATACCGACACGATTTTCACGCGCCCTACCCGCCGTGAAACTGAAGATTACATCACCGGTAAGTTTGGTTGATAAGATTAGTTAAGAAGGTTTGTATAGTTAATTCCTAAGCTCAAATCCGGACAATATATTGCTTATTCAAGCTTGCATATATTGTCCGAACAAAGCCCTGGATATATTGGATGCCGCAGTATTTAATTTATCCAGGCAGTTTTTCTTCTGTTCTTCCGTTAACCAGCCTGTGATATAAGTCGTGCCGATTGCCGCAATCGGGTAACCGCTGTTATCTACAATGGCCACCCCAAATCCACTCGTAGTCCTGTCTAAAATAATATTATCGTAAGTGCCATAACCAGCCTTCATGGCATGCTCCACAGTCCGGTGAAAACCGCTTTCCTCAAAGCCTTCAATGCGATGGTAGCGCGTCATATTCGCCTGCAAGATTTCCTGTACTTCGTCATAATCCATTTTCGCAAACATCCCCATACAGCTCGGGCTCATGCCTAATGGTCCGCGCAAACCCACCCAGCCGCGGCCCACCATGATTTGCGACTGGCTTTCATAACGGCCGATACAGATCATATCTAACCCTGACCTCACACCAAGATAAACAACCTGTTTCAGGTCTTCCGCTAGGGTGCTTAATTCCGTGCTGGCAAGCCGTTCGATAGGATTACGCAAAATGGCAGAATAGCCCAGCGCAGCCAGATCCAACCCCAAGTTAAAACGAGTCGTTTCTTCATCACGCACAACCCAGCCAATATCCATCAACATAGCCAGCACTCGATGGATAGTAGGCCGCGGCAGCCCTGTCCTGGTAACCAATTCCGTAAGTAAGCTTCCTTTTCGCGAACCGCGTGCGATAGCATTGATCAATATGAGCGACCGATTTAGGCTGCCTGCTGCTGCATTAGGTTTTAAACTATTGGCTTGTTTTATCTTCATCTTTATCCAATCAATACGTCCGAATACCGGACATCTAAATACTGCCCATTCATTGACTATATACCTATCAAATTATTAATATGTTTTCACAAAAAGACAAACCATATTTTAAATATATCCGATAAATGGATAGTTAAATTAGGAATTTTATGAGCGATTTATATGGCAGTCAGCATCGATCAATGCAGAAAATATTTGATACCGAAAAGCTGGCAGATGCAGTAGCGTCACATATTGTTGTAGACGAACTAGCGCCTGAACACAAAGGCTTCATCGAAAGCCGCGATATGTTTTTCTTGACCACCATTGACCATCGCGGTTACCCGACATGCTCGCACAAAGGCGGTAGCGTAGGCTTCGTAAAGGCTTTAGATGATAAGACGCTGGCCTTCCCCAGCTATGATGGAAACGGCATGTTTTTATCAATGGCTAATATCACGACCAATCCAAAAATCGGTATGTTGTTCATCGATTTTGAAACTCCACATCGGGTGCGCGTACATGGCACCGCTACCGCAGAGGTTAACAGCCCATTATTGAAAGATTTTCCAGGCGCTGAAATCATCGTAACCGTGAAGATCACCGAGGTCTTTATCAACTGCCCACGCTATATCCACAAGTATCAGCGTATTGCATCTTCAAGCTATGTACCTAAAGCAGACTGCACCGCTCCGTTCGCCCAATGGAAACGTATCGACACTCTTCAGGAGTCATTACCTGAGCGCGATCAGCATATTGCTGAAACTCTAGGTGGGACGATCACCACAGAACAATACGTTGAGATGGTCGTTAAGGGCGAAGCTTAAGAAAGCTTCTGGCTGATTAAAAAAGGAAAGTTATGGACATGGCAGTTACGGATAACCAGCTTAGCAATATGCAAGCGCAGGCGTTGAAGCTGGAAGAAGAAGTAAAGAAGGTAATCGTCGGTCAGGACAAAGCGATCCGTCTTATCCTCATCGCAATATTCGCACGCGGCCATGTACTATTGGAAGGTGATGTGGGCGTAGGTAAAACCACTCTATTGAGAGCTGTAACCCGCGGCATTGGTGGTGGTTATGAACGTGTTGAAGGCACGGTGGATCTAATGCCTAATGACTTGATTTACCATACCCATCTAGGCAGCGAAGGCAAACCGCAGATCGATCCGGGGCCGTTGCTACGTTCAGGCGAAAACCTGTCTGTGTTCTTCTTCAACGAGATCAACCGAGCGCGTCCGCAGGTGCATTCACTACTATTACGCGTAATGGCTGAGCGTAGCTTATATGCTTTCAAACGCGAATACCATTTACCGCATATGCTAGTGTTTGCCGACAGGAACCAGGTAGAGAAAGAAGAGACTTTCGAGATTCCATCGGCCGCCCGAGACCGCTTCATGATGGAGATTCCCATCACCGTTCCTACAGAATTAGATATCCGTAAATCACTGGTATTCAACACCAAGTTTCATGACACTGAAAGCCTCACGGCTCAAGTAGAACCAGGCGTGCTGGAGTTCGACCAGTTGAACGATTTTAGTATTCGCTTACAGGCACATATACAAGCCAGCCCACTGCTTGAAGACTATGCCATGGATATTTGGCAAGCCACACTCACTCCCGCCAAATATGGCATCAAGATCGAAGGCGTGGACATTAATCGCCTGGTGCATGCCGGTGCCAGTCCTCGAGGTATGGGCATGCTGCTTAAAGCTGCGAGAGTAAATGCATGGTTGTCAGGGCGGGATATGGTGCTGCCAGAAGATATCCATACCGTTTTCCATGAGACCGTCGCACATAGACTTGTTTTAAGCTCGATGTATGAATCACGCCGTACGGTATTAGCACGTGAGCTGATGAGCGCCATTATCCGGACCGTTGCAGTCCCCTCCTAGCATCATGGTACCCGAATTCGCAAAAAGCTTTACCTATCAGGTCAATTGGCGTTCCCGCAGCTACCATGCGGGTTATCACCGCGGTGCTCAAGGTGGCTTGGGTGTTGAGTTCAGGGGGAATGTACCACTGGTAGACTACCCTGATGCGCGGCGTATCGACATCAACCAGACCATCCGCGACCCGAATGAACAAGTGCATGTCCGTATTTTTAAACAGAAGAATGCCACGCCTATTTACGCTATATGCGATCTATCAGCCTCTATGCAGTTTAAGGGCCAGTTCAACAAAATGGCACTCATGGCAGAAATCGCGGCATCGGTAGCATATTCTGCTCAGCAGGCTGGCGATACATTTAGCTTTATTGGTTTCGATAAAGTGGTTCGCGAAGATTGGCTCACTAAATCCAGCTATCGCATGCAGGATGCCTATGAGTTGGCGCAGCAGTTAATTAATTACGCACCTGCTGCAGCTGGCTCAGATGGCTTGCTGGATGTGAATGAGTTTATCGGGCAAGCGCGCAGCCTGGTCTTTCTGGTCTCTGACTTTCATATGCCTTTAGCAACCATCGAAGCTGGGCTTAATACTTTATCCACTCATCATATTGTGCCTATAGTGCTATGGGATGCAGAGGAATATAAAGTGCTACCTAACTTTGGGTTTTCCACGATTATCGATCCGGAAACCGGCGAGCAGCGTACCCTATTCTTCCGCAAGGAACTGAAAAAACGTTTTGCTGAGATGTTTGCTCAACGCAAGGCTGAACTTGAAGATTTGTTTATGCGTTACGACTCGCCTCCGTACTTTGCCGGCGAAGGATTCGATGCCGATGCGATTACTGAATACTTTTATCAATTTTCTGCCTTATGAAAAACATACTCAGCAAGATCATCATCGCTATGGCTTTAGCACTGTTTGCAATAACAAGCTTTGCTGCAAGTATTTATGAGCTAAGGATACAGAATCCAAAAAAACAGGCGGCTTATGTAGTGGGCGATAAATTTACCCGGACATTCGAACTTGACTTGAAAGAACCCTACAGACTTGCGCAAGCATCCATCCCTGCCAAGGGTTCTACTGTAAATGGCATTGAATTAAGCTCGGTTAAAATCAACCAAAAACAATCATCCAAAGTTAACAGCTATACAGTACAGCTTGAATACCAAATATTTACCAGCGCAGCCACGGTTAAAAAACTCGAGATTGGCAAATATCCTTTGAAAATAACTGGTGCTGGAAAATCTTACATTATCACGGTGCCAGCCTGGCAATTTCGAGTATCGCCATTAGCGACCCACAATGAAACCTATCTGGAACAAGACATGAGTGCTTATCGTGGTCCAATGTTAGTAAATGCTGGCATAGCAAAATTGCTGCTGGGCACATTCTTAGGACTTACCCTGATAGCGACATTAGGTTTGATTTATATCAATGAAGACGGAGCTTGGTTCCCTGGCATGGGCGGCCCATTTGCCATGAGCTACCGTAAAATAATGAGCCTTAAAGCAAATGATACTGCTATTGCAAACAATGCTCACAATGCTTTAATACAGCAGGTCACAAGCAATATCCATCATGCGTTTAACCAGACCTATGGCGAAAATCTATTCGCTGCAGACATTGACCGTTTCCTCGAAAAGCACCCAGGTTTTGCGGGTATCAGAAATGAGATCATTCAGTTTTTCCAACTATCCAACCTGATACTTTTTAGACCAAGCCAGCCAGTTAAAACAAACCCCATAGAAACCAATCAATTCTCAATTGCAGCATTGGCCAGCTTTTGCGAACAATGCCGTCATTGTGAAAGAGGTGTGGTATGAGTTTTGTCCATCCTTGGGCATTATTGTTATTGCCTTTGGCGCTTATTCCGTTGTGGCTCAATAAGCAGGATGGCAGGATATATTCATGGCTGGCACTGGCACCTGTAGATAGGGTGTCAGATATCGCCAGCCTGCTATTGCGCTACCTATCAGTGGCAATCATTGCTTGCATGGTCGTGGCGATTGCAGCACCACAGGGTCGCATCACGCAAATAGAACGCATAGGCCGCGGTGCGCAAATCGTCCTGGTGATTGACCGTAGCGCGAGTATGGACGACCCGTTTGCCGGAGCGGGCATCGATGGCCGCGTAGGCGAGACCAAATCCGGCGCGGCTAAACGATTGATCACACAGTTTGTAGATGCCAGGAAAGACGACATGGTCGGTGTCGTTACTTTCAGCAACTCAGCCATGCATGTGATCCCACTGACTCAAAGCCGTGAAGCGATCCATGCCGCAATTGAGGCCGCTGGAGGATCCGGCCTGCTGCAAACCAATATCGGCGCAGGAGTTACCACAGGTGTGACCATGTTCGAGAAGATGCCGGATTCCGGTTCCAGAGCGATTGTATTGCTGTCGGATGGCGCGGGGCGCATCTCACCAAAAGCCAAGCAAAAGATCAGTGACTGGATTGCTCGGCAGCATGTGAATCTGTACTGGATCGTACTACGCCAGCCGGATGGCATTAGTATCTTCAACCCTAAATACCAAGGCGTTACCGACGCAGAGGAACCTGCAGAAATTGAGCTGCATAAATTCTTCCAGACCCTACAAACTAAATACCAAGCTTATGAAGCTGAAGACCCAAAGACTTTGCAATCTGCCATTCAAGATATCAACCTGCGCGAACGCAAGCCGATACGCTATATGGAAAAAATCCCGGGTCGCGATCTGTCGCCTTTCTTCATTTTATCCGCAGTAGGCTTGATCGCATTGCTGCTACTCATCAAACTTTTGGGAATCAACGCGTGGAAACAAGCACCAGTAAAACGCTAAGCAGCTTCAAACTCACTGTCCGAGGAAAAAACCGGCTGTTAGTTACATTGCTGCTTATTGGCATCATAGGCACATTCGTTACCGGCAAGCATTTATACGGTATAGAGCAATTTAATATGGCTGTCACTGCCAATGGCAAAGTGGCTAAAGATGATTATAAGTTCGAAGCCAAATATGCTGCGGCGTACCAGCTTGCTCGCAATGGACGCTACCAAGATGCCAGCCAGTTATTTGGCCAGTTATTAGAAATGACAGCCAGCAAATCGCAGCTTTCAGCCGTGCAATATAACCTCGGTAACATTTTCCTAGTCCGAGGCCTACTGGTGAACCATAACGCAACGGCAGGAGAATCGGCTGAGGAAAATAAAGTTAAAGATGAGGCTCAATATTTAATCAATCAGGCGAAATTGGCGT
Source organism: Methylotenera sp. (assembly GCA_035460225.1). Classification (GTDB taxonomy): domain Bacteria; phylum Pseudomonadota; class Gammaproteobacteria; order Burkholderiales; family Methylophilaceae; genus Methylotenera. The sequence continues at coordinate 126,008 of DATHWX010000018.1, forward strand.
ATCAGCAATCGCTCAGGCTAGATCACAGCCACCTCGATGCAAAATATAACCTGGATCGGGCATTGCGGCTATTACCCGAAAATCCAGTCGCTAAAGACGACCAGGATGAGCTTGGCATTGTCATGGGCAATATCCCTAGTGGCTTACCATGAAATGGATTGTCATCAAACAGCTTGCAAAAAACCAAGACAGTGCTCTATTAACGGTCGCACTTATCTTGCTGATTGCGGCACTCTTCAAGCCCACAATTGGGCTGAAACGTGACCTGCATAACTATCTATTTGTGGTGGATGTTACGCAAAGCATGAACACTGCGGATATGCATTCTAAAGACGCTTATATCAGCCGCTTGGCTTATACGCGTCTTTTGATGAAAGATGCAGTAGCACAATTACCCTGCGGGACCAATATCAGCCTAAGCGTTTTTTCTGCAGAAAGTGTAGCCTTACTATTTACGCCAATCGAAGTCTGCAAAAATTATGATGTGATACAAGATAGCATCGCGCACCTGGAATGGCGTATGGCTTGGCGAGGCAATAGCCGCCTGCGTTTTGGCATGCAATCAGTGACTGCAATCCTGAGTTCATTGCCAACACCAGCACAGGTAGTGTTTTTTACGGATGGTGACGAAGCGCCGAAACTGAATGCTACGAATAAAACCGATTTATCTGGCTGGCAAGGTGGGCAGGATTGGATTATCGCGGGGATTGGCGGGGATGAGCCTTTCCCGATACCTAAGCTGGATAGCGAAAACAAAGTGCTAGGCTATTGGGCATATTCCAATTCGATCATGGCGCCATCACAGGTGATCTCTGAAGATTCCGTGGGCACACGCGACGACTCGATTGCAACAGACGATTACAACCGCTACTTATCAAAATTGGAAGATGCCTATTTACAAGAACTTGCAGGCGAGATTGGCGCTAAATATATAAGGGCGAACAGCACAGACAGCCTAATCAATGCGATGCAAGCACAGAAGCCAGCAGGCTATGACACCACGCGTTTTGCCATTGACGGGCTACTGATACTCGCAGCCATGTGTTTGGTGCTTGCACAATATAGGCGTAATTTCATTGCCAAATTAAAAAGCTATTCTTCGAGATATTTTGTACAAAATCAGGAGCTGATATGAAGCTGATCAATGCCATTGCACTCTCTGGATTTCTTCTTACCGCAATCGCACTTTATGCGCTGAGTTTTTTTCCATTTATTCCGGCTTGGCCGATATTCCTGACATGGGCATGTTTCTTTCACATGGAAGGCGGTATTCATAAAAACCAGGCATTTTTTGCCATTTTGCGACACATAGGCTTGGGTGCATTCGCGTCATGGCTATCAGCCTTAATAGTACTGAATAATCCATTTAATAGCGCATTAGCCAGCGATCTATGGGCGCCTATATTGATTGCGGCAGCCGTTGCCATACTCATGCGCATCAGTTTCTTAACCCGTTTTTCAGTAACGCCCGCCATTATTTATGGCTATGCGTCCATCTGGGGATTTTTGAGTGTACCGGGATTATTTAATCAGGAAACCCTGTTATCGCTATCATTCCAGAATGCGATCATCGCCATAGGTTTCTGTGTATTGGTGGGTGCTTGCGCAGGTTACGTGAATGCAATATTGGTAGATACCTTATGCAGGATTAAACTTCGGTCAGTTAAACCTGCACAATAAGACTAATACTTACATATTCGTTTGCTGTTTAGCACGGTGCCGCAATATCACTCTGTTCGGGCTTATGTTTGATACATGCTCAGTAATGATTTGTGCATAGAACTTCAACATACGTTCTGCTTGGAACCTCGCTGTCCACTTTCTCAAAGCATATTCTTTTGCGCGTCTGCCGAGTTCAAATCTTTGCTCAGGATAGATCAATAACTGATGTACCTTTTCAGCGAACTCCAGCGTATTTTCCTTTGATATCAAAGCACCGTCGCCTTCAACCAATATAGAAGCGGTGCCTAATTCAGCGATTGCTACTACGGGTGTGCCCTGGGCCATCGCTTCAAGCAGTACTAAACCTTGGGTTTCACTTTTTGATGCAAATACGAATACATCAGCCGCCTGGTAACAGGCATTCAACTCTGTCGCACGATCCAGATAACCAAGGAATTTAACGTTATTTTCTATATTCAAGGTCTTGGCAAGCTTATGTAAACTGGCTTCTGCGGGTCCTTCACCGGTCACGACTAACAAAATATCAGGACGCTCATCACTCAGAACCATCGCCATGCCTAGCAGGAAGTCGATATTTTTTTCAAAAGCGACGCGGCCTACATACAATAACATCGGCCTCTCTAATGGGATATCGTATTTCTGGCGGAAAGCCTTGCCATCCGCTTCTTTAAAACTATGGTCCTGCAAACCAGTTGGAATGACTTCCGCGGATACATTCACTCCATAATTGCGCAACACATCTAGCATCGGATTAGATGGCGCCACAATGGCATCGACAGAATTACACTGTTGTTTAGAGATTAACCTTGCCAGTCCTCGTGCCATGAATGTTGGTACCCAAGGCAAATAATGATGCAGGTAATCCTCAAAAAATGTGTGATAAGTCTCAATGCATGGAATATCCAGCTTAGCAGCTAACTTTAGACCTAAATAATGTGCGACGAATGGCGTATGCACATGGATGATGTCATATCTTTCCCGCTGCAATTCAGGCAGTAACTTCATCGCTTCGCCATATTTCATGAGTTTATCTTCGGGATCGAAATAAATACTGCGCGCCGGAATACGCTTGATCCAGGCTTCATCTAATGTACCGACCTGATAGTCGGGTGCGATCAAATGCACCTCATGTCCTAGCGATTTTATCTGGTCAACGAATGTTTTGATTGAAGTAGAAACACCGTTAATGCGCGGGAAATAAACGTCAGAGATAAAGAGTATCTTGAGGGGTTTGGCAGTCATATAATTTGTCATGTAATCGCTCGCAATTGAATTGAATCAAACACTTATGCGAAGACAATACCTAAACTTTATGACGGTTTGATGAATGTGACAAAATCTTCCGATGTCATAGATGTCATCAAAAAATCATGATGTTGTCATGCGCCATTCATTTTGCAAGGGCACATTACGCAGCATGGCATTACCCAAATCACTCCCCACTTTTTTAAAAAAATATTATTGGTGGTTGCCCTGCTGCCTTTATTCCGTAGATGCCAATGCCTGGGGCTTAGTCACTCATCTATATTTTGCGCAATCGCTGTTATGGGCAATGCCTTTATTGGATCCGCGTTTACAGAATGCCATTAAACGTTTTCCTGATCTAGTAATGGCTGGCGCATGCCTGCCTGATTTAGCGGTGGTCAGCCATCGTTTTCGCCATACTCACTTATGGGAGAACGCACATCAACTTTTATTATCCGCAAATACCGATGAAGAAATAGCAATAGCGGTTGGCTACGCAAGCCATTTATATATTGATGTGATTGCACATCACCACTTTGTTCCGGCACATGAGGCAATGTGGCTGGAAAACAGTATCGTTACGCATATTGCCTCTGAGTGGGCCATGGATGCGCATCTATCACCTCTGCTTAAAACTTCACCAGCCCTATTACTAAAACAAAACGCTATTGTGATTGCGACTTTTATTGCACCGCAGTTTCACTGCTCTATCAATAACGTAATGAAAATGTTGAAGCGCTTAGCATTTTGGGATGGCGTATTACGTGCCGTGAGATTACCAAATGTGATTTATAAATTGATGCGTTTTCGTGATAAAAACGTGTTCCGTAATTTCGCGTATTACATCGCCAAAACACAAGGTGCAATGGCGGACATTAGTACTGTCTTAAATGGTCGCAGACCTACATATGAACCTGAACAGAAGAATTTGGATGATGGAGAACTGGAGGATTGGCGGAAACATTGCTTAAATCATCTAAGCTTGCAACACCCACTGCCAATCCAATATTTTGACCAACAATAAATATTGAAGCTTTATATTAAACCAGCAAGAACGAGAACCCGGCGATGCTCGCACCTATCAATGCACCTGCCGCGACATCGCTGGGGTAATGTAAACCTAAGACAACACGGGATAAGCCAACCATCATAATAAATGGCACAATCACTACTGCCAGCATAGGGTAATAACTTAAAGCGACGAGGCCGAATACAACAGCATGGAGAGTATGGCCTGAGGGAAAGCTGAATTTATCCAGTGGCTTACCGGTTAGGAAAACATCCTGGCACACTTCATATGGACGAGGACGCAGCGTTTTTCCTTTTAACCATTTGTAAGTCAATGTACCGACCAAACCTGCTAAAGCCATGTGCAATACAGGCTGTACACCAGCTGCACCTTGGGTACAAAGAATACCAATCATCAATGTGTACCAGATAATGCCATCGCCTAAGCGGCTTACTGTCCTGAAACAATCGCGGATCAACCGATATTGACTGGTCTGGTTTACAGCAACGCACATATTGCTGTCTAGCTGATGCATGCGATCTAAATATAAACGCATTCTATACGACATCATCTCCTCCTTTTTCTCTTCATCTGGAGGCTAGGATGTCATCCTATTATGAATAATTGATGACTAAAAAGTTAATTTTTGTTTACCGAAAAGATATGAGTACAAATGGATTTGAAGTAATACGTATACTTTATAAACCATCACATAAATAACTACATATTGCCGATACTGCATTAAATCTGTATGTTATGTACAAAGATTGATGTTAATGAGGGTTAGAATTTTTATCAGATAGTAATTTTTTAAGGAAGGCTATTAATAACACCAATAAAAAACCATTATGAAGAAAATCAATCCTCAGGTTTCAGAAAGCGATCAATACCTTCGAACTCTTATTGATAACTTTCCATTCATGGTTTGGCTGAAAGATGTCGATAGCCGCTTATTAGCCGCAAACACGGCTTACGCTAATATGGTGGGTGTTGCTTCCAGTGCAGACCTAATAGGCAAGACGGACTTTGATTTTTTCCCCGCTGATTTAGCCCAGCAATATGTAGATGGCGATAAAGAAGCCATGCTCAGTACTACACCGATAGGCGTCATCATCCCAATCAAGGACTCAGAAGGTAATTACCGCTGGATCGAATCTTATAAATCTGCATTGGTTACTGATGGCAAAGTGGTTGGATCCCTAGGGTATGCCCGTGATATCACCGAAAATATACAGAAAGAAAAAGAGTATCAGTCACTTGTAGAAAGCTCGCCTAACTCCGTGACAAGATTCGATAGCAATTGCAAACGAATCTTCCTGAACAGTAAGAACTCCCAATTCTTTGAATTGGATTCAGAGTCTATGCTGGGCACAACGCCCACTGAATTCCCCGGTGGAGATTCAGCCATAGTATTCGAAGAGAAAATCCGCGAAGTGTTCCAGAACGGCAAGAATCAGGATGTGACTTTAGAAGTAGCCATGAAAGACAGCAGGCTAAAGATCATGCAAATTGTACTTGCACCCGAATTTAATGCGGTCAATGAGGTAAAAGCCGTTATTGCAGTTGGACAAGACGTTACTGAGTCATTCGAAAGTCAAAAACGCATCAATAATTTAGCTTATTTCGACTCACTCACTAAACTGCCTAACCGCATATTGTTCCTTGAAAAATTAGAAGCCTGCATCAGAAAAACCAGTCAAAAAAGTTTCTCATTTGCGGTTCTAATGCTTGACCTGGATGGATTCAAAGCAGTGAATGATCTGCTGGGGCATTCAGTAGGTGATTTACTTTTGCATGAAACTGCCAACCGTCTGGAAAGCTGCTTGCGGTCTACTGACGTTGTTGCTCGGTTGGGTGGCGATGAGTTTGCCATCTTGCTGCCGGATATTCATGAAAACGGAAATGCAGGAAAGATAGCCAGCAAGATTTTAGAATCTTTAAGAAAACCTATTTCGGTTGATGGTTCAGAATTGTTTATTACTGCAAGCATTGGCATCGTCGCCTGCCCCTACCATAGCAGGCTAGCCAGCGACCTAATGAAGTTTTCTGATATTGCGATGTACCAAGCAAAAAGACAAAAAAATAGCTTCCAGTTTTACTCATCTGAAATGACGCAAAAAGCTGTTGAACGTAATGATATTGAGAGCTCGTTGCGCCGCGCACTTCAGAACGATGAATTCCTGCTTTATTATCAGCCGCAGATCAACCTGCAAACAGGTAAAACTATTGGCGTAGAAGCGTTATTGCGCTGGAACAGAAATCATAATGAAATGATTCCTCCTGACCGATTTATCGGCATTGCAGAAGACTCGGGAATTATTATCGATATCGGCCAATGGGTCATGACCACGGCTTTCAAAGCAGCGGTTAAGTGGAATACCAAACTAGACACGCCTATTAGCGTTGCGATCAATTTATCGAGCCGTCAATTCATCCATAACGATCTTTTAAGTTCTATCAAACTGGCTTTAGCAGAAACGAAATGTAATCCCCGATGGATTACCTTAGAAATTACGGAAAGTTTGCTACTTAATGATAGCGAGAAAATTAGGAAAATCTTAAGAAGCCTGGATAAATTAGGTTTTAGGATCTCTCTTGATGACTTCGGTACAGGTTATTCCGCGCTCAGTTATTTAAACAAATTTCCCGTAAGTGAAATCAAAATCGACAAATCCTTTGTGCAAGGCATAGTAGACAACCCTGATCATGGTCTTGTGATCCAAGCCATCATTTCTATGGCGAAAAGCTTAGGTAAAGATTTAGTAGCAGAAGGCGTTGAAACAACCGAACAAGCAGAGTTCTTGTTAAAACTAGGATGCCAGACCGTGCAGGGGTTTCTTTATAGTAAACCCAAGCCATTTAATGAAATTATTATTTCCTAGACCATTGTCCATTAATCATTATGCTTGTGCGACTTTCGTCGCATTCTTCCAGGCTTTTACTTCATGGCGATAATGACGAAACATCACTCCTGAATATACAACTGTTCCAATTAGAACTGAAGCAAATAGGTTGAGTGTGCCATTGAGGTGTAATGCGGATGTTTCGTACCGGAAGGCTAATACTACAACTGCCATTAATGCTGTAGCCATAATGGGCCTTATCAATGGAACCAACTGCTCTTTCCAATTAAATTTACCGTATTTTTGCAATACAAATATGCTTAAAGGGAATGTTGCAATCACCCTGATTCCCCAAGCTATCATCACAAAGATTGGAGAAAGACTTTGAGTAACATACACCGCAATGATAGTGACAACTGCGGCACTTAGAGCCGGCAAGAGCATTGCTTTAGAAAGCCCTATAGCGCGAAGGTAAGGGCCGGCGAAAACGCGTGTGAATGAAATCATCCACACAATGCAGACTATATTTACCAGCGGCGCGATATTCCCCCACTTTTGACCAAGGAATAAAGGAATCCAATCGTTGGAAGTCAGTAGCAAACCTGTAAAGATTGGCATTGTTACGAGAGACACCATCTCTGTAGCCACTTTGAAAGACTGCTTTAATTTCTTTGGCTGGTCTTGAATAGATGAGAACAATGGAAGCCCGATACGGTTGGAAACCGAAGAGATAACGTTAGCGATTATTTCACCGGTGCGTGTAGCAATATTGATAATGCCGAGCACTTCCAAACCATGAAAAGCGCCAACAAGTAGATTGAATACCCTAGTGAGAAATGCCCATAATCCATTCTCCAGCATGATTGGGATGCCATATTTACTAAGCTCTATTGCATGAGGTACCGAATATTCTTTACCGGGTTTTATATGCGTATAAGACCATAGAACTGCGGTTGAAATGATATTCTGACTCAAACCTGCTATGGCTATGCTCCAAACACCAAAATGCATGAAAGCAAGTGTTATCGCCACTATTGCGTAGGTTATTTTTCCAGCGAAGGTTCTTTTAGCAACCGTTTTTGTTTCGAGGTTTCTATCAAGCAATGCCGCAGGTACTAAATTAATGCCGACGAATAAGCAGGCTGTACCCTCAATAAACATTAGTGCCGCTAAAAGATGGTGCGATGTTCCTAGCAGGAAATAGGCAGCGACCGTGAGAGATAGCAAAAAGCCTAAGACGCCCATTAAAATGCTGAGCCAGAAGGCGCTATTAATGTAGATATCATTAATAGCACGACGTTGAATAATAGCCTCAGTCAATCCAAGTGAGGTGAATAACTGGATTAAAATAACTGTAGATTGGGCTAATGCAACCGCTCCAAAGTCTTCTGCATTCAATACCCTAGTCAGTATTGAAAGCGTTAATATTCCTAATAATCCGGTTGAGGCACTATCAACAATAGCCCAAGGAACCGCTTTATGAAGTGGTTTTTGCACTTGGTTTAAATTTTTTCTCTAGAACTAATTTTGGTTTTTTATCCGGTACTTGTTGGAGCGATTTAACAAAGCTCTTGATGTATCGCCAGCCATTACGCATATAGCGGACCAGTGCAAAGCGGTGAATAAGCTTGTTTTTGAATATCGCAAACCTAAGCGCTTGTAGCCAAGGGTCCTCAATATTTCTTTGCTTGGCCGTCTCTACGATGTCATTTAATAACGCAACCTGCTGCTCATTGGAGGTACGTAGGCAAGAAACGGAAAAAAATGAAGGCGTGCCTGGTAATGAAGGTGGCAGTGGAACGCCCATCGCGAGAAAATTCATTTTAGTTCTGATGCATTTTTCGCAAACACCGCAATTTTTACCCGTTAACGGTCCAGCCCAGCAAACCCTTAAATTCTTCAGCCCTTCTTCCCAGTCGGATATGCCTTTGGTTTTTTCGGTACGGGCAAATTCACCACCATCGTATACCACATTGAAGCCTTCACTAGAAAGCATACCGTACGTCATCGGACTTCCACCCCAAGGGAATACGAGCCGACGAAAATCCATATCAGACCCTATCAGGGCTGTCTCTACAGCCCCTTGCCAGTTCATTAGGCAGGTAGCCACTCCGTCACCGAATTCCATTTCCCAATTCTCGCACACCTGGTTTTTCCAGTTAGTCTGGACGGTCACAAGTGGAAGACCGATTGATTGCAATGTGTTAGAGGCTGAGATTGCGGATATCTCGAAAGCATCCATTTTATCTAAAGGAATATCAAAGCCTTGAATCAAGGCGCCGGCTAATATCTTACGGCTCCTCCGACCCACTTTATGATTGTGATGTCGCCATGCCGTAAATGTTGCGTCGAGGCCTCCTGAAAATGCAGCAATCGCCTTATTCTTAGCTTGGGGAGGAAAGGTACGGGACTTATCAGTGACTTCTTCCTCTGCAAATATCCGGATGGTTTTGTAAAGATGCGGACAGTAGTTTACCCATGAGGCAACAAGATCTTCTAGGTTTTCCAGTAAAGAGTGGCTGACAGGGCCTGCAATATACAAATCTTCTCCTTTACTCATCGCGTAAAAGATAAAGCATGAAGCCGCCATGTCATGTAAATCTAAAGGTGGCGGAAGAACATCATTACTCCCTTCAATGTCCCACCAGACCTCTTTATCTTGAGATTTAGCAATACGCCTAACAAAGCCTTCAGACCTTTCTTCTGATAGTTTTACGGTGATCATAGCTTTCTCCAAATAATTAAGTCAGACTTTTTTTAAAGTTTTCTGACCTTTTTTGTTATTAATAATTTTTATTTTTATCAATACTTCAAAGGCTTTTTTGCTACATTAATACATTTCATGGGGACACTAAATTTGAATTTAATTAGGATTTCCCTTAACGATAATCCTACGCTTTCCCTAATCATCTCAGCTATAGTCCAGACGGACTATTAAAATGAGGATTTTGAAGTGGATTAAAATGTCCTAAAATGGCCGTAGATGCCTGTTGTAGAGCCTTTTACAATGTAATCAAGAGGTCTTAAATAATGAATATGCGCAAACTTATTACATCTCCAGTTATTGATTTTTTACAATCTGAAAGCATCGCTTATGATGTGATTGAAATTCCATTATCAGAAGATAAAAAACCAATCAGAAATCTGGAGGAACTGCTCCAAAAACGAGGCATAAATCCACAGTCTGTCGTAAGGAGTATTTTATTTAAAACAAGCTCAGACAAATTTGTATTATTAGCTGTTGCGGGAGGTGGCCGTGCTAATTGGGGAGTGTTACGTAAGCACTTAAATGAACGTAAGTGCCGCATGGCAGAATTAAATGAAATACAAGAAGCTACCGGTTACGTAGTTGGAGCTGTTCCGCCCATTGCACTACCAAAGGATATTAAGGTATTGGCTGATAACAGTGTAAAAGACTATGAAACCGTTGTCATCGGTAGCGGTGTATTGGGATTTGCGTTATCTCTTAAAGGTATTGATTTACTAAAATTGTTAGATGGTGCTGACTTTGGTGTATTTACCAGCACCTAACTTTTTCGTCTTTGGTTAATTTTCGAGCTAAGCTAAAATAATTTGCTAGCAAGCAATTAGTATAAGCGTAATTTAGCTTGTCACTTTAGTTACTACCGCAGCAATTTGCTCCGCAAGTCTTTGTACTAAAGCGCCATCTTCACCTTCAACCATCACTCGGATTTTAGGTTCGGTACCGGATGCTCGAAGTAACACTCTGCCACTACTCGCCAACTCTTCTTCTGCGGTTTCAACTGCTGCCTTGATTTCAGCTTGCCTGGCTAAATCGATTTTAACGTTAGTCTTTACATTAATAAGTACTTGAGGATAAAGCACTAAGTCTGCAGCCAATTCTGCCAGCGTATTATTGCTTTGGACTACTGCCTGCAATACCTGCAGTGCAGAAATGATGCCGTCACCGCTACTGTGTTTATCCAGCACTAAGATATGCCCGGAATTTTCGCCGCCTAACTGCCATTCATTTTGCACTAGCCATTCCAGCACGTAACGATCCCCGACATTGGCACGCGCAAATGGAATATCTAGCGCATTTAATTTGTGTTCTAAAGCTAGGTTAGTCATCAATGTACCAACCACACCGCCTTGCAACGTACCATTTTCATGACGGGCTTTTGTGATGATATATAGCAATTGGTCGCCATCCAACAGCTGGCCTTTGCTATCGACCATCATTACCCGGTCACCATCGCCATCAAATGCAATTCCTAGATCGGCGTTATGCTCAATTACAGCAGCCTGCAAAGCAGCTGGATGGGTAGAACCTACTTCATGATTGATATTAACCCCGTTAGGTTTGTTGCCGATGACGATGATTTCCGCACCTAATTCATGGAATACTGGCGGAGCAACATGATAGGTCGCGCCATTAGCACAATCGAGCACGATTTTCAGGCCGCGCAAGTCTAGTGTATTCGGAAATGTACTCTTACAGAATTCTACATAACGTCCTGCTGCATCATCCATGCGGCGCACTTTGCCAAGTTTGGATGACTCCATGATTTGCATAGGCTTATCCAGTTCAGCCTCAATCGCATGTTCAATATCGTCAGGTAACTTGGTACCTAAACTTGAAAAGAACTTAATGCCGTTGTCATAGAAAGGATTATGTGAGGCTGAGATTACGATACCAGCCTGGGCTCTGAGCGCACGTGTCAGGTAAGCCACGGCTGGCGTCGGCATTGGTCCAGTCATTAATACATCAACCCCGGCTGCAGACAACCCCGCTTCTAGTGCGGATTCCAGCATATATCCGGAAATACGCGTATCTTTACCGATCAATACAGTAGGGTGTGCATTTTTTGCAAGATTGCTATCCAAACCGGTTAATACGCGCCCCGCTGCATAACCTAAGCGCATCACAAAATCAGGCGTAATAGGCGTCTCCCCTACTTTGCCGCGAATACCATCTGTACCGAAATATTTTTTGCTCATAATTTGATTCTATTTTTAGTTTTGAATATTTTTAAATGTCTGCTTGTACTGCTGAAACCACTTTCAACGCATCTACTGTTGCTTTTACATCGTGCACACGCAGTATTTTAGCGCCTTTCATGGCAGATATTACAGATGCCGCAAGACCTGCATGCAAACGTTGTTGTTCGTCACCACCGGAAATCGCGCCTAATACCGATTTACGTGATAGGCCTACCAACAAGGGTTGGCCTATCGCTACTAAATAATTAAGCTTCTGTATCAAAGCAACATTATGTACAGTGCGCTTACCAAAGCCAAAACCGGGATCTAACAAGATACGGTTTTTGCTAATTCCCGCTTGTTCTGCAGCATGTAATCTATCCAACAAAAACTGCTTAACTTCTTCAACCACGTTCTCATAGTGCGGATCAATTTGCATGGTTTGCGGATTACCCTGCATATGCATTAAACATATACCGGCATTGCTAGCTGCAACAATCTCAAGTGCAGTTGGCTCTTTTAGTGCTCGTACATCATTCACGATATCCGCACCTGCAGCAATGGCTAGTCGCATCACTTCCGGCTTGTACGTATCGATAGAAATAGGCACCTTAGCAACCTTACTGAGTGCTTCTATTACCGGAATCACACGATTCAACTCTTCGTCCAATTTGACGGGAACGGCTCCGGGGCGTGTAGATTCGCCACCGATATCTAATATATCTGCGCCTTCAGCAAGGAGTTGTAATCCATGCTGGATAGCCAGTTCTGTAGAAGCGAATTTGCCACCGTCTGAGAAAGAGTCGGGGGTGACATTCACAATCCCCATAATATGCGGACGGTTAAGATTAAGCTGGTAATGACCGCACAGGAATTGATGTTGTTCTTGCATAAGCTATTATACCCAACAAAAAAGGCTAGATAACCGTTTGGTTACCTAGCCTCTGATGAATTGCGGATTACTACGTTTTAGCCGTTGGCTGCGGATTCGGCGCTATCGTCGTACCGGATGAGCCACCACGCGGAGGATTAGGCTTACTTTGCGTCGGTTTTGGCGGACGCACAGGGATACCAGCCATGATGTCATTGATCTGTTCTGCATCAATGGTTTCGTACTCCATTAACGCTGCCGTCATGGCTTCTACCTTATCGCGGTTATCTTCCAGCAATTTACGTGCGATCGCATATTGCTCATCTAAGATTCTGCGAATCTCAGCATCCACTTTTTGCTGAGTCGCTTCAGAAACGGTTTTAGAGCTCATGTTCCCGAAGAATGAATCCTGGTTATCGCCAGCATAGACCATAGTACCTAAAGCGTCAGACATACCGTAACGCGTCACCATATCACGCGCCAATTTAGTAGCACGGTCGAAGTCATTTGAAGCACCGGTAGACATCTGATGCATGAAGATTTCCTCGGCAATACGGCCACCAAATAATATAGAAATCTCTTCAAGCATCTTATCTTTGTAATTACTGATGCGGTCAAACTCTGGCAATTGCCATGTCAAACCTAAAGCCCAACCGCGCGGCATAATCGTTACCTTGTGCACAGGGTCAGCTTTTGGTAATAATTTAGCTACGACCGCATGGCCGGATTCATGGTAAGCAGTATTACGGCGCTCTTCTTCACGCATAACCATAGACTTACGCTCTGGGCCCATGTAAATCTTGTCTTTTGCGTCTTCAAAATCCTGCATATCGACAGTGCGCTTGTTACGACGCGCTGCAAATAACGCAGCTTCGTTCACCAAGTTTGCCAAATCAGCGCCTGAGAAACCCGGTGTGCCGCGGGCCAAAATATCGGCTTTCACGTCACCGTCGATTGGAACTTTACGCATATGTACAAGCAGGATTTGCTCACGGCCTTTGATATCAGGCAATGACACCATCACTTGGCGGTCAAAACGTCCTGGACGTAACAAAGCCTTATCCAATACATCTGCACGGTTGGTTGCAGCGATCACAATCACGCCTGAGTTACCATCAAAACCATCCATCTCCACCAATAACTGGTTCAATGTCTGTTCGCGCTCATCATTACCGCCACCAGTACCAGCACCACGATGACGACCTACGGCATCAATCTCATCAATGAAGATGATGCAAGGTGAGCTTTTCTTCGCTTGCTCGAACATATCACGCACACGTGAAGCACCCACGCCTACGAACATCTCGACGAAGTCAGAACCTGAAATAGTAAAGAACGGTACTTTAGCTTCGCCGGCAATCGCACGGGCTAACAGTGTCTTACCAGTACCAGGAGGGCCTACCATCAATACACCACGTGGAATGCGGCCGCCCAATTTCTGGAACTTGGTAGGATCACGCAGGAACTCTACAATTTCCGTCACTTCTTCCTTGGCTTCATCACAACCAGCTACGTCAGCAAATGTCGTTTGATTATTGCCTTCATCTAGTTGGCGCGCTTTGCTTTTACCGAATGAGAATGGCCCACCACTTTTACCGCCACCCTGCATCTGGCGCATAAAGAAAATCCATACACCAATCAATAGAATCATTGGGAACCATGAGACGAAAATGCTCATGAGCAATGATTGCTCTTCTTCAGGTTTAGCTTCCACAGTCACATTATTTTTAAGCAGGTCGGAAACTAACCAAGGATCTGTAGGCGCGAAAGTATTGAATTTCTTGCCGTCAGTGGTTGTACCATGCAGGACGCGGCCATCGATCTGCACTTTAGCAATACGGCCATCTTTAACTTCCTGGATAAATTGGGAATACACGATTTGGCTATCGGCGCTGTTTTTCACGCCGGATAGATTGAAAATAGCCATCAATACCATGGCGATGGCTAACCAAATAGCAATATTCTTAAATATGTTGTTCAAAATATCATCCTTTATAAAAAGGGAAAAAACAAAAACAATAAGCTATTAAAATATTTAATGACTTATCTGTATGACAATCAGGACTTTCGCCCTAATCCGAGTAGATATACTTCACTACTTCTATCTCTTGATGCTTTAGGTTTACGAGTTACTACTTTATCAAACATTTGGCGCATATTTTGTAAAATTTCGTCAAAGCCAGCACCGATGAAAACTTTGACTAAAAAATTACCGCTTGGTTTAAGCCAATCTTTACTAAATTCCAAGGCTAGTTCAGTTAAATAAGCTGCACCAGCTTGGTCAACGTCGGCTATACCTGAAATATTGGGTGCCATATCCGCAATTACAAGGTCTACTTGTTTATTATTTAATTGCGCTTCCAATAATTTTAATACAGATTCTTCACGGAAGTCGCCTTGAATAAATTCCACGCCTTTGATGGGCTGCATGTCCAATATATCAAGTGCGATTATCCGGCCTTGACCTTTTAATCGCTGTACAGCTACTTGCGACCAACTGCCGGGGGTTGCTCCCAGATCAACGATGGTCATACCTGGTTTGATTAGTTTATCTTTATCGTCTATTTCTATCAGCTTATAAGCAGCCCGTGCACGGTAGCCTTCTTTTTGTGCGCGCTTAACAAACTCATCATTCACATGCTCTTGCATCCAAGCTTTGCTGGAAGGTTTTAGTTTCATCTGTTAAACTGCTCGCCTTTATAAATCAATAAGATATCACTGTGAATTCGAAACAAATTAGTTATTTACGCGGTCTTGCCCACAGCTTAAACCCAGTCGTGATGATAGGCAATAATGGCCTGACTGAAAGCGTACTGAAAGAAATCGAAGTTAACCTCAATGCGCATGAACTCATTAAAATCAAGGTAATGGGTGATGATCGTGAATTACGTAGCCAAATGCTGCTTGAAATCTGTGCTAAAACCAATGCAATCGCAGTGCATCATATTGGCAAACAGTTAGTGATTTACCGTAAATCTGCAGACAAACCAAAGATCGTCATTCCGCAAAAATAGTTCAAAATAGCAGCAAAAACCTGCTGCTACGATCTTGCTCTTAAAACCAGAATAAAGCCTAACAGGCACTCCACCAAATAAGCAATGCTCGCTACGCCATGCCAATTACGGAAGCGGCTGGCAAATACGCTTTGCATCACATCGCTAGGAAAAGCGCTGGCTTTTAACTGTGCTAGCAAAGGCTGAATACCGAAATGACCCGCCAGCGTTAGAATCAACATAAAGAAGACTGCCCAGAAAAACCCTTGTTTGAGTGCTGACGTTCCATAACTCAACAAACGATGAATCAGCAAATAGAAACCAGCGAAAATCCCGATATACGAAACATAAGTAAATAATACGCCGGCTAGTTGCCCCGCAAGCTGCCTGTCCTGCAAGTTTTGAAACAACACGTATGCCGTTCCACCAGTAGTCCACAATGCACCTACCCATAAGGTAATGACTATGAGGGCTAACTTGTCCAAGAACTGATTCATATGTATTTACCTAGGTTGGTTTAATCGTATATTAAATATACTGTACATCCAGTATCTCGTATTCCTTAACGCCACCTGGTGCCATCACTTCTGCAACATCACCTTCAGACTTGCCGATCAAACCACGTGCAATCGGTGAACCTACAGATATCTTGCCACCTTTGATATCAGCCTCATCTTCACCGACGATTTGATAGATTTTTGTATCGCCTGAATCCAGGTCTTCAAAGCGCACTGTAGCGCCAAATACCACCCTACCATCGGCATTTAATGTTTGTGGGTCGATAATCTGCAGGTTAGAAAGTTTTGCTTCCAGCTCAGCAATGCGTCCCTCAATAAAGCTTTGACGCTCTTTAGCAGACTCATATTCTGCATTCTCAGATAAGTCACCTTGGGCACGCGCTTCTGCAATGGCCTGGATAATAGCTGGCCTATCTACACTGCGTAAGCGTTGTAGCTCTTCTTTCATGAGTTCTGCACCACGTACGGTTACGGGTATTTGGGTAACTGCCATACAACTTTCCTTATACTAAAAAACAAAACCACACCTGAGAAGGCGTGGTTAATGGTGATTATATTACATGATTTTTCGGGATTTTAACTCAATGCTTCCCCGGAAAATTTACTTATGATGAATATGGGTACACAAATTATTTATACAAGATTTGTTTATCCAGATATTTATACAAGCTGTTTATGTAAATTCTGGATAGATTCTACCTGTAATTCTTGCATGTGCGCCATACCGACGCACGCCGCACGCGCTCCAGCGATTGTCGTATAGTAAGTGACTTTGTTCTGCAAGGCTGTACGGCGTATCTCGTAAGAGTCAGCCACTGCTCGCTTGTCCTCTGTAACGTTGACAATAAAGCTGATTTCGCCGTTTTTGATCATGTCTACAATATGCGGACGACCTTCAGCCACTTTATTGACTGATGAGACTTTCAAGCCGTTAGCTGTTAATGAAGCGGCCGTACCTTTTGTCGCTACCAGGCTAAAGCCTAATTGAACTAAGGCTTCAGCGATATCCACAACTTTTAGATAATCCTCTTTACGCACACTGATGAATGCCCTACCTTCTTTTGGCAATTTGGTAGAGGCGCCTAATTGTGACTTCAGGAAAGCTTCAGCAAATGTAGCCCCAACGCCCATTACTTCGCCGGTCGACTTCATCTCAGGCCCAAGGATAGTATCTACACCCGGGAATTTGATGAATGGGAATACCGCTTCTTTCACTGAATAGAATGGCGGAATCACTTCGTGGGTCACACCTTGTGCCTTGAGCGAGGTACCTATCATGCAGCGCGCTGCGATCTTGGCCAACTGCAAACCACAAGCTTTAGAAACAAACGGTACCGTTCTAGAAGCACGTGGATTAACCTCTAATACGAATACAGTTTCACCTTGAATCGCAAACTGCACATTCATTAAACCCACCACACCTAAGGCGCGAGCCATCTGTTTGGTTTGGGTGCGCAGTTCATCTTGCAACTCAGCTGACAAGCTATAGGGCGGCAATGAACAGGCGGAATCGCCTGAGTGCACACCCGCTTGCTCAACGTGTTCCATGATGCCGCCGATAATTACATCACCGGTATTGTCACAGAGCGCATCCACATCCACTTCCAGCGCATCGTTCAAGAACCTATCCAGTAACACCGGAGATTCGTTCGACACTTTCACAGCTTCACGCATATAGCGTTCAAGCTGCGATTGCTCCTGTACGATTTCCATAGCACGGCCACCCAATACATAACTTGGACGCACGACTAATGGGTAACCAATTTCCAAGGCACCACGAAGCGCCTCTTCTTGCGTTCTGGCGGTACGGTTAGGCGGTTGTTTCAAGCCAAGTTGCTGCAACATCTTTTGGAAGCGTTCACGGTCTTCCGCCATATCAATCGCATCCGGCGTGGTACCGATGATTGGCACTCCGGCTTTTTCCAAGTCACGCGCCAATTTCAATGGCGTTTGGCCGCCATATTGCACAATCACACCAACCGGTTTTTCCAGCGCTACGATTTCCAGTACGTCTTCTAAGGTCACCGGCTCAAAATACAAGCGGTCTGAAGTATCGTAATCGGTAGAAACGGTTTCAGGGTTACAGTTCACCATGATGGTTTCGTAACCGTCTTCACGCATCGCAAATGCCGCGTGTACACAGCAATAATCGAACTCAATACCTTGACCGATACGGTTCGGGCCACCGCCCAATACCATGATTTTCTTTTTATTGGTTGGTGCCGCTTCACACTCTTCTTCGTATGTAGAGTACATATAAGCAGTGTTGGTTGAGAATTCAGCTGCACAAGTATCCACGCGCTTGTACACAGGGCGTACTTGCAATGCCTGGCGATAAGCACGCACGGCGTGCTGGTCGGTATTTAATAAACTTGCTAAACGCCTATCAGAGAAGCCGCTACGTTTGAGCTTAAGCAATGCTTGCTTGTCCAAATCAGCAATCTGCTTGCCGCGTAGCGCTTGTTCGCGGTCAATCAAGTCTTTGATCTGCACCAGGAACCAAGTATCAATCTTGGAGTGGTCGAATACTTGCTGCACAGTCATGCCCATACGGAATGCATCACCCACATACCAGATGCGCTCAGGGCCAGGAACACCAAGCTCTTTGGTAATGGTGTCCATGTCCGTGGTTTTTTCGTCTAGGCCATCTACGCCGACCTCTAAACCACGCAAAGCTTTCTGGAAAGATTCCTGGAAGGTACGGCCAATCGCCATCACTTCGCCCACAGATTTCATCTGTGTGGTTAAACGAGAGTCCGCTTGTGGGAATTTCTCAAAAGCAAACCTAGGTATTTTCGTTACCACGTAGTCAATCGAAGGCTCGAAAGATGCTGGCGTCGCGCCGCCGGTGATTTCATTACGCAATTCATCCAACGTAAAACCTACCGCTAATTTCGCTGCAACCTTAGCAATCGGGAAACCAGTCGCTTTTGATGCCAAAGCTGATGAACGCGATACACGCGGGTTCATCTCAATGACGATCATACGGCCATCATCAGGGTTGATAGCGAACTGTACGTTTGAGCCGCCTGTATCAACACCGATTTCACGCAATACTGCCAATGAGGCATTACGCATGATTTGGTACTCTTTGTCAGTCAATGTTTGTGCTGGCGCCACAGTGATAGAGTCACCGGTATGTACCCCCATTGGGTCCAGGTTTTCGATTGAGCAAATGATGATGCAGTTGTCCGCGGAGTCGCGCACGACTTCCATTTCATACTCTTTCCAACCAAGCAGTGACTCTTCGATCAACAGCTCTTTAGTTGGAGAAGCATCCAAACCGCGCTCACAAATCGTCATGAACTCTTCGCGGTTATAAGCAATACCGCCGCCACTGCCGCCCATGGTAAATGAAGGACGGATAATGGCTGGATAGCCAATCGCAGCCTGCACTTGCAAAGCCTCTTCCATACTATGCGCAATGGCAGAGCGCGCAGAACCCAAACCAATTTTGGTCATGGCTTCTTTGAATTTTTGGCGGTCTTCGGCTTTATCAATCGCATCTTTGGAAGCGCCGATTAATTCAACATTGTATTTCTTCAATACACCATGCTTATCCAGATCTAGCGCGCAGTTAAGTGCAGTCTGTCCGCCCATAGTCGGCAATAAAGCATCCGGGCGCTCTTTAGCGATGATTTTTTCTACAATTTGCCAGGTGACAGGTTCGATGTATGTCGCATCGGCCA
Source organism: Methylotenera sp. (assembly GCA_035460225.1). Taxonomy (GTDB): domain Bacteria; phylum Pseudomonadota; class Gammaproteobacteria; order Burkholderiales; family Methylophilaceae; genus Methylotenera. Next base: position 145,803 of record DATHWX010000018.1, read on the forward strand.
TTTCCGGGTCAGTCATGATGGTGGCTGGGTTAGAGTTCACCAAGATAACGCGGTAACCTTCTTCACGTAGCGCTTTACAGGCTTGTGCGCCTGAGTAGTCAAATTCACAAGCCTGGCCAATGACAATCGGACCCGCGCCAATAATTAATATCGATTTTATGTCAGTACGCTTAGCCATTAGCTAGCCTTTCCTTCTTTTTTTGCTTGCATCATGCTAATGAAGCGGTCGAACAAATAACTCATTTCGGTCGGACCAGGGCTCGCTTCTGGGTGACCTTGGAAACTGTATGCAGGTTGGTCTGTACGCGCGATACCTTGCAGGCTGCCATCAAACAACGATACGTGAGTCGTTTTGATATTCGCCGGTAACGTTGCTGCATCTACCGCAAAACCATGGTTCTGGCTGGTGATATAAACACGCTTGCTTTCAGTATCCTGCACAGGATGATTCGCGCCGTGATGGCCGAACTTCATCTTATGGGTTTTTGCGCCACTTGCCAGGGCTAGCAACTGATGACCCAGGCAGATGCCAAAAGTCGGCATGCCGGAATCTACAATGGTTTGAATTGCTGAAATCGCATAGTCGCATGGCTCAGGGTCGCCAGGACCATTCGACAGGAATACACCGTCCGGTTTGTAAGCGAGCGCTTCTGCTGCTGTAGCTTGCGCTGGCAATACAGTTACCTTACAGCCGCGTGAAACCAGCATACGCAAGATGTTATGTTTAACTCCATAATCGAAAGCCACTACGTGAAATAGTGATTCCGGTGCATCGGCAAAGCTTTTACCTAGCGCCCACTCACCTTGTTCGAATTCATAAGGCTCAGCGCAACTCACCACTTTCGCTAAATCCATCCCGGTTAAACCTGGGAAGCCAGCAATAACCTCTTGTGCTTTTGCAATGGCTTTCGCTTCGTCAGCCTCGCCTGCAACAATCGCACCGGTTTGCGCACCTTTTTCACGAAGTACGCGCGTCAGTTTGCGCGTATCAATATCGGCAATCGCCACGATATTATTTGTTGTAAGGTAATCAGGCAAAGACTGCGTATTTCGGAAGTTGCTATGCGTAAGCGGCAAGTCACGAATGATCAGGCCGCTGGCATATACTTGCGCAGACTCAGTGTCTTCTGCATTCACGCCGTAATTGCCGATGTGCGGATATGTCAGTGTAACGATTTGCTTGCTGTAAGAAGGATCGGTCAGTATTTCCTGGTAACCGGTCATGGAGGTGTTGAATACAACCTCACCAACTGTGTTGCCGGACGCACCGATTGATACGCCACGAAACACAGTTCCATCTGCAAGTACAAGTATGGCGGGCAGGTTTTGTGGCACGATAATTCCTTGTTTTAACATAAGTTAACTAAATTTTTACTTTGTCCATCATGAACAGATGGCAGATATGCAAAACGGGAGGAGCTTGTATACTCTTCCCGTTTCAGAATTAACGAATTATAGCGAAAAAATTGAGACTTATCAATGCCAACCGTAGGCAACCAGTCCTATGAAACGCTTATTTGACTCATTTGTTTGTCCTGCACTTGCGCTAGCAAAAGCTGTGCGGTAATGGCACCTAGTAAGGCTGTGAACATATCCCATTGCGTATCCCAGACATCACCTTGCGTACCCAAAAACGCATCCGCGCCGCTACCTGTGATGACTGCTACCCACCATTCGATAAATTCATAACATGCACTGATACTTAGGCAAATACACGTCACGATAAAGAACAGCCAACGCCCGGCAACTAATGGTGATTTTTAAGAAGAATTTCACGTGCCACCATCGCCGGCACAAAGCCTTGGACAAAGTGACCGACTCGATCGTAATAATTACGCGACAAATCAAAAGTGTCCCGCAGCCAATTGAAGAGCGGCACCTCGGCATAGGTATAGTGACCGCCAACCAGCAGGATAATGGCATGTATGAGTATCAAGACATACACCAAGCGTGTGAATTCAAGCTTTTTATAAGTGAGCACTAGTACAGGCAGTGCGATCAGGATTGGAAAGACTTCCAGCCACCAAGTTAGCCTATCATGCGGGGCAATAGCCGACCATGCTAAAAAGACTGCAAGAACAAGGAAGAGAATCGGAAAGAAGTAGCTTTTAGTCTTCATGTAATTGTTAGACTAAAAGCTATATGGATTAGCGCAGACTTAATACATCTTGCATATCATACAAGCCGGTTTTTTTATCGCCTAAAAACTTAGCTGCACGTAGGGCACCCAACGCAAAAGTCGCGCGGCTGCTGGCTTTATGCGTCAATTCTACACGTTCGCCGATGCCTGCCAGCACAACTGTATGGTCTCCCACAACGTCGCCGCCACGCATCGTAGCAAAGCCTATTTTGCCAGCTTCACGCTCACCCGTTACGCCTTCGCGAGCATAGACAGCGCAGTCTTGCAATGTCTGGCCTAAGCCTTTTGCTGCCGCTTCGCCCAAGCGCAACGCCGTACCGGAAGGCGCGTCTACTTTATGGCGGTGATGCATTTCAACCACTTCAATATCGTAACCTTGATTCAGCACTTTAGCTGCTTGCTCAACAAGACTAATCAATAGCGTAACGCCCACACTCATATTAGGCGCAAACACAATAGCGGTATTTTTTGAAGCGGCTTCGATGTCCTGTTTTTGTTCCGCAGAAAAACCGGTAGTCCCAATGACCATTTTCACATTGGCTTTTTGGCAGGCTTCAAGGTACAACATGCTGGCTTCGGGACGGGTAAAATCAACCAACACATCTGCGCCAACCAATGCGGCGCCAATATCATCAGTAATTTTTATACCTGAAATTTTGCCTTGCTGTTCGCCAGCATCACGTCCCAAGGCAGGATTACCGCTTCTATCCAGTGCGCCATGCAATACTAATTCACCATCAGAAAAAACGCCTTCAAGCAAGGCATGACCCATGCGGCCTGAACATCCTGCGATAACAACTTTTAATGGACTTCCCATATTCTTTTTACTCAATCTATCTTTTACTAAGCTTAAAAGCTTATTTTTATTTACCACTGAAAGATTCATTTCAAAACTTAAAAACCAATCTTCTCCAACATCCGGTCAAAGAAACTTGGCGAACCTTCTGGCGGCAGATCTTTTGGCGGAGGCGGTGTTTTGTTTCCTGCGCGTGGCGCTGGCGGGGCAGGCTTAACTTCCGGTGCAATATCCTCAGGCGCAGATTTCAAATTTCTATCGAACAACATGCCTGAACTTGGCTCATAAGGTGGCGCTTTAGCAGGTTCGGGTGCAGGTTCGGTAGCCGCTGGCGCTTCCGGCGCAGGCGGTGGAGGAATGACTGCTTCAGGAACTGGCTCAGGCGCTGGTGCAACTTTATTAGTTGAATCAGCTTCAGCTGGTTTTGTCTCGTTCGAAGGTGCCATCTGCACAGGGGCTTCGGTTGGCGCGGCTTCTACCGGAGCAGCCTGTGGCGCCGGGGTTTCCACTGGCGTTTCCATAGGAACAGCTAATATAGATTTCTGCTCTTCTGCTTTACTCTCATCTTTAGGTGCTGTTGCATCTTGTGGTGATGTTGATTCAGGTGAAGTTAATTCAGTAGGTGCAGCCATCGGTGCCGCATTTTCTTCTGCTTTTATTTTAGCTGCTTCTTTTTTGGCTTTACGCTTTTCCCAGAATTTCAGCTTATCTAGCATGCCTTTTTCTTCAGGTTTGGTTGGTTCAACAACGCGGGTGCCGGTATTACCAGCTTCTTCTGGCGCTTTCGCTTTTTCACTTCCGGCAGGAACCACATCACCGCGCACTGATTTCAAAAGCTCGTTTTCAAAATCCAGAATCACGCGGCGCTGCTCGATGATCTTGCCATTCTCACGCAATTGATAGACATAGTCCCAACGATTGCCGTGAAAACTATCCTGCAATAACGGTGTGCCCATGATGAAACGCACTTGCGATTTAGTCATCCCTGGGCGCAACTGCAACAGCATTTTAGAGGTCACAACATTTCCTTGCTGCACATCTAGTTTGTATGGTTTTACCGTTGGCAAAGCGGTGCCGCAAGCCGTGCATAACATTACCGAGAGGACAATAAGATATCGTAAAAGGGGAAAATAACGCATATCATGACTTTAGTTGGAATTGGCGTTAATATACCACGTAGACAGCTAACCCAAAACACTGTCATTGTTAATTGTGAGTAAACGACTATGCATGATCAGAAAGATTTAAAGAACGCCGGCTTGAAAGCCACCCTGCCCCGATTAAAAGTTTTAAGCCTGTTTGAGAACAGCAAAGAACGTCATTTATCGGCCGAAGATATTTACAAGGTAATGATCAACTCCGGCGAGGATGTGGGCCTGGCGACGGTGTATCGCGTATTGACGCAATTTGAACAGGCTGGCTTGTTAATCCGCCATCATTTTGAAAGCGGCAAAGCGGTATTTGAATTAAATGGCGGCGGTCATCATGACCATATCGTCTGTGTTAAATGCGGTCGCGTGGAAGAATTCTACGATGAAGAGATCGAAAAGAGGCAGAAAAATGCTGCTGAATCACTCGGTTTTAAAATGCAGGACCATTCACTGACGATTTACGGCATCTGCTCTAAGCAGCCCTGTTCTAATAAGATGTAACTGCTTAGCGCGCCAGCATTTCTTTGGCATGTTGGCGCGTGGTTTCGGTAATCTCAATTCCACCCAGCATTCGCGCCACTTCTTCAATACGCACAGTTTCATCCAGCACTTCTATCGTACTAAGCGTTTGCTGATTGACCAGCGATTTACTCACGCGCAAGTGATATTTACCTTGTGCCGCTACCTGTGGCAGGTGTGTGATGACCAAGACTTGACGTTGCAATTTCGTATCATTATGACTGCCCAATTGCTTCAATAACTGACCCACGACTTCAGCCACACCACCGCCAATACCGACATCTACCTCGTCGAAAATCATGGTAGGAATGCTTTGTTTTTGCGCCGTCACAACGCGGATGGCCAAACTTATACGTGAAAGTTCGCCACCAGAAGCGACTTTACTCAGTGGCCGGGCTTCAACACCGGCATGTCCGGCAACCAAGAACTCGATTTGCTCAAGGCCATTGCTACTTGGCGCATTAGGCGTAAGTTGCACTTGAAATTTACCGCCGCTTAATGACAAGCGCTGCATTTCGGCACTGATTTGCGTACTTAATTTAGCGGCAGCTGATTTTCTTCCAGCGCTTAACTTTTCTGCTAATTGCATATAACTAGCCAAAGCTTCGGCTTCCTGCTTAGCAAGTTCGCCATCGTTGGCAAACAATTCAAGTTCGCCCATACGTGCCTGGGACTTAGCTAACAAGTCCGCTAACTCTTCCGGCTGTACACGGTACTTTCGGGAAGTACTATGTATCGTCTGAATCCGCGTATCTAGTTCCGCCAAACCTGCAGGATCTAAATCGGTTTTTTGCAGATAACGATTCAAGAAACGGTCAGCTTCTTCCAGCTGGATAATCGCGGAATCCAAGGTTTCGGCTGCTTCTTTTAGCGATTCATCGAATTCCTGCAGATTCTGTAACTTGTGTTGCACTTGGCTAAGCATGCGTAAGGCTGACAACTCGCCCTCGCTAAGTAACTCACGACACTCTTCTCCGCCAGTAATTAGACTAGCGCCATTAGAAAGGCGCAGATGTTCCTGTTGCAAGTCATCCCATTCTGCTGGCGAGATAGCTAAATGAGATAACTCGCGAATTTGGTCACGCAATTCCGCTAGTTCGTTGGCATATTCACTTGCATGTTTTTCGGCTTCTACGCGCTGAACATGCAGATGATGCCAGCTTTTGTAATGCGATGAAACTTGCGCTGCCAATTCAGAAAGTTCGCCGAACTGGTCCAGAATTTCACGCTGTGTTGCCGACTTCAATAAGGAATGGTGAGCATTCTGGCTGTAGATATCTACCAGCAACTCCCCCAGCTCTTTGAGCTGGCCTACCGTGACTGTCAGGCCATTAATAAAAGCACGCGAACGGCCATCGGTATACATGACGCGGCGAAGTATAAGCTCATCTTCAGCATCCATTTCAGCATCCATTTCAGCATCCGTCAGCCAATTTTTGGCCAGCAGGTTATTACTGATATTAAAGATTGCGCTGATCTCAGCCTTTTCACTGCCTACACGTGTAACGCCTCCTTCACCTCTAGCGCCTAAAGCCAATGACAACGCATCAATTAGGATGGATTTACCAGCCCCAGTCTCCCCGGTAAGCACGGTAAATCCTGCCTGGAAGTCTAAATCAAGCTGGCTGACAATGACAAAATCACGAATGGAAAGGCTTTGTAGCATGAATATTTATTAGTATTTCATTGCTAAAATCATTAATTGACAAGGCGCTGAGCCGAAGGCAGTACTTAATGTACGACGAGGTGATAGCAACACGGTCAATTTTGATTTTTGCATTGAAAGATTAGCCCCAGTTGAGTTTATTGCGCAACATATCAAAATAACAGTAATCGCTTGGATGCAATAAAGAAATCGAATGATTAGCACGGCGCACCGTAATAATATCGCCAATTTCCAGCGCTATTTGATATTGCCCATCAAAACTCACCTGCGCTTCATCCTTTTGCAATAACCTGATTTCGATTTCGCTATTGCTGCTCACCGTGATAGGCCGGTTACTCAAAGTGTGCGGACAAATCGGCACTAGCGTAATCGCTTCTAAATTGGGATGCAAAATAGGGCCGCCAGCGGATAGCGAATAAGCGGTCGTACCAGTTGGGGTCGTTAAAATCAAGCCATCGCTGCGTTGTTTATGTACGAACTGGTTATCGATCTTTACCTCAAGCTCAATGAGGCGCAAGCCGCTTTTTATCACGACATCATTAAGCGCATGGCCTGAGTAAAGGATTTCACCATTTCTAATCACTTGGCCACACAATAGCATTCGGGTATCTTTGCTAAAATCGCCAGCGAGGATGCGATCCAATGCTTCCAGCATTTCTTCCGCACGCAAATCGGTCAGGAAACCAAACCTTCCCCGGTTGATACCTACCAATGGCACATCGGCGAGGATCAAGCTGCGCGCGACGCTCAGCATAGTGCCGTCTCCGCCCAGAACAATTGCCAAGTCGGCACTTTTACCAATATCTTCCAAGATAATCGTATCAAAACCAGCCAGGCTCGCATGTTGTGCGGTATTCGACTCGATACAGACATGAATCTGTTGAGTGCGCAGGTGTTCTGCAACATTTAATAGATCTGAGCGCATATTTTGCAATGCGACGGGATCCATATATTTACCGATAATCGCTACGGTGTTGAAGGAAGTTTTGAAAGAAGTTTGCATGGCGAAATTAAATCACAGTTAGGCTTACTATCAAAATTAATACTGCAAAATTAATAGTCGTATTTTAAAGAGGCCACAGCTAAACTCGTACACAATAATGCTGTGTTTTTTGCAGGAAATCTGTAACACTACCCTGCAAAATTTATGAAAAATAAATTAAGAATATTTATTTATTATAAAAACTAAAAATCAATCTCTAAATTATCATTAAAAATCATACGGTTAAACAATAGAAATTCATCGGCTAGCCTAGGTACGTAACTTGCTGTATCTCACGCTTACCTTAAGAATTAACCTTAGCTACTCAACTTTAGTATTAACCTAAGCCCATACTTATGTTCAACAACATTAAACAAAACAATATTTTACGTATTTTATGTATTTTTCTTTTTTTCAATTTCCTGATATCCGCAGCGATTTCCAGCGAAACGATCATTTACAAAACTGTATTTGATACCGGGCTATTGAATGGGATTTATTTGATACTCACATGGCTGACTTACAGCATCATTTATCTCATTCCGGCCATCTTATTAACCGCATTGATCGCGTTATTGGGTAAATTTACCAGTAAACGCATCCTTATCACTACTATTGCTGCCGTTTTTACAGCCTCGCTGACCAGCTTGCTGCTATATGCCAATTACAAGATATATTCTTTATACGGCACTTACATTAATGGTTTCATCGTTAATCTGGTGATTACACCGGGCGGCATAGATTCATTGGGCGGTAGTACTGCCTCTACCGCCGGGTTCGTGGCAATTGCTTTAGCGTTTGTGTTGGTAGAAATTTTGCTGTTATGGCTTGCGAGTTATTTATGCGGGCGATTTTATGTAAACAATACCAAGCTTGGTTTTCCATTAGGAAAAGCATTGGTAGGCTTTTTATTGATAGTGTTTGGTGTCCATTTCAGCTATGCAGGGTATGAGGCATTCAACAATGACCCCGTAGTAGCCAGTACCAATAGCGTACCTTTCTTCCAACCGGTTTCAGCTAGGCATTTCTTTAAGAACTTAGGTTTTAATATCAAGCATGATAGGCAACCCATGCTTAAAGGCAAATTAAATTACCCACTTAACCCGCTTAATATCAAAGCACCTGCGAAGCCTTATAACATTATCTGGTTAACTGCAGAGTCCTGGCGTGCAGATACGTTGAATGACCATATCATGCCGGCTACCTGGAAATTTGCTGAAGACGCTAACCGCTTTACTCAGAATTACAGTGGCGGCAACGGTACACGCATGGGGGTATTCTCTATGTTCACAGGTTTGCCAGGTAATTACTGGTTCCCATTTCTGGATGAGAATCGTGGTACTGCGTTAATTGACGTGCTGCAGCAACAGCAATACCAGATTCACATTTATACGAGCGCACTGTTTAGCTATCCGGAATTTTCCAAAACGCTATTCAGCAAATTGCATAAAGACCAGATGCAGGAACTACAAAATATGGGAACCCCTGGTTGGGAGCGTGACAGGAAAAACGTGACCGACCTGCTGAGTTTTATCGATAATCGTGATAAATCTAAGCCATTTTTTACATTTATGTTCTTTGAATCGCCGCATGCGCGTTATTACTTTCCACCCGAAAGCGTAATTGCCAAGCCGTATAACGACGATATCAATTACGCTTCTTTAGATAAGAAAACATTACGCAAAAATATTACACCGATCAAAAATCGCTATATCAACGCTGTCCATCACTTGGATAGCCAGTTCGACCGTGTTTTCAAATATCTGGATGACAATCATTTGCGTGATAACACTATCGTGATTCTGGTGGGCGACCATGGCGAAGAGTTCATGGAGCATGGTTTTTGGGGTCACAACTCCACTTTTGTAGATGAGCAAGTACGTACGCCACTGGTGATCTGGCAACCTGGTCACGCTCCAAAAGTACATGACAAACTTACCAGTCATATGGACATTATTCCAACTGTGATGCCTTTGCTAGGGGTGCAAAATCCGGTTAGTGATTACGCACTCGGTTATAACTTGATGGACAGTGAAATACGCCCATATACTTATATTTCCGACTGGAGCCGTATTACTTACAGAGATAGCGATAAAAAAATCACTATCCCTATCCGAATTCAAGGATTTACCGGCAGCAATATTACCGGTGGACATGACGAAGTACTTAGTAACGAAGCCGTCGATAAGATAAAACAGCAAAAAGCTGCAATCACTGTAAAAGTTTTTGAAGACTTATCTGCGTTCACGCTTGGTAAAATCAGGCCCGGAAAAAAGGTCGCACAAACTCCGGACAAAGTGGGCTTGAATAAGTGATATTCATAATAAGACTACTAGCATTGAACTAAATCGGGCAAAATACTCACTTAGTCATGATTTAATTTGATGACAACGTCTGGATAATGCCAAGCCGTGGATAAACGTGCGCAAATACTATTAAAAACTCTGGTTGAACATTACATTAGTGATGGTCAACCTATCGGTTCTCGCACTCTGTTGCAGCATTCTGGCTTAGATGTTAGCCCAGCGACCATTCGCAATGTCATGAGCGATTTAGAACAGCTGGGGTTTATTGCCAGCCCTCATACTTCTGCTGGACGCATCCCTACGCAAAAAGGCTACCGCTTATTTGTTGATTCGTTGCTCACGGTAAAACCTTTGGAATCCAACGCAGTTGAGCAACTGAAAAGTGGGCTATCCTCCCCTAACCAAGGCGAACTTATTTCCAGCGCGGCGGATATGCTATCGCAACTGACCCAATTCGCCGGCGTGGTCATGATCCCAAAACGTAAGCGTATTGCTTTTAAGCATCTGGAATTCCTGCCACTTTCTGACAAACGCATACTCGTGATTATTGTGACAAGCGACGGCAACGTGCAGAACCGTATCATCATGACGGAAAAGCCGTATTCCGCTAATGAGCTCACACAGGCCAGCAATTACTTTAATGTCAATTTCTCGGGTCAGACCTTTGAGGAAGTACAACAGAAATTATTGCTTGAACTGAAGCAGATGCAAACAGACATGAACCGCCTGATGAGCGCGGCGCTGGAAGCCAGCAGTAAAGCGGTGGATAACGATAAAGACGGCGTTGTGATTGCCGGAGAACGCAATTTGCTACAGGTCGATGACCTGTCCACCAATGTCACTAGCCTCAGGAAACTGTTCGAGATATTTGAACGGCGGACATCGTTGATGCAGCTACTTGATACCAGCCAAAATGCACAAGGCATTCAGATATTCATTGGCGGCGAAAGTGGTTACTTACCTTTGGACGAATGCAGCATGATTACCGCACCTTATGAAGCCGATGGCCAGGTAGTTGGCACACTCGGTGTGATTGGTCCAACCCGCATGGCTTATGAGCGCGTTATCCCGATTGTCGACGTGACAGCAAAACTATTATCCAACGCATTAAATTCAAATTAATCTCATTAAGGCTCCATGGCTTATTACAACCCTGAACCCCCATACCAGCATGGCGCTCAAGCCAAAGTTGGTATTTTATTGGTTAATCTAGGAACACCTGACGAGCCAACTGCCAAAGCTTTACGGCCATATTTAGCCCAATTCTTAATGGACAGGCGCGTGATAGAGATACCGCGCTTCATCTGGTGCTGGATTTTAAATTGCATCATATTAGTCATACGCCCCAAAAAATCCGCAGCAAAATATGCCAAGATCTGGTCAAAAGAAGGTTCACCATTATTGGTACATGCCCAAAAACAAGCACAATTGTTACGTGGTTTTTTCAGCCATAAAATCAGTTCGCCATTTGTCGTAGAACTGGGCATGAGCTATGGCAACCCAAGTATGCTCAGTGCAATAGAGTCTCTTAAGGGACAGCATTGCGATAAGATTTTAGTTTTTCCGCTATATCCACAATATGCGGCAAGCAGCACCGCTGCTGCCTTGGATAGCGTATGGAAAATCTTGTTAAAGATGCGTAACGTCCCCGCGATTCGCACTATCCGTAATTATCATGACCACCCTGCTTATATCACTGCGTTAGCGAATAGCATTCGTGACTATTGGAAAATCAATGGTAAGCCTAATATATTAGTCATGAGCTTTCACGGTGTGCCGAAATTTCATTTACTAAAAGGTGATCCGTATCATTGTGAATGTCATAAAACTGCGCGTCTTTTAGCTGAAGAGTTGGAATTGAAAAAGGACGAATATACGGTTGCTTTCCAATCACGTTTCGGTAGGCAAGAGTGGCTTACTCCATATTTGGCGAGCACCTTATATACGCTGGGCCAGGCTAAAACCAAACGTATCGATGTGGTATGCCCTGGCTTTAGCAGTGATTGCTTGGAGACCTTGGAGGAAATTGCGTTGGAAGGTAAAGAGATATTCACTCATGCTGGCGGTGGCGAATATCATTACATTCCAGCACTCAACGAAAGCGAACCATGGATACATGCCATGACCGCGATTGCTTTAGAAAATCTGCAGGGTTGGGTTTCGACAGATTGGGATAAAGAACAAGCTAGGAAAGATGCTGAGATGACGAAATTGCGGGCGCAGGCTATGGGCGCGAAACAATAAGCGTTATACTTTTGTTTTAAGCTAGCTCAATAAAATTTATGATTGTAATTACCGGCGGCGCGGGCATGATAGGCAGCATGATCGCCTGGCATCTCAACACAAAACTTCAGCGTGATGACTTGATCATCACAGACCACATCACGCATGAAAATCAGTGGCAAAACTTGGTAAAACGCCAATATGCGCAATACTTGGATAAAAGCCAGCTGCTAGACTGGCTTAATGGTGATACCGAAAACCAAGCTAGGACTGACGTTACTGCTATCATTCATATGGGTGCAATCAGCGCTACAACCGAGCGCGACTTTAATAAGCTGGTAGCTGACAATATTCATTATTCGCAAAATCTTTGGAATTGGTGCGCTGCAAATAAAGTGCCTTTTTTCTACGCAAGTTCAGCTGCAACGTATGGTGATGGCGAGCAGGGTTATGATGATGCATCCATTGATAACCTGCGCCCATTGAATGGCTACGGCTACTCCAAGCACTTTTTTGACCAATGGGCATTGCGCCAGGCTACGAATAAGCAAGCTACGCCACCTGCATGGGCTGGCTTTAAGTTCTTCAATGTTTATGGCCCTAATGAGTACCATAAAGAACGTATGGCAAGTGTGGCATTCCATAGCTTTAATCAATTTAAAGAGACTGGCACGGTCAAGTTATTCAAAAGTCATAAACAGGGTTATGAAGATGGTATGCAATTGCGTGACTTTGTTTACGTTAAAGATGCAGCTGCGGTAGTCGTACATTTCCTGCAAAGCGCATTAGAAGGTAAACCGTCCAGCAATGGCATCTATAATATTGGCACAGGTAAAGCTCGCGCCTTTAAGGACTTAGCTACCAATGTCATGACTAGCATGGGCAAAGCCCCACATATTACTTACATTGATATGCCGGATGATCTGCAAGGCAGATACCAATATTTTACCGAGGCTAATATGGCAAAACTACGCGCCACTGGCTACGTGAATGCTTTCTATAGTTTAGAAGAAGGCGTAAAAGATTACGTGCAAAATTACCTCATGCATGAAGACGCTTACTGTTAAGGGCGATATACGTGAACCAACTTGAATATTTACAAAATGAATGGCAAGCACACAATGCCATGTATGCCACACTTAACGCCATATTCCCACAGATGATTGAAGTGGCTAATGAGTTACGCGCGACCTTAAATCGCGGCGGCAAGATCCTGATTATGGGTAATGGCGGCAGCGCGGCAGATAGTCAGCACATTGCGGCTGAAATCGTCGGCCGTTATAAAAAAGAACGCCGCGGCTGGCCAGCAATTGCTCTGACAACTGACACTTCTATCCTGACTTCTGTAGGCAATGACTATGGCTATGACTATATCTTTGCGCGCCAGATCGAAGGTTTATGCCGTCCGGAAGATGCCGTGATTGGCATTACTACATCTGGTAACAGCAAAAATGTTGTCAATGCCATTGTTGAAGCAAATACCATAGGCGCAACGACTATCGGCCTTACTGGCGGCACAGGTGGCAAACTATTAGAGCTTTGCAAATATAACCTCGTCATGCCTAGCAATGACACGCCGCGTATTCAAGAAGCGCATATTTTTGTAGGCCATAGTTTGTGTGGCATGCTTGAAGCTGACTGACTCGAGTGATAAACATTGGCATATAACAAATAGTTAGGCTAAATAAAACAAAAATGAATTCGCATTTAATAGAAACCGTTCGTCACTTTACTGACTCCCAGAAAGTCGTATTGGTAATTGGCGACGTGATGCTAGACCGCTACCTAATGGGTAACGTGAACCGCATTTCTCCGGAAGCGCCCGTTCCTGTAGTGCTTCTAAACAAGTCTGAAGAACGTGCAGGTGGTGCAGCCAACGTAGCAGCGAACCTTAGCGGTCTGGGTTTAAATACCCAGATAATCGGATGCATTGGCAATGACAGTACTGGCAATATACTTAAGCAGCTCATTACGGGTGCCGGTATTGATACAGAAAACATCATCACCTCCAATCAGCGGCCTACTGTTTCCAAAACCCGCGTCATGAGCGGCAATCAGCAGATTGTACGTATTGATGATGAGAGCGCTTCTACATTTACTACCGCGGAAAATACCGAGTTGCTAGCCAGCGTTACTAGTGCATTAGAAAAAAAACCCGCGATGGTGATACTTTCTGATTACGCAAAAGGCATGCTCGATGATGCAAGCTGCAAAGCCATTATCAGCCAGTGCAAAGCATTGAATATTCCGGTGGTTGCGGATCCGAAAGGCCATGATTACAGCAAATATTTAGGTGCAACCGCGTTGACCCCGAATAAAAAAGAGACCGCTGAAGCTTGTGGTGTCGGAATGAACGATACAATTGCCTTACTACAAGCCGCAAAACAGCTTAAAGAAAACTTAAAACTGGATTTCCTGGCCGTCACCCGTGGTGAAGAAGGTATTTCGTTCATAGATGCGAATCACACCGAACACATTGCCGCTACTGCTAAAAAAGTATTCGATGTTTCCGGCGCAGGTGACACAGTTATCGCAACATTAGCCGCGGGCTTGGTACATGGTTTAACTCCACATGATGCTTTGCAACTGGCGAACATTGCCGCTGGAATTGTTGTTGGGAAAGTTGGCACAGTGCCTGTAAGCCAGTCAGAATTATTAAAGGCTTTAATCAGTGAAGATGGCCAGTCGCAAGCAGACAAGATTTGTGACATGCAGCAGTTGTTAGAATTAGTGAGTCACTGGAAAGCCAACAACGAAAAGGTAGTGTTCACCAATGGCTGTTTTGACTTGCTACATGCTGGCCATGTAACTTACTTAGAAGCCGCAAAGAAAACTGGCGATAAGTTAATTCTCGGCTTGAATACGGATCGCTCTGTTAGTGCACTTAAAGGCCCTACGCGCCCTGTAGTACATGAAGGTGACCGTGCCCGCGTATTGGCAGCTTTGGCTTCAGTTGACGCTGTCATTCTGTTTGATGAGGATACTCCGCTACGCTTAATAGATGCGATTCGGCCAGATATTATCGTTAAAGGCGATGATTACACCGAAGCCCAAGTTGTCGGTGGCAAAGAAGTCAAATCTTGGGGCGGTAGCGTTAAACTCATCCCATTAGTGCAGGGTCGCAGCACTAGCAACATCATCAAAAAACTAGGTACTTAAATAACGTGGCGAATATTGAATCACCATCCAAGGTACTGGTGCTAGGCCCAGCTTGGGTGGGCGACATGGTACTTGCGCAAAGCCTGTTCAAAATACTTAAGCAGCAAGATCCGAATTGCATGATTGATGTTGCTGCCCCGGCTTGGACACTTCCTTTGATTGAACGCATGCCAGAAGTGAATAAGGGCATTGCATTGCCTTTTAAGCATGGCCAATTTGCTTTATTTGAACGTATCAAATTCGGTAAAAGCCTGCTTCATGAAGGTTATACTCAAGCCATTATCCTTACCAATTCAATCAAGTCTGCCGTCCTGCCATTTGCGGCTAATATTCCGCGCCGCACCAGTTTCTTAGGTGAAATGCGCTATGGCTTGATTAATGATATTCGACCGCTAGATAAAGTAAAACTGCCACGTACAGTTGATAGATTTGTTACTTTAGGATTAGCGCCCAATATTGAATTACCGGCCAACCTACCTAATCCGCAACTTATTGCAGACAGAGATAATGCTTTGGCAACATTGCATAGATTGAATTTATCGGTCCCTGCAACCAAAGTACTAGGGCTATGTCCTGGCGCGGAGTATGGCGAAGCAAAGCGCTGGCCAGCGGAATATTATGCTGAAGTCGCTCGGGATGCATTAAATCAGGGTTGGCAAGTTTGGTTGTTCGGCTCAGACAAAGATATCGCAGTGACTTCATCTATCAATCAACTCACTGAAGACAAATGCACAGACTTTGGCGGGAAAACCAAGCTGGCTGAAGCAATAGACTTGATGTCCTTATGCGACGCGATAGTCAGTAACGACTCCGGGCTTATGCACGTTGCTGCTGCATTAGGCAAGAAATTAGTCGCAGTATACGGTTCTTCAGACCCGCATCACACCCCACCTATGAGTGGCAATGCAGTTGTGGAATATCTCGGACTTGAATGTAGTCCCTGCTTTCAAAGAGAATGTCCACTACTACACTTGAACTGTTTAAAACACATTCAACCTACAAGCGTCATTGCGCACTTACATTAGCAATATTAAATAGCTTCTTTGTTAATGATATCTAAGACATCATTCAACGACATTTTCTGTGTACGGCTAATCTCTTTTCTTGCAGATATTACTTCTGGAATTTTAGTAAGCGCAAGAAAAAAGCCTTTCAAATTTGTTTTATCGAGGATCAATAACTCACCAAGCAATTGTAATAAAGACAATGGAATTGCACTAAATGCTAGCTGACTCGGCGTCATATGAATCCATTCCAGTAAATGTCTATTTCTACGGCGTATACATTTTACATATTGCATTTTTACATGCTCGCGAATAGAACCAACGCTTTGGTGCACTATCGATACGCTAGGTTCAAAGTAACTACACCAGCCTTTCCGCCAAGCGCGTATACCTAAATCATAATCTTCACTATAGAATGGTTTGTAAATAGGGTGAAAACCACCTAATTCCTTAAACATAGATTTTCTTAGCATTAAAGAGCCGCCAGACCCGTATAAAGTGGGCAATCTCTTACCATCTCTTTTTAATATTAAGGATTTATCTAAAGTCCAAGTTAATAATTTAAAAGATCCTTTCTTGAATTGTCTTATATTCCAAGAATGGCGTTTTAGTTCTCCTTTTTCATTATAAATTAATGGATTTACTGAAAAAGTGGTCAGTTCGTCAAAATAGAGTACTAGAGATTCAAGTAAATCTCTTCCAACTTTTACGTCAGAATTTAATAGCATAATCAATTCGGTATCGGCTGCATCAATCCCAGAATATACTGCTTCAGCAAATCCCTTATTTTGTTCGTGCATCAAAATTTTCACATTAGGGAATTTTGATTTTAAAATTTCTACACTGGAATCTTTTGATCCGTCATCAACAACAATTACTGATGCCCTAGGTACATAATGACTAGCAGCCTCTAACACAGATGGCATGTTTTTTTTAAGCAGTTCTGCACCATTAAAATTTGGTATTACAATTGTTACAGGCGCATTCATTTAAATACCCTATTTGATTGCTGCATGTAAGCAAAAGCTCCACATACCAAGGCGGTAATCAATAAATGATAACTAGAAAAAATCGGTACCGTAATTGATACGAAAAGCAAATTCATTGTAAGTATACTAATCATCAAAAAAATAAGATTTTTAAATTCGTCACTATTGGCAAAAGCCTGAAATAACTTTCTATATAGAATAAAGTAGAAAGTCATCATGCATATAAAACCTAAGAGACCGGCAATATACACAATCTCTAACAAAAAGTTATGAGGGCTGTTAAAAGTAGCTGTACCCCCTAATTTTAAATCACCGAAATGAGTAAATTTTGATTCGTATCCATTTAATCCATGCCCGAATAACCATTGTTTTACAGTACTTTGTAGTTGTAAGTTCCAGATGTCGCTCCAAATATAAACCCTTTCTTCTGTAGTTATTTGGTTGAATAGCATACTTAATTGATCAGAGAAATTTCCTATATCACTGATCCATAATAATAAAATTATTATTATTGCGCCTGAAAAAGCTTTTAATTTATGCTTTTGGTAGTGACTCATTATTAGCGTTGTGAGCATTAAAGATAGCCATGCTGGCCTAGAGTTAGTATGTAAGAGTAGTCCAATAACACAAGCTAATAACCCAAAAACCGCTAACTTGAATTTGGTATTTTCACTTTGCAAAAAGAAAAAGAATATGGGAATTAGCAGCATCGAATATTGTGCTAAATAGTGAGGATTCTTTAGAGTGCCAAAATGAGTCTTCAATATAAGAATTGAACAACATTGTATGGCGATGTATAACAATGCTATACCGATGACGATTTCTTTTATATACTGGGTTATAAATTCACGATTGTAAAGCGCTTGTAACCATATGCCTACACAGAAAAAAATGACATATATCAATCGACTAAGCTCTTTATCCCACGCTAACTTATTAAGTGCAATGATATTAATTAGAAAAAAACTAACGAGTAGTAAAAGGGCTGGATTAAATATTTTTAAAGAATCAAAACTAAATGTGTTTTTTTGTTTAATAAAAAAATACATTACTAAAGCCACATTTATATAGAGGCAGGCCCTATAGATTGGATTTAATCCTAATGCGTGAAATAGTATTACCCCGCATAATGAGAGCAACTGCCATATCCACATATTATTAAGTGATGAGAATTTCTGAGATTTTAAAAGCCAGTTCATTTAATCGTATCCATTGGATAGCCTACTTTCTTGAATGAATTCGCACTAATCTAAGAATTGATTTAAATTTTTCATAACTTTAAGCTGATTGGTTTTACTGTAAGCCTCCCAGTCCGGCACTTCTGTCCAGTTACTTAAAAAAACAAAGTCTATCCCTGCACGGTCAGCAGCTTCAAAATCATACTTACTGTCCCCCAGAAACAATGCCGGCAACTTAATATTGCCATTCTCTTTTTCACGAGCAAGAACCTCGTCTTTATTATCAGGGCTGCCAAAAATACCGCCATCAAATAGCTCGTAAAGCTTTTGTCCATTTTCTAAAGTACGTTTATCAAACAAAGTGCGTAATTCGTGTTGATCCCCACCTGACAATATCAACCAGTTACTGTTAGCCGTTTTTTTTCTTAAATCAAGCAAGCCTTCCGCTATTGCGCATTCCATCAATCCTACTTCCAATTCACGGCCGAACTCATTCAGCAACTCCTGAATCGCTTGTTCTGTTGCGGGTTTTTTAAGAATCTCTTTTAAGTAATAATCGAATTTATGATAACGCGATATACCGCCTAATTTGATATGATAATCCACTAAGGCTTGAGCCTGAGCATCTGTTGCGCCTAGATTTTTAGCGGTTCTAAAATACGCTTCCGTTTTTACGATATTCGAATCCAGTACTACCCCATCGCAATCAAATACAATAGTTTTATATTTTTTCAAATCTATTTTCAAGCTGAATCCCAAACTTAATATTAATACTTACGTAACCCAATAAAAAAGGGCTTTGCCCTTTCTGAAAGGAGCAAAACCCGATTATAACCCTTGCGCCATTTAAGCAGGCTTAATAGCGCTCGCCTCTTTAGCTAACTTGGTAATATGTGCCCAATCTTTTCTTGCGACTGCATCAGCGGGAGTCAACCATGTACCGCCACATACTACAACGTTAGGTAAACTCAAAAACTGCGGTGCAGACTCTACTGTTACACCACCTGTTGGACAGAATTTAACGTCGCCAAACGGGCCAGCAAAACCTTTAAGCAAGTTGATGCCGCCTACTGCGACTGCTGGGAATAGCTTTAAGAAATAGTAGTCATCTGCATTAGCCATCATGATTTCCGATCCAGTGGACACGCCCGGCAGTAATGACAAACCGATTTTGCGTGAAAACTGGCCTAGCTCTGCAGTATAGCCTGGGCTAACTGCGAATTTACAGCCTACATCTAATGAAGCTTGTGCATCTTTTAAGTTACGTACTGTACCTGAACCTAGGATGGCATCTGGAACATGTTTAGCGATTTGTTCCATCGCTTGCAACGCACATGAGGAGCGTAACGTTACTTCCAAGACTTTAATACCTCCTTCGAGCAGTGCTTCTGCCATCGGCACAGCATCTTCTACTTTGTTGATTACAATAACTGGAATTACCGGGCCTTCTTTAGCTAAATCTAATGTGTTCATGTTGCTCTCAATTAAGTTAATTCGAATTCGTATAGGAGATATTAAGGCGTTTCAAAATTGATTTTAGGCTAGGCATTTGAGCGCAGACAGTACGATTTTTGTACGGCAAGCGAAAAAAACAATGCCTAAATCATATTTTCAAACGGCTACAGCCAAGTGATCGCGCCTTCTTCAGCTGAAAGTACATTACGACGCATGCCCCCAAACAATTCACGGCCAATGCCATGTGAGTTGTTATGGCGTTTGCTGTCAGACAACTCTTCTATTTCGCGCTCTGCCCATGTATCCTCGTCTACCAAAGCGTTCAGGGTACCCACCGCGGCATTTAAACGAATAATATCGCCATTACGTATCTTGGCTAGCGCACCGCCTGCAGAAGCTTCTGGACTTAAGTGAATTGCTGCTGGTATCTTACCGGAAGCACCACTCATACGGCCGTCAGTCACAATTGCCACCATAAAGCCTTTGTTTTGCAACACTGCCAATGGTGGCGTTAATTTATGTAGCTCAGGCATACCATTGGCTTTAGGACCTTGGAAGCGTACAACAGCGACAAAGTCACGCTCTAGCTCACCGCGGTCAAACGCAGCCAGTAGTTCTTCTTGCGCATCAAACACAATCGCTGGCGCTTCAATAATATGACGGTCTTCAGGCACTGCTGAGATTTTAATCACTGAACGGCCTAGGTTGCCTTTAAGCAAGCGCAAACCGCCTGATTCGTTAAACGGGAAGGCTGCGGTACGAACAATCGTTTCGTCGCTGCTTTCTTTCGGTAAGTCTTTCCAAATTATGGTTTTATTGTCATTTGCGTCTTTTTCCAACGTTGGCAATTTACCATAGTCACGCAAGCCACCGTATGCAACAGTGAATACGTCCGGGTACATAAAGCCACCATCAATCAGTTCACGAATCACAAATGCAGGACCACCCGCAGCTTGGAATTGGTTAACGTCGGCCTTGCCGTTTGGATACACACTTGCCAACAATGGTGTTGCTTTAGCCAAGTAGTGGAAGTCTGTCCAGTCAATGATAATACCTGCAGAGCGAGCTACAGCTACCCAGTGGATCAAATGGTTGGTAGACCCGCCGGTTGCTAATAGCGCTACCATGGCATTTACGATTACATGCTCATCAACCAATTTACCAATAGGCGTAAAACGCTGTTTTTGCGTATTAGCTAGCACCATACGTACTGCTTCGCGAGTCAACTCCTCTCGCAAACCATCATGTGGATGTACAAAAGCCGCGCCGGGAACGTGCAAGCCCATCGCTTCTAACAGCATTTGGTTACTATTGGCTGTGCCGTAGAAAGTACAGGTACCCGCACCATGATAAGCAGCGGACTCTGAATCTAGCAGCTCTTGGCGCCCGACCTTACCTTGTGCATATTGCTCACGTACTTTGGATTTTGCAGTGTTATCCAAACCAGTGCTCATTGGGCCTGCTGGCACAAACACACATGGCAAATGGCCGAAATGCAACGCACCAATCAATAAGCCAGGGACGATCTTGTCGCAGACACCTAATAGCAAGGCTGCATCGAACACATCATGGGACAAGGCAACAGCAGTACTCATCGCAATAGTATCGCGGCTGAATAGGGAAAGCTCCATGCCTGGCTCACCTTGTGTAACGCCGTCACACATTGCAGGCACGCCACCGGCAACCTGCATAGTTGCACCGCGTTTGTGCGCTTCATCGCGAATAATATCTGGATAATTCACATAAGGCTGATGCGCCGATAACATCTCGTTATAAGCGGTCACCACACCAATATGCGGATTTTTTTCTGCGACTAAACGTAGCTTTTCATTTTTTGGCAACACGGCAAAAGCGTGTGCCACGTTGGCACAGCCTAATCTGTCAGCACCTTTGGGGCGGTTGATAATTGCATCCACGCGCTGTAAATACGCAGCGCGAGTTGGACGGCTGCGCTCGATGATGCGCTCTGTTACTTCTATATGAGATTGTTTCATGATTCAAGACAGTGCAAAAATTAATAAACTGGTTAGATTATCCCCAATGCGGGGCATATCGTCAAACAGACTTGTAAGTAATAGGCCGTATTTCTAGGTGACTTAAGTCCTTAATTCCTTAATTCATTATGGTCCGATTCGGACCACATAATTCTTTACTAGCTCTTAAGTAACCTAGCTCTTAGTAACTAGAACATCTTCCATCATCAAATATTCCAGGTCACAGCCATAGAACATATTCAATGCATCAGTCGGTGAGCAAATCATTGGTTCACCACGGCGATTGAGCGATGTATTCAGCACTACCGGTACACCACGCAGTTTTTCCAAATGCTCAATCAACTCATAGTAACGTGGATTCGTTTCTTTGGTGACAACCTGCGCGCGCGCAGTACCATCCTCATGCACTACTTCCGGGATGCGTGATTTCCAGTGTTCAGCCACATCGAATGTAAATGTCATGTACGGCGCAGGGTGATTGGTTTGTAAAATATCCGGTGCAACGCGATCCAGCATACTTGGACAGAATGGACGCCAGCGCTCACGGTATTTGATCTGTGCATTGATTCGGTCTGCAACGCCCGGATAACTCGGGTCACCCAAGATACTACGGCAGCCTAAAGAACGTGGTCCAAATTCCATGCGGCCTTGTAGCCAAGCCAGTGGATTACCGCTGGCTAATAATTCTGCTGCTTTTTGCGGAGCCTTTTCTACGCGAGTGAATTTAGGTTTTGCTGGATGTGCTTCACAGGCGGCAATACACTCTTCCGTAGTATAAGATGGTCCTAGATAAGCATGCTGCATAGGTTCAATGACATCACCGGCCAAATGTGCTGCATAGGTCGCCGCGCCCAAGGAAGTACCATTATCGCCAGAAGCCGGTTGTACAAATAACTCTTTTACATGCGGCATCGCAAT
Organism: Methylotenera sp.; assembly: GCA_035460225.1. Classification (GTDB taxonomy): domain Bacteria; phylum Pseudomonadota; class Gammaproteobacteria; order Burkholderiales; family Methylophilaceae; genus Methylotenera. Next base: position 168,283 of record DATHWX010000018.1, read on the forward strand.
GATGCGCTGGTTGAGCTTTACATTGAGCGCAACACCACCAGCCATGGCAATACGGCCAGTTTCGCGAATGATATCGCCTAGGTAGTAATCAATCATTTTCAGTGCGACATCTTCTAGCAAGGCCTGCACAGAAGCCGCGTAATGGATGTAAGGATCATCAATCTCATCGCCATGGCGTTTAGGGCCCAGCCATTCTATTAGCTCAGGCGCAAAATAATAACCCTTACCATTTTCTTTATAACGGCGTAAGCCAACCACATTCACAAGATGCGTATTGACTCGCAATTCGCCATCTTCAAATGTAACAAGTCTTGATAAATCATATTTGCTGGCATCGCCATACGGCGCCATACCCATGACTTTGAACTCACCGTCCAGCATTTCGAAGCCTAGGTATTCGGTGATCGCGCCATACATACCGCCAAGTGAATCCGGATCGTAGAATTCTTTGATTTTATGAATCTTGCCATTTTCGCCATAACCAAAGAAGGTCGTTGCATATTCGCCTTTTCCATCAATGCCAACAATTGCGGTTTTCTCTTTGAAACCACTCAAATGGTAAGCACTGGAAGCATGTGATAAGTGATGCTCAACTGGCACAAACTTGGCATTAACCAAGCCCAAGTCTTTCATCAACTTCAGGGATTTATCACGGTTGCGGCGGAAACGGCGATTACCGTTAAATATCGCATCCAACGCTCTATCTGGTGCGTACCAATGGCGTTTAGCATAATGCCAGCGTGCATTAGTACTGAGTGGAATTTCCCCATATGGAAAAGCAACAATATCAACGTCTTCCGGCTTAACGCCAGCTTGCTTCAAACAGAACTCTGCTGCCGCATAAGGAAATCGGTTCTTTGCGTGCTTATCACGGATAAAACGCTCTTCTTCTGCTGCAGCGATAATTTTGCCATCAACTAAAATAGCTGCAGAAGCGTCGTGACCTAAAGCACCTGATAAACCTAAAACAATCATGTAAAAATCTCTATTAAATCCAATTTAAAGCGCATTATAAATCAAGTGATATGCGCCAACTTCAATGCTTCATGGTCTATGTAAACCACTTTGAATGCTTTTTTGAATGCATTCACTAAACTCTCGTCATCTTGCCAGTTACGCATAAAGCGGCGTAAATCACGTGCGTGACGGTATTTTGCAATCAGCCCAAAACGATGATGTTTCATACTATCTAAATCCAGTAGTACTGGCTGGTTATCAACAATTTTCAGATTGCTGGCTTTCATATCGCCATGTGAAATTTTGAGCAAGTGCAGGCGGTAAAATAACTCCACGATATGCTTCACTAGCTCTGCCCGTTTGACCTTATCGTGCTCATTTGCAAAGTACTCAGTCACATTAGGGGCATCAACAAACTCACTAAGGAAATAGCTTCGACGAGTCAATTTACTAAAAAAGAATCGCTCTTCCAGTAAACTTACCGGCTGAATTGTCGCTATACCCAGTAATTTAAGGCGATGAGCATTTGCCCAAGAGATAGCCGCGCGTGTTTTTCTAAAGCTACGCATAACACCATGCCACAAACTTTTAACATTGTACCGCTTGATGACTATTTTTTCCGCATCATTCGTCGCTGGAGAAGATTTCAGAAGGCCGACAGTGCATGTATTTCCCTTTTTAAAAGCAGGTGCATGCAAGCTTTCATCTAGCAGGGCAACATTACTTAACTCGACATCATCTGCATATGGTCTTGCAACAGCAAAATAATGTTTGGCATCGGCATTTACTTGCACGTCAGTACAGGTTCGGAATACTTTTTTGTCGGCGTAACTTCTTGCTATTTTATTGCGGTGTACATTAATCAAATGCTGCATCAGCTCAATGCGCGGCAACGTTGTCCATCGCCTAGCTTTACCGTAACTCTTTAGCAATGAAACCAGCCACTTCTCAACTTCAAGCACATCTAGCTTTGATAACAAAGCCGCAAGGTTTCTCAAACACGTTTGTCCGCTATCGAACTTAGGCAGCGGGCGAATACCATCGCCATCTAACGTATAAATCAAGCTGCCATCTTGCAGGAAGTTCTTGAAATACAGATCAGATTGATACAGGCCTGCATTATGGTGACGTGCCACCTCAAATACCAAGTCTGTAGCAATTTTCAAACGCTGGTTAGAACACAGCTGCAGTCTATTCCATATGACTTCTATATTTTCTGCATCACCTATTGCTTCTAGAATCAGCACATAGCTATCGCCATCTGTGGCTTTATCTAGCGAAGTACCATAAAACAATATATTTGATGTTGGAATCTTTGCGTCTAATAACTTTTGAATGCCCTGCTTATCCCGCAGTGCATATTTTTCAGCATCTTTGCCAAAGAACACTTTGGCATAAACATCCTGGTTATTCCATAAAGCCCGACAAACAATCCGTTTGGCAGGAACTGTTCGCACCACATGCAATTGGGACAAGTGGCTGCCATCTGTCAGTGCTATTGTGTTAGGGAAAGTAATCGCTTGCGAACCAGCTTCCGTGATATTAATCAACCTAGACCTATCATTCTTTTAATCTTATCGATAAAGCTTTCCGGGTTTTCCGAATTATATTTTTTAGCACGTTTATCACGTTTAGCGGCCAGCTTTTTAGCTTGTGCGATATTTTCCGGTGTGTCATTAGGCCGCGCCACATATAGCGTATGCCTTGACTCTCCAGATGTATTTTCAATTTCCTGCGCGGTGTAATAATACAGCGCAAGCGATTTTCGAGTGATGTCATCAGGTGTGGTTAACGGGTCAGGATGTCCGTGGAAGCTATCAGCATCCGTATTGAAGATAACACAGCGGTTAAATATTGGAGCTACGCTTTTTACCTTATTCTGCATTTGCCTATCCCACAGCTCCAACTCGCCACCATATTCAGGCTTCCAGTCTTTATTGAGATAAATCAACACGTTAATCCGGCGCCTTAATTGCAATCCCTCGTTTACCTGAAAATCTGCATGAATGCCTAACTTGCCGCCCGTAGTGATTTCATGCAAGCCACCTCCGGCAAAGTATGGATCAGAAATCAAACCCTTGATATTGGTTAAACCCTCCAAAAATTCCAACATTGCTGGCGAATTAAAAAATGCAAAAGCACTTTTTAGCCATTCGTCACAATCATAAGGTGATATTTGCCGTTTGAATTGCCCGCCGTAACCCTTGTCGTAAACCTTGTCGTGAGGTTTCGTCTCGCGCGGGAAATGCGTGAGTATTTGCTCGGCCATCTCTGGCGGCAAAAAATTGTCTATTACAGTGTGTGCAAACGGCTCAGCAAAAGCATAGTCGCCCATGCCAGCCTCGCCAATTTGACGTGCAACAGCGTTGTCTAAATAAAGACCCTCTTTAAACTCTACCGGTAAATGGCCATTCATATAATTGTACTAAGCGTTAATCCAGATTGATTTTTTTAAGAATCGCCATTTTACGCTTAACCCGGCGATTCATGTCATCGTAACCTGATACCAAGCCAACTGTTCCGGCTTCAACATGGTCCAGGAATTTAAATAACCACATTGGCGAAACGGTATGGATACGCTCATCTCGAGTTTCCAGCAAATCCTGTAATTCATAAGTAGGGATGCGGTTTTGCATGAAAAATGTGTAGTCGTGCTGCTTCATCCACTTTACATTCCATAAGGCGAAAAAACTTTTGATGTATTGTTCTCGCCATGGTTTAGGCTCACGGGCATCTATCCCAAATAAGCGCTTTGCACGTCTTGAGTAATGTTTGAGAAATCTTGAAAACAAGCGCCAGCTTGTCCTAAAATAACCGCGGTTAAGTTGCTCCAGACAACCGACTGCCACTGTGATGTCGGAACATTGCTGCAAAAATTGGTTGAATATCGCGGGCTCATATACGAATGTATCGGTATGCATGAGGAATAGATAATCGTCTTGCACCTTTTCCAGGATTATATCTAACGCTTTGCCATGTGCCGCAAAGCCTTCTTCTTTGCCTTCAGGAGTACGCTCTATTAAATTTACCCAATCAAGGCTTCGTAGATATGCAGTACTTTCGTCCTGAGAGTTATTATCTACTACCCAAACCTGCACACGGTTAGCATCAAGCATGCCACTGTCCAGATGCTGTTTAATCAAAGTTAAAGTCACTTTGGTTAATTCAGGTGTTTTATAATTTACCAGCGCAATACTGAAATTCGGCGGGGAATAATGCTTATCTAACTGCACGTTTTAATATCCTTTTGAATAACCATCGTTGCCAGCCATTGAGTTCTTGCTCAGGCAATTTTACACAATAGGCTTTAAAAAAAGCCAATTGCTCATCTTTACTCCACCAAGCTGCATGCCTAAATAAGGCTGCCAGATCAAAATAAGTACGGTACCAGCCAATACTAGTCAAGCGGGCTTTTTCAAGGTCAATGACAGCAACGTGTGATGGCTGTTCAGTATTAATGAAAATGTGTTTAGGATACAAGGCCCTGTGCACCATACCCAAGCCATGAAATCGTTGGATATTTTTTGCCAGTGTACGCAGATAACCCACTCTTTCGGATTCGTGCCAATTTTTGTATTTAGATTCTGAAAACTCATCTAGGGGTTGAAATTCAGATAAGGCTATCGTTACTAAAATTGCTCGCTTCGTCAGATTATCTTCACCGTAATAAACAACGACAGGCGCAGCAAACTGATGATGATTTAAAAACTGCAGGTTATTAAACTCTCGTTTGAAAGTAGGCTCACCTTGTATGGGATGTGCAAATGTACGCCTGCCGTGATTTTTCTGCTTCTTAACAAATACCTGTACGTCATTGCCATCGCTTGCTTTGAGTGCTAACCGCCCTACACCACTCCACCCTCCGCGCCGCTCATTAGGCTCTTCGAACCATGCTATCTTGGCGTTCCATAGCGCTTCAAAATCGCCTAATCCATTTAAATGTAGCAACGCTTGATGTTGTCGATTGGTAAATACAGTACTCATTTTTTCAGCGCTGCCTTTTCCACTGCCAATCGCTGCTGAAATTTATCGCTATGGAATTTGGCATAAAGTTTATTCGCGCGAACGGTAACCTTTTGCCAAAAAGACTTATTCACAGACGTAAAATTTTTGGAATAATAATGTTTAAAGCGCAAATAATCACGCGCATTAAGTCCCATATCCATGCTTGAAAAATATAGCGCTGCAATGTCTTTCATATTGTCACGGGCATTGGGATTTTTATGGATCAACATACGATGTAAATCAATCAAGTACAGTTTGATTTGCGCTACAATCGTAGTTTCTTCATCTACGCTACTAGTATCCATGCAGAGATGGCAGATATAAAAATCGCGATGATTTAAACCATTTTCATGTAGCTTTTTAGCGAGTTCAGCAACAGCAACAATAAGTTTGCGTTTAAATTTTGTAGTTGGAGGGTTCATTTTCCAATCTGAAATTAAATCTTCAAGCGAAATAATTTCCCCCAAATCTTTAGTCACTACAAAAGATTGTATATGTGCAGGATTCCAGCCGCGCTTACCGTAAGCTACTAACGGCGTAGTAGGTATATCAATTTGATTCAAGGCTTGAATCGCTTTTACTTCTGTTATCGCACTCAAAATTGGACGCTTAAAAGACAAAAGATTTTTGAAAATCTCACGCCATCCAACCCCATAATGCAATTTGGCGAAATAAGATTTGCCAGCCACCTGGAAGCGCAATGTTTTCCTACCTGGCACATTCCGAAATACCTCGCCTTTCAGCTTCATCATGTAATCAAAAGGATCTGTACCAATTAATTCCGATTGCAGCTTAGCTGGAATGTGACTGTAATTTGAGAACCTAGTCATAATTTACCTGATATGGTTTTTTCTCCATACCTATCATTTACCATATCTATTAAAAGTCTAGCTTCAGCAAATCCATCATTGTTGGAAAAAATTTCTGACGCATACTGAACGCCGTTCGATTGCCATAAGCTGCGTTGATCGGATTCAAGCATATCTTGTAATACCCGATTGAGCGCTACCTGCTCGAATGGGCTAGAAAGAACGATACCGGCCTTAGCATTGGCAATATGAGATGCATAGCCGCAAACATCGGTGACCAATACTGGCAAGCCACTTGCCATTGCTTCCAGCAACACATGTCCAGCCAGTTCTGCTCTAGCTGGGTGTATAAGCAAATCAGAGCCTTGCATTAGTTGGGGAATATCATTCCTACCGCCAACAATGCTTACATTTTTTTGTAGCCCTAGATCTACAACCTGACGAAGAAATATTCTAGCGTTGTCTTGACCTACCACCAAGAGCTTGGTTGTACTTCTTAACTCTTGCGGCAGTTCGCTTAGGGCCAATAAACTACGGTCTAGACCTTTTACTCGGAAACCAGAACCCACCGTTAGCAAGACTTGGTCTTGTTCAGCCCAACCAAACTCATTACGAATTTTAGAACGCATCTGAATTTTATTTAGTAGGGCCATACGCTGGGGAGAGAGATAAGGCGGAAGTAAATGAAACCTATGATCCGGAGTGTTATACCATCGCTGGAAATCGGCTTTTTCTTTTTCCGCCAGCAGTAGAATTTCACATCTAGCCTTGTCAGAGAATACTTCGCGTTCCGTTTGGCTAAACCAGCGATAACGTCCAGACAGCTTATATAAAAAACTACGCTTTTGTGTACGCTCTAAATAACAAGGGTCTGCAACGAAATAAACATCTAAGTCTGCCATACGATTAAACCCAACGACTAAGTCGTATTTTTTCCGCTGTATTTCAAACCGTGACTTCTGTATGAAACTTGCATAGCGTCTGTGATTGAATAACCCTTTAATCTTAATCACGTGCGGCGTTATGTTCTTGTGAGGCACCTCACCTTCCCATGACATGGTATAAATATCTATCTGATGCCCGGTACTCGCTAGTGCAACTGCAATGCGCAACATATCCCGCTGCACACCACCATAAGGAAAATATTTAAAAATAAGGAAAGCGAACTTCAAATTATGAATTGGTAAATAATGAACTTGGGTCGTTAATACTGAATTGTATGCGAAAATATCGCATATGCTGAAATTGCTTATCGTTAAAACATCGTCACTAGGCGATATAGTCCATAACTTACCCATCATCGCCGACATTCGCGCTCATTTTCCAGATATTGAAATCGATTGGCTGGTAGAGGCCAGTTTTGCCGATATCCCTAAATTACATCCAGCTGTGAACAAAGTCATCCAGGTATCGTTCCGCCGCTGGCGTAAATCTTTACTCAGCAAACAAACATGGCAGGAAATCACTACTTTAAGACAGCAGTTGTCTTCTAGCCATTATGACATTGTGCTGGATACACAAAGCTTGGTTAAAAGTGCGCTGTTTACTTTATTTACACATGGCAATAAACATGGCTTCGATAGTGATTCTGCACGCGAACCGCTGGCGAGTGTTTTCTACAATACCAAACACCAAGTCTCACGCTCCCAACAGGCCGTTTCATTAAATCGGGCGCTCGCCGCAAAGGCTTTTAATTACGAGATGCCGGTCACAGCGCCTGACTACGGCATAAAAGCACAAAGTCTGACTAACTTAGTTCCTCTTGGTCCATATGTTATGGGCCTGCATGGCACTAGTCGTGATAGCAAATTATGGCCTGTGGACCATTGGATAAAGCTAGGCGAGTTATTGTCCAAACAGCGATTAGAGTTGCTATTGCCCTGGGGAAGTGAAGCTGAACACATTCGTGCCCAAAAGATTGCGTTAAAACTACCCAATGCAATTGTATTACCCCAATTAAGTATAGCGCTTTTAGCTACGCTTTTAAGCCAGGCTAAGGCAGCTATAGGTGTGGATACCGGTTTATCGCACCTAGCCGCTGCACTCAATATACCTACCGTCGCCATCTATACAGATACCAACCCGGAGCTTACAGGCGTTACAGCCGGTGCTTTCGCACCAGCCATCAATATTGGCGGAATCAATCAAATCCCAACTGTTGAAGAAGTATTTCAGGCATTTCTTAACTTAGATCCCATACATAAGATTTAATCCTTTTGATTAAAACCCACTTTTTTTGTTTGAGGGCTTGAAATCAATTTAGCTATCCCCATTTTTAAAACAATGTTATTCAATTAAATATGTTTTGGGGAAATCTATGCAACAAGACCAGAAGAATCAAGAAGCACAAGAAAACGCGGCCGCACAAAATCCAAATGTCGAAACAGCTCAGGATGATTTGCAGGATGCCGGCGCTGCTGGATCTTTAGACGCTCGTATTGGTGAGCTGGAAGCGCAACTGGCTGAGGCCAAGGCCGCAGTACTGTACGTGAAGGCTGAAGGCGAGAATATCCGCCGCCGCGCAACTGAAGATATCGATAAAGCACGTAAGTTTGCATTAGAAAAATTCTCCAATGAGTTGCTGGCAGTTAAAGATAGTTTAGATGCTGCATTGTTGATTGAAGCGGCTGAAGTTCAAAGTTATAAAGATGGCGTTGAATTGACGGCCAAACAGTTAGCCTCGGTATTCGACAAATTCAATATTTCAGAATTAAACCCTGTAGGCGAAAAGTTTGATCCGAATAAACACCAGGCCATCAGCATGCTTGAAAGCGACCAAGAACCAAATACGGTGCTCACAGTATTGCAAAAAGGTTATACCTTGAACGACCGTGTGTTACGCCCAGCTTTAGTGATGGTAGCCAAAGCGAAATAAGCAATTAAATAAACCCTAATCAATATAGGGACTTGAAAACAAAAAAAATAGCCCAATGATTATTTCATTGGAAGTACAAACCAAATTTATAGAATATTAGGTAAGGATTAGAACATGGGAAAAATTATTGGTATCGACTTAGGAACCACCAACTCTTGCGTAGCAGTGATGGAAGGTGGCAAGCCTCGCGTGATTGAAAACGCCGAGGGTGCACGTACTACGCCGTCAATCATCGCTTATCAGGAAGATGGCGAGATTCTGGCTGGTGCACCGGCTAAACGTCAGGCAGTGACCAACCCGAAAAACACGCTGTACGCAGTGAAGCGTTTGATTGGCCGTCGCTTTGAAGAAAAAGAAGTGCAAAAAGACATCCAACTGATGCCTTATACCATTGCTAAAGCTGATAACGGCGACGCATGGGTGGAAGTGCGTGGCCAAAAAATGGCGCCACCGCAAATCTCTGCTGAAGTACTACGCAAAATGAAGAAAACTGCGGAAGATTACCTAGGTGAAGAAGTAACCGAAGCCGTGATTACCGTGCCTGCTTACTTCAACGATAGCCAACGTCAGGCGACTAAAGACGCTGGCCGTATCGCCGGTCTGGAAGTTAAACGTATCATCAATGAGCCTACTGCTGCTGCATTAGCGTTCGGTATGGACAAACAAGAAGGTGACCGTAAAATCGCCGTGTATGACTTAGGTGGCGGTACATTCGATATTTCCATTATTGAAATTTCAAACATTGATGGCGAACATCAATTCGAAGTGCTTTCTACCAATGGCGATACATTCCTGGGTGGTGAAGACTTTGATAACCGCTTGATTGACTTCCTGGCTGATGAGTTCAAGAAAGAAAACGGCTTGGATCTACGTAACGACTTGCTAGCAAAACAACGCTTAAAAGAAGCTGCAGAAAAAGCCAAAATCGAACTCTCAGGCGCACAACAAACTGAAGTGAATCTGCCATACATCACCGCAGATGCAACCGGCCCTAAACACTTGGTGGTAAAAATCACCCGTGCAAAATTAGAATCATTGGTTGATGACTTGATCGAGCGTACGATTGCTCCTTGCCGCACAGCGATTAAAGACGCTGGCGTGAAGATCGAAGACATCACTGACGTGATCTTGGTCGGCGGTCAAAGCCGTATGCCTAAAGTGCAAGAGAAAGTAAAAGAGATTTTCGGCCGCGAGCCACGTAAAGACGTAAACCCTGATGAAGCAGTGGCAGTTGGTGCAGCAATCCAGGGCGGCGTATTACAAGGTGACGTGAAAGACGTATTGTTACTAGACGTGACTCCATTGTCATTAGGTATTGAAACATTAGGTGGAGTGATGACTAAACTCATCAAGAAAAACACCACGATTCCTACCAAGGCATCACAAGTATTCTCTACTGCTGATGACAACCAAAATGCTGTGACAATTCAGGTGCTGCAAGGTGAGCGTGAAATGGCTTCCGGCAATAAGAGCTTAGGCCAATTTAACCTGAGCGATATTCCACCGGCACCACGTGGTACACCGCAAATTGAAGTGACTTTTGATATTGATGCCAATGGTATTTTGCATGTTTCTGCAAAAGACAAAGCGACTGGCAAAGAAAACAAAATCACCATCAAAGCGAATAGTGGCTTGTCCGAAGCTGAAATTCAGCAAATGGAAGAAGATGCAGTTAAATATGCTGAAGAAGACCGCAAATTACGCGAGCTTGTAGATGCGCGCAATGCAGCTGACGGTATGGTTCACTCTGTGAAGAAATCATTGACAGAGCATGGCGATAAACTGGATGCAGCAGAAAAAGAAGCGATTGAAACTGCAATCAAAGAAGTTGAAGACGTCATTAAAACTGACGACAAAGAAGCGATTGAAGCTAAAACCAATATATTGATGGAAGCTTCACAAAAACTTGGTGAAAAAGTTTATGCTGAACAACAGGCACAAGCTAACACCGAGAGCGCTCAACAGCCTCAAGGTGAAAAAACGGTAGATGCAGAAGTTGTGGATGCAGAGTTTGAAGAAGTGAAAAAAGACTAACTTTGAAAGTGTGTAATAAAGGTTAGAATGTGCGAAACAAGAGCCACGACTATCGTGGCTTTTGTATATGCTAACTAAACAGTTCACTCAAGCATTTGGATAAAAAATGGCTGCAAAAAAAGACTATTACGAAGTATTAGGCGTTAATAAAGATGCGTCTAGTGAAGAGATAAAAAAATCTTATCGCAAATTAGCGATGAAATATCACCCTGACCGCAACCCGGATAATCCTAAAGCAGAAGAGCAATTCAAGGAAGCCAAAGAGGCTTATGAAATGCTTTCTGACGACCAGAAACGTGCGGCTTATGACCAATATGGCCACGCTGGCGTAGACCCAAGCATGGGTGGCGGTGCCGGAGGCTTTGGCGGTGCAGGTTTTGGTGATGCATTTGGTGATATCTTTGGTGACATCTTTGGCGGTGGCGCTCGTGGTCAACGCAGCAATGTGTATCGCGGTGCGGATTTGCGCTACAACATGGAAATCACGCTGGAAGAGGCGGCAAAAGGTACCGAAACCAAGATTCGCATTCCTGTACAAGCCAGTTGTGAAACCTGTAAGGGTTCTGGTGCGAAGCCAGGTAAATCTCCTGTGACATGTAGCACCTGTAATGGTCATGGCCAGGTGCGCATGCAGCAAGGTTTCTTCTCTGTTCAGCAAACCTGCCCTAAATGTCACGGCACCGGTAAAGTCATCAAGGAAGAAGATAAATGTAATACCTGCCATGGTGCCGGCCGTGTTAAACAAAACAAAACGCTGTCAGTCAAAATCCCTGCTGGCGTGGACGAAGGTGACAGAATCAGATTATCCGGTGAAGGCGAAGCCGGCGTTAATGGCGGGCCTACTGGAGATTTATATGTAGTTGTTCACCTGAAAGAACACGAGATTTTCCAACGCGATGGTGGCAATTTGCATTGCGAAATGCCAATCAGTTTTACTACGGCAGCATTAGGCGGCGAAATCGAAGTACCGACTCTAGGTGGCTCTGCAAAAATGAAGATTCCTGCTGAGACTCAGACTGGAGGCGTTTTTAGGCTACGCGGCAAAGGTATTAAACCACTGCGCTCCAGCGAGCAAGGTGACTTAATGGTGCACGTGGTGGTTGAAACCCCGGTGAAACTTACAGAACACCAGAAAAAACTGTTGAAAGAGTTCGATGCGAGCACACAAGCTGACGCGGGAAAACACAGCCCTCGTAACAAATCGTGGATGGATAAAGTCAAAGATCTATTTGAATAACTTCATTAATCTTAGCAAGACCAAACAATAATCCCACTTTCGTGGGATTATTTGTTTATTGCTTATAGCTTTGTAAATGCTTTAACAAGGCCTTTAATTCCTCTGTTGCATCTGGATAATCTTCATAATGGCGTCAGCCGCTACGAGCATACCAATATTTGCTGTTCCACTGGTCACCTTCTATCTTATGCAATACGGCATGCAGCCAATGAGCGTCAGCCTCTTCCATATCTTGGGCGATATTATGCGCAGTATGCCAATCGCCAGATAGTGCGGCATTGACTGCATTTAATAAATCAACATTCATGAATATGTTTTGACCAAATTGACCATGCTATTATAAATTCAAAATTAGGGATAAACATGGCTAGTACTAATGAACATTCAATTTCTTACCGTCTTATGAACTTGGAAGATATTGATAAAATTGTCTCTTTGGAAAATACTATATGGTCATATGGCTTAAGAGCAGAAAAAAAACTTATACGACAACGCTTAATCTGGCAACATGCAATGCTAGGAGCTTTTAAGGCAAACCGGCTAATAGGTATGGCATGCTGGCGATATGGTCAATTCACTCCAACTGACATAAACTCCATGCCTATTAACTTTAATCAATTTGCGAATCAAGCGAATCAAGTAGTATTTAATGCTGCTTTTGTTTATAACTTCGCTTTATTGCCTGAAATAAGAAATTCAAAAATTGGACCTCAATTGATTGCGAATGGTATAAATATATTGTTGGAAAATCATTGTGATTATCTGGTAGGGGCAAGTCGTTGTCCAAGTTATACATTGACTAATGTATCCAGCTTACGCCTAGCGATAAATGATTATCCTGCAAGAGCTATACCATGGGAAATAGATCCAACATTGAGCTTCTATAAAAAAGCATTAAATTGTGAGTTTACTCGTCCTTTAGTTAATTTTTTACCCGAAGATAAAGAGTCCGGTGGATACGCCATTGGCTTTTATAAGAAAATCAACCAAGCTTTATAATCAAATATAACTTACCCCTATCTTTCGTCAGGAATCCATATTGAAATTAAACATTTTTGACGAAGAATTAATTCGCAATCCTTATCCCATATATGCACAACTACATATTGAGGGATCAATTCACCTTGGTGTTGCTCCAATACCTGAATTTCCACCATGCTGGTATGTAATTAATTTCCAAGAAGCAATTAAAATTCTAAGGAACCCAGCTTTTGTCCATGATAGAAGCAAAGTTAATCTGGCACAGCCTCTTTCCGGTTTCTCCGGCAATGCTTTGCAGTTTTGGCAGCAAATTGTGGAATGGCCCTTATTTTTGGACGCTCCGGAACACACAGATAAACGTCGATTAGTAGCAAGCTTTTTTCGTGAAAATGCCATTGCTGATTTAGAACAATATACTACTGATATTGCCAATCAATTGTTAGATAACTTAATTGCGCTAAAATCTTTCGATGCGATGTGGGATTTTTCTTATCCATTAACATTGGCAGTTATTTGTAAGATCCTAGGATGCACGCCTCCTGATGTGAAATGGTTTAAGACTCATACAACCGCCTTAGCTAATGCTTTAGACTTTAAAACCAATTCTGACTATACACCTGCCTTAGCTGCGGTTTCTGCCCTTAACGAATATATTTCGCAGCAAATAAGTCTGCAGAAACAGGCCAAAGGTAACAATCTATTTAATCATTTAATAAATGATGGTCAGTTTAAAGAGGATGACAAAGCACTAATTTCCTTATTTTTACAGGTACTATTTGCTGGCCAAGAAACTGCAGCTGATGGTATTGGAAATGGGTTAATCGCATTGCAAGAAAATCCTCAAGCATTAAAAACCATATCAGAGGACCTTCTTAATATTAACAATTTAGTAAGTGAAGTACTACGATTCGATAATCCTTTACAGTTTTCTGGTATACGTACAGCAACACTTGATTATGCAGTAGGAGACAAAATAATTAAGCGCGGAGAATCAGTAGTGATTGCATTCGGTGCATGTTGCCACGATCCACAACGTTTCACCGATCCGCAGAAGTTGGATGTAGAGCGGGATTTAAATGGCTCGGATATCGTATTTGGCCATGGCATTCATTACTGTCTCGGTGTTCATTTGGCAAAACTTGAAACGCGCATCGCTTTTGAAGTTTTATTAAAGCGGTTGCCAAAAAACTGGAAGATTTCCTACATAGAAAAGCGGAAAAATATAATATTTAAAGGTCCGCGTTTTTTAACTATTCAATTGAATAGTAATGATGTAAGTATTAAATAAGTTCGCTAAGAAACTCTTCATATTTATAATTGGAAGAACGGGGAATTGCATTTAGATAAGAAAAAGTGATTTTGAAAGGATAGCCAAATTCTTTTCTAGCACCAGAGATAAACGCTTCCTCGATATGTTTGGGGTAAGTCGCACCACCAGCTGCTATGCGTATTTCGATCCAATCAACTGCTTTTTGTACGTATTGATATTGCCGGCTTACCGGCATTTCTTTGTAAAATTCAGGATTAATTTTGGGAAAAATCGGCCAAAACTTAGTTCCATCTGGTCTCACAAACATATTGCGTGAACGGCCTAATACTTTCTTGAGCACAGGTAATCCGCGCCCACAAGCGCAAGAAATCCCGACTTCTGCATAATCACCAATCGCATAGCGAATCAACGGTTTTGCAAAATTATGCAATGTCGTGAGCACTACTCGTCCTATTTCGCCTATTTTGCAGGGTTCGCCAGCGTCGTTCAGTACTTCCAATAATACGTTTTCGGCTTGCACATGGTAATGCTGGCTTGATGGGCATTGCATAGCAATATAACCAATCTCTTCAGCACTATAAGTATCGATAATCTCCAAGCCAAATACTTCGCTGCAAAGGCTTCTTTGTTCGATGGAAAGTAGCTCCCCCATCGTGGCAATTTCTTTGAGATTAGTGAATAAGATTTTTTCCTTAGCGCAATACTCTGCCAAAGCACCCAAATTACTGGGGTAACTAACTAAATAATCCGGGTTTTCTTTCAGCAGCCATTTAACCTGCTCATGAATCGGGGTAGAAACACTGAGCGCGACTACTTTTCCATGCGGCAAAAACATGTCTGCTGCGGTACCCCATCCTTGCTGCATAGCGCCGAGCGGGGCGTCAGCAATACCGCTTTCAAAATAACGGATAGCGGCGCGTTTACCGGCTAAATTACGTTTGTACCAAAGATGCGAACGCAAGGTAAAGGCATCCCACATCACACTGGTTACTCTAGTACGCAACAAGCTGATTGGCCGACCTGTTGAGCCCGAGGTCATTCCTGCACCAACTGGCAAATGATCTTTTGGTATGGCTTTACTAATCAGGTCCTGCGAGTTTTCCTGTACATTCTTTCTCTCTAGTATAGGAATACTCTGCCAGGCAGACCAATCTAAAGGCTGTGTATCATCAAGCAAAGTTTTAGGAATAGTATTTTGATAATAGGGAACCGTATTTACAGCATGGGCTAATAATTGCCGCGCTTGTTTAAACTGATTTTGCTGGATCTGTTCAGCCGGTAACCATTGGCTTTGCTCTAACTGGTACTGCAAAGCCAATAAAATAGCATCGCTAGAGGAAGGAATAGCCGGCCATGTGTTACCTGAAGTATTACTGCGAATAATCATTATGCGACCGTCGGCTTGGTGACATTATCGAAGTATTGCAGCTTTTTATGTCTAGGTAAGTTTTTTAATTGGGCTTCAGCGATACTGGCTTCAGAGCGGTCTGCATAGGATTTGCTGGCGATTATTTTAACTGGGGGATTTGCCCTGGTATAGCGTGCCCCTTTCCCGGATACATGTGCGGAGAATCTCGCTTCCAGGTCATTGGTGATGCCTGCGTAATAAGCGCCGTTATTACATTCCAGCAGGTAAAGGCACCAGCTCATTTTTGTCATTAATCTCTTTTGATTAACCGCTCTAGCAACCGTTAGCTTTGTTAATAAGTGCCAGCCTGGATAAATTCAACTTTGTAACCATCCGGATCTTCCACAAAAGCGATAACAGTGGTGCCGTGCATCATCGGGCCTGCTTCACGCACCACTTTACCGCCGGCTTGTTTAACTGCCTCACAGGCTTTATAGGCATCATCCACTTCAAGTGCAATATGGCCATAAGCTTTGCCCATGTCGTAGTTTTCCACGCCATAATTGTAGGTAAGTTCTAGTACGGTATGATCGCTTTCGGCGCCATAGCCGACAAAAGCCAAGCTGAATTTACCTTCAGGAAAATCATGCTGGCGTAGTACTTTCATGCCCAACACATCAGTATAAAACTTGATTGAGCGTTCCATATTACCAACGCGGAGCATTGTGTGTAGCATACGCATATTAATTATCCTTTTTGTTACTGTTTTCTGAAGTTAATTGGTAGTATTTTTGCAGTAATTGTTCTTTAGTTTCAACCACATCCGGGTCAAGCGGGATGCAGTTGATCGGACATACTTCTACACACTGAGGTTGATCAAAATGCCCGACACATTCGGTACATAAATTCGGATTGATCTCATAGATCATTTCGCCTTGGTAAATGGCGCCATTGGGACATTCCGGCTCACATACATCACAATTGATGCACTCATCTGTAATCATCAAAGCCATACGATTAGCCTAGTTTCAGCTTGATAGCCTCTTCCACTGTAGGTGAGACGAATTCATGCACATTGCCACCCAGTGTTGCGACTTCACGCACTAAGCTTGAAGAAATGAACATGAATTGCTCAGCTGGCGTCAGGAACAAAGTCTCAAATTCTGGATATAGCTTGCGGTTCATGCCCGCCAGTTGGAATTCATATTCAAAATCTGCCGTAGCACGCAGGCCGCGAATCACCATATGCGCATTTTGTTCTTTTACAAACTGCATCAACAAACCAGAGAATCCGCACACTTCCACATTGTTATGGACTTTGAATATATCCTTGGTCAAGTTAACACGTTCTTCCAGGCTGAACATAGTTCTTTTGTTGGAGCTGCCAGCCACTGCCACGATGACATGCGGAAACAATTTTGCCGCGCGATTTACAAGGTCTTCATGTCCCAACGTTACGGGATCGAAAGTGCCGGGGTAAACAACTTTAAGGGATGGATGTGCCATGCCGGGATTTTAGCAGATGATAGAAAACATTGCCCGCCTTGCCTTGTTTGAGCACTTGCCAGTCAGAAGAGAATTCTGGAGCAGTATCTATCGCATACTCTGCCTCCACATAGATCAAACCTTCAGGCTGAAGATGAGATGTTAGTAGTGGTAGGACCTTATTCAGCCATTGCTGGTTGTAAGGCGGGTCTAAAAAAATCAAGGTGAATTTTTGCTTGTTACCAGCAAGAAACTGCAACGCATCCTGGTTGATTATTGTTGCCTGCTCAGCTTTTAATGCCTGTTGATTACTGACGAGCGCCTTATAAGCGGTGATTGATTTCTCCACCAACGTAACTGCTTTTGCGCCGCGAGATAAGGCCTCGAAGCCCATTACCCCGGTGCCAGCGAATAAGTCTAGGCACATCTGTCCTGTTAAATCCTGGCCCAGCCAATTGAATAAAGTCTGGCGCACACGCTCTGGAGTCGGGCGCAAACCGTCTGCATTCGGAAACTTGATAATACGGCTACGCCATTCTCCTGCGTTAATGCGGATAATATTGAGCTTGTTGCTAGCGGGTTTGATTTGGGGTTTGCTCAAAGGAAAATAATCTTGAGATACAAAACCTCATTTTACTACTTAATCTGATTTAGTATTTCGCCCTAGCATTATTTCGGAGTCGGATCTCCAACGATTACCGTCACAAAATTTTCAGGTTTCAAGCGACGGTTAAATACGTCCTTAATTTGCGCTGTGGTGACTTTAGCCACATTCTTGTTGTACTCATCCAGGTAGTTAAGCGGTAATTTATAAAAACCGATCATCGCCAGATAATCCAAAATCTTGCCATTGCTATCAATGCGCATAGGGAACCCACCGATGATATTATCTTTGGCGGCTTTCAATTCCGCTTCGGTCACGCCGTTTTTCAAAAATTTATCCAAGGTCTGGTTCACCAATTGAATTGCGGCTTCCGATTGATCTTTCTTAGTCTGCAAGCCGATCTGGAATGGGCCTAATTCACCCATCGGCATAAAGTAACTGTATACGCTATAAACCAGACCACGCTTCTCCCGCACCTCTTCAGTCAAGCGTGATACAAACCCACCACCACCCAAAATGTAGTTACCGACATAAAGCGGAAATAAGTCTGGGTCGCCGCGCTTAATACCTGGATATCCAATTAAGATATGTGATTGTGAAGCAGGATGCACAATGCGCTGCACGATAGGTTTGGTCGGCAACTCTACTGCCGCGATAGGCGGTATTTCTGCAGATTGTGGCATGCCAGTTGCAATGTTCTCCGCGATTTTATTCGCCTGTTCGCGGGTCATGTCGCCCATCATGGCGATCACAGAGCCTTTGGCGCTGTAATATCGGGTATAGAAATTCTGCAGGTCTTCACGTTTAAGCTGACTGACCGTGTCAACTTCACCGCTTTCATCCAGGCTGTAAGGATGCTTGCCATACAGCGCTGACATAAACGCTTTATTTGAAATGCTTTCCGGTTGAGTAGCGGCTTCTTGCAAGCCAGCAATGATGCGGGCTTTTTCACGGTTCAGCACAGCCTCAGGGAAATCCGGTTTCTGTAGGACCTTGGTGAACACATCCAATGCCTGGGTTTGTTCACGTTCACTACTCAAGGTACGCAGTTTGAATGAAGCGCGATCAGCATCAAATTCACCACCTAATATGGCGCCAATATCAGCCATTTTGTTAGCGATCACTTCGTCTGTCATGCCAGCTGCGCCTAAAGTCATCATGTAACGCGTCACGCCCGCAAGACCAGACTTATCAGCAGTGTCGCGGGCACTTCCTGCCGGGAAATTCACGCTAATATCAACGATGGGCAAGTCGTGGTTCTCAACAAAATAAACTTCCGCACCACTGTTTGTTTGCCATTGCTGGATTTTGACGCCTGCAGCAGCACTGAAGCTGCTGCAAATTAATATGAGCGCAAGGAAATTTTTAATATTTTTTAAATTCATTCTGGCTTACCTAAATTCTCAAAGTTTTGTTCAATCAATGCCATCGCTACATTAGTGAATGTGCGGTTTGCCTTGTGGCTTGGCATTAGGATCAAGCGGTTGTGGGTCTAAGGTTGCGATGGTCAGGTTGTCTGGCAGCAAGTATTTTTTCGCCACTTGCTGTACCTGCTCCGCAGTCACAGCACGTAATTTATTAGGATACTCATCAAGGAAACGCCATGAGAATCCAACGGTTTCAATAGTGCCGATCTGCATAGCTTGGTAGAACATGGAGTCTCTTTGGTAGACATCTGCAGCAATAACTCCGGCTTTGACGCGATTTAGCTCTTCTTCAGTCACGCCTGAAGTTTTGACTTTCTCAATCTGGTCAAGCAATGCAGCCTGCAACTCGGCTACAGTCTTGCCCTCGCTAGGCGTGCCATCCAGTTCAAATAAGCTTAAGCGGCCACGCGATAACAAGTCGTAACCTGCGCTGACATCAATAGCTAACTGTGATTCGCGCACCAGTTTCTGGTTTAACCTGGCTGCAGGATTACCGCTTAATACTCCAGCAAGCACTTCCAACGCATAGGGCTCCCAGTTTTTATCCAAATCTTTTAACGCCGGAACGTGATAACCCATGAGCAAATAAGGTAATTTAGCAGGCGCTTTTACGTTCACGCGACGTTCACCGATTTGAGCTGGCTCAACTTGAGGTTTCCGGGCCGGTAAGGCTTTAGGTTTGATCTTGCCAAAGTACTGGTTGGCAAGTTTTAATACTTCAGCAGCTTTCACATCACCTACTACAACCAGCGTAGCGTTATTCGGTGCATACCAGGTGTGATACCACTCGCGAGCATCTTCGTAAGTCATATTTTCCAGGTCATTCATGAATCCAACCACAGGGCGCCCATATGGGTGGGCTCTGTAAACCACGCCTTGGAAAGCTTCGTTTACCAGAGACTGCGGCTTGTCATCGGTACGCCAGCGGCGTTCTTCCATTACGACCTTGATCTCTTTGCTGAACTCTTCTTTGGTCAGCTGCAGATTTTCCATACGATCCGCTTCCAGCTTGAAGGATAGCGGCAATTTGGATTTTTCCAGTTGCTGGAAATAACAAGTGTAATCGGCACCGGTAAACGCGTTTTCTTTACCGCCTGCGGAAGCAATCAAACGTGAAAACTGTCCCGCTTTAACTTTCTTGGTGCCTTTGAACATCATGTGTTCAAGCACATGCGCCACGCCGGTTTTACCGTTTACTTCATCCATGCTACCTGCGCGATACCACACTTGCGACACCACAACCGGCGAACGGTGATCTTCTTGCACAATGAGTTTCAGGCCATTTTTAAGTTTGAATTCTTCGATTTTTTCAGCTCGTGCATTCAAGCTAAATAGAGCGGGTAAAAGTGCACAAATCAGGAGTATTTTTTTTGTATTAACCATGTTATTTATCATTAAACTACTTATTGAATGAGATTAAATTGCGTTGTCTTGAATTGCCTTTAAAGTACTACCAAATGACCTAGCAATAATGTATTAGTTCAGGTGGACTATTGACTTAAATTGACCGCGGCAAAATTATCCTACAATTGCCTGCTTGATACGAGTTTACGCTAAAATAGTGACAACTCATCTAATACGAATCCATGTTTAATATATTCAAAAAAAATCCGGCTGAAGAAAAAGCAGTAGAAAAACCCGCCGAAACCGTAATAGCGCCTAAACCCAGTTTTTCTGAACGCCTTAAACAAAGCTTAAGTAAAACCCGCCATCAGTTCGGTTACCAGATCGCCGGTCTATTCGGTGGCGGTAAGATCGATGCCGAAGTTTACGAAGAGCTAGAAACTATCCTGCTGACTTCTGATGTTGGCATGGACGCGACGCAGAAACTGCTCGCTGACTTGAAAAACCGAGTTAAATGGCAAAACCTGGATGATACTGCCCAGCTTAAGGTAGCGCTTAAAGCAGCACTTTCTGATGTGCTAACTCCTTTGCAGAAACCTTTGGTCACTTCAACGCATAAGCCTTTTGTCATTATGATGGCGGGAGTCAATGGCGCAGGCAAAACCACTTCTATCGGTAAACTCGCTCATGCGTTTCAGGCAGAAGGCAAATCTGTGCTAATTGCAGCAGGTGATACTTTCCGTGCAGCGGCTCGCGAACAATTACAGGTATGGGGTGAGCGCAATAACGTCACGGTGATCTCGCAGGAAAGCGGCGATCCGGCTGCTGTGATGTTTGATGCCATCAATTCTGCAAAAGCAAAAAATATCGATATCGTATTAGCCGACACTGCCGGCAGGTTACCGACGCAAATGCACTTGATGGAAGAAATCGCCAAGGTAAAACGCGTGATGGATAAAGCCTTGCCTGGTGCTCCGCACGAAGTGCTATTAGTGCTGGATGCTAATACCGGGCAGAATGCCGTGACCCAAGTGAAGACTTTTGACGATGCATTGGGTGTCACAGGCCTGGTTCTAAGCAAATTAGATGGTACTGCTAAAGGTGGCGTGATTGCTGCTATTGCTGAAGCGCGCCCTATCCCTATCCGCTATATTGGCATCGGTGAAGCCATTGATGACTTGCGGCCATTTGTCGCCAGCGAGTTTATTGATGCGATGTTTGATTGACCATCTTTCACTTGCCTTTTTAGCGCTACAATACAACCCATGATTCAATTCGACCAAGTCACCAAGCGCTACCCCGGTAGTGATGAAGCATTGAAAAACGTCAGCCTCAGTATCAATGCTGGCGAAATGGCTTTTGTGACTGGTCATTCGGGTGCAGGCAAAAGCACTTTGCTGAAATTAATCGCAGCGATTGAGCGCCCTACTAGCGGCACTGTACTCATAGCAAATCAGAACATCAGCAAACTCAAGCCTTCCGCAATTCCTTTCATGCGACGCCGATTCGGCCTGATTTTCCAAGACCATAAATTACTGTATGACCGTAACTGTTTTGAGAACGTGATCTTACCGTTACGCATCAATGGCGTTTCCGGCACCGAAGCAGGCAAGCGTGTACGAGCGGCATTGGATAAAGTCGGTTTGCTGCATAAGGAAAAAGCCATGCCCATTACCTTGTCTGGTGGCGAGCAGCAGCGCCTGGCGATTGCACGTGCCGTAGTAAGCCGCCCCTCTATTTTGATAGCCGATGAACCTACCGGCAACTTGGATGCGAGCTACGCCGCAGATATCATGGCGATTTTTTATGCGTTTAATCAGGTAGGCGTCACCGTAATTGTGGCAACCCATGATGCACTAGGCATGAGTGCCGCGCAGAATCGGGTAATACACCTGAATCAAGGCATGCTTTCAACTGAAAAAGTGACCCATGAGCTGGCTTAATCATCACACGCAGGCAGTTAAACTTGTGCTTAGCCGCATGCGCGACAATGCTGTTTCCTCCTTAATGACATGTTTGGTAGTGGCTGTGGCGATGTGCCTGCCAGGTCTGTTTTACGTAGGCGTGGATAATCTATCCAAGCTGACGAATCACATGCAGGAAGAAACAGAGATTAGCCTATTCCTTAAATTGGATATCAGTGAGGATAGCATTTCTGAAATAGATGGTTTGCTGGCAAAAAATCCTGCGATTAAACATTATCGGCTGGTCAGTAAAGAAGAAGCGTGGAAAGATCTCCAAGCCAAGTCAGAAGCGGATAGCGCGGTAAAACAACTTAGCAAAAACCCGTTGCCGGATGCATTCTTTATCCAGGCTAAGTCGGTCAATCCGGAAGAATTGGAAGCACTTAAAACTGAGTTGCAAAATATTCCAGGGGTCGAGCATGCTTTACTGAATTCAGATTGGGCCAAACGTTTATCAACCTTATTGCAGTTGGGTAAAGAGATCATTTTATTTATCACCATCCTGCTAGCGATTGCGCTTCTGGTGATTATTGGCAACACCATACGCATGCAGATATTGACGCAAAAAGATGAGATCGAAGTCAGCAAATTGATGGGGGCGACCAGCAGCTTTATAAGGATTCCATTTTTATACGCAGGTATCTTCTACGGCTTATTTGGTGGCCTTCTAGCTATCCTCATCATCGCAATCGTAATCGGCGGATTCAATTATTCGGTATCGCAAGTATCCATGCTCTATAACAGTGATTTTCGCTTGAGCCTGTTTGATGACCAGCTCTATTTGGGCATAATCGGCCTGGCTACTTTTATCGGCTGGCTTGGCTCTTACCTTGCTGTTACTCGCTCGATCGCCTCTATTAAAATTAATTGAATTAACCATTGATTGCTAAACAATTCAGCATGATTAAATGTAAATATCCGCTGACAATCAATTTCCCGCAGTCCTAATAAATACGCGGTACCTAGCAGTTCCCATAGCTTGATTTCATAAGGCCTTGCGAGTATATTATTTTCGTACCTTTTTGATTCCCCTCTCTTTGGAGAAGCATGCCTAAAAACAAACATAAGAAGCCAGGTAAATGGACCCAAAGGTTTTTATCATTGAATTCAAGTTTGCTTGCCGATTTAATTAATAACAGTCATCCTAAAAAGGCTGTTATCGGCTATTTCACTGCCATTCCCTGTTTGTTGTTCACACCATTTGTCATGGCTGAGGCTCGTCCATTACTTTCGCCAAAGAACTTCTCCCAAATGTCTTTAGAGGATTTGGCCAATATAGAAATTACCTCGGTTTCCCGGCAACCGGAACGCATTTTAGATGCCCCTGCAGCGGTGACTGTGATTACTAACGAGGATATCCGCCGTTCCGGTGCAACTAGCATTCCGGAAGCTTTGCGGTTGGCAGATAATCTAAGTGTTGCGCAAAAGAATTCTCACGACTGGGCGATTAGTGCCAGGGGCTTCAATACTGAACTAGGTAATAAACTATTGGTGATGATTGATGGCCGCACTATCTATTCGCCGCTATTTTCAGGGGTATTCTGGGATAGGCAGGATTACTTGCTGGAAGACATCGATCGAATCGAAGTCATTAGTGGTCCAGGTGGCACGCTTTGGGGCGCTAATGCGGTTAATGGCGTTATCAATATCATTACCAAAAAGGCTCAGGATACACAAGGCACACATTTAGAAGCCGTAGCTGGCAATGAATTACGTGCCGCCACTGCCGAACGTTATGGCGGAAAACTTGCCGATAATGTGTCTTACCGTATTTACGGAAAATATTTCGATAGAGATGATCAGGCTTTTGGAAACGGCAAGGACGCCCATGATGGCTGGCATATGAGCCAAGGCGGCTTCCGTATTGATGCAGACGCTTCTTCAAAAGATAGCTTCACCGTACAAGGTGATATTTACGGGGGTAGAGAAGATGTTTTTACTGGCGGAACTGGTCAAGCAAATGGTGGCAATATTCTAGGCCGCTGGACCCATAGTTTTTCTGCTAGTTCTGAGATGAGTTTGCAAATGTATTACGATAAAACCGATTTTTCAGTCCCTCAGCCTGGTACAGTTTTTAATGGTATACCACTGGCTCCTGCAGGCATCTTTAAAGATGCGCTTGATACCTATGATGTTGATTTCCAGCATCATTTTATTTTAAACGACCTTAATAAGATTGTTTGGGGTTTAGGTTACCGCTCCACTCATGATGTCGTTAGTGCCTCCCCAAGTCTGACATTCGCACCAGCCCATCTGGATCAGGAGCTATATAACGGCTTTATTCAGGATGAAATCAAGCTGCACGATAAGCTTTCATTAACACTTGGGACTAAGCTTGAACATAACGACTATACGGGCTGGGAGAGCGAGCCGAGTGCACGTCTACAATGGAAAGTATCGCAGAATCAATTATTATGGGCTGCAGTTTCTCGTGCAGTCAGGATGCCTTCTCGTATAGACCGCGATGTACGATTCCTCACCACATTACCCGCCCCACAAAATTTATTGATCGGTAATGATGATTTCAAATCAGAAAATGTAGTGGCCTATGAATTGGGCTATCGCGCCCAATTAGGGCCAAAAATCAACACTTCGGTAACGGCCT
Source organism: Methylotenera sp. (assembly GCA_035460225.1). Classification (GTDB taxonomy): domain Bacteria; phylum Pseudomonadota; class Gammaproteobacteria; order Burkholderiales; family Methylophilaceae; genus Methylotenera. The sequence goes on from DATHWX010000018.1 coordinate 193,228, forward strand.
TTTACAATGAATATGACGATATCCGCAGTATCAAAACATCAACCAATCCTGCATCGCTTTTTGTAACGGCCAATGACCTTGAAGGCAATACTTACGGCATCGAATTCAGCGGTAGTTACCAAGCATTAAGCTGGTGGCGTTTAAATCTTGGCTATCGATACCTGGAAGAAAATCTGAATGTAAAACCAGGACAATTCGATTTGAATAATGGTGCACTCGAAACTGCTGACCCACGGCACCAGGTTTCATTAAAATCTTCCATGAACCTGTCTAATAACGTTGAATTAGATGCTCAGTTACGCTGGACTGATAAACTACAATTGGCACAAGGTGGGACAACTCCAAGTTATACGGAACTCAATGTACGTTTAGGATGGCGCCCAGTTAAAAACGTCCAACTCGCTTTGGTAGGCCAGAATCTTATCCATAGCCAGCACGTGGAATATGGCTTTCCTGGCGATGCCAGAATAGAAATCGAGCGCAGCATTTACGGGAAAGTCCAATGGGATTTTTAAATTTAATAAGGACTAGCAAACAAGTGCAGCACATGCACATGCCCTTCTATGCCCGACAATTACTGAAGGCGCTGGCCTTTATTTATTTATTCATTGCAACTACTTTTATCAACCCGGTATTAGCGGATGAATCCCTGGAATACGGTGTCAAGGCCGCTTTCCTGTATAAATTCGGTTCATATGTTGAATGGCCATCTACAGCATTTGAATCGCCGAACAGTCCCATCACATTGTGTGTATTCGGCAGTAACGACCAGTTTATCTCTACGCTGGAGAAAGTGATTGGTACGGAAAGTATCAATAATCGCAGTGTGAATGTACGGCCAATCAAAAGCGTGGACCGCAATCTAGGCTGCCATATTTTATATATCGATAGTGCGGACGGACAGCATAGCCCGCAAATCATAGAAAATCTACGAGGAACCTCCGTTCTGACAGTCAATAACGACGGCGTTCCCAGCATCATCGACTTTGTCATCTCGAATAACCGGGTACGCTTTAATATTGATGATGATGCAGCGGCACAGAACGGATTAACCATCAGCTCGAAATTATTGAGCGTAGCGCTTAAAGTAAAAAAACGGTCTTCCAAAGGATCATAGAAAAAATGAATTGGTTAGATAGGCTTCCTATTCGTACCAAACTAACACTGATCACCGTGCTTATCTGCACTTTGTCACTATTCTTGGCCAGCGCTGTGATGGTGACCTACGATAACCATACTTATCGTGTTCAAAAGCAAAAGGAAGTGGCCGCACAAGCTGAGATTCTTGCCACACGTATGGTAGCTTCACTGGAGTTTGATGATCCAAATGCAGCCCAGGAATATCTCAATCCATTTTCTCTCAACCCTGAGATTGCAGCAGCAGCGGTTTATACCGCTAAAGGAAAGATGTTTGCTAGTTACTCTCGCTCAGGCGCGCGTAAAGCATCTAAAACTAGCGAAAGCATAGGTCATCATTATGAAGGCAATGAACTCATGGTGTTTTGGCCTGTGCTGCATGATCAACGGCAAGTAGGTAGCGTATACCTGCATGCCATCACAGAACCTCTTACTAACCGGATTGTGCGGTTTAGCGGTGTAGCTTTTATCGCGTTATTAGTTTCACTCGCCATTACCCTACCAATTGCCATGCGCATCCATTATGCGATTGCTAACCCCGTATATGCACGTAGTTTGATTGAAGCCAGCCTGGACCCGATGGTCGCTATTAATCCTGACGGTGAGATTACCGACGTCAATGCCGCAACAATCAAAATCATTGGTAAAGACCGAACTGAATTAATAGGCACGGATTTCTTTAAATATTTTACCGAACCGGATAATGCAAGGCAAAGCTATGAACAAGTCTTTGCGAATGGCTTTGTTACCGATTACCCGCTTACGATATGGCGTTCCGACGGCAGCCTGACTCCAGTCTTATTCAACGCCTCCGTATATAAAGACGAAAGAGGCAAGGTATTAGGCGTATTCGCCGCAGCCCGTGATGTTACTGCTCAAAAACAAGCGGAAAAAGAAATTCGCCAACATGCAGTGGCATTACAGACTGCTAACCAGGAACTGGAAGCGTTCAGTTATTCGGTTTCGCATGACTTGCGTACACCTTTACGTGCGATTGATGGTTTCAGCCAGGCGGTACTGGAAGATTATTCAGGTAAATTGGATGACCAAGGCAAGAATTACCTGCAGCGTATTCGCAGTGCAACGCAGCGTATGGGTCAGCTGATCGATGACATGCTGGATTTATCCAATATTGCACGTGTCGAGATGCGCCACAACACAGTAGATCTTAGCGCGCTAGCACAAGATGTAATTACAGAGCTGCGTAACAACGAACCCAACCGAGTTGTTGAATGTCATATTGAACCGGAACTCTTCGCAGAAGGGGATACTTCATTATTGCGGGTCGCTTTATCCAACCTTTTAGGTAATGCCTGGAAATACAGCAGCAAGACAGCGATGCCAGTCATTAAATTTGGAATGACACAGGATAAAGACGGCAAAAAAGAGTTTTTTGTCAGCGATAATGGGGTTGGGTTTGATATGGCTTATGCGGATAAATTATTTGGTGCATTCCAGCGTTTGCATAGCATTTCCGAATTCCCTGGAACCGGAGTTGGACTAGCCACGGTACAGCGCGTCATTCATCGACACGGTGGCTCAATTCGAGGTGAAGGTATTCTTGGGGAAGGTGCAACATTCTATTTCTCATTACCGGAATAGGATGTAATAAGGAGAGGTTATGAAAAGTAAAATCATATTATTAGTGGAAGATAATCCTGATGATGAAATGCTCACCATCCGGGCTTTGCGGAATAATAATATTCAAAACGAGGTCGTAGTCGCACGTGATGGCCAAGAAGCGCTGGATTACTTCTTCAAGAAAACTGGCGAGGATAACCCTTTACCCGCGGTCGTTTTACTCGACCTCAAATTACCTAAAGTCAATGGCTTGGAAGTGTTACAGCGCATACGCAACGATAAACGCACCAATCTGCAACCGGTCGTAATCCTGACCTCATCCAAAGAAGAGCAGGATATTATCAATGGTTACCGCTTGGGTGCAAATAGCTATATCAGGAAACCTGTGGATTTCAGCCACTTTATGGAAGCCGTAAAACAACTCGGACTTTACTGGTTAATATTAAACGAACTACCTAATGCGCAGGAACAAGCAAAATGAAGCCGTTAAGAGCTCTAATTGTGGAAGACTCAGCAGATGACGCTGAGCTTTTGCTGAATGAACTCAAGCATGCCGACTACAATGTATTTTCTATACGGGTAGATACGGCAGCCGGCATGAGCGAAGCCCTTGCAAAACAAACTTGGGATATCATTTTTTCTGATTTCACCATGCCCCAATTCAACGCTTTTGATGCACTCTCAGTATTACACCACACTACACTGGATATCCCCTTTATTATCGTTTCCGGCACCATCGGCGAAGACCGTGCGGTAAATATCATGAAGGCAGGCGCACATGATTATGTATTAAAAGGCAATTTAAAGCGTTTGGTACCTGCTACGCAAAGAGAGTTACGAGAAGCCGAAATTCGCCAGGAGCGCCGCCAGGCGGAAGAGATTATTTACTCTTTTGCTTATACCGACCAAGTGACCCAACTTCCTAACCGAGCCCGTTTTCACGAGCTGGTAAGGGAAACAGTGTCACACGCCCAAAGCGGTAAGTGGCCTATGGCGCTTTTATTAATGGACTTAGACCGTTTTAAGGATGTTAACGATACCCTAGGCCACGATAGTGGGGATATCTTATTAAAAGAAGTAGGCAAACGTCTTACGGATGCGCTATTCGATGCCGATATAGTCGCCCGTTTAGGTGGAGATGAGTTTGGAGTATTACTTACGCACTTAGCGTCTATTAATGATTTGCCTAACGTTATTAAGAAATTACAGGGTGCCTTCGCTTCGCCCTTTATGATTGATGCCGTTCCTATTGAAGTGGAAGTCAGTATTGGCGTAGCTACTATGCCTGAGCATGCTGATAACGCTGATAAGTTATTGCAGTTAGCAGATATCGCTATGTATCGCGCTAAGCAGATGGCCAGTGGATATGCAATCTATGAACCGCGCTATAACCTTCATAGCATGGAGCGTTTGGGGCTGATGGCTGAGCTACGGGATGGCATCGAGCAGAATCAACTGCTTTTACATTACCAGCCCAAGTTAGATCTTAAAACTGGCCATATTTTTGGCTTGGAAGCGCTGGTACGCTGGCAGCATCCACGTTTAGGCTTATTGTATCCAGACAAATTTATCGGCATCGCCGAACCTACAGGCCTGATTAACCCGCTTACGCGCTGGGTGCTATGTGAAGCGTTGCGCTACTGCCAAGAATTAGCGTTAAAAGGTAATAAAATGTGCATGTGCGTTAATCTGTCAGCGCGTTCGTTACACGATCCTCAATTACTAAAAATGGTTGATGATGCTTTTAAGATAACAGGTACCGAACCTAGCCAATTAATACTGGAGATCACTGAAAGTGCGATTTTTATTGAACCGACCCGGGCCAAAGAAGCCATTATTGCCTTAAGTGAACGAGGGATCGGGCTTTCAATCGATGATTTTGGTACTGGTTTCACTTCGCTTGCCAGTATCAAAAACTTGCCTATCACTGAAATTAAGATCGACAGGTCATTTATCATGGATATGCTCATCAATAAAAAAGATGCCATGATCGTTCGCTCGGTTATTGAGCTCGGACACAATTTAGGTATAACTGTAGTTGCAGAAGGCGTGGAAACTAAAGAAATCTTACAGGCATTGGCTGAGTTAGGATGTGACGTGATTCAGGGTTATTACATCAGTAAACCATTGCCAACAGACACTTTAAAGGCCTGGCTGCCGAATTTTTCTTACACCCTGTGAACTTGCTGACCGCTATATCATCAAACATATATCGCCACCTTTGATTTGGATCAAGGGTGAGCATCTTTTATATTTCCAAGTAGTTTGAAACTTTTAGCCACTAGCACTCTCTTAATGAGAGTGCTAAAATGTATTCTATTGGAGGATTAACGTTTCAATGACTAACGCATTAACATTACCGGTATTAACTGCAACTGACAGCCTTGAGCATTACTCACGGGTTATCAAAGCTTATCCAATCCTAACTGCTGAGGAAGAGTATTCCCTAGCAGTTAAATTCAAACAGGATAACGACCTTGAAGCTGCACGCCAGCTCATCGTCTCCCACTTGCGTTTGGTGGCTAGTATTGCTCGCGGTTATACAGGCTATGGTTTACCTCAATCCGATTTGATTCAAGAAGGTAATATAGGCCTTATGAAAGCGGTTAAACGCTTTGACCCTGAGCGCGGTGTGCGCCTGGTTTCATTTGCCATGCATTGGATCAAAGCAGAGATTCATGAATACATTGTTCGTAACTGGCGTTTGGTTAAAATCGCTACCACTAAAGCGCAACGCAAATTGTTCTTTAACTTGCGCAGCATGAAAACTGGTTTAGGCAGTTTGCAGCCAAATGAAGTAGCGCATATTGCCCGTGAACTGAACGTGAAACCTGAAGAAGTACTGGAGATGGAATCACGTTTAGATGGTCATGAGATTTCGCTGGAAGCTAATATTGACGATGATAGCGATGAGCATTACAGCCCTATAGCCTACCTTCAGGATGAAAGCTTGGAGCCTTCTGAAGCTTTGGATGCTAAGCAGACTGAAGTTGCCGAAACAACGGGCTTGGCACATGCTTTGGAAAACCTGGATGACAGAAGCCGCCGTGTAGTTGAAGCACGCTGGTTACAGGATAAAGGTGGGAAAACCTTGCATGAGCTTGCGGATGAATTTGGTGTTTCAGCAGAACGTATTCGTCAGATTGAGCAAAAAGCGATGCAAAAAATGAAAACCTTGATGTTAGCTAGCCGTTAAAAAACGGAAAAGCAACAAAATAAAAAAGGCTGCGATTGCAGCCTTTTTATTGCTTCAAATTAGTACTTAAGCAGCCTTAACTTCGTCTTCCGCTTCAAATGCCAATGCATTCTTCATATGCATACGCAAGACTTTTAAATCGTCAATCTGCGCCTGGATACTTTTCTCTATGGTTTCCAGTTCCAAGATGCGGTCTTCCAAGGTGTCAGTCGCTTTATAGATACGTTTGATACTTTCCAAGCGGCGACGTAACTGTAATTGATGTTCACGTACTTGCGATTCCATTGGTGCGATTACTGCTTTTAGCCAATTTTCAATATCACGGTTTGCCACTTCAAACACATGGATCACACGGCTTGCCAAAGTTTCGAAGAACTTGGTGGTCAAAGTCATTTTCTCATTGGCAATCATGTTGAACGCTGTATTAAATTGCTCTTTATAAGCACGCTCTAATTTAGCCAGTTCTTTTTGATAACGCAAAGTAGAAAATGCCGGTGGATCAGACTTGCGTAAGCCGTGCTCCTTGGCAAATTTTTCATACATCACATCCATCATTTTCTTGATTTCATCGATTTGCGTATCAGATGAAACCAGGCGATTTTTCAATTCACTGAAGAATTTATCCATAGCATCACGGATCGTTTTAGTAAAGCTCGCTTGAATCATCGTTTCACGAGTTGTGTGAACATGTGATTTCAAGGCTTCCATACCTAACAAGGTAAACAAACGGTTAGTGTGTTGAGAGAAGATACTGCGTAAAGCCTGGAAGCGCTGTAAGCCCTTCTCAAAATTCTCTTTATCCACTTTCACTTTATTCATCATGTGCTCAACAACGTCTTCGTTCTTACCACGTAGGCCACGTAGCTCGATCAGCTGGTCATTAATACCAGAAAAACGTGCGTCCAGAATCAGGTGTGAGTTCGCGATCAAGTCTTCGATCTCGTTCTGGGTATTATCACGAACAATCTCTTTCTTAGATGGGATCAATTCGTCAGATAACGCTTTTTCGAGTTCCAGAATCCGGCTTTTAATCAACAGGTCATGGTCATTGTTGACCTTTGCGAGTAAACCTTTTTGCGCAGAAATTGGGAATATCTGATTTGTATCCAAACCCAATAATTCAGCACTGGTCTTAATCTGCTTGGTGATTTCTTTTTGGATCTCTTTTTCTTCTTTAAGCTCGTCCCAAAGACCATCGATTTTGTTCAGTACGGCCAAACGGCCTTTTTGCTTCCAGCGTGTGCCGCTAATGTATTGGCGCCACACATCGATCTCAGATTTAGTTACACCGGTATCTGCCGCTAAAATAAACAGTACAGCATGTGCATTCGGCAACATGTTTAACGTTAATTCCGGTTCGGTACCAATCGCATTCAAACCCGGAGTATCTAGAATCACCAGACCCTGCTCAAGCAGTGGGTGGGGGAAATTGATCATGGCATAACGCCAGCATGGCACATCAATTGTGCCGTCTTTATTAACGCTTAAGGCATCGTCTGAACTATTCGGGTCAAACAAGCCATATTTTTCTGCGTCTTCCACAGATACAGATTTAGTGCTGCTTACTTCTTTAAAGGCATTGACCATACTATCATTGGAGTCCATGTCGAATGTCACGACTTTCCATTCATCAGGATAGCGTTTGTACTCAGTGGTAGTCGCATCGGAAAGTCGTGTTTCAATTGGCAATAGCGCAATAGAACTCGGTTTGGTATTGTCATACAGCAATTCAGTAGGACACATCGTAGTACGGCCTGCGCTAGACGGCAACAGACGTTGTCCATAGTTTGCAAAGAAGATCGCATTGATCAACTCTGATTTACCGCGTGAAAATTCAGCAACGAAAGCCACATTCAATTTGTCTTCACGTAACCGGTCTAACAAGTGCTGGATACGTTGATCCACTTGTGCATCATTAAGCTCTTGTTCATTCAACCAGCTGCGGTAATCACAGATAGTATCGACGAGCGCTTTACGCCACTCGGAATAGGCGGCAAATTGATGGGATAATTTACTTTCAGCTTTATTTTCAGCCATGATGGTCCTTAAACCACTTTAACGTATTGATACTCTATCATTTTAAAGTAAATAATCAACCAAATCAGTTAACTATTCGGGTTATTTCAAATAAAATTCAGATAAGCGGTTAGTAAATTAGTATAAGCGGTTTAGATACAGCGGAAGCAAGCAAATAGCCCGCATCTGTTATCATCACATTTTTGATAATTTGAATGATTATGAGCGGCCTGAACCAGACATCTCCACGCCCGATTGATATCCGCCTGCATCAAGCTTCGCGTTTATTAGAGATCAAATTTGATAACGCAACCGAGTGTATGCTGTCCTGCGAGTTTCTACGGGTTTATTCACCTTCTGCTGAAGTACGCGGACATGGTCACGGTAACGAAGTACTGCAAACCGGCAAAGAGGATGTGAACATTGTAGCTATTGAACCTGTCGGAAACTATGCAGTAAAGCTAGTATTCTCGGATGGCCATGATACCGGCTTATATTCATGGGATTATCTTTATGATCTGGCTAAAAACTACGAGGCATTATGGCTGGAATATTTAGGTAAACTCAGCATAGCGGGCATTAAACGTAAAGAATAGCCTGTCATTTACTGGCTGAAACGGACATCATTATGAGTAACGACCACAACACGCACTTCGGCTTCAAGACTGTTGCCGAAACAGAAAAAGCCAAGAAAGTCGGTGAAGTTTTCCATTCCGTCGCCAGCAAATATGACCTCATGAATGATGTGATGTCCGCAGGCTTACACCGCGGCTGGAAACGCTTTGCGGTAGAAATCAGCGGTGTGAGTGAAGGCGATAAAGTATTGGATATCGCGGGTGGCAGCGGCGATCTTTCAAAGTTATTCTCTAAAAAAGTCGGCCCTGAAGGCCAGGTCATATTGACTGACATCAATGCCTCGATGCTGTCAGTAGGCCGAGACCGTATGCTGGATGAAGGTTTGAATGTGCCTGCGGCACAATGCGATGCAGAGAAACTGCCCTTCCCCGACCAGTATTTTGATTGCGTAATCGTCGCATTCGGTTTGCGCAATATGACGCATAAAGACCTAGCCTTAGCAGAAATGCAGCGTGTATTGAAAGTGGGCGGACGTTTGCTGGTTTTAGAGTTCTCTAAAGTATGGCAGCCATTATCAAAACTTTACGATACTTATTCGTTTAAACTTTTACCATTGATGGGTAAGTTATTGGCAAAGGATGCCGACAGTTACCAGTACCTGGCTGAATCTATCCGCATGCATCCGGATCAGGAAACGCTCAAACAGATGATGACTGATGCCGGGCTAAGCAAAGTCGATTATTACCATCTGGCGGCAGGCGTAGTGGCCTTACATAAAGGCTATAAAGTCTGATGTTCAAATCCATTTCCACAAGGGTTTTACAGCATCTGATAGCCCAGAACAGCTGGGCGAATGAGATATTGCAGCCATTCGCAGGTAAGTCCGTGCAGTTCAATATCGCATTGTTCAATACGACTTTAGTGATCCTTGAAAATGGCAGTCTTGCGATTGCCGGTGAAGCGAATATCCCTGATGCCCATGTAACCATTCCACCTAGTCTGCTGCTTCGCTTATTAGCGAAAGACGAGACTGCCCGTATGCAGATCGATATTGAAGGGGATACGCATTTGGCAACAGAACTGGCTAAAGTGCTGACGAATATGCGCTGGGATTATGAAGAGGATTTGAGCAAAGTGGTTGGGGATGTACCCGCTTATAAAATCGGTCAATTCACACGCCAGGCAGCCTCCACAATCAAGGATACTGGCATCAATCTCGCCTCCATGCTTAGTGAATACTGGCAGGAAGAAAATCCGCTTATCGCGAAAAAACGTCATGTGGAACAGTTCAATAGTGAAGTCGATACTTTACGAGCCGATACAGAACGCCTTGAAAAACGATTGGCTAAACTGTCTCAAGCTGCGGCAGATGACAATAAGCCTGCCAGCAAATCCCCAATTAACAAAACTGATGTAGATAGCCAATAATTTATGCGTTTTTTCCGTCTTATTTACATTGTTTACATCGCATTAAGATTCCGCTTAGATGAATTCGCATTACAGCATACCAAGCTCAAACCATTCCAGGGTTTGGTCAATGGCTTGTTGTTCTGGCGTAAAAAAAATCAGCCCCGTGCAGTAAGATTAAGATTAGCGCTGGAAGCACTAGGCCCGATTTTCGTAAAATTCGGCCAGATGCTTTCTACCCGTCGCGACCTGATTCCACAGGATGTCGCCGAAGAACTCGCAAAACTGCAGGACCGGGTTCCGCCCTTTCCATTCAGCGATGTAGAAGCCACTATCGTTCAGGCTTATGGTTTACCGCTCAATGAAGTCTTTTCCGAATTCGAAGAAACAGCAATTGCCAGTGCGTCGGTAGCCCAGGTACATTTCGCGCATTTACTGGATGGCACTCCCGTCGCGGTCAAAGTACTACGCCCTGGCATTGCTGACGTTATTCATAAAGACCTATTATTACTGGATACTGCGGCCTGGTTATTAGAGACCCTTTCCGCTGAGGGCCGACGCCTCAAACCGCGTGAAGTTGTAGTTGAGTTTGCCGACCATACACACAGTGAACTTAACCTGACCTTGGAAGCTGCAAACTGCACACAGCTTGCCCGTAATTTTCCTGATAAAAGACTGTTGGTTCCCGATGTTTACTGGGATTGGTGCCGTGAACAGGTCATGGTCATGCAGCGCATGTATGGCACACCGATTAGCCGTACGGATTTATTGACTGCCAAAGGCATCGATATCACCAAGCTTGCCCATGATGGTGTCGAGATATTCTTTACCCAGGTATTCCGTGACGGTTTTTTCCATGCCGACATGCATCCGGGCAATATACAGGTGGCAGATGACGGACGTTATATCGCGCTTGATTTCGGCATTATGGGTACGCTCACCGATAACGATAAATACTATCTGGCCCGTAATTTCCTGGCATTCTTCAATCGCGATTACCACGATGTCGCAGTTGCGCATATCGAATCCGGTTGGGTACCGCCGCACACTAATGTTGAAGCGCTGGAAACCGCTATCCGCGCCATTTGCGAACCTATCTTTGACAAGCCACTTAAAGATATCTCTTTTGGCCGCACGCTATTAAGCCTGTTCCAGATGTCACGTCGCTTTGGCGTCATTATTCAACCACAGCTGGTGATGCTGCAAAAAACCTTATTGAATATCGAAGGCTTGGGACGCGATCTCGACCCTAATATTGACCTTTGGCAGACTGCTAAGCCCTTCCTAAATCGCTGGATGAGTGAACAGGTCGGCTGGCGCAGCATGGTGAAAACCTTGCAAAGCGAATTGCCTTACATCGCAAAGAATCTACCGAAAATGCCGCGCCTAGTTAGGCAATTTTTACTGCAACGTACAGAAGCCGAGCAAGAGTTACCGATCCGCCTGATGGTCAACAACCTGATACAAGTCCAGCAAAAACAGGCACGCTGGCAAAAAAGGCTGACCTTAGCTATTATTTTATTATTGCTATTACAGCTGGCAGGTATATCTGCTGTGGCGTTAGGCCTGATTTAGCAACATCACTACAATAAAATTATTACCGTTGAAATAGTCGTTTAAGGGAGCTCTCCAGTGTTACTTTGGTTTGTCATCATTTATTGGGTCATTTCTGTCGCGATAGGCTTATGGGCCGCACGCCGTGTGCATAACACCAAAGACTTTGCGATCGCCGGTAGGCATTTACCGTTTTATATGGTGACCGCCACAGTATTCGCCACCTGGTTCGGTTCCGAAACCGTGTTAGGTATTCCTGCGACCTTCCTGCAAGAAGGCTTGCATGGCGTAGTTTCAGATCCTTTCGGCTCTTCCATGTGCCTAATACTCGTCGGACTATTTTTTGCGGCACCGCTATACCGCATGAAATTACTGACTATCGGTGATTTCTACAAACAGCGTTATGGCCGCGGCGTTGAAGTGCTTACTACCATTGCTATCGTCATTTCATATTTAGGCTGGGTAGGTGCACAAATCACAGCACTTGGTCTGGTATTCAATGTAGTTTCAAACGGTGAGATTTCCAAACTAGCAGGTATGTGGATAGGCTCCGGGACTATCCTGATTTATACCGTATTCGGTGGCATGTGGGCAGTTGCGATTACAGACTTATTGCAAATGATAATTATCTGTATCGGTATGCTGTACATCGGCGGTGAAGTCAGCGGAATGGTGGGTGGCGTTGGCGCTGTCGTAGACCACGCCCGTGCGGCTGGCAAGTTCGAGTTTTGGCCTACGCCTGATTTAAAAGAAATCATTGCGTTCGCTGCAGCCTGGATGACCATGATGTTTGGCTCTATCCCGCAACAGGATGTGTTTCAGCGTGTGCAGTCTTCTAAAACCATTAAGATCGCTGTATGGGGCTCTGTGCTAGGCGGCAGCTTGTACTTTGTATTCGCTTTCGTGCCGATGTTCCTGGCTTACTCTGCCACGATGATAGACCCGAAAATGGTCAATGGCCTGATCGATACAGACCCTCAGATGATATTGCCTACATTGGTATTGGAACATGCGCCATTATTCGCTCAGGTCATGTTCTTTGGCGCATTGCTTTCAGCCATCAAGAGCTGTGCTTCCGCAACCTTGTTAGCCCCATCCGTCACATTCACAGAGAATATCTTGAAGCCTATGCTGGGCAATGTAACCGATAAAGAGATGCTGCGCTGGATGCGTATAGTCACGTTGACCTTTACCCTGATGGTGACGCTGTATGCCATCAACTCTAAACTGAGTATCTTCAAAATGGTTGAGAATGCTTACCAGATCACATTGGTCATGGCATTCATTCCACTGGCATGTGGCGTTTACTGGAAACGCGCAACCAATCAAGGTGCTCTATTAGCGATTTTCATGGGTTTATTAACTTGGATCAGCGTATTAGTTTTTGCAGAAGATCCATTATTGCCAGCTCAATTCGCCGGATTGATTGCCAGTGCAACTGGCATGGTTGTGGGTTCTTTATTGCCTACGATCAACTTCAAAACCTTAGGCGTAATGCGGAGCTAGATTAACGTATTAAGCTCGTAATATGTAGTGCTTAGCCATTACCGTTTTTGGCAAACGGCGCAGTAAAAAGTAGAACGCTGACCTAAACGTATGCATTTGATCGGCTTGCCACAAACTTTACAAGGCTGGTCGGTGCGCGCATAGGTAAAGTATTCCTGTTGGAAATACCCGGGGTTACCATCGGCGCCGAAGAAATCACGCAAGCTGCTGCCACCCGCTTTTAAAGCGTCACTTAAGGTCGATTTAATTTCAGCAACTAGCTTTTCGCATGATTTAAGCGATACTTTATTCGAAGGCGTTTCAGGATGGATACGCGCCCGGAACAAAGACTCCGAAGCATATATATTTCCCACACCGACAACCACATGCCCATCCATAATGGCATTCTTGATTGCCAAAGTTTTATTGCTCAAGGCTTTGTGCAGATATTTCGCATTGAAAGCCTCATCTAATGGCTCAGGACCCAGACTATTCAATAGCACGTGATCATTGGTTTTATTATCCAGCCACAATACCGCACCAAAGCGACGCGGATCCCGCAGGCGCATCACATGGCCATCATTAAACTGGACATCGAAATGATCGTGCTTTTCGGGTGGGTAATTATCGTCCAACACGCAGATACGCCCGGACATGCCAAGATGTAGCAGCAGTACGCCGGTATCGAACTCACACAAGATGTATTTGGCTCGACGCGTGATGTTATGCAGGGTTTGCTGCGGCAATGTCTCGATAAGCTGCTGAGGGATGGGCCAACGTAAAGTGGAATGGCGGATGCTGACCGATTTGACCGTTTTACCGATTAGCGGCAGCATGCCGCGCCGCGTGGTTTCTACTTCTGGTAATTCAGGCATGCGCTAAAATATTTTCCGTTAGCTACTGCTTAATTAGGCAAGTTCAAAGGCGGGTTCAGCATGGTAAACCCAGCGTCTGCAGGGAAGTAATACATCAGCCCCTCATCCGGGCGCGCCAATATCAAATCCGGCGATTCCTGGATTTTATCAAAATGGATTTTTTTACCATTAACCAATTTGACTTCAAATGAAGGATAGGCAGTTCTGCGATCCGGCACATAAAACTCGACCGATTTAGCGGCATTATGAATCCATGAGAAATCCAGCCACTCATTGAGCTCGTCCTGCTGCGGTTTGGCTTTAGCGGTAGATGCTTTCCATTTACCATCGACCATATCCAGTTGCAGACGTGAAGATTCCCATTGCTCCAGATGGCCAAAATCAAATCCGGCGATTTTTTCCTGGGGGGCCAATGGTGCTTTATCTACCATTTCAATGGTTTGTGTAGAAGCAGCTTCGCTATATGTGTTCGGTAATAGATAAATCGCACCGTGGTGCGCCACATATTGCTCGTCAGTCACAGGGTTATGAGTGCCAAACAAAAACTCTTCCGCATTATCTTTATCGCGGAACAATTTAAGTTTGATCAAAGGATGATTCAAGCCGAATTTCTCTAAATCGTTGCTGACCAGTTTTTCTTTACTTTTAGCCGCGATAATAGACATGATGCGTTGCACAGAGCCTTGATCTGCGCGGGTCTTGTAAGGTGCGGTATAGCGCCAGAGGCCATCTACTTTTTCGAAAGTCACAGGGGCTTTGGTAGGAAATTCGATGCTGATAGCGTTGAATTCCGCAAGTTTGTAATTGGAAATCTCATAAGTTGCATCTTGCTCTACAGTCTGTTTCGGGCGTAGATATAAGAACGCCACTAAGCCTGCAACCACACACAACAAAACCAGATTTAGTAACCAACGCTTTTTCATGCATCACTCTCTAACAAAAGTTAAGGACTTAAACCAGACTATGCCCTGCGGCGTAGCCACCAGAAGAAGAAGCCAGCAACCATGAACGCCAACGGGATAAAATACTGGAAGCCATGGAACACGGTCCAGGCGATAATACGTGCTGAATTAGTATCCGGTATCGTCACATTGATATCTTTCAATGGCATAGGCTGGATAGTAATCAGGCTGTCGTCACCGGCAAGCCAGTTAACGATATTCACACCTAGATCCAGGTTGCCGCCGTTGGTAATGAATGTGTTGGATAGGAAGTTAGCATTCCCCATCACCACTACGCGCTGGCCTTTTTTACCGTAAGTACGTTCTAAAGCCACACCGATATTGATCGGGCCGCGTTTATCGTTTTTCTCATCGAATACCGGTTTGGCATCTTTTGGCAGCTTCTTAGCAGCTAGCCAGCCATTTGGCGCAACTTCTACCAAGTTACTGACTTTCCAGCCGTTTTCATCAGTACCTTTAGCGGTCACTTCATGTGCTTCCGGGAACAAGGTACGCAGCATAAAGTTAGTTGTGATTGGGTGCTCGCCATAGAGACTAGCGAAAGAAACGCGCGCATCAGCGCCATATTGAGCGGAAGCCATATCCAGCGTAATGCCTGGCGAAACATGCAAGCCCAGATAATCGCCGACTTCTTTCAAGCCACGCAGATTATCATCATCCAATAGCCATAATAAGTTGCCACCGGCTTCGATGTAAGCCTTGATTTTCTTGGCTTCTACATCGCTGACATCAACTTGTGGGCTGGCAATCACCAGCATCGCGCCATTGCTTGGTACTTGCTGTGCGATGGTCAAATCAGGGTTGGCAAACTTGAAGCCTTTAGCTTCCAATTGCTTACCGAACTCGCCGATATCGAAGTTTTTAACGCCTAATAAATTACGTTCGCCATGACCATCCAGGTACATCACAGGACGCTGGTTAGTGCGAGACAAACGTACCAGCAAGTTAGTCATTTCCTGCTCGGCAATTGGCGGCGTAATATGCTCAATACGTTTTTGGTATTCAACGATCACTTCACCATCGCTTTTAACACCTGCTTCTTGCGCCAGTTTCGGCTCTTCGGATGGGTTAATAAAAGTCAGCGTAATATTCTTTTTCTCACGCTGGTAACGAGCTACGAAATCGATCATGCCCTTACGGAAAGTATCGCCGCTTGATGCATCATCCTTGGTAGCGAATACCGTGATATGCACGGGCTCTTTCATCTGTTTGAGCACATTAATACTGCCCTGGGTCAGGATATTGCGATTTGCTTGCGTAATGTCTTTTGCAAAGCGGTACTGGCTAGCCAGGTAGCCTAATAAAATGACCAGCAGTATAAACAGCACCACGAAGAAGCTGTTCTGGACCAATAATTGAAAACGTAATTTACGGTTGATGTTCATTCTAGGAATTCCAATTAACCACGTAAGCGGTCTGCATCAAGACGACGCACTGTTAAGGTTAAAAATGTTGCGATAAATAATCCGAAATAAGCAATATCAC